>JBNKPU010000042.1:0-9188 GCA_050295515.1 Bacteroidales bacterium | reverse complement strand
TCCATTGTTCGATACATTGAGCGTCAATGTCGAAGCATCTACACTTGCTACTGTTGTGGCGGTGTTGGTACATGTACCATTGCTGACTTCTACCGTAAATACTTCTCCATCCATTGCGCCGCTCACTATCGGGTTGCTGACCGTATTGTCACTAAAGGTCGCCGAACCATTGCTGCTCTATTGCCAACTGGTTGCTCCAGGTGCCTCTGCAGATAGCTGCAGGTTAGCACCAGAACATACCGGACCGCTGTTCGATACATTGAGCGTCAATGTCGAAGCATCGACACTTGCTACTGTTGTGGCGGTGTTGGTACATGTGCCATTGCTGACTTCTATCGTAAATACTTCTCCATCCACTGCACCGCTCACTATCGGGTTGCTGACCGTGTTGTCGTTAAAAGTGGCAGAACCATTGCTGCTCCATTGCCAACTGGTTGCTCCACTACTTGTAGCAGAAAGCAATAAATCAGAACCAGAGCATATCGGTCCATTGTTAGTAACATTGAGAGTCAATGTCGAAGCATCTACACTTGCTACTGTTGTGGCGGTGTTGGTACATGTACCATTGCTGACTTCTACCGTAAATACTTCTCCATCCATTGCGCCGCTCACTATCGGGTTGCTGACCGTATTGTCACTAAAGGTCGCAGAACCATTGCTGCTCCATTGCCAACTGGTTGCTCCACTACTTGTAGCAGAAAGCAATAAATCAGAACCAGAGCATACCGGCCCGTTGTTACTTGCGGTTACTGTTGGCAACACGTTCACTGTTACCATGATGCCTGCACTTGTCGAATCGCAGCCTGTTGCAGTATTCACTGCCCTTACGGTTACGCTCTCACCGTTGGAGAGCCCTGTTGTTGTATAGGTGTTCGTAGCGGACTGTGCTTGTACGCTCACTCCATCAACATAGAACTCGTACTCGTTGCCGCCCCCAGCTGTGAAGGTCACGCTATCACCGGAGCAGATTGTCGTTGCCGAGGCGTTCAATGTCGTTGCTGGAAGTGCATTCACGGTCACCGTAAAGATCTCTTCTGAGCTGCAGTTGGGCGTCGTACCGGTCGCATCATAGATGTACAGTGTCGAGGTTGAGCTGACCACATCGGTGGCATTGTACTGGGTGCCCGTGCCGCCAGTGCCTGTAAAGTACGCTTCGTTGCCAGTTAGGTTTGTGCCGGTGATCGCCGGCAGGGCATAGCTGTCGCAGGTTGACAGGTCTGCTATGTCGTTGACTGTGGGAGTGCTGTTCACGGTAACGGTAAAATTAGGCGAAATAGCACCATTGCCACAAGCATTTGTTCCTTGAACAGTTATATTTCCTGAACTCGCACCTGCTGCAAAATCAACAGTAATACTATTTGTATTAGTACCAGTAGCAATTGATGCTCCTGTAGGCAAAGACCAAATATACCCAGTAGCATTTGTAATAGCGGGTACTGAATAAGCTACACCAAGAGTTCCATCGCACACACTTGCACTTCCCGTAATAGCTCCAACCGCTCCCACAGGCTGACTAACAGTAACAGTTACACTTACTGCAGAAGTGACCGTACTACCGCATACACCTGGATCCCCTTCAAAACGCACATAATATGTAGTTGTAGTTGCAGGCGCAGCAATAAAAAGATCCTGATCTGTGCCTATGTTTGCTGGAGAACCTATAGTTGGATCGGTATCATACCAAGTTGCTATTGCCGTTGTACTTCTTACTCCTCCACTATAGCTTAAAGTTATATTAGCAACGGCTCCCTGACAGAAATTATCATCACTTGAACTCGCTGATGTAGGCGCAGTTGAACAAGAATATCCAGTAATCAGATCATTAATTTCATCTGATAATCCTGGGTAATCAATTGCTAATCCAGAAGAATCACCAATTGAACCAGGATCTGAAAATGAACTTGGGGGTATAACATTATCAAAAACATATACATCACCATCATCATTATTATAACTACTAATAGGTGCTATTACATTTCCAACTACTGCGACAATCCCATCAATATTCCCGAAACTCAGAAAACCTAACATATCACCGAGTATAATAAGTACTCCGTCAGTTGCTACAGTTATACTTGAAAACACTGCTGTAGTAAGGTCTCCTGTAATTATTAATGTATCATTTACTACGAGATCATTGCCTAAATAAAAATCTACAGAACCATTCCTGGTTATTTTCCCATTTATCTCAACATCATCATCTAGAACATCTGTATCTGGAGCAGGATTTCCTCCAGTCCATACCGCATCGTCTTCCCAATCGCCGGTAACAATATCTGAAATGTATTGGCTAAAAGAGAACTGAAAGACAAGAAATAACAAAGTAAGGGTTAGATAATATTTCATAGCTGAATATTTAGGTTAGCAGCATGCTGTTTACTTCAATCGATATAAGGCAATATACACAGTACTAATATAACTAATCTATGTGACGTTAAAAAGCCTAAGTTATTCACCTGTTATGAACAAGAACACCCATTCGAACTGATTATATTTAATTAGTTATACTCCATGGCAATACATTGAGTTTTGAAAAAACAAGTTATTTTGATGAACAGCTAAATTTCATCAATGAATACTGTAAGTTAAAGAATATCATTGAAATTGCGCTCAAAATATTGTAACTTGTTTAACAAACAAAACACTTCAACCATGGAAAAACATTATACTTGTCCGGATTGCAATGGACATCTAAAGGTTGGCGAGTATATTATTCTTATGGTAAAAAACCAGGCCAAACAAAAGGGTTTAATACTTCTTCACCCAGAAATAGGAAATTATACAAGCCTCAAACATCCATCATTTCAGTTTGAACAAAACGAATTATTAGAGATTCACTGCCCTTTATGCCATAAGAACCTTGCATCTGATTTTGATGCAAACCTATCTCACCTTGTGTTATCCGAAGATGAAAAGAAATACGACATCTACTTCTCCAGAATTGCAGGCGAGCAAAGCACATACCTTGTTGATGGTGTAAAAGTTACCTCAACAGGGGTACATGCCGACCGGTACACATATTTCAAAATGAGTGACAAATTCAAAAAATACCTTCACCTTTAGGCTCTTTATTCCTTTAAAAAAGCATGTTTTTGTTCAAACTTTCTTCAAATATTCTTGTTGTTCATTATAATACAGAACCAAATATCCTAAATCAATTATTCAGTCATGGAAAAACATAAAGACCCAACAATTATAGGAGGCATGCTTGAACCCTTTCAACGGTTTTTACGGATTTCAGCATCCGGGGGAATTGTTTTAATGGTTTTTACAATTGTTGCTTTAGTATGGGCTAATTCGCCTTGGGCAGAGAGCTATAAAGAACTATGGCACACAAAGCTTACAATTGGCCTGGGATCATTTGAGCTTTCCAAAGATCTGTTGCACTGGATAAATGATGGCTTAATGGCCATATTCTTTTTTGTAGTTGGGCTTGAAATAAAACGTGAAATAATTGCTGGTCAGCTATCTACGATTAAGCAGGCCTCTTTACCCATTGCTGCTGCTATTGGAGGAATGATAGTGCCTGCTTTAATCTTCGTTTTGGCTAATCAGAATCCTGAAACCGAATCGGGTTGGGGAATACCCATGGCAACAGATATAGCATTCTCCTTAGGTATTTTGAGCCTTCTTGGAAAACGTGTTCCTATATCCCTAAAAGTTTTTTTAGTGGCTTTTGCTATAGTGGATGATTTAGGTGCTGTTGTGATTATTGCCTTATTCTATAGCCAGCAAATATATTGGAGCTATTTATTAATTGGATTAGGTCTTGTCGTTCTTCTCATAATATTTAACAAGCTGCAAATTAAAACAGTGCCTCCGTACATGTTTATTGGATGGATAATATGGTACATGTTTCTTAAGTCTGGATTGCACCCCACTATTGCAGGAGTTTTAATTGCATTTACAATTCCGCTTAACAGGACCATTAAGTCATACACCTTTAAAACTCATATGCAGGACAACCTCGATTATTTTTGTCATTCGGATGATTGCAATGATGAAATAACATTAAACCATGAACAGTTGGCTGCTATTTCCAATATGCAGGACAGGATCTTTCATGTGCAAAGCCCTGTTCAAAGGTTAGAACATACGTTGCATGGTTTTGTGACTTTTATTGTCATGCCTCTTTTTGCCTTCTCGAATGCCGGTGTTGTACTTAAAGGAGCTCAATTCAGCGATATTTTTTCAAATGTAAGCGGAGTAATTGAACTTAGTCTTATTCTGGGCAAGGTTTTGGGTGTTTTTGTTTTCTCGTGGTTAAGTGTAAAACTTGGCTTGGCTGTTTTGCCCCAAAATGTAAAATGGAAACATATACTCAGTTTAGGCTTCTTGGGTGGAATGGGCTTTACCATGTCATTGTTTATTGCCAATCTGGCCTTTACTTCAGAAGCTTTGCTAAATCCAGCAAAGATTGGTATCTTAACCGGCTCATTTATTGCAGGTGTAGCAGGCTATTTAATGCTACATTACACACTTGAAAAGCGAAAAGATTAATAAGTATGAACAAAGAGAATCTTGCAAAACAACTTACAGAAGAATTAGCACAAAAGGCCCCACATGAAATATTGGATTATTTCATTAAAGAGTTTGACGGAAAGGTTGGATTAGCAACAAGTTTGGGGGCTGAAGATCAGGTTTTAACAGATATGATTGTAAGTATTGATAAATCTGTTAAACTATTTACCCTTGATACTGGCCGTGTATTTCCTGAAACATATGATGTTTTGGACGAAACAAATAAAAAATATGGCATTCATGTAGAGGTTTATTTCCCAAATGCCGATAAGGTTGAAGAAATGGTTAACTCTAAGGGAATTAACCTATTTTATGAAAGCATTGAAAACCGGAAATTATGCTGTGGTATCCGTAAAATTGAACCTCTAAAAAGAGCTCTTAAGGATATCGATGTTTGGGTTACCGGATTGAGGAAAGATCAATCAATAACGCGTTTTTTTACACCTCTGGTTGAATGGGATGAAGGCAACCAGGTGATTAAAGTAAATCCACTGTTAAAATGGTCTGAAAAAGATGTGTGGAAGTACATAGAAGAAAAACAGGTACCGTACAATAAATTACATGATAAAGGTTTTCCGAGCATTGGTTGTCAACCATGTACCAGACCTGTTGAGAAAGGACAGGATATTCGTGCCGGAAGATGGTGGTGGGAAGAACCAGAACATAAAGAATGCGGCCTTCATATAAAAGATGAAAAATAAGTATTTGGTATCTTTATTCTTTTCAAAGCCATTGCACATACAATGGCTTTGAAAAGAGAATTCCCTCAAAATTAAGCTATCACACCAGATCCCACCAGCTCATCGCCATCGTAAAAGGCAGCAAACTGCCCAGATGTAATTCCTCTTTGAATACTTTCAAACAGAATATAAATTCCTGTTTCCGTTTTATAAAGACATGCTTTCTGCAAGGCTTGCCTGTATCTTACCCTAACGTTGTAAATTCTTTTATCTCCTATAGACATTGCCTGGTCCGGCCTAATCCAGTGGATATCAGTCTCTGGAACAAAAAGTCCATAGCGATTAAGTCCGGGGTGGTCATGTCCTTGACCAACAAAGACAACATTTTCTACAACATCGGTACTTAACACAAACAGAGGCTCTTTTCTGCCGCCAATATTTAACCCCTTTCGCTGTCCAACTGTATAAAAGTGAGCACCTCCATGATTCCCAGCCTGGAAACCCATTTCAGCTTTATAGTATGGATGCTCAGCAAAGGCCTTTAGTTCATCTAGGTTGTAATCTTTTCCGAATTCAGGTTTTACATTTAAAGGATTATGCGGTGAATCTTTTTCGATTTCTACAACAATACCAGGCTTACTTGACAGCTTTTGCTGCAGAAAAGTGGGCAAATCGATTTTTCCCACAAAACAAATGCCCTGGCTATCTTTTTTCTCGGCCGAAGCAAGTCCTTGTTCTTTAGCAATTTGACGAATATCCTTTTTAAATAAATGACCTATTGGGAACAATGCTTTGCTCAACTGTTCCTGGTTCACCTGACACAAAAAATAACTCTGTTCCTTTGAAGGATCAAGTCCCGCCAATAATCTATGATACTCCTTTCCGTTTTTTACTACAGTATCTTTACGGCAATAATGCCCGGTTGCAACAAAATCGGCACCTATTTCAAATGCAGCTTTGGCAAAAAGATCAAACTTGACTTCTCGATTACATAGCACATCCGGGTTTGGAGTTCTTCCTTTCTGATATTCATCAAACATGTAATCCACTACACGCTGACCATATTCATTACTAAAATCGACTGTCTTAAATGGAATGTCCAATTTTCTGGCCACAAGCTCTGCAAAAATAAGGTCATCATTCCATGGACAATCACCTGATAATGTTCCTTCGGTCTCGTGCCAGTTTATCATGAACATAGCAGTTACATCATAGCCCTGCTCCTTAAGCAAGTATGCTGCCACACTTGAATCAACACCACCTGATAAACCAACAACTACCTTTTTCATATCAGTTAAACCAATCTTTTAAACAGGTCCACCATTTTAATGGCTGTAATAGCAGCCTCATCCCCTTTATTTCCATGCTTTCCTCCTGCCCTGTCAAGAGCTTGTTGGAGGTTTTCGGTTGTAAGAACACCGAAGATAAAGGGTATATCATATTGAGTATTAAGTTGGGTTATGCCCTGAGTCACTCCGCTACATATAAAATCAAAATGAGGTGTTTCCCCTTGAATGACACAACCTAACACAATAACAGCATCGTAAAGTCCTGTTTGAGCAAATGCCCTTGCCCCAGCAGTTAATTCAAAAGTGCCAGGCACATAGTCAACAGTAATATCATTCACTTCTGCTCCAAGTTTAATAAGTGTTTCAACTGCACCATCCCTCAGAGCAAAGGTGATTTTATCGTTCCATTCAGCTACGACAACACCAATTTTCATTGAATTTGCTGAGGGAACTTTGGATGGGTCGTATTCAGATAGGTTCTTTAATGATGTGGCCATAAGTAATATATTAAATTCCGTTTAATGTGATGTGTTTTCTGAACCAAAGTTGTCCATGTTCAGAGGTAATAGATGGTTGGCATTATGCTAAAATAAAAAAAGCACCAATAATCTTATTGATATTGGTACTTTTTTCGTTGAAAAATATTTTTTGCTTACAGTTGGACTTCAATAGCCGCAATATACCTGTCAATAGTTTTTCCTTCTTCAGAATCAGGATAATCAGTTTTGATTTTACTGTAATTGTCTAAAGCTTTTTTTAGGTCACCTAGTTCTTCATAAACCAGAGCTGCTTTGAACAAATAAATCGGAGTGAGCAGTTCATTTTCATTTAAACCGGTAGCTTTTTCATAAAATGAGGCAGCTTTTTCATACTCACCAAGCTCAGAATAAGCATCTCCAGTAGCACCAAGTGCAACAATGGACACCATCCTGTCATTACCGTCAAAATCTTCAAGATAATCGATAGCATCTTGAAATTCACCTAAACGCAAATAAGAAATTCCTGCGTAATATTTTGCAAGGTTGGCTGATTTTGTACCTGCATATTCATCGATTATTTCAAGAAAACCAGGTGCATAAACACCATCACCTTCCAATGCAAGTCTAAATGAATCTTGCTCAAAATATTTTTCGGCCATAAATAAGTCACTTTGTGCCTTACCTTCTTTCGGTTCAAGAAGAAGGTTTTTATAGGCTAGAAAACCACCTACAACTACTACTATTGCTAAAATAATTATAGTAAGACTTTTCCGGTTTTCTTCAATATACTGTTCCGTTTTGGTCAACGCTTCCTCAACCGCTTCAAAACCATCATTCTGTGCCTTTTGCTTTTTACTCATCGTATGGTATTAGTTATTGCATTTTAAATGTGTGCAAATGTAAATTATTTAGAATAATTAGCAAAAATATTTGCCGGATAGTAACAATAAATATGCAAAAACAATCATTTTGCCTATACAATTTTCTATTTTTGAGCCTGAAAAATTGCATGTATGCACATCGACAACCTTTCGATAGTAAATTTTAAGAATTATTCAGAAGCCACAATTGGTCTAAATCCGAAACTTAATTGTTTTGTCGGGAACAATGGTGTAGGCAAGACAAATTTGCTCGATGCCGTTTATTATTTGTGCATGAGTAAAAGCTATTTCCATAGTTCAGACCTATATTCGATTAAAGAGGGCAACGACTTTTTGGTACTTCAGGGTAATTTTATAATCGATGAAAAAGCCTATGAAATCTATTGTGGATTAAAGAAAGATAAAAAAAAGGTGTTCAGAAAAAACAAAAAGGAATACAAACGGATTTCTGAGCATATAGGGCAATTTCCGGTAGTTATGGTATCGCCCGCTGACTCCAACCTGATTTTAGGAGGCAGTGAGGAGCGTCGTAGATACATTAATGCTGTAATTTCACAGTACCATCCGGTTTATCTGGAAAACATTATCAGATACAATAAAATCCTTGCACAAAGAAATAAACTGCTCAAAAACATGCATGGGTCGGGCAATGCCCGTGATCTACTAGATGTATATAACAGCCAGTTAATTCCATTAGGTGACGAAATACATGCCGAACGAAAATTGTTTATCGAAAAACTTAATCCATTATTCAAGGAATTTTACAACAATATCTCTGATGGACTGGAACAGGTCAGCATTCAATACAATTCACAATTGAACAACGAATCATTTGAAGTTTTAATTAATAAGAACATTCATGCTGACCTTGCCGCTCAACACACCACAACTGGAATTCATAAAGATGACCTTGATTTAACAATGTTTACGCATCCAATAAAAAAAATTGGATCTCAGGGGCAACAAAAAACCTTCCTTACAGCTTTAAAAATGGCTCAATTTGTCTTTCTGAGCAATACAAAGAAAATACCTCCTATTCTATTATTGGATGATATTTTCGATAAATTTGATGTGAACCGGGTTAAACAGATTATTCATTTAGTGTCTGGAGATAATTTCGGCCAAATTTTTATAACGCACACCAATGAATTGCGCATGAAAGAATTATTGGAAGAATACGAAGGAAAATATTCTTTATTCAGGGTTGAACAAAATGGAATAAACTATTTGGGCTATGAGGAAGAGTAACACACAACCCCTAAAAAGTGTTATTAGGGAATACATAGAAGCTTTAGGACACAAAAGAAAACTTAAAGAAGTTTCAATAGTGTCCAGCCG
>JBNKPU010000041.1:0-4477 GCA_050295515.1 Bacteroidales bacterium | reverse complement strand
GGATAAATGCACAAAGACAAAATGCTACTGAAATATCGACTATCCTTTTAGCTTTGTCTGTATATTGCATTATCAGATTTGGGTAATTATATTCAACATATAACAAAGCTCCCAGGTTTATTAACATTACGGTCATGCCGGCCAGCTTATCTGATTTCTGTAAAATTAGAAAACCACAAATGAGCAATATTAATATTATTAATAATGAAGAACCCTTTGAACCTTCAAACAGGAACCAATTGAAATCTATTAATACAAAAGTATTTAAGATCAACAACCAGCTTACAAAACGAAAATATTTCCTTAACCTGACAAGCAAGAAACATGCAATATAAACAATTGAGCAAGCAGAAGATATGATTATTAGTGTCAGGTTATCCAAGAATAGATTTGCAATAACAGCTAGAACTGAAGCAAATGACACCAGGGTTGCAATAACAACAATATATTTTTGTTCCAGTGAATACTTCTCAAAATCCTTATAAATGGACATTTTTATTTTCTCCTTCATCTAGAAAAATAATTACCCTTTAAGGTGGCCTGGTTTCTTAATAGAAGTTAGTCAGTTTTATTTAATTTTCTATGAGTTTTCCCACTTATTGGCATAATTTATTGGTAACCACAAGAGGAAGGGTTGGTACCTTCCATAGCCCAATTCCTTGTCTCTGGGCCCAAGTCCCGCATTTCTGTAATGATTAACATTAGATGGGGAGGGTGATATATATTACCGGCAAAGCTAAAACAATACCGCACTATTACAGTAAAAGATTGGACATGGACCAAACCAAACAAAATGCAATATGGTTACAAAAAACAGTATTATCTTCATAATTGAAGACAACGAACTCTATGGGAAAGCTGTGCAAAGCTTTTTAAGGAGTATAGGGTTTAGGAATGTTATATGGTTCCAGGATGAGAGGCATTGCCTGCATAGCATGGGCAATCGCCCAGAGGTGTTGATTCTGGATTACCAGTTGAACTATATGAATGGGCTGGACCTTCTGAAGGAAGCCAGGAAAAAAAGTTCAGGATTCTTTTCAATCCTCCTTTCCGGTACTTTCGATAGGTTAAAATATAACACCGGTATGCCTTTACCTTTCTTTGACCGGTATATTAGAAAAGACGGTCAGGAATTTAAAAAGCTGTCTGAAACACTGGACAATTTTATGGACCCTGCATATAACATACAGTTTTATTAGTCTTGATAACATGGACCATGGGGTATTGACCCTGTCCTGCATCCGTCTTGCCACTTGCCAACGCCAGAATTTTCTATTGTGTTCCAAGGGTATGTAAAAAACACTTTTATAGGCCCAATGACCACATAGGCGGTAAAAACGGATAACTTTTTTTCGAGGGTTTAATGAGATAAATTTAATCCTCTAAATAAAATCAGGCACAAACGAATTACTCGAATGTGCCTGAAAATATCACCTCGGTTTTTCTGACTGATCAGACTCATAAATGACTTTATTTATCAATATCTGATCCTATATTTGGTAGTCTTTGGGCAAACAACGGGGTATTGATTAAGCGGCAATATGTTGAAAGAGATTATTAATTACATCTCCATGCATTGAACCATATCTTTCCATCAACCAAAGGTGAAGCTGTAAAATTTCGTGCGATTTTAGCCATTTAAATGATTTAATAATTTCTTTCTTAAAAGCTCTTTATCGTAGCTCATTTTTTCTAGTACTGGTTTTTGATGTTCAAGCATAGTTTGTATCGAATTTAAATTCTCCTAAATTACAGGGAGTACATATCGTGTGGATTAATAGAACCCTGCAAAAAAGATAGCCTATACCTGATATGGTTTGAGTTTGCTGTTGCTGATTTTTGCACCTATGCAATCAATGGGCTTGGTATAGCTATTACCAATAAACTGTCTTATAAACCTAGATGCAAACCTTTATTATACAATCCAATTACCAGCCTAAAAACCAATCTGGATACAATAGAACAAAGTGCCTGGTACAAAATTGAAGTTAAATAGTTGGCTAAAGGAGAAGAGAAACACCTAATTATTGGGGATTTTTCCAGCGATGAAAAGACAGAATATATAAACCTGGACTTTTCCCAGAGTCCTAATTCCAGAATGGATAGAGTACTTGAGGATGGTATTGCTTATTACTATATAGATAATATTGCTGTTATCCCTATTAGGCAAGAACAATAACCTGATTCAAGGGCATTGAGGTTTGTTTTGGTGATAGAAAAACAATCGCTTTATTAGCACCATAGCACCAAAGAGCAAGGGAAAGACAACTGGCATAAGCCTATACAAAAACAAAATGCCAGCAAGGTAACAATACTGGCATTTTTCAAAAAATAAGGCAATTTTAAAACGATTCTGTTAAGTTAGTTTTTGTTTGCTGTTAAACAATGCATTCTATCCTGTATTATTTTAATTGGTATCAATGTTTAAGAATTGGGACAATATTTATAATAAAACAATCCTGGGAAATAACAATCACAGTCATTTTGCAGGTAGAAGGCTGCTTTTAATATACAAGTATTTTTCAGGCAGCAATATACTGGAAAACGCTCTTTATAACTTCTTCATGGGTTGTATTGAAATTTTCTTGTAACCATTTATGAAGTTCAAGGATCTCATAAGATTTAAGCCATTTAAAAGACTTGATTATTTCTTTTCGGAACAGTTCTTTGTTATCACTTACTTTTTCAAGTATTGTTTTTTGGTGTTCAAGCATGGTTTATGTTGATTAGATATACTTGTGCAAAGCTATTTCATGTTTGTAAAAAGGCAAGCAACTGATCTGGTGATATGTATCACTTGGATTAGGTGCTTAATATTACCCCTGACTGTTCAAATTCGTCATCCATCACAAATCCCTTAATAATATATTCTTTAAGAGTCTGAGTTGCCCATATTCTAAATTTGGTAGCTTGTTGAGAATTTACTCTGTATCCAACAGAAATTATTGCATCAAGATTGAAATATCTAACTTGGCATTTTTTATTGTCAGATGCAGTTGTTTCCAAAATGGAAATAACTGATTCTTCCTCAAGTTCACCTGTTTCAAAAATATTTTTCAATTGCTTGCTGATAGCTGGTATCTGAACACCAAACAGTTGAGCTATTGACTTTTGAGAGAGCCAAACAGTTTCCTCATTTAAAATAACTTCTACTTAAATATTTCCTTCAGGAACAGAATAAAGCAAGAATTATGTTAACTCATCTGTTGTCGAAAGCTTTTTCATATATAGTTTTCAAATAGATATTTCACTTTTTATAAAATTACCTCCATGGGAATTACCTCCTTAAACCCAGCAAAAAACACATAAAACCGTCGATAAGTGCATAGAAAAACGCCCTGCTAACTTGGCCGGGTTGTAGTTCAACATGGACTCATCGCTGGGTCTTACAGACCGCTCATAGTCCTATTTATTATGCAAAGTTAATTCTTCAATAATTCTCATTACTTATCTTTCTTTTGATAGAAAACACCTCTTTCTTGCTTTTTTGTTTCAATTTTATTTTCTGCTTCCAAAACGTCAAGATATTTATTTATTTCATTTACATGTAACCCTAAAATTTTAGTTAAGTCGTCAAGAGTGCAAGGTCTTCTTTCTATGGTTTCAATAATTGCTGTTTCTTTATCATTCCTGTAAGATAGTATATTTTTTCTTTCGGGCGATGCTGCAATTATTTCCACATTGTCTATGTTCAAAAAATCAACTATTCGCTGTAATTCATCTCTTGTTGCTCCTCTAAGATTTTGAACTGTTCCTGGTCTGTCCAAAGTGTTTAACTGGATTGAATCAGGTTTTATTTTCAAAATCATATTTCTGATTTCTGTTAATTCATTTTCAGTATCATTATAATTCGGCAAAATAAATATTTCAAGCCAAAATTTGCCTTTAAAATCTTTTCTGAAATCAATTAAACCGTTAATATATTTATCGAAACTTAAATTTTTCGCAGGTCGATTTATTTTTTTAAAAACTTCTTCAGTTGCAGCGTCAAGTGAAGGAAGCACAACATCTGCATTAAGTATTGCTTCTCTAACATTTTTTTCGCAAAAAAGAGTTCCGTTTGTCAAAACAGCAATAGGAATGTTTGGCTTGTTTTGTTTAATGAACAGCAATGCATCACCGATAAAAATGTTTAATGTAGGCTCTCCTGAACCGGAAAAAGTAATATAATCAGGGTCAGGATTGTTGTTGAAATAATGAAATAGTTCTTCTTTAATTTTATCAAATTTAATATACTCTTTTCGGTCAAGTGTCAATTTTGTGGTTTTACCAACTTCACAATAAACACAATCAAGTGAACAAACTTTTTTAGGAACTAAATCAACTCCCAATGACATTCCTAACCTTCTTGAAGGAACAGGTCCAAATAAATATTTATACATCTTTATATTAGTACCTTCTTATTAACAATTAAACTACAATTATAATATAACATGCTGGTATTCTTTTCTTTTTGCTACTTTTTCTTTTCTTGTTA
>JBNKPU010000040.1:0-30959 GCA_050295515.1 Bacteroidales bacterium | reverse complement strand
GAATAGAAAGCCCAGTTGGTAACAAAAAATATACGTAATGCGTGGTGATGTAATAAATTTAAGTTTTGTACATTTACTCAAAATTGTATCAGTTTGATAGGTTAGTGCTTCGAAATCCGCACTACGCATATTCAAACCGTTGTACGGCATTTAGGAGAACCCTGCAAACATGAAAATTAAACAGATGATATATAAACAAAATCTAACCAGAATTTCATACTTGATTGGACTGTGTATCGCCTTTGTTTTTAGTTCTTGTCATTCAAACCAAAATCGGAAAACAGAAATTCAATCAGAAACAATAGATAGTATTTCTAATAACGTAAAGACTGAAGCTAAGCAAGAAATTGAGCATTCTCAAAATGATACATTATCAGTACAGGACAGATTCTTTGAAAATGATAAGTTTCATAGCCATATAGAACTGGATTTTGCAAAAACTTCGATTAAAATTAAAGACACATCACGATTTCGACTTATTAATAAAGTATGTGCAATTTCTATAATTCCTGATACGTCGTGGATAAACAAGCAACAAAATGAAATGGGTGATGATTGGAATGAAGTGGTGAGTGATAATCAATATTATGAGTATCTAGCTATGGATACATTGGAAAAGTTAGATATTCCAACATTCTTTGCTCCAAGAGAGAAAAGATTCCTCAAATTTATTAAATCGGACAATTCAAATTTTACAATTGACTTGACAAAAATGGAAGATGCCTGGGGTTTGATATTATATAATGGCGTTGATAATCCAGTATTATGGAGTAGCACAGATATTGATAATGAATTGGAAGAAATATTTAAAATTAATTTGAAGAATCTTAATTATAAGGAGAATTTAAAATTAGCAACTGACTTGTTTAATTCTAATAGTGATATTCCAGATAATGTATTATTGAATCTTGTACCAGAAAATACTGAAGAGTTTATATTACTTTATAATACAACCTCTCCAGATAGTAAAATGCAAAAAACAGGATTCTTTTATAAAATCACACAAAAAGTATTTGACAAAGTTGTAATAGAAAATAATAATGATTTTTATTTGCCTAGTCTTCAACTTGCAAGTTTTGCTGATGGAGAGTTTGGAGAAGGATTTATCGAGAATTTAGAGCAGGTTATAAAACTTGACACAAACAAATTTTGTGTATCTATTAAAGGCAAAGAGTATTTGAAACATAATCCAATTAAATACTATGCTGAACAGAATAAATGTGAATAAAAAACGCCGTACAACAATAAATATAGGTCATTTGGCGGATAGTGCTAATTTTGAGCATGATAACATTTATTAAAATATATAGCGGTTTGATACATTTGAGCTTTGAAATGCCAAACGCCCCATATTATCAACGTTGTGCTTCATGTTGACGCAACTATTCGACAGATTATTGCATCTAAAAGATATGACTGACAAAAAGAAAATATTATGAGAAAAGTATTGATAAGTGTTTTGACAATCTTTTTGGTGACTTTTACAAGTTGTGAAAAGGATGACAAGGATATTAATATCTCAACAGGATTAATAGGAAATGTAAAATACGGCATTGGAGATTGCATGCCGATAATTGATGAGTCATCAAGAGTCTATAACGATTACAATGGCGATATACTTTTCATTGTTAAATCTGATTTAGAAAATTTAGGAAATGGTGATTTTGATGAACTAAAAGCTAATAGTATTAAGAAAACTATCGTTAACGGTAATTTAGAAATCGAATTACCCATTGACACATTTTTAGTAATGCCTAGTGATGTATATTTATATTCAGATTATAATACAATAATAATTCAAGAAGGAATTGTATTAGAACAAGATTTTAAATTTTGGAAATGCACATCTTACTGATTTTTTGAAATCATTTCAGGTTTATAAAAACACGAAAGCACAACAATAATTCATAAGGGTTTCAGAAGTTTTCGAGCGATATCACCCGCATCAGTTTTAGGTTGTAACTTGATAAGTTTAAAGCCCGCAATCCCTTACGAAATCATACACTTAACATTCATACTCGGATCCTGCTAAACTTAAATATTAGTAATGTGAAAAAATATTTTCTTATTGATAAGCTGGGTAAGAAAGAAATGTCTGAAAATGAGGTTCTGGAATTGCTATTTCAGAATTGGTCTATTCACTTTTATAAAAATATTGAATCTGAATATATTGGAGCAAAGATCCAATCAACCTTTAAATATTATGGAAAATATTACAGTAAACGTCCTAAACCACTTGGAAATTGTCAAATAGAAGGTTGCTTAGAACCACCTATTTACTCTCATTCGATATCAAAAAGAGCTGTACTTGAGAATATTGCATCTAATGGCTTGGTTTATACTCCGACAATTAAAGATGAAACTATTATTATGGATTCTGTTGGAATTGAAAAACAAGCCTCAGTTTTTCCTTGTTTATGTAACTTGCATGATACAGATTTTTTTTCTGAACTCGATAAAACAAATGGGCGGGATTATTCTGAAAAATTTTTTGAGCAATTAATTCATAGAACTATTTTTAGAGAATTTTATGTGCTGAATTGCAATATTGAAATGGGTAGTAAAATACTTACAGAATTAGATAAAAACTTTGAAAAAATTAAAAGTAAAGCAATTGATAATTTTAATAATGCCATAGGTAATGCGCGTTTTTCTGTAAAGGATTGGAAAGATAGTAGATTTTCCTTACCTGCTAATAAAAAGGAAATTGAGGACATAATCAATTCGGATAAGTCTCGTTTATATTGGTTGTCAAATTTTTATTCCAAACAGAACCCCGATATTATTACCTTTGTTGTTGCGGAAAGCACATTGCCAGTAGCGTTTTCAGGATTAACTAGATTTTATTTGAATGAGAGACAAATCACTTTAATCATAAATTGCTTACCATATAAAGACCATACTGTTATTGCACTTGCTAATTCAAAGGATGATGATAAATATATTAAACAAGAACTTCTTTCTAAATACGACCTTGATAATAAGGATTCTCTTTTAAAATTTATTGAAGTATTAGCTGTTCATGGAACTGATAATATATTCTTTGATATTACTTACTGGAATAATCTTAATAAGGACATAGTTGAAAGATATCTAAAAGAGTTCTCTTACTTTGAGGGGTCAGATCCAAGGAATCAAATTGATTTCTCATTTTTAAAATGGGATTATAAATAAGTACGAAAACACAACAAGGTGTATAAGTCATAGCGGGGGATAGAGGTTTTTTAAAAGTTTATTACTTTTACTCAACAAACGGTAACCTGTGTTAGTGAAGTAGGGCTGAATTTTCGCTACGAACTCATATACCTGTCCGTTAGGTTTCATGCAAAGAGCATCTATTAGAGTAATGGTTAATTATTAATTATAACAAAATATATGACAGGAGTATACATTTTTATAGTTTCTTTATTTTTGCTTCCAATAGTTAGTTTAATAATCTTCAAGAAAATAAAAACGAAGACAAGACTAAATAGATTAATCATATTAATCGCCTTGACACTTCTTATCTCATGGATTATTCTTAATAAATTTGACATTTCATTTATACAAGATACTACAATATTTATTTGGGCTTCGGTGGTTTATAGTGGAGTGTGTTATCTATTATTGAATATTGTTTTTCGTAAAGAGAAAGTATTGAAGATATTGGGAATAATTATTTCTGTATTAGTATTTGTAATAGGTGGTATTATTGGATATGCTGGTACTGGAGTACTGGATAATGAAGAAACTCACCCACCAATTACAAAGAATTTTGATAAGTATCATATGACAATCTATATACAACAAACAGAAAGTTTTACGCTTCATCGTCTTATCTTAAATAAGCATTATGGGCCATTTAAGAAAACTATTTTAGAAAAAGTCTATATGGATAACTTTCCTGGAAACTACTCTAATTTAGAGTTTGACTTTAACAAAACGAAGCTAGAATTATACATAAATAGTTATAGTTCATTAAGTGGAGAAACAGAGATAATATGGCAAGATACTATTGTCGCAAAATAAATAATTTTGTTTTAAATTAATCCTTTAACGGAGGTTAAGTAATAGAAAAAACCGCTAACAGCCAATATAAGTAAGCTGGGGGACAGTGGTTTACCAAACTTTTGTACATTTAATCAAAAAAGTAACGGGTAGATAGGTAGATGGCACGGAAATCCCAGCCTCCTCATATTGGCAACACGTTGGCAACAATTTAGGTCCAAGAAGAAACGACAGTGCAAATTTGATGGAATTTTTATTTTGCCACCTCGCAAGAAAATGATTGCCTACGCACATTGCACACATTGGTAAGCCCCACGAGCCTAAGCTCAAACCAATGCTTACCAAAGAGTGCAATTTTTGCCGACACACTTCAGACAGATTAACAAATGAAAGTTGTAAATTGCAGGATTTTGATTAAAAATTGAAAACTTTTAGATTAATAAAAGAATGAAAGATTATATTCCAAATAGTGTAAAACAAATAATTTCGATGCAAAACAAGTTTAAATCGCAATTGCCAATCATGGCTGCGCTTGAAGGAATAAATGAGGTTGTAGAAAGGCAAAGACTTTTAACAAGCTCTTATCAGAAATTTCAAATTCCAGCATCAATGCTGAATATTTTAGAACAACAATCGAAAATTATAGCAAAACTACCTGTTCTAAACCTTCCACAATTCAATCTTCCAGATTACAGTTATTTACAAGCACTTAAAATACCCGATAGTATTCGCAGAATGGCAGAAACAATTAAACGCTTTCAGGAAAATCCTGAGACGCAGTTTAGTTTTCTGACAGATTTTGAGATATTAAATATTTCCTCAACAGAGGAATTAAAAAAAACTCTCACTTCAGATTTACCCGAAGACGATATTGAAGAAAAAGAAACCCTGTTAAACGAATATTTAGTGCCTATTTTGGAAAATATGGATTTACACAATCTCTGGCATGGAGCTAATTATGTTATCAACGATACTTCAAATCCAGACAGGCTTCGTCATTGTTTAACATCACTAAGAACAATATTGGAGTATTTGATTGACCAGAAATTATCCCCTAAATCAGAATTAAAAGATTCTGACCTTTTTAAGAGAGAGTTTAAAAATTATCATGCTGGCAAGGAAGATATTGAATTTGTTAGGATTAAACGTTCTAAAAGAATACAATATTTTACATCAAAAATAGATTTCTATAGGATAGACTTTACAAGAAATGATATTGAGTTTATTTGTGAATGCTATTCTATTTTATGTAATATTCACGAACCCTATATTGGAATTACCGAAAATCAGGTTCGTAGTTTAAAGGTGAAAACAGGAATCACTATTTGGTTTTTATCTCATTTGTACAAAATAATTAACAAATCAGAACAATCAAAAGATGAGCAATAACGAAATATCAAAATCAGGAATTAATCTGTTTGGCAGGATAACCGAATTGTTATCGGAAGCCAGACAGTTTGTTGTTGCCAGCGTAAATCATGCCATGGTTTTAACCTACTTCGAAATTGGCAGGTTAATAGTAGAAGATGAACAAAAAGGAAAAGAGCGTGCTGAATACGGTAAGTCAACACTAAAAGAACTTTCACAGCGCCTTACTAAAGAATTTGGCAAAGGTTTTTCGGTGCGAAATTTAGAGCAAATGCGTAAGTTTTATGTGGTTTATTCAAAATCGCAAACACTGTCTGCGAATTCTGAAAACGAAAAATATACGACACTGTTGCGTAAATCTGAAAATCCTTTTAAACTAAGCTGGTCGCATTATTTGCAACTCATAAAAATTGAAAACGATGACGAACGAAAGTTTTACGAGATAGAAGCTGTAAATAATACTTGGTCAGTTCGTGAATTTGAACGTCAATACGATTCTTCATTATATGAACGATTGGTTTTAAGCCGAGATAAAAAAGGAATAAAGAAATTAAGCGAAAAAGGACAAATAATCACCAAACCAAGCGATGCCGTAAAAGACCCCTATGTACTTGATTTCTTAGGACTGGAAGAACAAGACAAATACACCGAATCGGATTTGGAAACAGCAATCATCAACAAACTGGAACATTTCCTGACGGAATTAGGAAAAGGCTTCTTATTTGTTGGTCGCCAGCAACGGATTACTGTTGAGGATGATAATTTCTACGTGGATTTGGTTTTCTACAACCGTTTACTACAATGTTTTGTACTTATCGACTTAAAAATCGGAAAACTAAAACATCAGGATTTAGGACAAATGCAGATGTATGTAAATTATTACGATGAATTTGTGCGTACAGCCGAGGAAAACAAAACGATTGGAATAGTACTTTGTAAGCAGAAAAATGAAACTTTGGTACAGATTACATTACCAAAAGACAATCAACAGATTTTTGCAAGTAAATATCAGACTGTATTACCAAGTAAAGAAGAATTGAAACAACTGATTGAAAATAAGGAATAAACATGACACCCCTTCGCATCCATACACATTGCCAAGTCGCTCAAAAAAGCCGACACACAAACCAAAACTTGTCAAAGAGTATGGTTGCCCCAACACACAGACTGCCAACCTTGACAAAACAAAAATTAGTACAGATTTGAAACATAAATGATTGAAAATGAATAAAGGCCAGTTGGTAACAATAAATATACGTAATGCGGGGCGTTTTGGTATATTTGAACTTTAAAGTATTTAATAAACAACGTAGCGGTTTTCTAGCTGCACTTCGTGAGGCTTCCTTTGGTCGGTTGATAGCAAAGTGCATTGAAATCCCTCACTGTGCATAATTTGGCCATGGCCAACTATAACACAGTGTAAAAACCAAACATATAACCATGGAAAAATGAGAAAAACACTAAGATTTATTATTACGTTTTATATTACAATAATATGTGCGTTAACGGTAAATGCTCAGTCCAAATCATTCGAGAAACTTGTTACTGATTCAAGTCGTTCAAATATGGATAAACCTCACATTTCCTTTTCCTTTGATGATGGTTCTACAAAAGATAGACTTAATTACAAAAATTCTGAATGGAATTCAATGATACGCCAACAATTAAAAGACAATAATATTCAGGTAGTTTGGTTTGTTGCAGGGAAAGGTATGGATAGTGAAAAAGGTAAACAACTGTTGCAGAAATGGGATGAAGACGGACATATTATTGCAAATCACACATACAATCATTCTAACTACAATGATTCATCAATGACTTGTGAAAGATTTAGCAAGGATATTCAAAAGTGTGATTCATTAATTTCAGGATATCAAAATTTTGAAAAGATATTTCGTTTTCCCTATTTAAAAGGAGGTAACACAGAGTTAAAAAGAGATTGCATTAACTTATTTCTAAAAGAAATTGGATATAAACAAGGTTGGGTGACAATCGATGCTTCCGATTGGTATGTAAACATGAGATTAATGCAACGATTAAAGCAGGATGCTGATGTCGAAATTTCAAGATATAGAGATTATTACGTTAATCATATCTTTGAGAGAGCGCAGTATTATAATTTACTTTCAACTCAAATTAATAACAGACAGATAAAACATACAGTATTACTACATTTCAACTTGACATCGGCATTGTTTTTAAATGATTTGATTGAAAAAATTAAAAATGAGGGATGGATAATTGAAGATTATAGCGTAGCTTTTGCTGACCCGATTTATTTAAAACAACTTGATTCAATGCCAGCGGAACAAAGTTTAATATGGATGCAAGCAATGCAAAATAATGGGTTTGAATTGAGGTACCCAGGAGAGGATAGCAAGTACGAAAAAGAAAAAATGGATAAATTAGGATTATAAAATAGCAGGGCATAACAATATAGGAATTAATGCACAGTTGAGATATAAAAAAAAGGCAGTAGTTTTTGTTTAACTACTGCCTTTTTTTATGGGTGTTTGTTTGCCAACAACTTGCTCAATTGTGTTTTAATTCGCTTGGGCTATACCATTGGTTAGCATTGTACCTATAGGGGATTCAATGTCTGGCCCTACCCCTAATATGGGGCAAATCCCCTGTTTTTGCCACTTGTTTTTCAATTCTTTACCGGCTGGGCAATTTGGCATCCGGTATCAACCTATGGAGCACCCAGCATACCCTGCACCACTCTGCTGCCACTAAAATTTCTTCAAAGGAACTGAAAAACTAAATGTACTGCCTTTATTTTCTTCACTTTTCACCCAAATGTTTCCTCCATTCTTCTCAACAAATTCTTTGCATAAAGTAAGCCCTAAACCTGTCCCCATTTCACCATTTGTTCCTTTTCTGCTTTCAGATTTGTTTTCAATGCTAAATAAATTACTTATTAGCTTATCATCAATGCCAATGCCGGTATCTTGAACCGAAACTATTGCAAACTGCTCTTTGTTCTCAATGGTAATAGTAATATTATCACCATTTGAAGTATACTTCACTGCATTGTTTACTAAGTTACGAATAACAGTGTCGATCAAGTTAACATCAAAATAAGCAATGGCGTCGGAATTAATAGAATTGATCAATGAAACCTCTTTTGCCTGGGCTTTATGTTCTATCAAAGATAAATTTGTTTCAACAAGATTATTTAAATTTGAAAATTCAGGATTAAATATCACCTCGTTTCTTTGTGATTGTGCCCAGACCAAAAGGTTATTTAATAGATCATATGTGTTTTTAGATACCTTTTTGAAATCTTCAATAAATATTTCAATATTATCCGTTCCCTCGATTAACTCTTCCCGGGTTATTACATCAAAAAAATGACTAATTGTTCCAATTGGGCCTCTTAAGTCGTGAGCAATTATTGAGAAAAATTTATCTTTAGTTGCGTTAAGTTCAGCAAGTTGATTATGGGCAAGTTCAATTTTTTCGTTTTGGTTCTGTAATAATATGTTTTTATTAGAAATTTCTTTAGTGCGTTCTTTGACTTTCTGTTCCAAAGAATTATACAATATGGCATTTTCAATAGAGATGGCTGCTTGTGTACAGAGAATTGTTAGAATATCAATCTTTTTGTGGTCGAATACGTTAGTGGATAGATTATTCTCTAAATACAATATTCCGGATAATTTAGATTGATATAATATTGGAATTGTAATGACCGATTTAATGTTGTTTTTAATGAAATACTCATCCTGTATGTAATTGTTGTCTCCATTTGCATCATGTAATACGATACTCTCTTGAGTCCTCTCTGTATATCTTATTAGTGATTGTGGCAGTATCTGTTCATTCATATCTTTTGACTCGAGTACAATATGAATGTTATTATTCTCAACATATCCAATGGCCTCAACAGACAACTCTTTTTCTCCCTTGTTAAATATGAATACTCCTCTTTGGGCACCAGCATGTTCCAAAATTATTGTCAGTGTTTTTTTGATCAAATCGGTAAAAATTATCTCACTTGATATAGCCTTAGCTGCTTCAAGAACTGTTTCAAGATCAATGGGTTGCCTTATTCTTGATGTTCCTGTTGAGCTTCTGGTACTTTTGCTCGACTGTTCGATAATCAAGTCTTCACCAGAAATAATAAATTTACTAAACTCATTTTTAAGTGTATTCGCTTTTGCACTGGCACCCCATATATTATATATTTTATAAGCCTTGCTGAGATATATCTGAGCAAATTGCTTCTTTCCAAGTTTTAACCAAAAGAGCCCGGCCAGTTCGTTACTTAATGCATGTTCAATGAAATTCCCTTCTTCTTGAGCTAGCTTAATAGCCTCATCATATAATTCACCTGCAAGTATAATATTTCCTTTGTTTTCTTCAATTCCAGCTTGGATCAAGCTATATTTATTTGCATAATTTGATGGGCAGGATTCAGACCATTTTTTTATTTTTTTTTGGTTTTTTTCAATTCTTCTTTGAAAACGATTATGGTCCTTTCTCTCTGCATTAGGTATGATAGCCAATAAGATCAATGATTCATAAAAGTGGAACAAAGCATAAAGAAATAATCCTGCAACATCTTTTACAACTGTACGGGCCTGCTTTGCAATTTCATAACCCTCTGGATACTTTTTAAAACAATAAGCCAGAACCATTTTCTTTAGATACAAATCGAGAGCTGAAGCGTTATCTTTAACTTCAATAAAATGGGGCAACATTTCACTTTCTTTATAGTATGTCCCTTCTAACTTCTCCACATTGTCACTGCCCTCAATAAATGTATGGACGGTTTGCAATAATCCTTTTATTTGATTAAAAGGTACATTTTGATTTAAATGGCCCAATGAGTTTTTATACTTGTTTATTTCAGTAAAAAGATCACGAATATCGCTACCAGAATAAAATTTGTAGCATAGTCCTGCAGCTGCCGAGGCCACAGCAAATTCATTATCCCCGGTATCCATACCTGCTTTGTAAGCATCGAACAGTCCTTTGATTGAATTTTTCAAAGGTTCTTTCCATGCAACTCCTGAATTATAAATACAAGCTGCTTGTGACCATTGTCCTATCGTACCCGATTTATCAAGCATTTTCATGCCTAACTGTCCATAGGTATATCCTTGCTCGGTCTTATTCATGGACCAATCAATTAATCCCAGGGTAATAAAGGCAACTGGTGATTTTGGAGCAATGCCATGTTTCAAAGTGAATTGAATTAATCTAAAAACAATTAATGGAAATAGATTTGGGTTTACATAATATGAAGCAGAAAGAATAGTTGCCATAATATTCATGGCTACTCGCATTTGTGAGTCTGTCATAGCAGGTATCTCTATATCTTCTATATTATCTATATGTTTTAGCTGATAAGAAATTTTTAAGTAGTTAACAATGATATGGAGTTTTTTTGGATTCTTAGGAAACCGGACATTCAACAATTTTAATATTCTGAGGGCTTCATTTACTGCTTCTGGTTGCTGATGTTGCGATATATAAGATTGAACCCTAATTACGAGTAATTTGACTTTATCGACAATATTTTTTACAGACTTTAATGAATTGTTGATAGCTCTATCCATCTCTGCATATCTGCCGACAAGGGCTAATGCTTCTACTTGTTCTATGTTAACTTGTAAAGCCAAATCATAATTTGAACTCCAAATTGATTCATCAATTAGATCCTGACAAACATTAATAAAAAATAAAGCGTGATCAAAAGCACCTGCTTTTTTGGTTCTCTGGCATGCTTGTAAATTTAGCTTGACCATCTGTAGTTTTTCATCTTCATGCAAAAACTTAATACCTTTGTTCAAATGTTCTAATACGGTATAAAGTTTATCATCTTTGTTCAGTTCTTCAATGCTCTTTATTAGATTTTTGCCAATCTGTAGATGTATATCAACCTTTTCATTTTCAGTAATCAGGGAGTAAATTTCTTGTTGAACCCTATCATGGACAAATTTGTATTCTACAAATATGCTATCATCATATTCTGCATAATGGTATTGTCCTGTAATCGCATATATAAAGGATTCTTCTGATGATTTGTTTAATAAGGTAATTAATTCTTTCCATGGCTTTTTTGTAATCCTGTATAAAAGTGCAGCACTGAATTTTGAACCTATACATGCTGCATATTTTAATATTTGTTGATTTTCAGGACTTAGGTCATTAAACCTGTTGCTAATAAATTCAGCAACATTTTCTGTCACATCTGATTGTTCAATTTTATCAAATTCCAGAATCCATTTGCCAATCTCTATATTAAAATAAAGCAACTCATTCCTATAAAGGTTTTGCAGAAATTCATGGATAAAAAACGGATTCCCATCAGTCTTGGATTGACACAACCGGGCAAGTTGATCAGTATCCACAGAATTCAAAGAAAAGGAATCAGTAAAAAGTTCCTGGACAGCAGTTTTATCTAAAGCTCCAATGTTTATTGTTTTTGATTTTATTCGATTTTTCCGAATAATTTCTATAAAGTTTAACAGTGGATGTTCTGAACTTATTTCATTATCGCGGTATGCCCCTATTAACAACAATTTACCATTTTGATGGGTAATTAGCAAGTTTTCAATCATATCGAGTGAGGCTGTGTCAGCCCAGTGCAAATCATCAAGAAAAAGAACAAGGGGGTGTTCATTTGAAGTAAAAGCGTTTATGAAATCTTTGAATGTGTTAAAAAAACGGTTTTGCGACTCAGATGGGGAAAGAACGGGCAACTGTGGTTGATCTCCAATTATTATTTCCAACTCGGGTATTACATTGGTAATTAATTTGCCTTTACCATCTAAGTTTTCTAAAATCCTATTTTTCCATTTCTGAATTTCTTCTTTGCTTTCAGACAGAAGTGATCGTATAAGTTTAGTTAAAGCTTGAAGAAATGCATTGTATGGAATATTTCTCTTCAGTTGGTCAAATTTACCAGAAGTAAAATATCCGTTGTCCATTACTACCGGACGCTGAATTTCCAGAATAACAGATGTTTTTCCTATTCCTGAATAGCCATTTACTAATAGAAATGCACTTTCATTATTATCAATTTCTTTAAAAAAAGCTAATAACTGATTTATTTCTTTTTCTCTTCCATAGAGTTTCTGAGGTATTTGAAACCGTTGAGAGACATCATATTTACCTACTTTAAAGTTTTCAATTTTGCCAATTGTTGTTAGGTTACTTAAGCATATTTCAAGGTCGCGAATAATCCCATACCCACTTTGATATCTATTTTCAGCTGTTTTGCTGATGAGCTTCATAATAATATCTGAGAGCTTTTTTGGAATATTTGGATTTAACTTATTTAAACTTACAGGTTCTTTTGCAATATGGCTATGTATCCATTCTCTGGGTGATTCCGCACTAAATGGTAGTCTGCCGGCAAACAGTTCATATATGGTTATCCCAAATGAATAAAAATCAGTTCTATAATCAATTGTCCTGTTAAAACGCCCGGTCTGTTCCGGTGAAATGTAGGCGTAGGTACCTTCAAATTTTGGTTCATCAGCAGGTTCGAAATGTTCGTTTTTTAATTTTGTTGCTAGCCCAAAATCAATAATCTTCAATAATTTCTTTTCCTTGTTGTATATGATATTCGACGGATTGATATCCTTATGGACAATGTCTTGGTTATGAACATCATTTAAAGCCTTTATTATTAATATTGCAACTTCTAATAGATCAATAAGTTGTTTTTGGTCTATACAAGGAGAGTTTTTAGCAATAAATTGATTTAATGGAATACCGCCAAAATCCTCCAGAACCATAACATAGGTATCATTATATTTCTGTAGATTCAAAGGCCTTACTATCCATTCTGAAGAAAGCCTGGAAGTGACTTCATACTCTTTTCTAAAACGCGCAAGTCTTTCAGCATCTATAAATTCATCGCGTAGTAGTTTTAAAATCACTTTATTATGGTTGTCGGCGGCTCGATATATTTCTGTATTATGACTCTTTGAAATAAGTTCAATAATTTGATAACTTAGTATCTTTTCCACATCACCCAATTTTAAATTCAACCAAAAATTATAATCCTGTATAAGAACCCTTTTTTACAATATAAGGAGGAATATTTAAAACATATGCAACAACAATCCACCAAACCCATATGTATGCTCCAAACGGAATATAACCAAACAAGCCCAGTGCGGGCATTTCAAAGACATGTAATACGTTTACATAAGGCAGGCTGTAAACCCAATAGTCAGGATTATAAGTCTCTAGCGGATGGTGATATGCGCTTAAATAATTCCAGCACTCACAAGACAATCCCATAATAAACTCAGACAAACAAATAAGGGCTAGTGGTGTCCAGTCACCTTTTTCAGCTATTGGCTTGAATGGGGTCCATATGCCTAACATGTCAAGTAATAACGAAAAAATAATAAGTGGTCCTAACCAAATCATGAAAAACATTTGGTCGGGAAAAACTCCTATAAAATAGGAGATGACAAAGGTAAAGATCAAAATGCCCCATTGTACCTTTCTTGATAAAACAACTTTTTTGCCGTATGAGTACCTGTGTCTTAATCCTTTAAAGGTGTTTAGTAAAGTATACATTTCAAATGCCATTGGCATTAAACCTGTTGAACCGACTAATGCATAAACATAAAATTCACTTAAAGTAACCAATCCGGCATTCGGATAATACCAATTATCATTTACAAAAAAGTTCAGGTACTCAAAAATAAGCCATCCGGAAATAGAGGCCATACCAATGGCAATTAAAGTACGCGGCATATTGGCAACAATTGAATTGCCCTGGTTCCTTCTATAAACGATTCCATCAATAGCCAGAGAAAAACCCCAGAACATTGGAATAACTGCAAAATCAATAATTATTTTGGGCTTTTCGAATTTGTTCCACATAATAAATGCTACAGAGACAAACAGTATTGCCCCTACCCAAAACCATAATGGTAATTTCTCTTTAATAGTCTTTTCGGTTTTTTCTTTTGGAGGGCGTTTAAATCCAAACAACCAAGGGTATATGTATAATACGACACCAAAAACAGTTGCTAATGCAAAGGCAATAAAGACAGGTAAACTAAATCCTGCTTTTGGATGCGGTTTGGTGGGTGGAAATTCAAATAAACTACTTGGGATCGATCCATTATTATTGATGTATTCTCCAATTAAAGGGATAGCAATAATTAGAATAATCACTCCCAGAATGGCCGTTAAGTTTTTTCTGATCCTTTTTGTGTCTTCCATGCTCGTTTAATTGTTGTCAATAGAATTAGTTATAGTCATTAGAAATGTTAGAGTTTGGCTTCTTTCCTGATAGCTCTTTTCAACGATTTTAGAAAGATCTCTAAAAGGGTTTTATCATGCAAGGTATGTTTATAAACTCCAATCCATGAACCTAGTGCAAGTATTATTCCTTTAATGTTTTCACAGCGGCTGAAAATGTAAAAAGCATCATTGTTCCGCAACTGCCTTAAATAATACTTCATCCAATCTTCTTCATTATTGAATGTATCCCCATTCCATCCATGCAATCCAATCATTAAACTGAAAATCTGAAGCCTTCTTTCTCTGTAAAAGCTTCCTAAATCTTTGTTGCCATAATAATCCTGAAGTATTTGGGTGACCCTAAGCCCATTTTCGGCTTTGGTGTTATAAATCTGACAAATTACATAAGGATCAATATCGCCCAGCATGTCTACGCCAGGGGCATATTCGTCAATAATCATTTGCATTTCATCATTGGTCAATGGTTTCCCGTTTTCCAGCCTTTCGAATAAAAACTCTCCGGCAGAACTTGCAATATCGCCCAGCCATGTAACAATATCCATATTACTGTCTACCAACGGGAAAAACCTTTTAAGAAACATTAACCAATTGGGCAAAGGTGTAACCGGTTCAAGATAGTTAAATGCGTCCATTCCAGCCAGCACATGTCCTATGTCACAGTAGAGTCCGCTAGGCAGTATAACTTGTTGGTTGTTGTTGGCGTATATTTCAGGCACAGTCCCAGCATTGGGGTTCATCCAGTCGCCCTTTTTTACTGTAACCTCACGGCATTTAGGGGCAGGTTCAAATCCTTTGCCATCCTTTTTGGGCTTTGGTTTTCCACATGGAACCAGTTTCACGTCATAACGTCCAGCAGTATTTGATGCTCCTCGTATTAATTCCGAATTCCATCCGTATGCATCGTAAAATATTTTACGCAAACGGCTTATCATCAGCTTGGTTTGATGTTGTTCACCTTTAAAATAGTCTTCTTCATTCCTTAGTAGTTCAAGGAATTTTTCCAGACTAATTGCCGTTTCTTTTGATTTGGTTGGATTAAATTTCTGTTCAATGGGTTGATAAATCATATGGTATTAACAAGATAGGATATTAGGACGTTAAAGTAAGAATATAATCGATTTACTACTAATAAAAATATAACTAAAAAAGTTAATAATCTTAATTTTATCGATTTTTAATTGGTCCTTTTTGTTTTAAGTGTTTTTATTTTGTGATTTATGGTGTTGGTTCAAGGAGTTGGTTGGGCATTGCTATACTTAACATTAGTATTATATTCTGAAAAATACTGTAGAAAGGTTCGAAGTAATAATTTGAAAATTAAGTAGGGATTGCTGAAAAAGTCAGAAAGTAGTGAGATGCGACTTGACAAAATGTAGACGTATTAGCATACTTCGAATTGTAGACAAAGAAGTAGATTGCTGCTTTCTGGCTAACACTTTCGGGTTAAACTTTCAACTCTACTAAAATACAATCTATACACTCTTGGTGAATCTTGTTTATATTTTGGTAATCAGCATTTTAGAGGTTGAATGTGTTTACTATAGATCAAAAATGTCCATGTTTTGTCCATATATTTTTGACTATTTGTGAAAGATTTGTCCTATAGTGTTAGTTGCTTTTCTATTGAATGCTTATAAAGTTTGTATTAACTAACTTATTTACAATCTAAAATTAACACTTTATTCCTATGAAAACTAATTCATTAAGTTTTGTAATTGTAGCTGCAATAGCAGCACTTATGTTAAGCAATTGTTCAAAAGATGATGATGATCAATTGCAACCAGCTAATAAAAGCGAATCTCATTTAAAAGCATCAGCATGGACACGTGTTTTTACAGATGGTTTTGATAATTCAGGAAGTTGGAGCAATTGGTCAAGGCAAGAACGTTACGATTATAATTCGTCATTATGCTACTATCGCTATAGCAATCCTACTATAGCAAATTATGACTATCGCAGCTGTCTTGTACTTACCGCCTACAAAAATGGAAATATATGGAATTCAGGACATGTTAAATCTTACTATAGTTTTAAACCAGGAACAAATGAAGAATATCGCGTTTCAGCACAAATTAAGCTTGTTGCTGTAAGTGGTAACAATTGGTTAGGATTTTCAAGTACTTACGGATTGTGGCCTGCATTCTGGACTGTTCAGGAATCAAACTGGCCTGTAAATGGTGAAATTGATATTATGGAGGGATATTCATATGGAGGAAGCACCAAATTTGCCAGTAATCTATTTTATGGTTATTCATCAGGAAATAATCTACTAGGAACAACATGTGAAAGAACATATGGCGTTGGCGAAGGATGGCATATGTACGATGAGTATTGGAAAAATGAAAATGGGTGGGTAACTGTTACTATTCAAGTTGACGGACGTACAGTTGCCACATATACAAATTCGGTAAATGGAAATTTGCAACTTCAAAACTTTGGACCTCATAATATTATTCTAAATCTGGCTGTTGGTTGCACATCCTGGAATGCATTTAATAATAGTTGGATTAATACGTTTGACAAAACAATGATGTGGGTTGATTATGTAACTGTTGACAAACGTACATTATAACGTTTGTGTAAACATACCAGTATAAAGCTTTTTTAAGAAAAATTGACTAAGCAGAATTAAATTGAATAATGATTGAAAACCTGTCAGGTTATAGGTACCTGACAGGTTTATTTGATCAGATTTAACCAAATCTGATCAATCAATTAATTGATCTTAAGTTGCCATTTTATTGGGTGATCATTTGCCGAGTGGTACCTTATTCTGGTTATACGTCTGTTTACTTGTGAAAAATATATGTACCTTTAAAATAGATTATTCTGTAATTTTCTAAAAATCAATTGCAAATAGTCTTTTGAAGAACCTGAAAAATGAAATTACCCAAATATTTTAAAGGACATATACTCATTGTATTTTCTATATTGTTTTGCCATTTTACAAATGCACAATTCTCTACTATTTCTCTACCTTTCATAAAAAATTATACAACAAAAGATTATAGTGGACAACCCGATAATTTTGCCGGAATTGAAGATGATAGAGGACTGATGTTTTTTGGGAATTTATGGGGAATCCTGGAATTTGATGGGGTTAATTGGCGAAATATTTATTTCCCGAATGGATCGAGTGGCGTATCGTTTACAAAGGACAATAAAGGGATTATATATTGTGGTGGAAGAGGCGAATTTGGCTATCTTGCCCCTGATTCATTGGGATATTTACAATATAATTCGCTTGTTCATCTAATAAACAATGAAATTAATTTTAGTGATGTGTGGTCGTCGTTCTGTATTGATTCATCAATAGTATTTTGTTCATATGAAGCATTATTTGTATTAAAACATAATCATATCACTATTATACAACCCAAAACAGCATTCCAAAGAGCTTATATGGTTCATGGGAAAGTATATGTTGAAGAATCTGGTCGGGGACTGTGCTATCTTAATAAAAGTAGGCTTGAGTTGGTAAAAGGTGGTGGTTTTTTTGCAAACAGAAAAATATCGGTTATACTTCCTTTTAAAAAAGAAAAACTGCTGATCGCAGAAAACAACAATTTCTATCTGTTAGATAACGGAAATGTTCTCAAAATTTGGGATATACCTCAAATAAAGAACTTAAATACAGCCTTGCAGTTGAATGATAGTTGTTACATCCTGGCAACGAATACAAACGGCCTTATTATTATGGATAATAAAGGCCGGGTTTGCCATGTTTTTAACAAAAGTAACGGCTTGATTAGCAATGATATTCTTAATTCATTTTATGATTCGAACGGAAATGTTTGGGTGTTATCGCGTGGTGGGATTTCTAAAATTGAACTCAATGGTTGTTTTAATTATATTGGGTATTATCATGGAGTTACAGGTATAATATATTCCACAATTCTTTTTAATAATGTCATATATATTGGAACTTCAGAAGGTCTTTTTAGTAAAAAAATTATCACTCACGAAGAGGATGTATTGATTAACTCACAATTTGAAAAGGAAACTGAAATACAGGGTACAGTCTGGTCATTGAAACAAATTAGTGGAGAACTATTTTGTGGTCATGATAAAGGTGTATTTGTAATACGCAAACAGAAGTCGTATAATATTTCCGGAATAAATGGTGCCTGGTGTTTCTTGCACCCTAAAGGTTATAAGAATGCTATGCTTGTTGGAACCTACAAGGGTATTTTTAAGCTGAAAAAACAAGACAACTTATGGAAATTAGACGGTCAGGTAAAAGGTTTTAATTTGTCATCAAGATTTTTAGTGCAGGATAAGCTTGAAGAGTACTGGGTTAGTCATGGGAATAAGGGACTTTACAGATTAACACTTAATCATAATCTGGATTCAGTATTGAGCATTAAATTATATGGAATACCTGAAGGACTAAATTCAAATTATAACAATACAGTTTATTCATATAATAATGAAGTAATAGTCGCTAACAACAACGGATTTTATACATACAATTATGAAACCGAGCGCTTTGCTCCCTGGTTGGCATTTAATTATGCCATTGGTGATTTTAGTGCAATTCAACGGTTTGTATCCGAATCCGACACCTCTTTCTGGGTAATATTGAATGATGAAAAAATTGCACATGTTATTAAAAAAGACAGCAATAGTTTTAAAACAGATATTACTATCAGAAAATTCAACAAACTTCTGGCCGGTTCTTTTGAGCATATTTTGCCACTCGATGCAAATAAAACGCTTGTAGCTACCCTTAACGGAGTTGCTGTTTTTGATAAGGAAAACTATAAAAGATATATTCAAAGGCAAAGCAAAAACTTTAAGGCATTTATTAAAAAAGTTGAAACAACTAAGGGTACCTTTGTTACAATCGATGCCGGTGATAAATCAATTTATGGCGAAAAGTTGGCGTCAATTCTGAAATTAAATTATAAAAGGAATTCATTACAGTTTTCGTTTTCTTCCAATTGTTTTGAAGATTTAGAACTTACCAGATACCAGTTATTTCTGGATGGTTTTGATGAATCATGGTCTCCATGGTTAATTACGAATAGGAAAGAGTATACCAATCTTCCTCCGGGAACTTACAAATTCTGTGTCCGGGCCATGGATAGTTATAACATCAAGAGCAAAAAAGCTTTTTTTGAATTTACAATCCTTCCACCATGGTATATGTCTAAATATGCCTATTTAGCTTATCTAATCTTACTCTGCTTATTATTTTATGGTACGTATAAATTCATTACCTATCGGTTTAAAATACAACGAAGAAGACTCGAGTTAAAGAATGAACGTGACTTGTGGTATTTAAATAAAAAGCATAATGAGGAACGAATAAAGAGAGAAAATGAAATTTTAAAACTAAATAATGAAAAATTAGCAGCAGAAGTAATCAGTCTCGAACAACAGGAATTAATCAGGGAGAAAGAACAACAGCTTAGAGAAGAACAAATGAATCATGAAAAAGAGAAACATCTTTTCGAAATAGATTATAAAAACAAAGAATTGTCTATGCTAATTATTCAAATGACTCATAAAAGTGAGTTAATAATAAAAATTAGAGAAATCTTACTCAACTTTATGGAGAAGGATAATTCTTCAAAAGTAAAAATGGTAGCTGAACATCTGCTGGGGTTCATCGATAAAGATAATAAGCAGGATGAAGAATGGAAGAAATTTCAGGAACATTTTGATATGGTTCATACCAGCTTTTTAAAACGATTGAAGATAGCCTATCCGGCAATAAGTCCAACATTATTAAAACTTAGTGCCTGTTTAAGGATAAAGATGAATAATAAGCAAATTGCACGTTTAATGAATATTACGGTAGAATCAGTTTTAAAAAACAGGTATCGTTTAAGAGAAAAGCTTGATCTAGGTTCTGATGAAGGTCTTGATGATTTTATTGAAAGTTTTTAGTAACTAATTTCATGAAAGTAAAACTGTGAAAATAGTTAAGGTTACTTTCCGATACAGAGATTCTTAAAGATGTTTCTCAATATCTCGTTAGTGGTTATTTCACCGGTTATTGTAACCAGATAATGCAAAGCTTCACGGATATCCATTGATAAAAATCCCTCGAAATTTTATTGTCTAGTCCTTGCTATAACACGAATAATGGCTTTGTACGATTTTTGAATCCGGATTATGTATTAGAACTTCGTTATGAAGGTTGAAAATGCAAAAATAGAAGGACTTGGAAAGATGAATCATAGCACCGCTATGGTGAACCGACCATAGGGAGTTCATGAATGCAATAAAAATAAGTGAGTATGAATAATCGAAACAAGTAAGTGAAACGACTTAATATTGAAGTAATTTCAATATGTAATAGATTTTCTAATGCATATTTCGGGTTTAAGTAATATTGAAGAATTCCTTGCACATAAAACTCTTTTTATCCATTTAACATGCAGATAATGTGCTAAAAGAGTGTTTTTCAGCAGGCTCTAATTAAAAACAAATAGACTGACATTTGCTCCCCTATTTGTTAGCATATTGGCAAGTCACACGAGCCATACTCAGACCAAAACATGCCAACCGAGGCGATAGCCGAGTTCTTGACACCTTTGAAAATTATTAAAAGTGTGAATTAAGAGCTTACAAAGCCAATCCTAAGTACCTCCTTTTAGGGCGGTTTGATAAGAAAAATATTAGTTTTATAAAATTAACTAACAGATTGACTTTGAATAATAAACTAAAAAGTGTGTTTTATATTCGGATACCTATTTGTAATTTTATACAAATATTGAATTCTCAGCGGCTTTAGAATAGTTTATAGACAGATTGACGTTGTAGCAAACATTTTTCAGAATCTCCGTAGATACAATAATGATTTATAATTGTAAAAAGAGAAAAATTCAATTTTTAAAAAGGTAATTATGACAGTAAAACTTAAACCAATTTTCATCATTATATTCTACTTGTTCAATTTAAATTATGCAAAAAGCCAATCGAAGGAGCTAACCTCTGTAATTCTTGAGGAACTTACATGGACAGAGGTAAAAGCATTTATTGATCATGGAGGAACATCAATTATAATTCCAACAGGAGGAACAGAACAAAATGGACCACACATGGTATTGGGCAAGCATAATTTCAGAGTTGAATATATGGCTGAAAAGATTGCTCGTGAACTGGGAGATGCTTTAGTTGCACCCATGATTGCCTTTGTGCCAGAAGGTAATATTAATCCTGCCGACGATTGGATGAAATATCCTGGAACGATTAGTTTACCTGAAGAACATTTTATTAAACTCCTTGAATATACATGTCGTAGTCTAAAACAACATGGATTTATAGATATACTGTTGATTGGAGATAGTGGTGGCAATCAAAATGGAATGAAATTAGTTTCTGAGGCACTTAACGATGAGTGGAAAGACTCAAATACTAGAGTACATTTTGTCTCAGATTATTATGGAAAACCCTATAATCAGGTGACAGATTCTTTAATTTCTGAGGGGATTTCGCAAGATGTGCTTGGATTTCATGGTGGAGTGATTGATGTATCATTTTTATTAGCCATTGATTCTAATCTGATTCGAATTGATAAACTGTCTAATGCTGATTGGAGTAGTGAGAAGAAAATGGAAATGGGATTCTCAGGAGACTTATCAAAAGTGGATATTGAAATTGGAAAGCTAATGATTCAAAAGACGTTAGAAATTAGCATGTCACAAATTGAAAAGTTAAAAATTGACAATCGAAAATAAAAACGAAAGTACAACACAATATACGTAAGCCGGGGGATTATGGTAAATTTAACTTTTGCACATTTACTCAATGTTATAACGGTTTGACACGTTTGAGCTTCGAAATCCCGGTCTGTGTATGTTGCTACCATTACCTGCAAGCAGAACAAATTAAATTACATGAGATTATTACTAGGCATTATAATTATAGCATTTTTTTCATCATGTTCTACTTTGATTATGAATCAAGGATTTAAAGAATATAAATCTGAGATTCTAAAATCCGAAGAATATAAGAGTGCTAATAAATATCAAAAAGACCTTTTGTATCTCAATGATTTGTGTGTAAACAGCTTTCCTGAAATTGAATCTTCATTTCCTGAAAGCTTGAGGAATGAAGTAGTTGATAGCTTATTTGAATTACTTTCATCATCAGTTGATGAAAATCTATTCAATGGATACCTTCGTTATTATTTATCCCATTATAATAATCAACATACAACAATTAGAGGATTACATTCTAATAATATCTTCCCTTATACATTATATCCTTCTATGAATGGTTGGTATTTATCCAATATAAACAATGGTTATGATTCATTATTAATTGGGGAAAAAGTAATCATGCTAAACGGTATACCCATTGAGAATATCGAGGGTAATTTATTTAAGTATGTTTTTGCAGAGAATTATATTAGCAAGAAAAATAACATTGCTGAATTTATTAGACGACCTGACCTCTTGAAACAATTTGGGGTAATTAATCAAATGGATAGTATTCAAATCACATTTGAAGAGGATAAAAGTATTTGGGTCAAATCATTAAATAAGTCAGAAGACATCAGGTTTTATTATAAAGAGTATATTCAAAATCCAGTAGCAAAGTATTCGGATAAAAATTACAATATGTCTTACTATCCTGAAGAAGACTTCGCCTATTTTCAGTTCAATAACTGTTTTGACCTTATTGATGCTCGTGAGACCATGTCTGAATATGTAAAACCCTGGATTGTTCCTTTTGCTAAAGTTTATCTAAACAGACTTGTGAAAAAGAAGAAAATTCCTAAAAATGATGTAGGGTTCAAATTAGATTTTGATAGACCAATTTTTAAGGATTATTTAGCACAAACTTTTGATTCTTTAAGAATACTGGGCATTAATAACCTTATTATTGACTTGAGAAACAACGGGGGAGGAAGTTCATTGTTATGTTTGCAGTTGTTATATCATATGACCGAAAGAGAGGATTTAAGAGATTTTTCAGAAAGCTTTTATGTTTCGGACGCTAATAAACAATTGAATAAAAAACGATATAATGAATTTGTTAAGTCATTTCAACATACAAATCATAAAGCACCAGAAAAAGGAAAACTCTATTCAAACGGATTATTTAATTGTGACAGTCTAATTTTTGAAGAAATTAAGAATATTAAATCTTCGTATTATATACCAAAGGATAGAAGTGTTTTTAAGGGTGAAATTATCGTCCTTGCTAATTCAGGTACGGGCTCTGCCGCTGCATTAACTACAACTATCTTAAAGGATAATAATATTGCAACTATCATAGGGACATGTGTTGGAAATAATCCAATAGGAGCAACAAATTATCAACCGTTCAAACTGCCTAAGTCAAAATTGACAGGTTCAGTTGCCACTGGATATTTAATCAGACCAAATCCTGAAAATGGGATTGTTTTTAAACCTGATTACTGGGTTGAGAATTCTGTATCAGATATTATTAATGGAAATGACAAATATTTAGAAAAAGCATTGGATTTTATTAATGAAAATAATTAATGCCAGCACGCAACCCACAATATAGCAAATGTTGGGGATAGCGGTTATTAAGGCATTACAGCCCGATTCGGGCATTTTTCTCGGTGGATAGCACGTACTCCGCAATCTGCGATTTGCTATATTGTAGCCGTTGTGCCTTAAAAAACAACAAACCTTAGCGAACGGCACAACCAAATAGTAAGATTGAACATCTTTAAGAGAAAAAATATGAAAAGAATTCTGATTTTAAGTTTTGTTTTGATAACATTTTCTTGTAACGAAAAAGAAAGATATGAGACTGGACATTTTAAGGAGTTAGTTTCCAATTTTGGAGAAGTAAATACAGAATTTGATGATTACAACTCGACCGCTCCATATATTTATTACAGATACCTTTTCCATTTTTCTTCAAATCGTAATAGTGCTGGCAATGATTTCGATATTGTTGGAGAGAATATGTACATAGATTGGAGTATGAATAATGGGACACTTGAAATTGGAACAGATTTAGCGGATGATAGATTTGATTATTTAATGCCAATGTTTGATTCTATAAATACCTCTTGTAATGAGTTAGGGCCGTTTTCATTTGGATTTAAACAAGACATTAGTTATTCACAAAGAATTTGGACAGATTTGATAATGTTCGCCAATGATTGCAATGGCGATTTTGATATTAAATATATTTCATATATAAATTCAGGTTCAAACGAAGGAATTAGTTCCATAAAAAGCATTGATTTTTTAAATTCAGACTCAAATGACTTGTATCCATCTTTTTATGGTGATAACTTGTATTATTTTGATGAGTGGGGTATTGAGGCTTCAAAAGTTGAAAAGATTTTATTCTGCTCAGATAGAGAAGGAACATTTGATTTGTTTTCAGTAAATGTGCCAAGTGATTCTACTATTATTAACACTTTAAATACGGATAGTCAGTTTGAGGTTAATAAACTTGAAATAAATTCTGAACAAGATGATAAATGTCCATTTGTAAATGGAAAGCTTCTTGTATTTGCATCAAACAGAGCAGGTGGTTTTGGTGGGTATGATTTATATTATTCTGAATATAATAATGGAGATTGGACAGAACCAAAAAACTTTGGAGACGAAATAAACACTGAGTATGATGAGTATAGACCAATTACATTGCACTATCACGACTTTGACAATAATCTGATGATATTTTCATCTAACCGACCTGGTGGTAAAGGAGGATTTGACCTATATCATGTTGGAATAAAACAGATGATCGAATAACAACTGGGCACAACATTTTATATAGGCTTGCTGATTTTTTCAGCAAGCCTATTTAGTTGTGGTTAAGCCGACTGATTACGGTTATTTTTAAGGCTGCAACGATTGGTTTATACGGTGGTCATCCCAATCAAACCACCGGTGTCATAAAGCAAGGAATGCTTATACAAGGATATCACCCGGAAATTGGGAGATCCTTATTGCTCCTACACTAGCGATGGTAAAAGGCGTGCCATCACCAAAACGACACCTGACGACATGATGTACCAGTGTCCACACAGAGAGCACTAAGAAAAGAGGTGCTGTGTAAAAGGCTCTAGCGGCGTGGGATAACCAGAGCCAACTGGACGGCAACAAGGAAGTCATAGTCTACCTATAGTACCGCATGTAGATGACGATGTACGGTTTGAAGATACGCCCTGAGAAAACGAAATTAGTTGAATTAACACCTTGTAGAATAGTAAACCACTCACAATCGACTTTTTAGGTTTTACACATTACTGGACAAAGAGTAAGAAGGATGTGCCGGTTGTGAAACTTAGAACCACCAGTAAAGGATTGCGGAAGGGTACTAAGAAACTAGAAGATAGCTGTAGAAATAATCGGCATGAACGTTTAAAGGAGCAGTATAAATTGTTAAAATCCAAGCTTCACGGTTTGTCCCAGTACTATAAGTATACGCAGCAATTTTCAAGCGTTAAAATCTTTTTATAGGGCGGCCCGCTTGCGTTGGTTCTATAGGATGAATAAACGCAGCCAAACAAAGAGTTATACTTGGAAAGGGTACAAGGAACTGCTAAAGCATTTTATACTGCCCAGCCCAAGGATAATCCACAAAAATGTGTAATTTGTGCTGCTGATTGCAAATCGTAATATTAGAGGAGCCGTGTACGGTAGTCCTGTACGCTCGGTTCTGCGAGGGGGTAGGTGGAGTAATCCGTCATCCTATCTCAATTACCTATGAGCATAAATAATGATAGTATTTATCAATTAAACAGAACTCTTATGATAATTAAAAAACAAATTTTACTAACCTACATAATGCTACTCGGAATAGCATCTGTACAAGCACAAACCTCTGCAAACAGCAGTGGAGGAGAAACCTCGGGCAGTGGAGGCACGTTGAGCTACTCCGTGGGGCAGGTTGTGTACCAAGCCAATACAGGAACAAATGGTTCAGTAGCGGAAGGAGTACAACAATCCTACGAAATTTCGGTAATAACAGCGGTTGAAGAAGCCAAAGGCATCAATCTATCGGTTTCAGCATATCCAAACCCAACAACCGATTATCTTACATTGGAAATAAAAGAGTTTGACTTTTCAAACCTTCACTTTAAACTGTATAATCTGAATGGAAAAATTTTACAAGGCGGAAAAATCACAGGTAATCAAACAAATATCATTATGAGCAATCTTGTTCCTGCCACGTATTTTGTAAAAGTAGTAAAGACAAGTCTAAACTTGTCTCAAGAAGTAAAATCATTCAAAATTATCAAACAATAATAGCATGAAACGAATATTTACATTTTTAGCATCAGTTTTAATAACTGCAACGCTATGGGCACAAAGTCCTGAAAAAATGAGCTATCAGGCAGTAGTTCGCAACAGCAGTGATGCTTTAGTAACAAATACAAATATTGGCATGCAAATAAGCATTTTGCAAGGCTCTGCAAGTGGAACGGCAGTTTATGTTGAAACACAAACCCCAAATACCAATGCCAACGGTTTAATAAGTATTGAAATTGGAGCAGGAACAACTACAGATGATTTTTCAAGTATTGACTGGGCAAGTGGGCCTTATTTTATTAAAACAGAAACCGACCTGGAAGGAGGCACAAACTACACGATTACAGGTATAAGCCAATTGCTTAGCGTGCCTTATGCTTTGCATGCAAAAACAGCAGAGACAGTAAGTGGAAGCATAACCGAAACTGACCCGGTTTATACCACCGATAGTTCGTTTATTAAAACAGGAACAAGGAGCTGGAATAGCTCAATATCAAAAAGTATTACAGGAACCGATACTGCTTATTGGAACGATAAAACCTACATCTCGGATACTGATGGTGATACTAAAATTGAAACGGAGCACACAGCCGATGAAGATGTTGTACGCATGAATGTTGCCGGTAATGAAGTTTTTACTGCCGATGATACGGGCTTTGATTTTGTATTGCCAACCAACGATGATAATAGCAACTTGAAAGTATCCAAAAGTAATGGAACAGTTGTATTTGGTGTTGATGGCAGTGGTATGATGTATGGTGATGGCAGCGGACTTTCGAATGTAAAATCACTGGCCAATAAGGCTGGAGGCAATTCAATGACACATATAACCAAGAATTACGGAACGTATCAAAATATGAAATCGGTAACCATTGAAACACCGTGTTCCGGAAAATGCTTTGTAATGGCCAGTGGTTATGCTCGTTGGGAAAGTAAAGGCTGGGATTTGTATTTAGCAAGCATTTTACGAAATGCAGACCCAAATAACAGCTGGAATGCTGAGAATGAATTTTTCCAATACCTCAATATTGCAACCGATTACAATTGTGCGGATAGTTCCGATCAGTATGCATCTTTTGCCCAACACCGTTGTTTCAATGTAGGTGCAGGAACACAAACTTTTACTTTGTGGGCTAATAAGTATACGACAACTTCAAAAGTGAGAATGGATGACATAAACTTAACTGTATTATTTTTTCCTACGGCAGGTACCGGTAGTGGAATTTTAAAAAGCACACAATTGGAAGCCAATGATGAGCCACAGGATCCGAACGTTCCCTTTACAAATATACCTCGCAGGCCTGATGGAAGCGAACTTCGTAAAAGCCTTGATGCAATGATTAAACCTGAGAAGCAGATTCAAAAGGTTCCTGATGATGAATTGATAAGATTACAAAAGGTCGTTGAAGAGCTTAAAACTGAAAACGAAACTTTACGTCAGGAAAAATATGAGACAGATAAACGCATTAGCGATATTGAAAACCAAATTAAGCTGCTGCTAAAAACGAATCAACCAAACTAATTTTTCAGGAAGCAATATTACTAGTAGTGAGATCTTAAAGTTTTGTATGATTGAATAAAATACGGAAAGGTTCTTTATGAGTGTCTTGCATTAGAGAACCGTTCCATAGAACTTCTTGAACAATCTACTAGTTTCCTTTTTGTTGGTCATACTTCAGCTTCATTCGACTGATCAAATCTTGCATTTGTTTTAGTCTGTCCTCGTTAATATTCAGCAATTTAAGCCGGATTATGTATTAGAACTTCGTTATGAAGGTTGAAAATGCAAAAATAGAAGGACTTGGAAAGATGAATCATAGCACCGCTATCGTGAACCGACCATAGGGAGTTCATGAATGCCATAAAAATAAAGTGAGTATGAATAACCGAAACAAGTAAGAGAAACGACTTATATTGAAGCAATTTCAATATGTAATAGATTTTCTAATGCATATTTCGGGTTAAACCATTCCATATTTCTCAAGATAGAAGAAGTTGCAATTTTTGCGTTTTTATGAATAAGTAATACTTTTAGATTTAATTATTGTAAATCTTTCAAAATGGAAGTTTTCTTTTTGGTCGGATCTGTACAAGCCTTATTCTTTTGTGTATTGATTTTTAGTAAACAAGAAAGAAGCGATGCTGATAAAATTTTAGGCAACTGGTTGTTGGTATTAGGTGTACAATTAATCGTTCCATTCATTGTTTATCGTAATCCGGATAAATATTTTTATTTAGGAGGTATTGATGCCTGGTTGTTCCCGGCATCGGCAATTTTTATGTTCGTCTATACTAAGACATTAACGGCAGTTAATAATAAACTCAACCGTAAATTGCTGTATAATTTTCTGGTGCTAATTCTGATTAATATTGCATTTATTCCTTTTTATAAGCTTAGTGCTGATGAAAAATTAAAAATAATCCATAAAGAGGAATTTGTTGGTATTGAAATAATTTTAGGAGCCATATTAAATTGGCTTGTATTTATAGCATATGTTATAACTACATTGATAACCATTCAAAAACATAAAAAAAGAATTTATTTTGAATTTAGCTACGAGCAGAATATTGATTTAAAATGGTTGCAAAATTTAATTTTCTCGTTAATAAGTATAGGAATTATTTTTATAGGTTTAATAGCCGTTCTTGCTACACATGAGATACACATATATGATGCAGATTATTATTTTTATCTTTTACAAGTATTATTTATTTTAGGAATAGGATATTGGGGGTTTAAACAGGGTAGGATTTTCCCTTATAAAGAGAAAATCACTTCCAGTGAAATCGGAAAGGAATCTAAGAAATTAAATACTTCTTCAGCTAAAGAATACTTGGTAAAGGAATTGCACGAGTATATGACTGTCGAAAAACCATTTCTCAACCCTACATTATCGCTTTACGATTTAGCATCGTCGCTTCGTTGGTCAACACACGAACTTTCTGTGCTTTTAAATCAATCAATGCACACCAATTTCTACGAGTTTGTTAATAATTATCGTGTAGAAGAGGTAAAGAAAAGATTAAAGCAAAACAATCAAAAATTCACGGTTCTGGCTATTGCGTTCGACTGTGGCTTTAATTCAAAAGCCTCTTTCAACCGTATTTTTAAACAAAAAACCGGATATACACCGAGTGATTTTCTTCGACATAATTGAATCAAATATTTTTTAAATGCATATTCCCCACTTCTCGAATAAACATTTAACAATATGCAAACTCTGTCCGCGTACAATACACCTATTTTTATTAATTTCGTAGCATCATACTCTCATAATAAGTACTAATTTGAAAAAAATCTTCGCCTTATCCCTTTTAGGACTATTAATAATAGCCCATCAAAATATAAAAGGAAATTCAGTTATTGGCTTATGGTACCAATGCAATAATGACGGAACATACGAAGAATTATACATCGCCGAACATTACATTTCAAAAGCTATATCAGACTTTAAATCAGGAAGTCATGAAACTGATATCGCACTTTATAAAAGTGATATCGAAAAGCAAAGACTCATAATCACCGAAGGTATCAATGTTGCTCTGCGAGGAAAATCCGAGGTATTAAGTTATACGATCAAAGATGACAATAGTATTACCATTATCGATGAATATGGTTCCAAAGTGTTCATCCGGCTGAAAGATGAAATTCCTAAAGTTGACACTTCTGACTTAAATGCATGGAGTAAATTATACAAGGATGGGTTCATAAAGCGAGCCGCACTAGCATGCTGTGATGACGTGCAGACAAAGGAAGAAAAAGAACATTCTACCACAGGAGTCAGCACTAATGATCAAGCCTCTCCCTCAGATACTTCTGCATCTTATGATTCGCAGAAAGTAGATAAAATACTGATTGATAAAATCCATTACTTCTCTGCTACTGATGAAATTTTTATGCATGTGTGGGTTAAGAAAAATAATGGGATACTATTTCCTAACAGTTTATTGCAATCCCTGGATTCTTTAGTCTTCAGAAATGATACGATTCTCAGACAAAGATTACCATTTGGTATCGCTGAGCAATATTTCGATATGGAATTGTTAGACGGAATCATGATATTTAATAATGAGCATGTTGCGTTAGGTACATCCTCAATTAAACGAATCGAATATTATAGTGACCCTAAATATAATGAGTTTATTGCA
>JBNKPU010000039.1:0-39755 GCA_050295515.1 Bacteroidales bacterium | reverse complement strand
AAAGAGAAATTTTCTTTTGGGCAATTGAAACGAGATGTATTGTTTTTATTCCAAATGGGAATAAAATGCGTTATAAGAAATTTAAAAAGTCTTAGAGATACCAAGAAGCATTTTCCAATCGATAGTGACTTTTATTACCTGTGTATGATAGGTGTCCATCCGAAAGCACAAGGCAATGGGCTGGCTAGCAAACTAATGAAACCTGTAATTGATATGTGCAACAACCTTAAGATCCCCATTTTTTTAGAAACCGGGAACGAGAGAAATGTTGAAATTTACAAAAAGAAAGGGTTTAGATTAACTGACACAATTCCAAGGGGAAGTCTGAACACGTATTATATGAGAAGTTAAATTTCCAACTCAATTAAATAGATTTGCTATTGGCCGACAATAACCAGTTGCTAATAATATAGGAATTAAGTCACAGTTGAGCCATAAAAAAGGCAGTAGTTCTACGAAAACTACTGCCTTTTTTATAGGTGTTTGTTTGCCAACAGGCTGCTCAATTGTGTTTTTATTCACTGGGTTAAACCCTTGCAGGATAGTGTTATGCCTTTTGGGGATTCAATGCCTGACCGTATTGCTAATATGGGGCCGACTCCCTGTTTATGCCACTTGTTTTATCAATTTTTTACTGGCAGGTGTTTTTTATATTACAAACGGGTATGCTTGTCCCATTCGGGGAGTGACCAAAAAACAAACCGGCAAGTATTATGCTATTCCATAGAACCTGTTGGCCTGGTTGGCGGTTGTGCTATTCTCTGGGTACCAACACTGCAAAGCGCAACCTACCCTTTTTAGAGACCGGGCAATTTGGCATCGGGGATCAACCCATGGAGAATCTTGTACCATTTGTTGGAAAGTGGTGAAAACCTAAGAAACATACAATCAACAAATGGGGCATTGCTGTTCAAAAACAACTGAAAGGTACACCCACGTTGTCGGCATCAACAACAAAAGACAAATGAACCCCTTGGATATAATAATGTAACGTATTACATTTGGAGAAAACGGTACAATGAAAGATAAAAACGATATCTGTAGAAATGGAATATATACATAACTCTGGGGAAGGAGTTCGGTATATACAGATATTAGGGCAAATATTAGGTAATAAGTGAGGGGTACATGATAGGATCTTAAATCAAATAGTAAATTTTTAGTAGTTGATAGTAAAGAGTTTAAGGCATTAAATATACATTTATAAAAAGCAAAAGTTCATCTGATATGAAAGCAATTAAAATAAAATTAACAGTTGTATTTATAGTTAGTTTTTTAATTAACTGTTCAAACGAAAATGACATTGACTATAGAGACATTTATACGGGTAAATTTGATTTTACTATTTATCGAACGTCATGGAGTTTAAACCCCGATGGTAATGGTGATAATCTAACAACTACACGACATGACACTTCAGAACATTCTGGATTAATAAGAAAATATGAAAGTGTTGATGATGGTGATTGTAACTATTTTCATGATCTAGATGACGATAATGAAAATGAAAATCCACAAGAAAAAATTACAATTGAATTTGGAGATTGCAATATAATAACTTCAACTTTAAAAGAAAATGGAGAATTAGAATATAAATCAGGTTACCATTATTCTCATCAAGGTGGATTCGTACATATTGATACAATTGAATTTAGTATAGGTGGCCTTGGAGGTTTGGGGGGCGGTTCTAGTTACAAGATTGTAGGGATTAGAAAATAACATTTGCCAACAATATAGAAATTAAGTCACAGTTGAGCCATAATAAAAGGCAGTAGTTCTACGAAAACTACTGCCTTTTTTATAGGTGTTTGTTTGCCAACAGGCTGCTCAATTGTGTTTTAACCCGGAATATGCATTAGAAAATCTATTCCATATTGAAATTGCTTCAATATAAGTCGTTTCACTTGCTTGTTTCGATGCACCATAGCGGTGCTATGATTCATCTCACCAAGTCCTTTTATTTTTGCACTTTCAACCTTCATTACGAAGTTCTAATACATAATCCGGGTTTAATATGGGGACTCATACTAATTGGTCAATTAGTATTATTTAAGGACTACATTTCTCCTTTTCAATGGGGACGAATAAAAGTAAGTGGACTTGCTTGCACTTGCCCAGATGAAAGTGTGATAAGCGGAAAGATCTACTTGAAATCCATAACACCTGATAGTCTTAAAAATTATAATCTAAATTATTCTGAAATTTTTGTAACAGAAAGACTATCAACAAATATTGATCTCATGGGGGCGGATTTGTATATGATATCAGGAAAAGTAATTGGGAAAAGGAGAGTGAGTGAATATGATCCATGGAATCCAGTGGTTCTAGTCAATGAATGGAAAGAAATTGACATGCTTAAGGATAGGGGAATGAAAGCTTTAATTATTGTTCAAATTCTTGGATTAGCAATAATGATAAAACTAAATAGAAAATAAAACTTTGCCCTAATAAATAGGACTATGAGCGGTCTGAAAGCCACCCTCTGCTGCAAGTTTTATGAACTTCCGGCTTATATTTAGCTAATTTTATTCGCATGAAGCTCATGATCTTAGCCGAAGCCTCGGCATCGGTTGTGACTTGTATTAATCCACACCTTAAAAAGTCTTAGTATAAAATATAAAAGAGCATAACCGATTGTTAGTCGTTTATTGTCGTTTAAAATCGATAACATTCTTGAATGTTAGCAGTATATGAATTAAATTAGGTAAAAAAACAAAGCAGGGGTATAAGGGGAGTAAACTCAATTGCGTTTATTGGGTTGTTGGCAAAAATAAAGGTATGTTAAAGGATGTGTCTTAACAAACATGAGTTTAACACAAAATGCATTTAACAATATTATCAACATAAAATAAAAAATAAATCAAGGAAACATTTTAAAAAAAAGGAATAGAATGAAATTAAATTTTACTTATTAAATAATAAAAAATCCAAGAAATTATGGCACAATTCAAACAATTCGCACCAAACGTAGAGGTTAATGGTGAAACTGTATTAACTACCATTAATTCGTTTCCTGAATTTATGAGGGAAACAACAATAGAAATGTTAGAAAAATTTGGCATTAAAAATCCAATGCCAGAAAATTGGTATAGCCAGAAAGCATGGTTAGATTCTTTTAAAGAGATTTATGAGAAATATGGTAGTAACACTCTTTTTGAAATAGGAAAAAAAATCCCTTCAAATGCTAAGTTCCCTTCTGAAATTGACAATATTGAGAAAGCTCTTGCTTCAATAGATGTTGCCTATAATATGAACCATCGAAATGGAGATATAGGTTTTTACAAGTTAGTTGAACACAACAAGGATAAAAGGACACTAATTATGCACTGCAACAATCCTTATCCTTGCGATTTTGACCGAGGCATTATCATTGCCATGGCTAGAAAATTTGAACGCTCTGTTAATGTAGAATTAGATACAAATAAACCTTCAAGAAAAGATGGAGCTGATGATAGTTGGTATATTGTATCATACTAGCTTTGATAATAATAAGGTTTGATAATTGCTTTTGATAATAAATAGGACTATGTGTGGTCTGTAAGACCTGGCGATGAGTACATAGTCTGCCCAGAAAGATGTAAATTAAATGAAGTAAATTTGTATGAGCGCAAATAATCTTTGTTTACACAGTTTTTTGGACAGTCTCACTACTTATTGCTCGCACTGCCATAAAATCATCTTGCGTTGTCATAAAATGAGCTCGCACTGCCATAAAATGAGCTCGCAGTAAAATAAAATCATCTCGCACTGCCATAAAATCAGCGCGCAGTGCCATAATGTCTGGTTGCAGTGTCATAACGCCAAGTCGCGGTATCATAAAGCCAGGTTGCACTGCCATAAAATCAACTCGCAGTACCATAATATCAGGTTGCGGAACCATAATGTCTACCCGGCGGATCATTTTGTTCGGTTCGGGCATCATAATGCAAGGTCGGCATAGCATAAAAGAACCTCCCGGCTTCGTTTTGCCTCCTTCCGGATTCGTTTTAGAAGGTAAGCCCCGCTCATGAGTGGGTGCACTACTCATACCCACCCCGCACCACAAAGTATAGCTCAGCTTAGCTCGTCCTACATCTTTGGCTATGACGGCGAGCACTAAATTTTATTTGCATAAAGCTTATGAGCTCTACCAAAGCCTCGGTATCGGTTGCAATTTGTATTTATTGCACACCACAAAGTGCTTCCTTAACCCCCTTCTTCTTACACCGTAGCAATTCTTTTCTTGCAGGTTTCTTCAGTTAAGGATTTTAGCAATTCTACCCTCTTGCCCAAATACTCCAGGTCTTCGTGGGTAATGTGGTACTGCTTCATGCGGTAGCGGGCATCGATGTAGGCGCGCACCAACAGCCTGAAACGGTCTTTTTGTTCCTGTGTTTCCTGCGGAAAAACCTCGGCAAAGCGTTTGTCGCAAGCAATGGCTTTGCTGTTGAGGCTCGCCAGGTCGTGCTCCTTGGGGCGGTAATCGGTAAAAGTAAGAAGTATAGCCGTGAAGTAACGTTCGGCAGACTGGTGGAGATTAAAAGCTGCAAAATTAAAGTCGTTATTACCAATAGCTTCAGAGGCATATTTATAGAAAGTATTGGCACTCTCGAACCATTGATCAAAGTTCTCCTGCATTTTGGCTTTTTGTTCTTCGGGTGTTAGTTGTTTGGGCTCAGAGAGCTTATACCGGCCACTGTCGAAGAGCATGATGCCCTCTTTCTTGATATCGGCAAAAAAATAATTGCCATACTCCAGCATGCTGTTTATATGTTTTATGCCATGGAATATAGGGCTTATGCGGGTTTTTACCATTTTGTTGTTGACACACCGTTCCTGTATGGATTTTTCGATTTTTATCTGCTGTTTAAAATCCTCCCGGGCAGTAACAACCAACAAATCGAAATCGCTATGGTAGCCATACGTTATGCCATCTTCTTTATATTCGTCCTCTACCCAGGTGCCCTTTGCAAAGCTACCAAACAATATGAGTATATGTACGTTACGGTCTGAGCAAATAACCTGTTTGAGCAGGCGGAGTTCTTCCTGTTTGTTTTGGGGCAGATGTGCGAAACCGGTTTTCAAGGGTTCAATTGTTTATTTAAGCCACTAAAGTAGTAATGATTCGTTAACCAGACAAAATAAACAATAACAGGTGAAATGATATATATTTAGTAGAACAACAAAAAAGGACATTTCCGTTTGTTAATCGTTTTTTGTTGTTTAAAATCTATAATATACTTGAATATTAGCAGTATATGGTTTAATTTAGGTAAAAAAACAAAGCTAGGGTGTAAGGGGAGTAAGCGCAATTGGGTTTATTGGGTTGTTACAAGCAAGCCTATGAAACATTCTACATAAAATAAACCTATTAATTATTAATTAAATACACTATGAAAAAAATATCAAAGTTTTTTCTAATATTGACTATGCTTCTTGTGGTTTCATTTTATGCATGTGAAACCCCTGATACTTCTATTGATTCTTGTGGTTACCATAATGGGCATGAATTATTCAAAGGTCCAAAAGGTGGTTGTTACTATATTAATGATAATGGAAACAAAACATACGTAGACCGCAGTGAATGTGATTGCTAACAACAGAAACTCAGTAAAGACTCGAATTTATCGAATTGTAGAGAAAGGCTATCCCCCCCCGCAGCGCTGAGCATTAAATTTTTTTTACATAAAGCTCATGAGTTCTACTAAAGTATCGGCATCGGTTGTGACTTGTATTAATTCATACCTTAAAATCGATTACATTCTTGAATATTAGCTGTATATGAATTAAATTCGGTAAAAAAACAAAGCAAGGGTGTACGGAGAGTAAACGGAATTGCATTTATTTGCTTGTTGTAGTTAATTTATGAGAACGAATTGTAAACATAGCAGCTCTAGACAAAGAGGATACTTCAAAAATTATAATTGTGGTGTTTATGACAATGTGATTAGACCTTATAATCTGACCGAGCAAAGATTAGTTCCAGAGATTATTAATTCTCTAAAACGATTACATTTTAAATTCGGGCACAATAAGATTGTTGTAGATTTTGAAAAAATCACGACTGTATATCCCTACCCAACTGTTCCATTAGCTGGATATATTCACTATTTTCAAAATGAGTTAGGCGTTGATTTCGAATTCATTAACATACCAACATATTTAAAAAAAATACACTTCTTGTCTCCTGATGATATTGATAAAAGTAAAATTGGTTTAAGTACTAATTTTTTAGATAGAGTTTGGTTATTTCATTCTTCTGATGATGTTCACTTACTTGTTGACGGTTTTGTTTCTAGTATAAGAAAAGCTTTACCTTGTAGTGAAGGGATTATTGATGCTTGTACATGGGGTTTAAATGAGATAATGGATAATGTAATTCAACATTCAAATCAAACTACAGGATTCATAATGGCTCAAATCCATAAGGAAACAAATTTAATTAAAGTCTCAATATTTGATTATGGTAGAGGTATTTATCAGTCTTTAAGAAATTCAGAACATAGACCACGTAGTGCAGCTGATGCAATTTCCCTATCTATTCAAGAAGGTGTGACAAGAGATAAGAAAATTGGACAAGGAAATGGTATGTGGGGCTTATATAATATAATTACCTTGAATGACGGTTCCCTTCAGATAATTTCAGGGAAAGGTGGTTTAAGCTATAAGAATAAATCTAAAAGCGCTCGTAATTACCAGGATGTTATAATGTTAAGTAGAGAACAGCAATCAACTACCATTAATTTTGACTTAAGATTAAATAAACAAATATCAATGAAGGAGGCACTCGGAGGTTACGAACCTATAGATATATTTATTGAGAATCTTGAAGATGAATTTGATAGAATTGTATATAAAGTTGGAGAACAATCATCAGGTACTGGAACTAGACAATCAGGAGAAAGAATTAGAAATGAATTGCTTAATATTTATAAATCTGCCAAGAAAACAATAATAATTGATTTCGATGGAATTGGAATTATTGCATCTTCATTCGCAGATGAACTAATTGGAAAGCTAGTTGCTGATTTAGGACTTTTTCAATTTCAATCCATTTTTCATATGAAGAATATGAATCCTACAATACAAAGCATAGTACAAAGGTCATTAAGTCAAAGATTAGCTGAGAATTTAGATAAAACTAACTACAACAAACAATAAAAAAAATAGCGCGGAAAGTGCTAAATTTAGCGTGAAAATAGAACATAAACGTTTGGTATATTTGGATAAGGAAACGCTATGAATAGCGCTACTTTTCTTATTGCCATCCGTTATAAGCCATTTTACGCACTGAACTACATATTAACAATATGATAAGAAAAATAGAGTTTAGCGACGAGACAATTCAAAGACTTTTTGGATTTGAAGATGCCGAAAGTGAACCAATCGAAAGATTGAGAGAGTATTATTTTAAAAAGGACACCTTTAAAAGAGTTGTTTCCGACTTGCCGGTTCGTATACTTGTAGGTCATAAGGGGACAGGAAAGTCTGCTTTATTTAAAGTTGCGATTGCTGAGGAAAAAGAAAATGGTAACTTACCAATTTTAATTAAACCAGATGATATTGCGGAACTTGGTAAATCGGATGAAAATTTTCTATTAAGGATACGTCAATGGAAACATGGCTTAACAAGGATAATTGGAGCAAAAGTATTTAATGAATTCGGTTTGTATGATGAGACAGTGGCTGGAAAGCTAAGTCAATTTGGTGTTAAATTAGTTGCCTACATTTCTGATACTGTCAAAGTTGTAAAGGACAAAGTTGATTTGCAGCCTACACAAATAAAAGCGATTGAAAATTTTTTAAAAACAAAAAAAGTAATCGTTTACCTTGATGATCTTGATAGAGGTTGGCAAGGTAAAAAGGATGATATAAACAGAATATCTGCATTACTAAATGCTATTCGTGATATGGCGAATGATAATCCTGGAATAATATTTAAAGTTTCCTTAAGGTCTGATGTTTATTATCTTGTCCGTACATCAGATGAGTCAACTGACAAGATTGAAGGTGCAGTAGTATGGTATAAATGGACTAATCATGAAATTTTAGTTTTATTAATAAAGCGGATATTAACATATTTTGGGGAGACGGCAGATGAGGAAATATTAATGAAAACTCCTCAAAAGCATTTATGTTTCCATTTAGATAAGGTCTTTGAACCAAAGTTTTATGGAAAGGGGAAATGGGAAGAGGTTCCAATATATAGAATATTAATGTCGCTTACTAGAAAAAGACCTCGTGATTTGGTAAAGCTTTGTTCATTAGCTGCGCAACAAGCATTTGCAAATGGTTCAAGTCGATTGAGCTCACCGCATTTTCAAGAGATATTTGAGGAATATTCTCAAGGCCGGATTCAAGATACGATAAACGAATATAAAACCGAACTACCACAGATTGAGAAGTTAGTTTTTGGGATGAAACCTTCTAAGAAAGAGAGAGCTGCTTCTGAAGGTTATATTTATAATACATCGGAATTGCAAAAAAAGATTAGCAATATTCAACAACAGAATAATTTCTCATTTACGAATGGTCGACCTGCGACTGCAAAAGACTTAGCGCAGTTTTTGTATAAGATTAATTTTCTTACGGCAAGAAAAGTAATGGATGATGGTACAATTCAAAGAAAGTATTTTGAAGAAAATAGGTATGTCTCTAGTTCTTTTGTTGACTTTGGATATGATTGGGAAGTTCATCCTGCCTTTAGATGGGCGCTACAACCAGATAATTTAGAAGATATTTTTTATAATCTGGCTTTAAACTCTGATGAATAAACAGCTTACAACACACGGTATAGCTAAAAAGGGGTTCAGTGGTTTGTGAAGCTCGGAGAGTCCGCTTCAATTTTTTGTAACGGTGGACAGGAACTTAGTCGAAATCCTTTACGAAATTACATACTCAACGTCGGCACCAATAAAAACAAAGAATTATAACAAACCAAAATATCAATGACATTCTTGAAGAAGAATTTGACATAGGCTATACGTTGGACAATCAGCATTCCAATGCTTTTTAATTTAATTTTCATACTTGGGATTTACTCATAACTAATTTTCTACAAGGCACAGTATATCGCCCCAGACAAATTTGGATTACCAACAACTCTAATTATTCTGGTAGTAATCCTGATTGTAATTAATCTTCCCCGCTCATGAGTGGTTGCACCACTCATACCCACCCCGCAGCACAAAGTATAGCTCAGCTTAGCTCGTCCTATATCTTTACACTTTCGGATTTATTTTCAACTTTTTAGGTAATGTGCTAAAAGTATGTTTTTCAGCAGGCTCTACTTAACAATGCCAATATGCATAACAGCATCTCCCTGATGCAAAATCGGATTGTTGTTTAATCCTATTACATACCCGGTAGCAGGCGATTTTACACGTATCTTGAAATCTCCAAACGGATCGGTGAGATAGCCAACCAACTGGTTTTTTTTAACTCGCTCACCACTAAAAACCGTACTTTGAAAAATTCCTGAGGCATGGGCCCTAACCCAAGAGGAATGTTTTATTATTAGGTTTTCATAAGTGGGCTCAATGGTTTCTGAAGAAGTCATTCCCAAATGCTTCATTACCCGAACGGCCCCATTTATACCTTCCTGTATGGCCATTTCATCAAAACGGGAGGATTCTCCCCCTTCATACACAAGAATCCTTTTGTTAATTTTGTTTGCCCAATACCTCAAGGATTTTTGCCGATGTTCTGAATGTAGCGTAAAAGGAGCACAAAAAACATCTGCCAATTCCTGGTTTCCAGGTTTCTTCAAGTCGCATCTAATTTGAGGGTAATTTGTTCGATCAGCACCTCCGGCATGAAAATCAATCCCATAATCTATTTTGGGTATTATATCTTTCATTAAATAATAGGCCACCCTGCTTGCCAGCGATCCGTTCTTGTTTCCGGGAAAAGACCTGTTAATGTCTTTTCCGTCGGGCACATATCTCGAATAATTAATAAATCCATAAACATTTATAATGGGAATACAAATGATTGTGCCCTTCTCTGGAATGTTCTTGCCTTCTTCAACTATTCGTCGTACTATCTCAATACCATTAATTTCGTCTCCATGAAGGCCTCCAATCAACAGTAGAACCGGTCCGGGTGTAACAGCCCTGGCAACATTAATTATAATATCGATTGGCGAATGTGAAGGAAGCCTGGCAATATTGACTTCCAATTTTACATTTTCCCCGGGGAGTATTTCAGTATTGTTGATAATCATGTAAGAAGGGTTTATGCTTTAACTTTGTCTTTGGGAATTCTTTTTTTTCTTACAGAAGTCTCGATATATTCAACTATTTTACCGGCAATATCAACGCCGGTAGCCTTTTCAATTCCTTCAAGGCCTGGCGAGGAGTTCACTTCCAATACCATGGGCCCTTTGTTGGATTGAAGCATATCCACACCAGCAACGGCCAACCCCATACTCTTGGCAGCCTTCAAAGCTGTTGCTTTCTCTTTTTTGCTCAATTTAATAATAGCTGCACTGCCCCCTCGGTGCAGGTTAGAACGGAAGTCGCCTTCTTTGCCTTGTCTTTTCATCGCCCCAACTACTTTTCCGTCCACAATAAATGCGCGAATATCAGCCCCTCCCGCTTCTTCAATAAATTCCTGTAGGATAACCCTCGTCTTCAAGCTGTCAAATGCCTGAACAACCGATTTGGCAGCTTTATTGGTTTCTGCCAACACAACGCCAACGCCTTGCGTCCCCTCCAGTAATTTTATGACTACCGGGGCCTGTCCAATATGCGACAACACATTATTGTCGTCTTTACTAAAATTAGTAAATGCGGTTTTGGGCATTCGAACCCCCTCCCTGGACAATATTTGTAAACTTCGAAGTTTGTCTCTTGACCTGGTAAGCGCCAATGAATCAAGCGTGCTGAAAACTTTCATCATTTCGAACTGCCTTACCACAGCTGCTCCATAAAAGGTGACAGATGATCCAATTCTTGGAATTATTGCGTCGATACCCGTTAATTTTTGGCCTGAATAAAAAATAGAAGGACCCGTGTCGTCCATGATAATATCGCACTTAAGATGGTCAATTACCCTTCCTTCATGTCCTTTTTGTTCTATTGCTTCAATTAACCGTTGTGTTGAGTACAAGTTAGAGTTTCGCGACAATACTACTATATTCATTTTTTTTCATTTTTTAATTTGAACGATAAATCTTTCAATTTGACATCTACCACAAATCGATTTTTTAGAAATTTTCTACCTAGAAGAATCGGGTATTTCATCTTCTTTCGGTTTGTAAGCGAGAAATCAAAGGCTTTCTTCTCGTTAAAAACAATCACATCGGTTTTTATTGTATAGCGGTGTTCTGTTTTACCACTCGAATTTTTAACCAACTTGTCACTGAATTCATCAAAATAGAAATACCTGTCTTCATATAAAGGATGTTCCGGATCCAGCACCTGAAAAACCAAAACTTCTTTACCATTTTCTCTTTTCACTTCAATATGATTACAGTGCAAGGAGCATCCATACGCACCAGTATCTATTTTTGCCTGAATATCAAACAGGCCTAAATCAGGTAAATCTACTTTGTCTTTTCTTCCGATGGTGATCATAAATGCAATAATTTAGACCTTAAAGGTCGTATTGGTCACTAAAAAAAGAAAAACCTCTAAAGTCATTATTTGGGGTTTTACCTTATAAAGATATTGAATGTTTTCACTCGTATAGCCTAATCTCGGTGAATTGTAACTTAAGTGTAGTTCTTACTATATGGACTAATTGGATGGCTTAATCCCTTCATCACAAAATCTGGTTGTTCATTTCTCTCTATACAAGGAATAACAGATAACAAAGGGAGCTCAGATTTGCAAATTACCTCCTTGGCAGTAGAGCCAATAAAATACTCTGTAGATTCAGATTCCTGGTGTGTCATCAGAAAAATAAGGCCTGCACCAATTTTGGTCGCATATTTATTTATGACAGTATCAATGGGCTGGGATGTTTCTATCAATTCGGTATTACAGGCTAAATTCTGGTTTTCGATTATTGTTTGAATTTCGTTTAGCTTTTTTTGAAATTTTGATTTTACTTCGATCCAATCCTTTTGAAAAACGGTTAAAACTGTTATTCGTGCATTTAATTGATCAGCAATTTCAATTGCTTTTTCCATTTTGGTGCGAACAGGTTTTGTCAGGTCAAGTGGCAAAAGAAAATGATTGTCTGATACATGCTTGTTGTTTCTTATTGTAATAACAGGAATGTTGCTGATACCAATAACATGATTCGTGTTAGTGCCCGTTCTACTGTTATTCGAATCAGAAGAACCAGACTTGCCCATTATTATGAATTGCGCATTTAACCTGTTTGAGGTTTCAATAATTTTCCTGTAAACTTTGCCTTTGGCAACAATAATTTCAAAGGATATATTCTCAAGCTTTAGTACCCTGTTTGCCGCTTCTGCCAGTTTAACTTCAGCATCTCTTCTTATTTTATCCTGTACTTCTTTCGAGAGATGAAAACTGGTAATATATCCTGGTTCTTCAATGACATACAGGCACGAAATTTTGGCTTGAATTGATTTAGCGATCTTAACCGCATATTCAAGGGCATATAAGGATTGTTGCAGGAAATCAACAGGAACAAGTATCTTATTCTTTTCCATGATAATAGTTTAGTATTAAGACTAAAGAATTATGACTGGTCACTCAGGCAAGTGACCAAAAAATAATTTGCAGTCTAATAAATAGTGTAGAAAGGAAGGGAAATGAAAAAGTGCAAATGCATAAAAAGGCTCGAAAAACAAGGGGTTGTTTTTATAGAGAATCACATTTATCAGTGCGAATTGGTATCAACTTCATACAAGTTTGCGCAATTGTATATTGTGTATACGGATTATCAAAGACGAGTAAACTTTGATAGTAAAGAGTTCAACGAACATTTTAAAATAGCAGCTTAAACTGAAAACAATGAAAAAAACGAACATGTATGTCAAATACTTCTATGGTTTTTTAAGGTTTCTGGGCAAAATACCTAAAGCAATTGTATCCGGCATACCAACTCAGAAAATTTACTCAAAACCAGACAAGGTATCTAAAGTTTATTCAGGCGATGATGAAGTTATGCACGATTTTGATAAACATCACCACAAGCCTGAATCTAAACCTGTTGTGGAAAAACAAACCTTGTTAAAGGAAACGAAGAAGCTCCAGGGACATCACAAATGATGAATGGGATTTGCCATTCTATAATCCTGCAAGAATTCTGGTTGGCAAGTCGCATGCTTAGGAAATTAGGTGCCAAAGATTTTGCAACTAAACCAGATATTCTGATAGAAACAGATCTTTATTTCTGGGTGTGTTTATCTCTTGTTTGTGTGGATATACAACAAATAGGCAGGGCATACATGCCCTGCCTATCCATAAATGCCGAAGCATCGGTGCGATTGGCAGTTAGTCAATACTTTGAATACCTGCCAAGTATGGAGCCCGTCTGTTAATTCTTCTTTGAAAGCATTACAAGCTCGTTCATCATTATTTCAGTAATGTATTTCTTGTTGCCCTCTTTATCGTCATAGGTGCGGTATACCAGCTTTCCTTCAAGGGCAATATTTGCTCCTTTTTTCAGGTATTTTTCTGTTCTTTCAGCCAGGTTGCCCCAGGCAATAACATTGTGCCATTGGGTGTCTTCTACTTTTTCACCTTTGCTGTCATAGTATACTTCGGAGGTTGCCAAAGAAAATTTGGCGCGTTTTTTTCCGTTTTCAAAAGTTACCATTCCTGGGTCCATTCCTAAGTTTCCAATTAATTGAACTCTGTTCCTTAAAGTTGTCATGATAATTTAGATTTAAGTTTATAAAGAATTATTTGTTTTAGTTTTTGTGGTATTCCACACCTGATGCTTAGTATAAATTGTCAGTTGTGAAATGTTGACAATGCAAACTTAAATCTGTCGCCATACACAAACCGGTAGTTAATTGTTTGTAGTCGCTTGTAGTCGTTTGTTAGTCGTTTATTGTCGATTATGTAGCACATAAACAATGTTTTAGTTTATCTGGTTGAGCATAGCAATTCCCTAAAAAAATAACTCTTTACAAGCTCGATCTATTTCGAAAGTTGCTTTTGGGAAGGGCTGAGTGCTAAGAAACAATACTGAATGTGTTGTTTTCGCGAAGAGTCAGCTTGCAGTGCTGATAAAAAAATACAGATGCTGTTGGCTACGGCCTCGGATAATTCGATGAGTTCATAAGCTCATCGACAAACTGTTTTTGGTTTTCTTGATCGGGACGCTCTTCTGGTTTGAGGACAAAGACTGTTAACGGCTAATCTGTTTTTAAGTGAGTTGGTTTAGTGTCATTTCACCTTTAACTATTTATGATTGTTCAACGACCAATTGTTTACATTGCATCTTTATTATTGAGAAACAAGCACCAACGGTGCCAATATCACAAACCTGGTCACTTGGGGGCCAGGGTACAGGCAACTGCAAACTAAGCGCCAAAGGTGCGATATCACAACAAGCGATGTTGATTTGATTCCGCACCTTTGGTGCTTTTCTGTAGCTTTGGTTACCTCCCCAGCCGCATACGGCTGGGTTTATTGTTATCGCACCTTTGGCGCTATACTAATCTATATCATGTAAGTGTTGGCTTTGTATATTCCCCTTAAATCCAATAACCGTAAACTTGTCAAAATCAAAAAACAAAAGCATCGATCCGGAGCAAGCCTTAATTTCTTCTTTTGTTTGTACAAAGATCCTAATTCCTATAGTACCCCATCTTATCTATTTCTGTATATACCATTGGTGGTAAAAAATGGCGGATGTCTGAATTGTTCGCTATTGCTTTTCTGATAAAGGTTGAGGATATATCCATTTGCGGAGCGTCAACTGCCTCAACATTCTTGTGCATTCGAATACTTTCAAGGGTTTCTGGCGGTCTTGGATACACAAACCTTTTATGGTTCTGGATGATTGTTTGATGATTCTTCCATTTATGAAAATTTTTCAGTCCATCAGAACCCATAATAATAGAAAATTTATGGTTTGGGTGTTTTTCTTTCAGGTAGGCCAGGGTGTCGATAGTAAAAGAGGGTTGGGGCATCTTAAACTCAATGTCACATTTCCTGAATCGGTTATCGTCGCGAATGGCCAGTTCAACCAAATACAAGCGGGCATAATCATCCAGCAAAGATTTTTTTTCTTTTAAAGGATTGTGCGGACTGACCACAAACCATACCTGATCCAATGAAGTAAATTCAATAAAATAATTGGCCAGGACCATGTGCCCAATATGAATGGGATTAAACGAACCAAAGAATAAACCTATATGCATTATGAGGATAAAAATTCACGTACTATTTTTTCGGCTTCGGCTTTTGCTGTTTCCAGGTCTTCATTTACAATTACATGGTCGAATCTGCGCGCATAGGTCATTTCCATACGTGATTTCTTTATCCTTTTCTGGATGCTTTCTTCCGATTCAGTATTTCGCCCTTTTAACCGTTCTTCAAGGGCTTCAATAGAAGGAGGCTTTATAAATATGCTAACCGAACGGTCTTTGTAGCTTCTTTTGATATTGGTTCCTCCAACAACATCTACATCAAAAATGATATTTTTCTCCTTTAACGACAAGCGGGTAACTTCTGATTTTAAGGTACCATACAATTGTTTAGGGTAAACTTCTTCCCATTCCAGGAATTCGCCATCATCAATACGGGCTCTAAAATTGTCGATGGTAAGAAAATAATAGTCTTTTCCGTTTTCTTCTTCACCTCTTTTGGGCCTGCTTGTTGCCGAAATCGAGAATTCCAGATTAAAATCATCCTTGCTTTTTAGGTGCTGGACTATTGTAGATTTTCCTGCTCCTGATGGTCCTGAAATAATTATTAGTTTTCCAGCCATTTCCTGATCCCTTTATAATATGTTTAGTGCTTGTTCTTTAATTTTTTCTAAGTCATCTTTCATTCCGACAACGACCTTTTGGATTGCCGAATGGTTTGCTTTTGAGCCAATGGTATTGATTTCCCGCCCCATTTCCTGTGCAATAAAACCGAGTTTCTTGCCAGAGGAGTCTTTGTTTTCACAGACCTCCCGAAAGAATTTGCAATGGTTCGACAGCCTGACTTTTTCTTCATTAATATCCAGTTTCTCCAGATAATAAATCAGTTCTTGTTCAAACCTGTTGTTGTCAATCTTTTCAGCATCCGAAATTTCTTTGAGCGCATTTTGCAAGCGTTGCTTTACAGATTCCACTCTTTCTTCTTCATGTTGGCCAAGCAAGACAAGATTCTGTTCTATGCTGTCAACTTTTTCCAGGATATCTTTTTTTAATGCTTCACCTTCTTGTACACGAAAACTTTCGACAGAATCAATGGCTTTGTTCAATCCGTCCATTATTTTTTTCCAATCCTCCGGATTAAGCTCTTCTTTGTCCAACTTCAATGAATCGGGCAAGCGCATGATAACCTGTAGAATAGAATCGTTATAGTCGATGTCCAGGTCTGTTCCTATTTCTTTAAATTGTCTGTAATATTCCTTGATCACGGATGTGTTTAATACACCCGCATTTTTCGCATCTGTTACCTCAATAACCATGCTCAGCTCAATTTTCCCTCTTTGCAGGCGCTGGGAAATCAGATTGCGCATCTCAAGGTCTTTTTCGCGGTAGGTACCAGGAATACGCGAATAAATATCGATTTGCTTACTGTTTAATGCTTTTATTTCTAAGGTTACGACCTTATCTGCCAATTCGCAAACTCCCTTTCCGTAACCTGTCATTGATTTTATCATATAAATAAATTTAGCTTGAATTTAATAAATTCTACATTAACTGTGAAATTAGATTTGGTTGTGGCTGAATACTGATTTCTTTTTCCAGTTGCCTGTCCTATAGTAAAAGAAAGACAATATAGCTCCGATTGCCCATGCAATTGGGACAGAGAGCCATATTCCACTTTCTCCCAATTGTCCGTTGAAAAGGGCAGGCAGGTCCCAAAATATTTCTTTGCGCAATAGAAATTCCTGAAATTTACCAGAAAGCAACCACGCAAAAGGAATACGTATAACCCAAAGCGACAAGAGGGTTATAAACATTGGTATAAGGGTATCTCCCGCACCGCGCAAGACTCCATTTAAGGAAAACATAATACTAAAAATAAAATAGGCACTGCTCACAATGACCAGGTATCTTGAACCTATTTCAATGACATCGCTACTGTCGGTAAAGATAGATATTAGGCCAGACCTAAACACAATTATCAGGAAAGTGAGCAAGGCCGATACAATGAGTGACATGGCAAGGGTTGATACCAATCCGCGCCTCACCCTTGCAATTTTTCTGGCTCCGATATTTTGTCCCACAAATGTACCCAGGGCCTGTCCAAAGGTCATTGCCGGCAGCATGGCAAGTCCATCGATACGACCAGCTATTGAGTAGGCTGTTGTAACCTGTCCACCAAATTGGTTGACTATACTGTACAAAGCAATTAGTCCAAGTGCAACAAATGTTTGTTGAAAACCTGAAGGCACTCCAATTCTAAAGCTTTGCCTGAAAATTTCCTTATCGAATGTAATTTTTGCAATCTTTATTTTGATAATCTGATGGGTCTTGTTCAGGTAAATTGCAGCCCCAATAAATGATGCACCATTGGCAAAAACGGTAGCAAGGGCAGCGCCTCTTATTCCCCAATCAAAAATCTTGATAAAAACATAATCGAGTACAATATTTAAAAGGGTCGATATAATCAGGAAATAAAGAGGCGTTTTCGAGTCTCCGGTTCCTCTTAAAATTGCACTTACACCATTAAACCCAAAGAGTAAAACAGTACCGTATAGAATAGTATTCAGATAAATGGTAGCATAGGGAATAATATCTTCTTCCAGGTTGGTAAGCATAAAAATTTCCCGGCTGAAGGCTATACCAACAATCATGATGATCAATGATGCCAAAAAGATAAAGACAAATATGGTGTCGATGGCCCGTTTAACTTTTTCATAATTCTTTGCCCCATAATATTGAGAAATAATTATTGTTGCTCCAGAAGCTATACCTATTACAAAAGAAATAAGGGCGTATATAATTGGACCCGATGCACCAGTTGCTGCCAGGGCATCATCGCCGATGAATTGCCCGACGAAAATACTGTCCACAATATTATAGGTTTGTTGGAACAGATTGCCTAAGAGCATCGGGGCAGCAAATTTTAATATGACGGATCGTTCTCTTCCTTCGGTTAAGTCCTTCATTTATGTTTAATGTGTGCTTTGCGGGCTTTTTAGTATAGCTTGTGCCTATTTTTGCCAATTAAAGAAGTGCGAAAATAATGAAAAATATGTCACATCTGCGATATTAATCCTTGAAAGGTTTTGTTTACTTTTGAAATTCACAACTAGTGTAATGGCAACATTTGAGAAGGAACATTTGACAGCAATAATTTCAGAACTAGAGCAGCAATGGCTGAAACCACTTCTCCACTTTGTTGAAGGTCTGTTTGCAGGTTTCAACCTGCCTTCTCATGATCAGGAACACCATTATAGGGTATGGATTTTTGCAAAAGAACTGCTTTTTTCCTATTCGAATAAAACCCAAACCAATTTTTCCAAAGAATTTATTGAGTGCCTTTTAATCTCCTGTTTTATGCATGATATAGGACTTACACAAACACCAGGTGAAGAACATGGTGAACAGAGTGCTGAGCTTGCCAGGTCATTTCTTAAGGATAGTTTGGCAGGTAATATGCATAGTGAAGAAATGTTTAAGGCCATAATTTTGCACGATGACAAATCTTATAGCCGTACAGATAACAATACAATTCCGGGGATCTACCATTTCCTGACCGTTGCAGATGACCTGGATGCACTTGGGGCGCTTGGATTAATTAGGTACTTGGAGATTTATGCCCATCGTAATATATCTGTTGAAGAGCTTCAGGAAAGGATCAGGCTTAATTTGGATAGCCGGTTTAAGTTTATTGAACAGTTTGTTTCATTTGATAAAACGCTTCTTCAAAAACATGATGACCGTTATAGAAAGGCCCAGGAGTTTTTAAGGCAATTAGACACTCAGGTTTTAGCAGAACTAATCAAGCGTATACATCAATCAGATCTTGTTCCAAGGACTAATGAAGACAGTTTAATAGAGGATTTAATGCTTGAATATAGCCATGAACTCAAACTGATTTAACAATAACTTGAGGAAATCTAAACCCCAGGTAATATTTTACGTAAAATAGTTATTAGAATTCCACTTTTTTAGATTTGTGGCATTAAATATGTAAGTTAATTCATAGGGAATATAATACATTAGACGAATTTCTCATTTATGCATAACGATTCACATAGTCCGGGCGACCCGATCCTTTCAAAATACCTTGATAGGTTAGGGGCTATTGGTCTTCCTTCAGAAATGAAAGAGCAGGTGCTGGAAGTATTTAAGGACTATTCGAGGGCTGTACATTCCAATCCCTTGGACTATAAGCTCGATAAAGATATCTCCGATCAAATTAAGACCTTGTTCGAGAATTATAGGCTAATTGCAAGCAACCTTCCAGATTTGTTTTTCATACTGGATACAGACCTTAAGTTTACTTTTATAGCCCCTTCTGTTGAATATCTTTTGGAATATACTTACCAGGAACTTATAGGAGAAAGTTTTGATACACTCGTACCCAAGTGGTTGGACAATAACCTTTCTACTAAAATGAAAGGACTTGAGTTAGAGAAACCTGATGCGAAAAATCCTCAAAAATTTACGATTCAACTTTCCTCTAAATATGGCAAGCTAAATTGGTACGAGGTACAGATTACAGTTATTTTAGACAATAAAGAAAACTTAAAAGGATATAATGGGGTGTGCCGGGATATCAGCGAGCGGCTTAAATACGAAGAAGCTTTGCGCAGGGCAAAAACGAGGGCAGAAGAAAGTGACCGTTTAAAGTCTGCTTTTCTGGCAAATATGAGCCATGAAATCAGGACACCGCTCAATGGTATTATCGGTTTTTCGACCATGCTGAACAATAAGCGTTTGCCTGAAGAAAAAAGAGATAAATATTCAGGATACATCATATCCAGTTCGCACCAGTTGCTGACTATTATCAATGATATAATCGATATTTCAAAGATTGAAGCCAGGCAGCTTTCGTTTTTGAACAGAAAAATGGATTTACACGGAGTCTTTCAGGAAGTTGCTGAAATTGGCGAGATTGAAGTGGAACGATTGGAAAAGAAAAACATTACTATAAAAATTGAGTATGGGCAGAAGGAATCCATGCAGCTCAATATTGATGAAATACGCCTAAAACAAGTCTTGTTCAACCTCATGGTAAATGCCCTCAAATATACAAACAAGGGGCAGGTGACCCTTGGGTACAAGGTTGTGGCGAAAGATATTATCCGTTTTTATGTCAAAGATACTGGCGATGGAATTCCACAAAATATTCAAAATTCTATATTTGACCGGTTTCGCCGGGGAGAGGTCAACAGTCAATCGAAAATATCAGGTACAGGACTTGGTCTTGCTATAAGCAAAGGAATAGTAGAACTGTTCGGGGGGCAAATTGGAGTCGCTTCGGAAAAAAAACAGGGCTCAGAATTCTTTTTTACCCTGCCACTCAACAAGTACTTGATCGAAGAGTAAAGTAGAAAGGACAGTTAAATCCTTTACTGGTAGCATGTTCTATGGTCTCCTTGATTTTTCTATACCTGTTTATTTGATCAGCAACATTTTATTCGTTTCAGAATAGTTGCCCGAAGTAAGTCTGTAAAAGTAGATGCCGGGCGATAAGGTATTTCCCAAATTATCTGAAGAGTTCCATGCCACTGAATGGTCCCCTGCCGAGAATGGTCCATTGGCCAGCATTGTTACCAGTTCTCCGTTAATATCAAAGATGCTGATCTGTACATTGCTTTCCTGCGACAGGGTAAACCTTATGGTTGTTGTTGAATGAAACGGATTGGGCGAGTTTTGATGTAGGCTGAAGCCCTCGTTGCCATTATTCAAAGTATAGTTTTCAACACCAAGCACCTTGTTTTGGTAAGTATCATAAATATAATCTGTCCCGGGTTTTGAATCCAGTTTATCACCGTTGTCATCAACACCATTCGATGTCCATACCATCAGGCCCCGCCAACCCATTTCAAAGGCTTTTTGATAACACTCCAAAGGAGTTAATCCGGCCGATCCTTTTGCAGGTGTTTCTCCGATTATGCATGGTTTCGAATCCATTTTATAGTCTGCCGGGGATGAATCAAACGGATTTCCGAACCATTGTTCCTGCCAGTCATAAAAATGAATATTGTAAAAATCGACATTTACATTTTTAAGTATATTGCCATTGCCACCTTTGGCACTGGTATTGTATTTTACTCCGGCACCCAAGCCTTGGCATACCAATACTTCGCTATTGGCTTTTACAGAATCTACAACACGTGCAATCAGGTCGATAACACTGTCTGACGCAACACCGTGATTTTCCCAAACCCATTCAAGTTCGTTGCCCACATCAATGGCAAAAAAGTAGGGGTTGTCCTTGTAGCGATTTACAAAGGGTACAGCATAGTTCTCAACAAACGACCGACGGTTTGCTGCACTGTTGTACATGTTGATCCACTTTGAAGCATTTGTATTTCCTGGTTTGGTATGGTCAAAAGAGATCAGAGCAGTCATAAGGTATATTTTCTTGCTTTGGACAATTTCCATCAACTGATCGACATGCGTCCAAAAAGTAGAGCTCACACCATTTACATAGCCCTCATTGGTAATATCTATGCCGGCATTATTTCCATCGCATGTTATCCAGACCCGGGTACAGTTAATATGCATGTCCTGTAATTCCTGAAACTCGTTGTTCCACCACTCATAATTGAAGCTGCCGCCAAAATCGTTCCACTTATTCCATGGGGTATTGGTGCCGTTGAACCAGATATTCTCGCCATTTGACATGAACTGGTCCCCACTTACTGAAATTCGTTGGCCAAATAAGCCTAGCCCGTGCAGGATGATTACCAAAAGGAATGCTCCTGAAATGTTGCTGTTTCTTTCCATACATTTATTAAAATAACGTTAGCAAAAATACTGCAACAACCTGCAATTTTAAAATATCCAGGAGTAAAAAACTTAAAAAGCCTTACACAACGGGGAACTTTTAGCTATCTCTTGACTCGTATTGGATAAATTCCGATATTCGATTACGGATTTGGTTGGGTGAAAGGGAAAAGCAAAGATTAGCAAGAAACAATACCAAATTAGGCACATAGGAGTGGCAAGAAAAATGCCAATAAAAAGGTGTATCCGTTTGTTAGTTGGTCACCTTACACTTGCGCAAATACTTCAGCGTGGGAGTACAGTGAGCTCACCACCATTCGGTGATTTAGTTGTAGGTGTTTAAAATCGGTAATGTTCTTGAATATTAGGGGTGTATGGATTGTTTTGGGTTAAAGATAAAGCCAAGGGATAAGGGAAATAAACGCAATTGTGTTTATTGGGTTGTTTGGTAACATGCTTATAACACCCGTCAACTCTAAAGTATATCAATATGATTAAGATCAATTGCTTGATTGTTTCGTTGTTGATAGGATTTCTTCTATGCAATTGTCATATAGATAATCCTGATACGCCAAAGACTATTTCTGTGAGTATTTTACTTGCGCCATATTGTCCAGCTAGAACAAATTTCTACAAGAATAGGTTGATTACAATCGTAAGTTTCCTTGATAAAGTTAATGCTTCTACTACAAATTATTTTTTGTTGCCTGATAAAAATAAAGTTCCAACAATTAGCAACGTTTTTAATAACTCGTTTATTGGGGTATATTGTTCTGAATCTGATTTAAGCAAATATTTTTTTGGTAACGCAGGGGATTATTATGCTTTCAATTTTGACACCCCTAAACAATGAAAGGAGGTAACAGGCAAAGGTACATATAAATAGAGCCATATAAACCAACACATTTCAAGGTATTTGTGTTGCTGATTTTTGAAAAATGATTTATTAATTAAAAATTTTATAATGAAAAAGAATATTTTAAAAGGATTAGGAGTACTAGTAATATTTATTATGTTCTCATTAAATACAGCTTTTGCAGAGACAACTTCCGAAAGAATTTATGCAGGTCCTGATGGATATACTATAAGAGTCCATCTTGATGAACATTATTATTATAACCCTAACGTACATGTCTGGGTAACAGGCTATATTGATATGTACTACCGATGTGCTGTTTATGGCGACTATAGTACTGCATATTTAGCAGCACAAGATATGTCTCATAAACAAGTAATAACCACTTACTAAGCCTAAAAAATAAACAAAGTTGTATCTAATATATTTGTTTGGATTAAATGACACTTTATTATGCCAACGCAATTTCAGTGTTGTTTATAACCATATGATTTCATTATTAGATTGAAATAATGCAAACCTAAGTCCATTAAAAATTAATTTTTTAGTGGACTTACTTTTGTTTTATAAAAGTTATAGTTCACAAAGCCAAGATTCGTGTTTACCAGAGAGACCATTCTGTTGTTTATGATGGAAATTATCTGATGGTTGATAGTATTTCTCAAATTGATTTTTACAAAATCGGATCAACTAGTAGTTTGACAAAACCCCCGCTTGTGTACTTTTGCAAAGCGTGCACCTCTTTATGCCATTGCAGTTTACGGTTTACTTGAACCTCCCCGGGAATATAAGGTGTAGAAGCGTGGATGTGAGTAAAAAAAAGGATAATAGAAGATAGACTAACGAAAATGGACATGAAAGGTGAAACAATAGATATAGAACAAACCCACTATTATTCGTTTATTGTCGTTTACCTGAGGTGAGCTCACCACCATTCGGTGGTTTGGTTATAGTCGCTTAATACCGATTATCCTTTTGCATGTTAGTCAACTATTACATAAATTTCGGGAAAATGATAGATAAGAAATAAACGCAATTGCATTTATTGGGTTGTTGGCACAATTTTAATGAGCGACAGAACAATCATATTGACATTTATATTTTTAATAGCATGCATAAATTCTTACACACAGGATAATTTTGCTATTCAGGGATATGTTATAGATACCTTGATTAATTCTGAATTAAAAAATTCATCAGTCCAATTGATATCCGATAAGGGTGAGATAAGAAATACTCAGACTGATGTGAATGGAGTTCTCAATTTCGTTTCTATTCCGATTGATCATGACTTTATTGTTTTAGCTAGTAAAGATGGTTACTTAAAGGGAAAAGAAAGGATTACAAAAGCAGATATTCATTCTGATTCTATAGTCCAAGCTATAATTTACTTGCAGCGAATAAGTATAAATCGGTCGATGCCAATAATAAAATTTGAGCTTGAATCATATGACCTGGACTCTAGTGATTTTTGGACCATTAAGACTATAAAAGATTTAATAACTGATAATCCCAACATTGCAATCGAGATTGGTGGGCATAGAGACAACAATGAAAAGCCCGAGACATCTAGATTAAGATGTGAAATTGTTGAGGAGGGGTTGCTTAAAATGGGCATTCAACCGGATAGATTATTAGTAGGTGATTATGGAAACAATAAACCTGCATGTGTTGACTACCGCATAAAAATGGAAAATCCTATTTTAGATTTGGATTCTTGTTTGACAAATACATATTTATTGAATCTCGATACTGATATTCAAAAAACTGTTACAAGAGAAAACAGACGAGTAGAATTTATTATATTGAGAAATGATTTTAAGGAGTAAAAACTTGTGCTAACAGCAAATATACTTCATAGGCTTGAATGTGTCACGGGAGATAGGTACGTAAACCGCAATTAGTTATCATTCATGGTAAAAACAGTGAGATGAAACGTCTACGAAATCACACACTCAATGCTGTGTGTAAGCTTGAGAAATATCCTGCATAAATTAAACGATGATAAAAAGTAGTAATTCAAAAGATTGAGAGATTGACGTATAAATGACATATTAAAGACATATTGATTTTTTGCACAATAATTAAGTTAATCATATTCTTGTATAGAATCGATAAATTATGAATCAACCAGAATTAGGAAAAAAAATTTTAGAATTAAGATTACTCAAGGGATTGACTCAGGGAGAACTTGCAGCCAGATGTAATTTGAGTTTACGAACTGTTCAAAGAATTGAATCTGCTGAGGTGATACCTAGAAGTCACACTATCAGAGTTATATTTTCAAGCTTGGATTATGATTTGAATAATTTGTCGATAAATCTTTCGGATAACTTATCTGTTAAAGATTATAAATTAAAAGTATGGCTCGAGCAATTTTTTAAATATGTATTAGAATTGTTTAACTTAAAAACAAACACAATGAAAAAATTATCTGTTTTAACATTAATAATAGCATTTATCACTGCTGGATTATTTGTAACAAAAAGTGAACTTAAAGCTCAAAAAATAGATGGTTGGTTTAAAGCAGGGAGCGAAAGAGACAGTTATAATATAGGATTGGATAAGAAAATCTTTAAATCAGGTGCAAGTAGTGCATTTCTTGAGTCAACGGAGAAAGATATTGATGGATTTGGCACTTTAATGCAAACATGTCTTGCTGATGAATATTTAAGTAAAAGAATTAAGATGACAGCCTATATTAAAGCACAAGGTGTTGGTAATTGGACTGGTATGTGGCTAAGAGTGGATTCTAAAGAAACAAAGAAAGCATTAAGTTTTGATAATATGCAAGATCGACCTATTAATGGTGATACAGACTGGATAAAATGTGAAATAATTTTAGATGTACCAGAAGAAAGTGGCACATTGAATTTTGGAGTATTATTAAATGGTACTGGAAAAGTATGGTTTGATAATATAAGTTTTGAAGTAGTTGATAAATTAAAAACAAAACAAACAAAGGAATCTTATATTAATACAAAGCCTTCTAATCTTGATTTTGGTGAGTAAAGCCAACACACAACACTCGGTATAAAACATAAGGGAGATAGCAGGTTATGAAACTTTCGCAGCACTACTCTATACCGCCAAAACTACATTTTGAGGTTTTTGTGAAATGTTTTAAATTTCGGCGCAAAAACGTAGTTTTGGCTACTTGGCGGTTAGATACTGAATTGCATTAAAGTCCTTGCGTTTCATGCTTCCATCCGTTATAGCTCATAAAGTATAAATGAATGAAAGCAATTAAAACTGTATTAATATTCCTGACTCTTTTTACCGGAGTTAAAGCGCAAGAACGACCTAAGCCAGCTATTGCCCCATACTGGGGATTTGGGCATTGGATTTGGGAAGACCAGATTCACACCTCAAATACAGTAAAATACATGATTGATGGCTATTCAAAATACGGCATTCCTGTTGATATTGTAATATTTGATAGTCCATGGTCATCTGCATATAATAATTTTGAATGGGATACAACTCTTTATCCTGATTTTAAAGATTTGATAAAGCAACTACACAATAAAAACATTAAACTCATTTTATGGTATACTGGTTTTGTAAATAAAGAATCAAGAGAGGTTCCCTTAAACCGATCGCCACTTTATAATATAGCTATTAAAAACAATTATTCAGTGAATAATGGCGAATTGTACCAATGGCACAAAGGCAAGGGGGCTCATATTGATTTTACAAACCCAAGCGCTGTAGATTGGTGGCATAAACAGATAGATAAGGTTTTAAAACTGGGTATAGATGGATGGAAAGTGGATATCAGTGCAGAGTGGTTAGGCGATAGTGTATTAACTTCAAAAGGGGTTTTGTCTAATAATGAATTCAAATATTATCACTATAAAGACGCCTTTGAATACGCCAGATCAATAAAACCGGATTTTTTATGTTACACATACGGACATGTTAATATACTTTATAAATATCGTGATATGTCTCCTCAAAATTATTCTCATTGCCAATGGACAGGTGACTTTCAGGGAGATTTTAAAGGGTTAACCAATCAATTAAGTTTTATATACTTATCGGCAAACAAAGGATATGGAGCCCCTGCATGTGAAATCGGAGGCTACTGGGGCAAACATTCCGACAAAAAATCTTTCATTCGTTACACTCAGTTGGCAAGCATGGTTCCCACAATGGTAAATGGAGGCAGTAGAGGTGCGCTTGGAGATCATTTACCATGGAATTATGACAACCAGACTATTTCGATTTACAGAGATTTTGTGAACCTTCACCGCAAATTTGCTCCTTATCTGTTTAGCTCATCTGTTGAAGGACATTTAAACGGGAATTCAATAATACAGGACTGCTCTAATGAAAATAATAGTCATTTGTTGGGTGATGATATTTTCGTCAAAGCCATTACAACTGAAAGTGATACAATCAAAATTGTATTTCCTGATGAAAATAAATGGATTAATTACTGGGATGTAAAAGAAGTATTTTCACCTTCAGATACTATTTTCAAATATTATTCAATCGAAAAATATCCAATTTTTATTAAAGAAGGTGCAATTATTCCGATTGAGATTAGTGAAAAGGATAATGTAGAATTCCTTATATTTCCAAAAGGTGAATCCAGTTATGTTTTTCATAAACCATTGGGGCAAGGGATAGAATATACTGATATAATTGTTGAGATAAATGAAAAAAAAGGGATTATAAAAATTACCTCACAGGAGGAAAGTAACTTTAAATTTAGACTGATTTGTTTTCAAGAACCTAAATCGATTAATGGGGCTGATCATTATCAATATGATTCAAGTAATTCTGAATTGTTATTAGAGAAAAAAGGAAGTACTTTTAAAATTAAGATAAACGAGCTATAGCATCGGGTCAAGATAGGTTTTGGATTCATTTGATATAAAGAATCACAATTGTGATTCAGAATTCATTATTTTAAAAAAATCTGACCAATCTGAGATTAAATATAAACGTAAAGAGTTGGATGGAGATATGATTATATTCCATGTAGATAAAGACCCGGTTGTTTCCTCCGCAATTGATTTTGATAAAGAGCTTACTTTAAGTTACTTTAATTGAAACAACCAAGGGCACTGAATGGGTTTGATTTCCCTAAAAACTTGAGTTAAATATTCTTCAGTCTAATCGCCCTGTTTTATGGGGTGACCGAGAAGATAAAAATAAGGTGACATCGGGGCATTTCCTATTGTCCAGGTTTTTAAAACGATTCAATGGATAAGAAGAGAATACCATTTTAGGTGCTGCTTGAAATAAGCATCAAGGTGATTAATACCAGCCTGTTCTAAACTATATTTCATACATTTACGTAAAATGCACTTTGCCTTGAACCCTTAAATACTTATTTATCATGTCTACATTAAATCAACTGGAAAAGTATCTGAAAAGCATAAGAATAAAAGATGGTAAAAAAGTGTCGTTATCTGATTACGATACCGATTATGACCATAAAATGATGACAAAAACCGAAGGTGTAGCACTATTGGAAGAAGGCGTAGAAAAGCTTACTGAATTGCAGGATAAGCTTTATGCTGATAACCGATACAGTTTGCTCATTGTGTTGCAGGCAATGGATGCAGCAGGAAAGGACAGTGCTATCAAACATGTTATGACAGGCTTTAATCCACAAGGCGTTAAAGTGACCAGTTTTAAGTCCCCTTCAAACAATGAACTTGGACATGATTATTTTTGGAGGCACTACAAAGCCTTGCCTGAAAGAGGTGAGATCGGTATTTTCAACCGGTCGCATTACGAGAATGTACTTGTTACCAAAGTCCATCCTGAATACATATTGAATGAAAACATCCCCGGCATAAACACTGTGGATGACATCGATGTAAGGTTCTGGGAAAACAGGTACAAGCAGATTAACAGATTTGAAAAAAACCTGTACGAAAACGGCACCCATGTCATAAAATTCTTTTTGCATGTTTCCCAAAAAGAACAGAAAAAAAGGTTTCTGGAGAGGATAGACAATCCGGCAAAAAACTGGAAATTCTCAAGCGCAGACCTGCATGAACGAAAATTCTGGGATCATTACCAGCAAGCTTATTCCGATATGTTAAGCGAAACTTCGCATGAGCATGCCCCCTGGTATGTTCTTCCTGCCGATGACAAATGGTTTACCCGAATATGCATTGCTGCGGCTATATATTTCGAATTGAATAGCCTGGATTTGTCATACCCAAAATTATCGGAGAGTGACCTTTTTGACCTTGAAAAAGCCAGAGCTGAACTGATGAACGAATAGGCAGCTACCATCTTTTACTTCTGACAGTTTTAATGTATACAATTTTTTTGAGAATGATTTTTTTGGCTCTAAAGGGGCTGGAAAAATGCATAATCTTACAATTACGCTGAATAATTAATTTTTTTTTTGTCCGGTTTAAAATTGATTTTTATCTAAAAATCGACTAGCTTAAATTAATATTTCTGAAGAATTGTATGAATAGATATTTTTGTATATTGTTGTTGCTTTGCTCATCAGTTCTCTTTTCACAAGGTAGAATCGATTTGAGATTTATCCATTATGCTACTGACCACGGGCTTTCCAGTAATGAGGCTTTATGCCTTGCCCAGGATGATCTTGGGTTTATTTGGATAGGTACAGCAGATGGGCTTAATCGTTTTGATGGGTATTCGTTTAAGGTGTACCGCAAAGAATTTAACGATAGTACAAGTCTCTGTGACAATTACATCAAAACATTGTATGTCGATAGCAGGAAGGGGTTCTGGATTGGCACTCAAAAAGGTCTAAGTTATTACAACAGGGATCAAGACTATTTTATAAACTACTATCCTTTTGATGGTGATTATACCAGTCAGTCCAACAACGTCTCATCCATTGCCGAAGACAACGAGGGAAATATTTTTGTTAGTCTGGAACGTGGTATTTATAAGTTTAGCCAATCAGGCACCCGATTTACCAAGGTCTTAAGTACTAAACAGGAGATCAAGTACCTGTTTTTTGACAGCAAAAACCTTTTGTGGGTTTTAACAGGCGAGGACATATACATCTACTCCAACAATTTGGACCCAGTTGATACAATCATCAACCCCAAGGTAAAATATTCATATACCTGTATGGTTGAGGATGATGATAAATATTGGATATCAACAGAGGGTAGTGGGCTTTTCTGCTACGACAAGCAAACTAGATCATTGGTGCGCGAATTTCAAAATAATATCTATGAGGATTATGTAGGCAACATTTACAAAGACAAAGACAATAATATATGGGTTGGAACAGCTAGTAGCCTTAAGCTATATGACAAGGAAAAAGATCTTTTTCATTATTACTATTATAACGAAAATGACAAACACAGCTTCTCAACCTCAGGAATAAAAGCAATATTTCAGGATAAAGAAAGCAATTACTGGGTTCTTTCAGCTCATGGCGGTGCAAATGTTTCCTTGGTCAGAAAGCAGTTCAAAAATATTAAACCTGGTCCAGGCTACGGTTTGACTCTTTCCCAGAGTAGGATATCATCTATGTTTATCGATAGCGACGACCGGATATGGGCCGGTGCTTTTGGTGCTGGTCTTGACATAGTTGATTATAACTATTATTCAGTTACCCATTATGAGAACGATCCTTCAAAAACAAACAGCCTGGGGCCCCATTCGGTACTCATGATGTTTGAGGACAGCAAAAAAAACATTTGGGTAGGGACATACAGAGGGGGATTACAACTCTATAACAAAGAAACTGAAACATTTAAATTCTACAAACACAATCCAGATGATATTTATAGTATAGGTGGAAACGATATCAGAGCAATAGCAGAGGACAAAAACGGCAATCTCTGGTTGGCAACTGCCGGAGACGGACTTGATAAATTCGACACCAAAAACGAACGTTTTTATCATTATAGGCATGATGAACAAGATATTGAAAGCTCACTCATCAATGATTGGCTCTATGCACTTTTATATGATTCAGAGGGAAACCTTTGGATTGGAAGTTCTTTTGGATTGAGTAAGTATAATATTGAAAAAAACACATTTACAAATTATTATAATGACCCGTCGGATAGTACTTCCTTAAGCAATAATTACATCAATTATATTTTTGAAGATTCCAAAAATCGCCTGTGGATTGCAACAAACGAAGGACTTAACCTGTTTAACAGGGATTCCAAAACCTTCAAATCCTATCTTCAAAAAAACGGCTTGCCCAACAGTGTAATAAAAGGCATACAGGAAGATGAACATGGCAATCTGTGGATAAGTTCTAATAAAGGTATCTCAAGCTTTGATCCGGTAACGGAATCCTTTAGAAATTATGACATATATGATGGATTGCCCTCAAATGAATTCAGTAGTGGGGCATGCGCAAAAAATAATCGAGGCATGCTGTTTTTTGCCTGCGACAATGGCATTGCATCTTTTTATCCCGATAGCATTAAGGATGTACTGTCTCCTCCGTCGGTTTTTATTACCGGATTGAAACTTCTAAACAGGCAAGTAATGGTGGGTGAGTACGATTCTCTGCTTAAAAAAAATATCATAGAGACAAAAGAAATAACTCTTGATCATTCTGAGGCTTCAGTAATTTCATTCGAATTTGTTTCAATTAGCTATATTCAATCAGAGAGAAAGCAATACGCCTATAAAATGGAAGGTTTTGATAAGGACTGGGTATACTGTGGAACCAAACGGGAAGTGACCTATACAAATCTAGACCCTGGGCGGTACACTTTTAGGGTTATAGCCTCAAACCACGATAATCAGTGGAACAAAGAAGGAGCAGCTATTCATGTGACCATATTGCCTCCCTGGTGGGAAAAAGTTTGGTTTAGGTTACTTGCTATTCTGTTTCTGCTTAGCTTGGTGGTAAGTGTTTTTATAATTAAGACCAACACCCTTCAGGTGCAAAAACACAAGTTGGAAAAACTTGTAAAAGAAAGAACCCAGGAAATTGAAGAAAAGAATAAATCATTGATTGCAGCAAATGCTACCAAGGATAAAATGTTCTCTATCATTGCCCATGACCTAAAGAATCCATTTAATTCGATACTTGGTTTTAGCCAGCTCCTGGACCTTAGTTACGATAAGTTTGACGATAAAAAAAGGAAGAAGTATATCAAGAATATTAGCGATTCATCAGAATCGCTGTATCAACTTCTTGAAAATCTATTGCATTGGGGGCGTTCCCAATCAGGAACCCTAAATTATGAACCTGAAGTTTTTCCAATACTTGAGGTTGTTAAAATGAATGTGAACCTTTTGCAGTATTTGTTTGCACAAAAACAAAATCAGGTTAAAATAGATGTTCCTGAGCATATTGAAGTATTTGCCGATAAGAACATGATAAGTACAGTAATCAGGAACCTTTTGTCGAATGCCAATAAATTTACAGATCAAGGGGAGACACTTGTTTCAGTAATACAAAAAGAAAGCATTGTGCAAATAACAATACAGGATACAGGCATTGGCATGACCATGGAACAGCAGAAAGCTTTGTTCAATATTGGAGAATCAATGTCAACGGCTGGCACACAAGGTGAAACAGGAACTGGTTTAGGATTAATTGTCTCTAAAGAGTTTATTGAAAAAAACAATGGTACAATAACGGTAAAGAGCGAAATTGGAAAGGGTACAACATTTAAGATACTATTGCCGGCTCATGCCATCAATTAAATAAGGTTTATTGTATCTTTAGGCTTGGACCCAATGCTCATATATCTTATCGTATTATCAGGAGAAATTGATCTGTTTGCTTACTTCAGGGAGGTTCTGCCTCTGCCTAAAAAGAAAACAGGTAAATAATGGATAAATCCAATACCTACCTGCATTCAAGAACAATTATTCGCTTCTTCTAATGTTTTATGATCAGTTTTTTTATTATTGTAGCTTCACCTGAGGTCAGTTTGAGCATATATATTCCGGTATGTAGACTGGATACATTGAGTTCAGTATCACAAGAGCCAATAATATTCTTGCTCATTAATACTCTGCCGTCTGTATTGTAAAGATCAAGTTCCGAAAAACTGTTGTTGTTCTCAGAAGTATACCTAACATGGATTACATCCTTTGCAGGTACAGGCCATATTGTCAGGTTCTCATCAGCGTTAAAGACTTTAATATCAGATGGGGGAGTATAAAGACTTCCAGTAGTATGTATTAATTTCACCTCGCTGGAGTCCAAAGCATAGTTAAAAATCATGAAATTGTCAATTGCACCATCGAATAATGGAACAGGTAATTGACCACGTCCAATATAGTTAAATACAGGATTAAAATCCTTTGGGCTAATAGTAATCGCATCGGATTCATCTACCAACTCCCCGTTAACATACATACGGGCAATAGAATTACTTAGGGTCACTGCTAGGTGAGTCCATTCACCAACAGGTATTGCACTTGCATCAAGGCGTTGTTCCTGGCTTCCATCCTTAATGGCAAAGCGCAGCCTGGGTGTTAGATACATGTATTGTGTATCGTCATTTCCAAAATCGAATATGCGTTGCCACGATGCACCACCATTCCAATAAACCCAGGTCAAAATTGAAATCTCCTGGTGGTTGGCTATGGTGTAGGGTAATTGTAGGAATCTATCTGTTCCGTTAAGTGATATTGCACTTGTGTCAACTTTGCCTTCAACATATATAGCGCGTTCACTACTTGAGCTGTGGTTTAAATGAATGGAGCTGTCCAGGGTGTTTTCTTCAAATTTATAATGAGCTACCATATCTTTCGCGCCGGTGGCCAAAGCAGAAACTTCGTTGGAGTAAGCGGAGCGGTTCAATGAGTTATCAACGGCTTTGATTGCATAAAAATAGTGCGCTTCCATTTGTCCCGTATTGTCAATAAAAGATGTGCTTTTGATATTCCGGGCAATAGTACTATAAGGTCCTCCTGCCGATTCAGACCTATAGATGTTATAACCAGCTACATCAGACTCTGGGCTTGCAGTCCAGTCCAACCTGACAGATACTGAATTTGGGGTTGCAACAAGGTTGGCAGGTGCACTTGGTGCCTCAAATTCTACAGGAGCATCAATAGGAATAAGGCGCCATTGTTGGTTAGTGCCATTATCAATACCCCATTGTTGAATATTTGCGCCATCGGCAGTACTGGCATTGGCTACCTCCATACATTTTGCACTGAGGCGGCTGCGTATATAAAACCAGCCATCTTCAACATATTCTAAGTACCACTGCTGGTTTGCTCCTTTTGCATTGTCATACATTATAATATTTCCACCATCATCCAACGACCAATTTAGAACATCTGGTACCTTAAGATTGCTTAATGAGGATATGGTAAAATAGCTAAAATCACCTTGTATGCGCGAGTCTACTGGAGTAACTTTCCATTTTTGATACATATCCCCAGAGCTTGTTCCTTGCTGTAGGTTAGCTCCATTTGATGAAGATCCGTTGGCAATTTCCATAACCTTGCCACTGTTGCGGTTAACTAGTATATAGTTACCCTTAATTACAGGTTGTATATCGTCACCATAGGAAATATTGACCACACATTCAGCATTGGTTTGTCCCTGCTGATAACCTGTACCACCAGGCAATTCCACAATATATTCACGCTGGGGACCATGCCCATCGTAAAAAACATCCCTGTCTTTTGATACAAACCGATATGAGGTTGTTACGGCTTGTCTTTCCGAAGTGCCACCAAAAGCCTGAACTTTACCTTGAGGACTGCGGTACACCGATGCTGCAGTCCAGTTGTTACGGTGTTCGGCATACCCCAGACGTCTTCCATCGCTTGCTTTTACAAACTCACTTCGGGCATATTCGGCAGTGCCCCACCAAATCCCCGTTTGCATGCCGTATTCAACTCCAACCATGGCCTCCATAACATTATGCAGTTCATCTGCAGTAGCATGATGTCCATTCGCTTTAACTGTTGAAAAGAAGCCGGCATAATTTGCAAAACTTCCTGCAAGTTGGTGAGTATTTCCTTCATCTAACCGACTCTTTAAATAGTTGTACCAATCCAAACCTACATCGCAGTTTAGTGTGTTGCCACCACATATACGAATGCTATCAAAATGCGAATTGTTCCTTAGTTCACCACAAATATTGTAGAAGTCAGCTTTACCATCTCCGGAATATTGGTTCCAACCATAATCTGGTTCATTAAAAGGGGAAATGGAAATAACCTTAAAGCCCATTTCCTCATGCATGGTTGTGGTTATATCAATCAGTTTCTCCCAATTTGCAGCATTTCCAATAAAGTAAGGATTAACATCACCTCCATTAATATCACCATGGTCACAATTAAGTACAACGTTTGTGTTTGCACCCAAATATTTGTTGATTATATTCAATCTCAAGTTTGTGTTTGTCAATGCATCACCCTGTAATGCAGTGTCTCCTAGTAGTTCATTTTTCGGTACAAAGGATGACCTGATGATATCCACTTGATCTTTGCCCATAAAGGAAATACCGCGCTTGATGTTATCTTCGCTGAGCCAGGCCAGGTCTAATCCCCAAATAATTGGTTTGGAAACTCCTGTGTCAGACATGTTATAGTAAACTGTTCTGTCTGCAATAGGCTGTGCAATCAGGTTGCTGCTGGAACTAATTGTTTGAGCATCAATCTTAGTGCTTCCGAATCCTATTGCTACCAGGATTACTATTGCTATAATACTTTTTCTCATTGGTTGTTATTTTTTCTCAACAAAGAACCAAGCGTTTCTTTTTTATATTCTTTTCGTCAACAAAGCTATATATCCTAATCGATAGTTTTCGTCACAAATTAATCAAAGTTAGATTAGAAACTCCCCAAGACGAATATGCAAAGTGATATTCACAATCATTTCATGTTGAATGATATTTTATAGAAAGTTTTGTCTTAAAGCAGATATTTTTTATTCTTGTTTATTAGTACGAACAAAACTGTTCATTGGTTTTGAAAATGTGATTATTTCAATCTTATAGTGCCGTAATTTATAAATAATGAAAAATTGTCCAAGTTGTAATTCTGAAATCGAGGATAACTTTGAACTATGTTGGAACTGTAACTATAGTCTAACAGAGAATAGAGTTGTTGATATTAAAGATTTAACACAAGGAAACAGGGAAATTGATTGTTTGCGCTGTAATATACCTTTAATATATTCGGGAAAGTATAAGTTCCATGAAGGTTCAAGAACTGGAGCCTTAGGTGGCATATTTGCACTTTTTGTCAATAGAGAAAAATTTGATTTATATACTTGTCCAAAATGTGGGAAAGTAGAATTTTATATCCCAAATGCAGCTTCAGATATTGAAGAGCTTTAGCTTTTGACTTTTTCCTTGGCTGGGTATTTATTACAGGTATTAAAAAATGAAAAATGAAACCAATAATAGACCATATACAAATAACAGTAAAAGATTTAGCGATTGCAGAGGCTTTTTATGATAAGTTAATGCCTCTTTTAGGCTTCGACCTTAGTAAAAAGTCGAAAGGAAGTGTACCTGCCCATGAATTTGATGTTATTGAATACCCGGCTACGAACCTTACAATAGGCATAAATTCTCCTAGGTCAGCTTTTAGAGATGAGACCATCCACCGTAGAAAGCCAGGAGCAATTCACCATCTTGCTTTTAGGGCAGAATCGAGGGGGCAGGTCGACCTGCTATATCCTCAGATAGAGGCAATAGGTGCTATTATTGTAGAGCCACCCAAATTTTATCCTCAGCATGGTGAAAGGTATTATGCTCTCTTCTTTAAAGATTTAGAGGGCATTAAATATGAAATTGTATTTGATGAACGATAGGTTGGGCAATTTTTTGTTTGATTTTTGAATATCATTCTAAACTTATATATTTAGGATCTAAATTATATTTATAGAGTTCTTTTACAGTACAATAGTTATCTGTAAGTTTTCTGGATTTTAAACATTTCAATTATGATCATTTACGGAACCGGAGAAAAAAGAAGGGTTTTGGACAAAAATAAAATGATTTGTCCAAATTGCCGAAAACAAAGCCTTAAAACCTATGTTTTCAATAAGTATTTCCATCTATTCTGGATACCTGTATTTCCTTACGGAAAAAGAACAATCGTTATTTGTGAAGATTGTCAAATTACATATCAGGATAAAGCAATACCAGATGAAATCCAAACAGAGTTATCCTTCTATAGAAGTATGACAAGGCCACCTATTTACTTATTTTCTGGTGCTATTTTAATATTAGCAGCTGTTTTATGGATCATTCAGAGTTCTACAGGTCCTCAAACATATAAGTATGAGTCTGGAAATATTCAAGCTAAAGGGAAAACGGTCAGGGATGAAATGGATGGCATGTGGACATTCTGGCACGAAAACGGCAATATTTACTCTAAACAATATTATCATGAGGGAATAGAAGATAGTACATGGAGCTGGTGGTTTGAAGATGGAACCTTGAGCAAGACAGGGAATTATAAAAATGGAATGGCCCATGGTGAGTGGGTGTATTATTATCCTTCGGGCCAAAAGGAAGCTCAGGAAATTTATTTTGAAAACAGGCTTCAGGGAAAATCAACATATTGGTACGAAAATGGGCAAATACATTCTCAGGGTAATTACTCCAGGAATCTAAGTGATGGGTTTTGGACATATTGGTATGAATCTGGTAAAAAAAATACAGAAGGGCTTTTTGATCAAGGAGAAAAAAAGGGGTTGTGGATAACCTATCATGAAAATGGTTCTGAAATGCTTCATGTTGAATACAAAGACTCGACATCTTATATTCAGAATTATTGGGATAGTACCGGGAAGCAATTGGTGAAGGATGGAAATGGAGTGATTACTTCATATTATGAGAATGGAAATATCGAGTCAAAGGGAAATTTGTCCAATGGAAAGTCAGTCGGGGAGTGGAGGTATTGGTATCCTGAAGGAACATTAAAAGAATCTGGAAATTTTAAGGATGATACCTATTTAATAAAGAACTTTTGGGATAAGGATGGCAAGCAAATTATTGAAAATGGTAATGGTGATTACCTGGTTAAATATGATAATGGTGTTGTAGCAACCAAAGGAGCTTATGTCAATGGACTGAAGAATGGCAATTGGATATATAGGTATGAATCAGATCAGTTGGCCCAAGAGTCTTATTTTGAATTTGGAGTCGCTCAGGGGGATATAAAAAATTATTTTCCAAATGGGGCTCTGCAGATTGAAGGTAAATATGAAAATAATTTGGAGCACGGTTTGTGGCGATGGTATTTCGAAGGTGGACAAACTGAATCAGAGGTGGAATTTGTCCATGGGGTAAAAGAGGGTGAGCAAAAATTCTGGAACGAATCAGGTATAATAGTAAAGAAAGAATTTTATAGGCATGGCGAATTAATTGAGGAAGAAACTAATTAGAGTCTGTCCATAAAGTCGGGGGTTTTTGAGTTTTTGATCCAATAATTATCTGAAAAACGTTGTTAGCCGGGCCATTTTTCGCCATTGTGGGTATCACTTTATGTCACGAACGATAATCACGATGTGTTATTGGCCTATTTTGTCACATTTCTTAAATTTTGAACATACTTCTCCCATTGATTGACATAATACCAATACAACAAAACCTGATAATTATTGAATGGAAACATCCATTTGGCCAACCAACAGATTGGACATTACCCTGATATTGTAAGCCAACACACTCCACATTACTTTCGCCTGAAAATGTGTCCACCCCTTCCAGTTACAACGGTGTATGTTAAAACCGCGCTTTAAATTTGAGATGTTTGCTTCGATCCCACTTCTCCACTTTTTCAATCTGGATTCCATATTCTTGCTGCCCGTTACATTCTGTATGCTGCCCACTATTTTGTTGAATACCACATTGGTCAACCCTTTTCCGACCGAATGCCGTATGTTTTCTTTGCTTGCAAACCCTCCGTCCACGGCACAGTCACGAGGTGTTTTTCCGTAATTGTCGATTACCCTGTCAAGCGTTGGAGCATATAGTTTTGTGTCTGCAGGGTTGCCCCTTTCAAAATAACAGTCCAAAATAAGGTTGCTCCTGCCCGATGTGAGGTTTATTTTGTGCCCGAACACAATATCACGGCTTCCTTTCACTATTATATCGGTGTGGCGTTCGAATATTGAAAATATCTTCTCGCCACTCAATACTTTTTCGCCTTTTATCTCTTTTCTATATGAAATATCGTATACCTGTTTCATTACAGGCAAAAGGTCTTCTAGCATGTAAATGCAGGCCATGGCCTGAATGCTATCGCAAATGTCCTTTTTTTTTTATCACATTGGATACTTGATTGATACTCTTGGTGAATGTTTGCAATTGCTTTATGAACAATTTCTGTTTTTTATCTTTGGCAGCAGTGTTGTTTATTTTGAAATATGTTTTTTTCGCCCCTTTGGTATAATCGCGGTATGACAGTCCTTTTACTCCTTCACTGAGCTTCTTTAGGTGATCGTTGCTTTTTCTTATACAGTCCCATATAAGTGAATTGTTGGTGGGGTGGTGAATGTCGGTTTCGATAGTTGTCGTATCCTGCCTTACCTTTTTTATATCCTCCAGCCCTTCATTTATCGCTATTTTGTTTAATTCAATGAGCAGTTCTCCTAGTTTTTCCGGTTTTATGCGGGAAATATACTTCTGGTACATTTGGAAACTATAAGGGCGCAATGGGTCTATTTTAATAAACAGACACGCAATCCGTGAATCTTCCTGATGGTATTCCAGTTGGCGATAATCCAGACCTTTGAGTTCTTTATAAATACCGGCTCGCACTATTTGTTCGACACTCGGAGTGTCCTTCCTTCCAAATTGGTTTGGCACAGAATTGTCTGTAATATCTTCACCAAGAGTTGAAATTATATGAGGATGCCGTTCTAATATGCTGTCTATCAAACCTAATTCAAGGTCATTTTTCCAATTGGGTTGCTCAAAGCGTATCTTGAAATCTTCGAAAAGTTGCATTTTTGTTTTAAATATAATAATAGTAAAATTAAAACAACTC
>JBNKPU010000038.1:0-2718 GCA_050295515.1 Bacteroidales bacterium | reverse complement strand
CCATTGAATTTCCATACTATATAATAAGCAGTTTCGCGAACACGCTACGCGGCTTCGTTCAACAGGTTCTTTCCGAAATGGAATCGGAACCTGTTCGTTGGTTGTGGGGGAAGGTATTTCGGAAAGAACCCTAAGTGTTGTGCGATGCTCTTGAGCTGTTTTGCTATTGGGCGCAATTCTTTTACTCTTGTTTTTTTAGTACCGATAATGACCCGTTTAACTGCCAGTTCTTAACCAGTTTGTTTTATGGCTAATCCAGTTTCCGCATCCTCAAATTGATTTGTTTGAGGTCTTCCTCTCCTGTGTATTGTCCTGCCTTTAAGATACCCGATTTCATCAGTGCAATAATTTTGCTATAGTTATATCGCTATTCTTTTTGTCCTAAGTTCAGCAGCTATTACGTGATTTAATGAGTAAAATGTTGTAATTATCAGTCACGGCATTTCACTCATTCTTTACTAAACTGATAATTGATCATAATTTTACAGCAAGTTACTTCTTCCCTCCACCAAAATAACCACCGATTTCAATCCCCCAGTAATTCTGAGATATTTTTGCTGCCTGTTGAATGGATGTTCCTCCGGTGGTTACCGTCTGACTTGCCTCCATGGTGGAACCCATCAAGATGTTATAGACAAGCGATATTCTAAAATGCGACAGGTCAATACCGATTTCCGGAGCAATTCCAAAAAATTTACCAGCGGCTTGGGAAGCCGATGTACCCGTAGTGCCGGTTGATACCTTCTGTCCGCCGTGGATATACATTCCCATCCCCATTCCGGCAAAAGGACGAATCTTATGATCAGAAAAAAAGTAATCACCTTTAAGTAAAAATGCGACTCCCGCTTTTTGTGAAATTTCGGGTTTATCGGATAACATACCTCCTAAAGCCGCTATTCCATCAACACGTACACCAACGGCAATCTGATCTTTCAGATTGTATTTAAGTTCCGCCCAGGAACCTATCCCCCAACCACCCCAGTACTCATCTGTGATAATATATGAAGGACCCAAATCAAACCTGATCGGCTGATAGTTTTGCGACTGTGCAGAGATGATCGACGGAAGAGTTACAACATTTATAAGAATTGAAAAAACAGCAGCGCGATTGGAAATACTGGTAATGCCCATTACAAACTCCTTCAATGATATAAAATTGAGATAGTGGATATTATACAGATAAATTACTTCCTCATTTACTTTGCGCCCTCCTTCTGAAAGAGCTCAAGAGTTTTGCACAACGTGTCGTGCCACTCGCCCGAAGTTTACGTAACGAAGTGAAGTTAATTTTGGGCTGGCGCTATTGTAAGATGTGACGGCTTACCCCTCTTTTATGGTTTTTGTGATGGGTTTATCTTTAGAAAATTATTACACGTATCAGCCTCAATTGCATTTTTAAGTTGTTGCATTAAAATACTATCAGATTCTTTATCACTTTCTATAATATAAACAGGAGTTTTTCCGTATAGTTTTGAGTCAGGGTGTGATTCAAAATGTTTTATTGAATCTTTCATCCATGGAAATGTATTGTGCATTTCCTGATTCAAGTCGATGTTGTTCTTCATTCTGAATCTGGTGAAAGATCTATTGTCATTTTTAGGTATCCCATCGATTATTCTCCTATAGTCATAGTATTCATTGCTAAGTCGTTTCATGTCTTTGTAAGGCTTTTTTAATTTAATAATATCTAAAACAACATATCGTCCATTTGACCAGATGTAATCCTTTTTAAGTTTGTTAAAATTCAAGTAAAGGTTTGTAAAAAAGCCTTCAAAATATCTGCTATTTTTATATTGTATATCAATTGTACTACATCCATCTATATACAAATCATTCAAATCAATATATCCATTCAATTTCTTGTAAATAGTTTTAAAGTCAATATGGTCAGTAATGTCTATCGTGTCATCTCCATTGAATTTAATCAATACCGTCATGGTCCTGCCATCAATAAATTGAATATAAACCTTTCTGTCCTTTTGCCAGCCAACAATCCAATCATCGCCGTTTACTTGATTTACCAGATAGACAACATTAGGTTTACTGAAATGTTTCAAATAGGTTTCAAACCATGGTGAACGATAGGGGTTTTGATATGAGTTTCCATATTTACTGATATTTGAAGTTTCAATTGCTTCACATTTTGGTAAAATAAAATCAATTGAATTTATTAAGCTACTGTCGGTAATATCAATCCTTTTAAAATCATTTTTAATTTCATGCTGCATGCTATCTAAGTAGCATTCATGCGAAAAACAAATGTTGATTGTTAAAATAATAATGGTAAATACAGTTGATTCTTTTTTCATTATTGCAGTCTATTACTAAAAGCATTAAAAGATATCAATTTGATTAAAGTCCTTTCCTTAATTTCAAGGGTAAGCCAGCATTTCCTGCAACGGTTCGCAGCACCGCCTGCTGTGCAGCTGTAATGCGTAGCGTAGCGAAGCTTTATAGATGCATTGCAGGCCGCTGCTGTTGTGCGATCGTAAACCTGGACAATTTTCCTTATTCCTTATTTTTCGCCGCCGTCTTTGTATTGATTTACTAAATTATTTAGTTCAGTAGGATTATGCCATGACGATCCTATCATAATTAGTGTCCGTCCGAAAACCCCTGGTTTTTTCGGCAGCGCTGGCACTCCAGCAGGCCTGCAAGTTGACTGATAAACGTAATTCGACGCCAGTCGCAGAAAATAGTTGACTAAAGGTAACACGT
>JBNKPU010000037.1:0-3426 GCA_050295515.1 Bacteroidales bacterium | reverse complement strand
ATTTTTTACATTGGATTTATCAAGTAAATCATAATTACCCCAGATTGTGGAACCACCTCCCAAAAGTCCAAAATCCTTTGTTATATAAACAGTATAATTTCCATCAATTTCGTATCCAAGATGTCCAAAGCAATACACTTTAATTTTGTAATCATCAATTTTATATATCTTAGTCTTTACATAATTAAATAGTCCATCTGTGTCAATAGTTTCAGAATCGCTAATAATCTGTAAATCTGGATTTTTGTTGAATTTAAAGACATATTTATGAGTCGGTTTATTAATTGAATCAATTATTGTGTCATTTGGTTTATAGACGACGTGTCTATCAGTCAATTGGGAAAGAATCAATGTGCTATCTGCTTTTTCAATTATCGAATCATAAGTCAAATAGTATCCATATATGTTTTTCTCTTGAATCTTACCATTGTAATCATTATATAGCAAATATTTTTTCTGTCCATAACTTGTTGAAACGGAAAAAATAATAATCAATATGTATCCTAGTGCTCTCATAATATTGGCCCTAACATAATAGTATTCTATCAATCGTTATCCAAAAGTAAATAAAAGGTACATTTTAACAAACAGTACACAAGTTACTTTAAAGCATATATGAAATGATTGATAGAATTTAGTTGGACTAATTCGCCGCCGTGATTCTATGGGAATTCTATATTACATCTTCATTCTTGATGCATCCATTTTTTTTGATTTTTTTTTAATCAACAGTCTTTTTTTCATTCAATATTATTTTATGGCATTTTAATATTTAAAAAAGGGCATACCTTTCCTGTTCCTCCAATGGGGGTTAAGCATTCTGGTATATCAAAGAACATTTTAATACGCTGTTAACTATCGCCCCTTATCTTATACACCAACCTTCCTTTTTTACATTTAGGACATGCTAAAATATCGGGTTTAACGGTTGATTCAACTACGCAGGTTGCATTTAGCCCTTCAAGTGATGGTATATAGGTGCTTAACCCTATTATTGATATGCACTGGGCTTTTTTAGTTTTTGAATTTACAGGGGCTAATATGCCTATATACCTTATTTTATAAAAATTGTCTGGTAATATATGCTGTAGGAACCGCCTGATAAACTCGTTGGTGTCCAGCTCCATGGTTTTTATTTTTCCGTTTGCCTTATTGTCTTTATATCTAAACGACACTTTTCCGCCTTCGGCCAAAACCAGTCTGTTATTGGAAATAGCTACACGGTGGGTATATTGGCCAAGGTATTTTAACACACTGTTCGCACCACCAAATGCTTTTTTCAGGTAAACATTCCAGTCTTTGCTGTATAGTTGCTTTTTTAATCCAGAAAAACCAGGGATGCCACTTGGTAATACTATGCTTCCTTTATCAAGGGCCTCTTGGAGTTTTTTGATCATAATGCCCCTGAAAATCCTTGACAAAACCGTAGCAGGAAGAAAAAATTTCTTTTTTGTGGTTTTCCATTCCATGCCATCTTCCGATAGCCCACCAGCAGGCACAATCATATGTATATGAGGGTGGTAATGTAATGTTTGTGTCCATGTGTGCAATATGCCAACGGCACCAGCCTGTGCACCTAAAAAATCAATATTGCCGCATGCTTTTAACAATGCCTGAGAACTTGCTTTAAACAATATTGTATAACACTCGCGCTTGTTATGTTCTATCAAAGACAACAGATCGTGGGGAAGGGTAAATACCACATGGTAATATTTTCCAGGTATAAGGTTCCCTGCCAGCTTGTCTACCCATTGCGCTTGTTTTACATACTGGCACTTTGGACAGTGACGGTTACGGCATGAGTTATATGCCGGCTTGGTATATCCACATTGGCCACATTCTTTTATATGGCCTCCAAGTTCCATTGTCCTGCACGATATAATACTTTTAACAGCTTTATGTTGCCCTGTGCTAAGTTTATAAGGGTACGCGTTTATTCCTATCCGAAGGATGTCGGCAAGCTCTGTGGCTTGCCTTGTGTTTATATTATTCATTATTGTCCAACGGGTTTGGTAATTTACTATTGTCAATATTGGCCAACGAAAGGTATATAGCGGTCGTTTTGATCGATGCATGCCCCATCAATTTCTGGATAACCCTAAGATTTGCCCCTTTCTCCAGCATGTGGGTCGCAAAACAATGACGTAAAGTATGCGCTGATATTTCTTTGGTGATACCTATATCTTTTGCGTTCTTTTTTATGATTTTCGCCAAACTGGAGGCCGAATAGCTTTTCTGCGGACCATAACCTTCAAACAAGTATGTTTTGGGTAGGTACCTTTTAAAGTATTCACGCAATATCCCTAATACCTTTGGGTGCAATATAACCTGACGGTCTTTTTTCCCTTTCCCTTGCCGGACATTGACTACCATACGTGATGAGTCTATGTCGGAAACTTTAAGCATCAACAGTTCGTTTCTTCTTATCCCGGTCGAGTACATTAAGTGGAGTATGGCCCTGTGTTTTAAGTTCCTTGGGGCATCTATCAGGGAGCGTGCTTCTTGTTGTGACAATACAACTGGTAATTTCTTGATCCTCCTGGGGCGCAAAATCCGGAAACCTTCCCATTTTTTGTTCAACAAATGAACGTAAACTATTCTCCATGAACTGATAATTTGGTTAATCGTCGATACCGAAATATTATCCTTTTTTAACCTATAATAGATATAATCTTTTAGGTGATCGGAACTTATTTCAGATAGTTCCAGTTGGGAATATTCTAAAAATTTAGAAAGTAAACCTGAATAGGTAATAATAGTGCGCTCTGAATAGTTACGAATACGCATTTCTTGGAGCAATTGCTCCTGGATACTTTTTTTTCATATCTATAAATATTTAAATTAGTATTACCTGCAATTAACGAAATTCTTGGATTACCGCCTAAAGGCGGTTTAGTTCAACGTAGTAACATACTCAATTGTCTTTATAACCATTACCGAAAGACCACCCCCCCCGTAACTGCCTGATTTAACGATTATATATAAAACTCTTATATAATTGGTTATATACCTTTTAATCTTTGTTGGCTCCCGATTTTTCAAATATACCATTTTGCAAAAATTAATTTGCTCAAACGAGCTTTTTATTTCTCGCAACATGTGGTCCGAAATGTGGGTGTACTGTTCGGTGGTTTTTATACTTTCATGGCCTACTGATTCTTAAACCATTAAAAAAGGCAGTAGTTTCTTCAACCTACTGCCTTTTTTTTGTTCTCAACTGAGCCTTAAATCCTATATTGTTGGTGTTAGTTTTTTATTCTCTTCATTATTAACTCAATCTCATCTTCACTATTCAAGTCCTTGTTTATGTGTTTATTAATCCAATGCTCTGATAATTCAACATTGCCTTTTTGCTTATATAAAAAACCTAAAATATATTCTGATGACACAATTCTTTGTCCTATTTCATATGGAGGATTTTCTATG
>JBNKPU010000036.1:0-9825 GCA_050295515.1 Bacteroidales bacterium | reverse complement strand
CTTTGGTTTACTTGTGAGTTTGATTTGCCCTCGCTTCAAATACTTAGCACAAGTGATAAGGATAAAGCCCTTTACCTGCAGAAATTACTGAAAACTATTCAGGTTTTAAATCCCCAGGTTTTCAATGTTGGTGTAAATATCAAGACCAGTTCTGATTTTAATATGGAATGGGGATTGGGGTCAAGCAGTACACTTATTGCAAATTTAGCAAGTTGGGCACAAGTTGATCCATACAAGCTGTTCTATGGTTTCTCTAAAGGATCAGGGTACGATATTGCTTGTGCATCAAGAAACAGGCCTATTTTCTTCGAAAGGAATAACAATAATCCTATTGTAAAGGAAACAAGCTTTAATAAACCGTTTTTGGACAATCTATACCTTGTATATTCAGGATTAAAGAAGCCCACAGAAAAGCATCTGGCAAAATTCCAGGGAAGGGGCATGCAAGTGGAGCGTGAAATTGAATATGCCAGCAGGCTTACAGAACGTTTTGCACTTTCGGAAACATTAAAGGAATTTATGGATCTTATGCGTGAACATGAGATGTTGATAGCAGATGTGATTGGAGAGTTGCCGGTTCAGAAAAAAATGTTTTCCAATTACGAAGGTGCTATTAAGTCGCTGGGAGCATGGGGAGGAGATTTTTATTTGGCGGCAACACCAAATGGTGAAGAATATAACACAACATATTTTGAACAATTTAGACTTTCAACCATTATTCCTTTCAATAAAATAGCATTAATTTGAAACAAGTAGGTCAAATAGAGTGGAAAAGCCCTTCTAACATTGCTTTTGTCAAATATTGGGGGAAGTATGGAAATCAGTACCCTCAAAATCCATCGTTGAGTATGACTCTGGATAAATGCCATACTGTTACATCTATCGAAGTGTTTGAAAAGGACATCCCAAACGATGATATTGATTTTACCTTTTTGTTTCATGGAGAAAATGTACCCAAATTTACTGAACGCATACATAAGTACTTTTTTTCCATAAGTTCCCTGGTACCTTCATTAAACCGCTATGTATTTAAAATAAATAGCGTAAATAGTTTTCCTCATTCAGCTGGCATAGCTTCATCGGCCTCGGCTATGAGCGCTTTGGCCTTGTGTTTGGTGTCGATTGAGAAGAATTTAGGGGATGGATTAAAGGGGGACATGTTTCAACAGGCAGCAATTTTGGCCCGCATTGGGTCAGGAAGTGCTACCAGGTCGATATATGGAGGTTATACTACCTGGGGAGATATAGATGGGGATCCAGATACATCAAATGATTACTCAGCACCCTTGTCCTTTGGAGTTGATCCAATATTCACCCAGCTTCTGGATACAATTCTTATTATTGATAGTTCAGAGAAAAAGGTTTCAAGCAGTGCTGGCCATTCACTTATGAACGGTCACCCTTATGCTGAACAGCGGTTTATTAATGCAAGATCAAATTTAAATGCATTGATTGGTGTTCTCAGGGCAGGAGATTTTACAGAATTTACACGAATTTTAGAATTGGAAGCTTTAAGTCTACATGCCCTTATGATGACAGCAAATCCTTGGTATACACTACTTGCACCAAATACTCTGTCTGCTTTGGAAAAAATAAGGCATTTTAGGGTTACTACAGGTACCCAAATTGCGTTTACTCTAGATGCGGGACCAAACGTACATATTATTTATCCTATTGAAGAAAAAGAAATAGTTGGTAACTTTATAAAGGACGAGCTGTCAGCATTATGTGCCAACAATAAATATATTACAGACCAATTAGGAAAAGGACCAGAACTGTTGATTGAAAAATTTTAAAATGAACCTGGATAAAAGATACTTTCCTTCAAAGGTATTGCTATTTGGAGAATATGGCATCTTGCTTGGAGCAAAAGCCCTGGCTATGCCCTACGATGGATTTAAGGGCAGTTTGGTAAACAGCGATACCGGCAATAAAAGTTTTTTGGAATTGTACCAATACATAAAAAAAGCTGTTAGCATGTTGGTATATAAAATCGATTTGGAACGGTTATACCTCGACCTGAAAGCAGGATTATCCTTTGATAGCACCATTCCATTAGGATCGGGATTGGGGAGTTCAGGTGCTTTAGTTGCAGCATTGTATAAAGAGTTTGGCATCGGACTGCCAGAAAATGAAAGGGATAGCCTGCCTGCAATCCAAAAAGACCTGGCAACTATTGAATCCTTTTATCATGGGCAAAGCAGCGGAATTGATCCATTGGTTTCCTTTGTAAACAAACCTATGATATATGAAAAGCCTGGATCTTTGTCTGTAATGGATTCATTGCCCTTGGCGAATGAACAATATAGGTTCTTTTTAGTCGAGAGTGGATTGTCAGGCAAAACCTCAGCTCTTGTAGAGAGGTTTATGGGCAAACTGGAGGATGCCAATTTTAAAGCTTTGTTTCAAAAAGCATACGCCCAATTTTCAGATAAAGCCATCGATTTTCTAACACAAGGTAGGTTTTCTGAAGTATACTCATTTACTCAGGCCTTGTCGGTATTTCAATTGGAGAATATGAGCGAACTGATTCCCCAAAGATTGGTGAAATTCTTCAAATTGGGCTTAGAAACAGACGAGTTTGCCCTTAAAATATGTGGTTCAGGTGGTGGCGGTTACTTTTTAGGGATGGCTAGGTCTTCTTGTGAATTAGACAATGTCTTTGAGGGGATGCATGTCCATAAGCTTGAATAATGTTGTAAATTCTGATCGATATAAAATTTACAGATGAAAGGGAAGCCCGGATTAAGCTTTTGAGTATTCAAAAACACACCCATCCTGATCACATGAAACAATTAGCCAGTCCGCTTAATTAGATCCTGCTGAAAAACACACTTTTTTTTCTTTGGACAACCATAATCCTTTGTCGGATTTGATAGCATCGAACGGAGTGGAGTTAAAATTTTCTGTATACACCTTTACTTCCGAATCGATGATGCTGAGTCCTTTTAAAAGATCATGATTATTTACCTTTTTTAGTTGATTCTGTATTGTTGAATATTTCATCTTTGTTGATATTTTTATCAAACCAATAAAAGAATTCGGTATCGTCAAAAAAATGGAATTCAGGTAAATTGAATGGCTTTTATTGTGATAAATTCTTGAAATACGGGGTGAGAATCTGTAAGGTATACCCTTTATGCTATAGGAAAAAAGGATATTTTGCGTGTTTTAACAGAAAACCCCCATTAATAAATAACCGAACGTTGTAAAAAACAAGATAAATATTCTATTTTTGTTGCGAAGAATTACATTCAATCTTAATGGATTTTCTAAATTTCACTCCTGTTTCAGTTGTATACTTTATTGCCATAGGTACATCCCTATTGCTTGCCATTTTAGCTTTTCGAATTGCTTCAGTTAATGGTGCAAAGTTATTTGCAGGGATGATGATCTCTGTGAGTATTTGGATTACCTCATCAATGCTAAATATCTTTAGTGATTATGAACCCTTAAAGTTTGCTATGCTCAAGGTTGAGTATATAGGTATGGGGAGTGCAGTATATCTTTGGCTGGTATTTGTGGCAAAATATACCCATTATGACAAATGGCTTCAAAAATCAATTTGGACATATATAGTATTGGCCATAATTCCTTTAATAACTATAATTCAGGTTTTTAGGGCGCCGGAAGGGCATTATATCAGGGAGTCATATAATTTTATTTATGTCAATGGCTTAAAGATATTTGAGAATAATTTTGCGGTAGGCTTCTTTATCTGGACAGCTTATGCCTATATTATGTTATTGGCCGGGTTTGCACTGGTAATGGTAAGAATACTCCAAACCCCACTCAGCTATCGAAAGCAACTATACTACATTGTTCCTATTGCCTTTATAATTATTGTTCCTAACTTTTTCTTTATTACTGATAATAGTCCTATAAAGCCTTACGATCCCACTCCCTTATCACTGGTATTTGTGGGTGTTTTAATTCTGATTACCATGTATTTTCATAATTTTCTGAGTATGGCGCCAGTTGCTCAGGAATTGATTTTAAACAATATCAAATCAGGTGTTGTAGTGATTGACGATCACCATAAGGTTACTGAAATAAATACAATTGCAGAGACAATAATTGGTGGTGAAGTATCAAAAATTATCGGCATGAAACTTTCAGATTTGCTTCCAGAGGTATCTTTATTGCTAAATGAAGGGAGTATTTCAGAAGAAATAAGGGCAGAAGTCAATCTGGGAGAAGAAAAAAGGGATTATGAACTGAAAATTGCCCCGTTAAAGGATAAAATAGAGAAGGAGAGAGGCCATGTTTTAATGTTTTGGGATATTACTGAACAGAAAATGGCTCTTTCGGAATTGGATGCCTATGCAAAGACTGTTGCACATGATCTAAAAACTCCTTTGGGACATATTATGGGATTTGCTAAATTACTAAGTACGGAGATTAGTGAAGTAGAACGGAAGGCATATCAGGATCATATTGTTAACGGTGGTAAAAAGATGAGGGGCATAATTGATGGGTTGCTGATGCTGGCTAAAATACGTAACCAGGATAAGCTTGAAAAAACAGTAATCAATATGCAGGAGATCCTTGATAGCGTTATGCTTAGAATGCAATCAACAATTTTTGAAGCTAAAGCAAAAGTAAGCCTGCCACATTCATGGCCCAATGCCCTCGGGAACTCTATTTGGGTCGAAGAAGTATGGATAAACCTGTTTAGTAATGCAATCAAATATGGTGGAAAGCCACCCGAAATAGAATTGGGGGTTGAAGAGATAGATGGCAAGATTAAATTCTGGATAAAAGACAATGGGCCAGGATTGACAGATGAGGAGCAAAGCCTATTATTTTCAGAATTTAACAGATTACATCCCCGCAAAGAATCAATAAAAGGACATGGTTTAGGACTTTCTATTGTTCAACGCGTTATCAATAAGTTGGGTGGCGATACCGGAGTATCCAGTAAAATTGGCCATGGAAGTACTTTCTATTTTACCCTTAAGTCAGCAGTATAAAACGCTTCAGTTCATTCTTAATTAGATTCTTTATAAATATCGACTTAAATACATATCTAGACGCTTGGATGTGTAAACAAATACTATTTTTGCTGGCATTAATTAAAAAATAATTGGAATGTTTATATTAATGTTGCTAGTCTTTTTGTTAGGCTATGGTTTAATCGTATTTGAACATATAAATGAGATCAACAAAGCAGCAATTGCTTTGATTATAGGTGCAACTCTATGGGCTATTTATGCCCTGGGTGCTGAAAGTATTCTCGCTTTGGGCTATAGTCAGTCTTGGAATGATTTTCTGCAAACAGCAACTGAACATGAAGAGTCTCATCGGATGTTGAATTTTATTACAGAACATGAGTTGCTGCATCACTTGTCAGAAATAGCATCAGTTGTCTTGTTTCTTTTGGGGGCAATGACAGTTGTAGAAGTAATTGACCAATACCAAGGTTTTAGGATTATTATTAGCCGGATTAAGACCACCAATATAAAGAAATTGCTATGGTTGGTTAGCTTTTTGACCTTTTTCATGTCAGCTGTATTGGATAACCTGACAACTACTATTGTAATGGTTACCATATTGAGTAAAATAATTAGCAACCAAAAAAACAAATGGTTATTTGCTGGTATGGTAGTAATTGCTGCAAATTCAGGTGGGGCATTTTCGCCAATAGGTGATGTAACAACCATCATGCTTTGGATTGGTGGTCAAATTACTGCTGCAAATATTATTTCCGGTATTTTTATTCCAAGTTTAATCAGTATGGTGGTTCCACTGGTAATTATGTCATTTTTTGTAAAGGGCACAATAGCTAATCCTGTCCTTGATCAGACCGAAACGGAAGAATTTACTACCCATAAAGAACGGGTAACTATATTTACAATGGGAATAGGAGCCCTGGTTTTTGTTCCTATCTTTAAAACTACCACTCATTTACCGCCATTTTTGGGCGTATTGCTTGGTCTTGGAATTATGTGGTTGTTTACCGACAGGAAATTAAGGGGCAAGCTGGCTTCAGATAGAAGAAAGCTATGTATTAGTTCGGTCATGAAAAAAGTTGATATACCCACCATTATGTTCTTCCTTGGAATTTTGAGTGGAGTCGCAGCCCTGCAATCTGCAGGACACCTTGATATCCTGGCTTCTTTCCTGGATGAGAAGTTCAAGAATGTTTACACCATAAACATAATTATCGGGGTTCTTTCAGCTGTTGTGGACAATGTGCCATTAGTTGCAGCTTCAATGGGTATGTACGATATTTCTACTGTTGGGGCAACAGGCTATGCTGCAGATTTTATTCAAAATGGCAGTTTTTGGACTTTTCTGGCCTATTGTGCTGGTACAGGAGGAAGTATATTGATAATAGGGTCTGCTGCCGGTGTAGCTGCCATGGGAATCGAAAAAATAAATTTTGTGTGGTATATCAAGCATGTTGGCTGGATAGCAGCTGTGGGTTATTTAGCTGGGGCAGGGGCTTATATTTTGATGCAGTTCATTTAGAGGTTTGTCCTAAGCAGTAACCAGTTGCCAGTTTTTATACCTTACTGGTACCTCTCAAAAATATGCAGTGCGTATATTGATTTTTCAGTATACGCACTTTTTTTCATACGCGTGATTTTAATTGCCATGATCCTGTCGCAAGTACTATCAAATTTTAAGAAATAAAAAAGCTCCATCGTATTGATGAAGCTTCTTTTAAAAGTGATCCCGCCAGGATTCGAACCTGGGACCCACAGCTTAGAAGGCTGTTGCTCTATCCAACTGAGCTACGAGACCAACAGTACAGGCTTAAACCTGGTTTTGATTAACAGGCTGCAAATTTATAATTTTTTAGTCTATTACCTACAAAAAATATTAGAATTTACCTCTATGGTTTTTAAGTTGCAGGAAATCAATGATTTTACCTTTTGTTTCTTATGGTAATTACTCCTGTTTCTTTGGTAACCGGAAAGTAGAATGGTTTTTTAACAATAAAATAGGTTTGTTGTTCAGTACCAACCAGCTCGCTTAATTCATCGCTAAATATGCCTTCAGTAAGAACCAATTTGTCAAGTTCTTGCTCTTTTTCAGCTCGTTCCTGGGTAAATATGTCAGTATCAACCTTGCCCATTAGTTTTTCAGGCGTGGTATTAAATCGGGCAGCAATTTCTTCATTTGCCAGTACAATTACTCCCTCTTGGTTTTTAATATAAACCTCACCTGACATATTGTTGACAATCTCTTGTATCATTGACTTCGAGGATTCAATTTCGTCCTGAAGCATTTTCGTCCTTTTTTCATCCTCATCGCGAAGTCTTGCCAGTTCTTCTTGGGTAGCCTGCATTTCTTCAAGGTTTTGCCTCATTTCTTCTTCCTGTTGGGCAATTTCATTGGTCCTGCGTTCCGATTCTTCCAATAAAATAGCTGTTTTAGTATTTAATCTCACAGTAGAGAATGTTGCAGCAATATTTTCTGAGAGCTTGTCAATAAATTCAACCTCATATTGCTTGAACTCTTCAAGTGAAGCCAGTTCAATAAATCCTAATACTTCATCATCATAAATCAATGGTGATATATAGACTATCTTTGGACTGGCTTTCCCCATACCAGTACCAATTTCCATATAATCCTGTGGAATATTTCTCAGAAAAACAGGTTTCTTTTCCAAATAGCAATTGCCTATAATTCCTTCACCAATAGCAATTACCTTCTTTTCATATTTTCTTCTGTCATAGGCGTACGAGGCAATTAAATTGATTGTCTTTTCAGAATCTTGTTCCCCTTTTACAAGAAAAACTCCTCCAATATTTGCATTTACGTGCTTTATTAGGTTTTCTATTATAATATATGCAAGTTTGTCTATATTGTCATTGCTTTGTCTGAGGAGGTCATTAAACATAGCAATACCTTCATTGGTCCAATTTCTTATCTGATCTTCCTCGGTACGTTTATCTTCTTCAGCTTTATTGGACTTAAGAGCTTGCTTAAGTGTGTTTAAAGAATGTGCAAACAGATCGTTTTCTGAAAGTTCCTCGAAATTCAGGTCATATTTACCTTCACTTAGAAGCAGTGCAAATTTTCCTGCCTCATCAATCCTGCTGTTTAACTCATTAAATGTTTTCATTGTATTTCCAATCTCATCATGCCAAACAATATTCAGGTTTTCCTGCTTTTCACCAACAGCTATCTTTTGCATAGCATTTTGAAGCTTTCCAATACTGGGTAATATCATTTTTTTGAAAAAATTGGCGGTAAAAATCGACAACATTATCAAACCAAAGAATACAGCCAGAATGATGAAAAATATTTGCTTAAATTCAGACATGGTTGAGTTAACTGTTTGTTGACCAGTCAAATACCAATCTATTCCTTTAATATTCAATTTGCTTGATTGTATAAATGATTTTTCTCCCAGATAGTTGGCGATCGGTTTGTTTTGTTTTTCTCCCAGGTTTAGGTCAAACCCATATGAGAGGGATAAAGCTGAGGTACCAACTTGTATTGCTTGTTCACCATCAATAGAATGTTTGCGAAGTAATTGTTTGAATCCTTCAGCATCGGATTGTTCTTCAATTGGCTTGTTCCTTATTTTCTTGTCCTTGCCAACCAAACAAAATGAAGTTTCTGTTTCATTTTTATTCAGCAAAACAGGTGAGAAAAAATCAGAATTGATCTCAAAAACCAACACTGCATTTTTTTTGCCATTGTATATAATCGGAGTCGCTAAAAAGGCAACAGGCTGGTTATTTGTTCCAATGAAAAAATCATAATCTATCGGTACAACATCATGATCATTTGCAATAAGTGCTCTTTGATAAGCAGTTATTAATTGCGTATTCTTCAAATAGCTTGAAAATAGATTGTTCCCAAATACAATGTTTTTATTGTATGTATATATAACATCACCTTTTTTGCTGTCAATGATATATATATTGTTAAATCCAAGCTTAGTTGCAATTTTATGCAAGGTGCCATGTATTTGCTTGTGGTATTGCGAATATGATGTTCCGTCATCAAATTTATCAAGACGGTATTTCTCTTCTGCCTTGAAAGAGTTATTGACCAAATAATTGTATTGAAGAATTGAAACCTTTTTATCAGTTGGTTTAATTGCATCAAAAGTAGGGGGATGAAAATTTATTTTGTCAATTACTTCATTTTGATAATAAAATTGAATTGCTCCTTCATATTGAGGAAGTTTATCATGTGCAGAAAAATCATATAAATAATTGTCATACCCTTTAATCAGGGCTTCTACATTGCTTGCCAGGGTATTATCTGTTATGGTTGCTACCTTTTCTTTTATTTTGGAATAAAAGTCCTCAAATTCAGTTTGTTTGCCACTTGTAGATATTTCAAGGTTTTGATTGCTTTTTACGTAGATGTAATTCCTAAAAAAGTATAGACCTACAACGCAGGTTATTAAAAGGCTGCTAATTATTAAGGTCAGGAGGGTAAGCCTAAGCTTAAACCCGAATGAATAGTTATATGCTCCTAAACGTTTTAATATAGAGTCTCTTGTCTTATTCATACTTTAAATTTTATCATCTTGCGATGTGCCCACAAGCTTTTGATTCCAATTTAGCAAAAATAAATAAATTAATGGCAGAAAACTTACTTACACTCTTTGTTATGATAAAATTACTACTGCTCTTTCGATAAAAGAATTTTTCACTCAAAGGAATATTGAAAACAACAATATATGATGCTTTTGAATATTACCAACCTGAGTTCGATTAAAATTAGCGAGCTCAAATTTCAGTAAATGATTGATTTACAATATAAATTTTTGAGACATAGCGAGCTATGGTGATAAAATTTAGAGCCGTAAATCGATTATTTAATGAAAAGCTATGAATTTCACTTATAAAT
>JBNKPU010000035.1:0-71260 GCA_050295515.1 Bacteroidales bacterium | reverse complement strand
ATTATGTTCAGCACAAGTATTTTATTTAACCTGTTAATATGCTCAGACATTACAGGTTGGCCAATATCTTTTTTGCTCATAGCAACTTTGTAAAGTCTCGAAATTAAGTATTTATTTTTGAATATTGAACTAATGTGTATTAAAAAATAGGGGAAAGGTTAAGATCAAGCAAAGTCCAGTTTTTTATTTTTAAGCTGGTCATTGTAGTTAATTTAAAAAGGCAAGCCCCATTGAAACCAGAAACGATTGAAACCCCAGCATCATAGGTGCCAATATTAAAAACCTTGTCACTTCAGTACCAGGTTACGAACCCCAACTGCACACTATGCATCAGGAGCTATAGAAGTTTTAAACTTTACAGGATTGCCCTAAAAGGAGCAAGAATGCACTAATTTAGCAATAACAGACAATTAAAGTTATACTACTCCCACTGCATCCCCTTCACATTCATCTCAATGGCATATAATCCAGTCATTGCTGTTATGAACAAGGTTTTATGCTCTTTGCCACCAAAACATACATTGGCTGTCCAGGGTTGATCAATCGGGATATTTAGAACCTGTTTTCCGTTTTTATTGTATGCAGTAACACCTTTTTCGTTTGTAACATATAAGTTGCCCAACTCATCCAGGGTCATTCCATCTGAATTTGTTTCGCAAAACAGGTTTTTTCCCGAAAGGCTGCCATCGGTTTCAATAGTGTACTTATAAACCTTTTTATCGTCGATATCGGCAACAAAAAGTGTTTTATTGTCAGCCGTGCCAACAATTCCATTGGGCTGAACCAGATCTTCTTCAACCAACTTGAGCAACCTAAATTCCCTATCAAACAAGTAAACTCCACGGGTATCCTGATCGGGAGTTTGCTTTTCCCACCACTGGCGTTGGTAATATGGATCGGTGCAATAAGCATTTCCGTTGTCCATGACCCAAACATCATTGGGACCATCGAGCCTTTTCCCCAAAAAGGAATCGAAAAGCACTTCTTTGTTTTTGTCCTGATCAATCAGCCACATTTCGTTTTTTTCGTCGGCACAGGCCCAGAGCAGTCCCTGCTTATCCATATATAAACCATTGGACCTTCCACTGGGCTCCAGATAAGTTTCCAGCTTACCTTCGACTGTCCATAGCATAATGCGGTTATTGGGCTGGTCGGTAAAGTATACATTGCCGGCTTTGTCTGATATAGGGCCTTCGGTAAATAGAAACCCATCTGCAAGCAGAACCAGATTGGCCCCTTCTTTAATCAATGAAGGTTCGGGCTTATCTTGTGTTGGGTTATCAGATCCAGATTTATTGTTTTTCATGCATGAGGCAGTAATGGCGATGAGTATTATGGCAAAATAAGTTCTTTTCATATCTATCTGTTTGTAATCAATCTTTAGGGATAAAAGTAGTGAAATGCCGCATACACCCGTCTCTCTATATTCAAAATTTTCAGAAGAGGCATGACAATTTTATTGATTTTACCCCAGCGCAGCTCCCAGTACCATTAAGTTAAGGTAATAGGATTCGACTCTGCTCAGCCTGACTGTCACCCTGAAGACTACACTCCTTATAAACTCAATCGAAGCGTAGTATTCGGAGATTGCATCTTAGTGAACAACCTGAACTTAATGGTATTAGCGCTACTCCCACGACAATTCTTCGGTGCACGAATGCTGTAGTTAGCTAAACACAGGCTACCTGACCTTAATCAACAACAATTAGTTTTTCTGTATAATAGCTGTCTTTTTTTCGAATATATATAATGTATTCCCCTGGCATAAAACTACTGCCAGAAAGGTTAATCTGTCCAGTTTGGTCGGGTTTTTCATATTCAGCAACTTTTGTACCCTTAGTGTCAAAAACCTCTATGGTTAATACAGATTGTATATCATCAATGTTTAATTGAAAGTCTGATAATGTATGCACAGGATTAGGAACGATCACAGGCTTCTGCGTTTTAACGGTTTCCGAAATGCCAACAACCCCGCCAGAAAGTATCAAAGTAGTAACTGACAGTTGAGGCAATGTAAGTGCTACAGAATTTCCAGAGGGTACAATGTTTACTTCCTCTAGAGCATTATTACTATGCGACACAAATGTTTCGGTACCTGGCAGATTGCTCAAGCGATATGCTTTGGAGGTTTCCTGAACAGGATAAAAACCATTTAGATTAACTGTTACCTCTTTACTACCTGACGTCGACCGATTTACCAAAACTACTGACAGCGAATCCCTGGCATCATTTATCGTAGCATATCCTGAAACCAATTCTTCCTGATTGGAACTGCTTGATAGGTAATTGTTAAAATTGAAATTGCTAAATAAATGCAGCACCTCCCACATACCAATATCCCAGTCCCAAGGTGAAAAGAACTCGACGCCTTCTTTCATAAACTCCCCCAGGGTTGAAGCATACCAAACTGCAAAAATATTAGGATCACTAGCATTTATACTGGTCTCTGAAACCCCAAATGTAACACCATGGTCTACACCGATATATTCGGTCAACCAATCGTTGCAACGGCCAAAAATATATTCTTTGTCTTGGTTATTGTCCCATCCCCCATTTACACGTTTTACCCCATTAGCTTCGGGAAAAACATAAGATCTGTCGAAATATACCCGGTGCAATTGTAAAATTTCGTCGGAATTAGTCGTGCCCGGATAAAAATGGATGTCCAGTACATCTAAAAGCTTAATGCCACTAGCCTTCTGCTCTTCTGCAACACGAAGAATGAAATATTCCAGCCAACAATATTCCTTGCCATTGTAGGAAATGCTTGAATTATCCCAGTTATACCATTGCCACTCGTTGGCCGGAACAGGGCCACAGAGCTTGATTTCAGGAAAAATTGCCCTGGCTTTTTTTGCTACTTTAAAATACAACTGCATAAACTCTTCGGCTGATATTTGGGTCTTCATCACATCGTCATGGGTACCTGACCATATTTCCACTTCGTTGTCCATACTCCAATACAGCAGTTGGGATTGATCCAGTCCGAGCCCTCCTGCACCAAACCAATGGTTTAATATTTCTACTGTAGAATCAGCTGGCCAGTCCATCAGGTATAAATCAGGATTACCATCAACAAGTGCTTGTGATCCTCCGGCGTCGTTGACTGTGCCCCCACCGGCCAGGTTCTGGTTTACACCGCTCCACCACTGGGAATTGTTATAAGCATAGTCGCCAAAGTTTTGGTCGGTAGTTTTAGCAGCCTTCCCTAAAAGCTGAAAAGACCACATACCTTGTGCATCAGGTATTTCATTCTGCAAAGACTGGACTGCAAAATCCCAATCATGGGCATACACATTGTTGTACCAATCGGGGTGACTGCTTAACTTATATTTCCAATTGTATTTTGTGCTGTTGTTCCCCCCGCTTTCACGTAAAAAAACAACACCTGCATCTTTTATCCTGGTCCAGTCTGCAGCACTTAATGGAGAGGATGCATTGTCGGAAAGACTGTTGTTCTTGCCATAGATATATTTTGATATCTTTTGGGGTTCCTGGCTGGCATCAATCCCAACAACCACTTGGGATTTAACGCCCTGAGACAATAATACACAAAATAAGAGGAAGTAAAAAAATTTAGTATTCATAACAATAAATTAAGTTAATAGTTTGGATTACGAATATTAAAGATAGATGAAAAACTTTTCAGATGTTCTCCATAAAACGAAATTTTATCAAGAGACAACAAAACCAGCACCAGATTGAAACATTTAGAGGCAAGTCCGGGCGAGACTATGATCACCAGGAAAAATTTGCACTCAGGCTTTTGGGAAAATACTCATGCAATATTTTTTTAGTGGTATTAAATTTACTGAGCTCCGCTTTGTTCCGGTTCATGAGTCTTACAGGGTTGTTTTTTTACGATCTTTGACACAGCAGACCTCAATTTATTTTTCTGACTATAAATGAGTTAGACCGTCTTTTGGGATAAAAAAACTGTGTCACAAACCGCTCTTTTCTTGGTATTGGAGCGGTTTTTTTGTTCCTGGGCTGTTAAAGCCAGAGTGCTTGGATTCTGGTTGGGACGAAACTCTCTACCTGGTTTACCAGTCGGAGCGCGACTCTAGTCGCACCCCGACTAAAAAAGCTCAAGCTGTTGGGGAGTGTCGGGCCTGTCGGCTTCTTTGGCAGAACGGAAAAACTCCATCATGCTAAATTGCTTGTCGGTAAGTGTAAAAATTATTACTTCACTCCTTTCCGGCAAAAAAAATTTAACTCGCTTAATATGCGCGTTGGCGTTTTCGCGGCTGTTGCAATGACGGGTATAAATCGAATATTGCATCATGCTAAAACCATCATCTATCAGCATTTTCCTGAAACGGTTTGCCTGTTTCCGGTCTTTTTTAGTCGCAGTTGGTAAATCAAAAAATACAAATACCCACAAAACTCTGTACTGGTTTAAACGGTTTAGGTCGGTCATGGTGACACACTTACTGTTTCTTGCTATAGCTCGGGATATAACACCTTACGTTGGGTGCCAATACAACATTGCATCAGGGATGCTGTTGTTCGCTGGGCTGCAACCATCAATGGGCTGCTTTGATTGTCGATCGTAACATCTATTGCCGGAATAACCAGCAACCTTTTTTTAATATCAGGTGTAAGTTCATCCAATTCCTCAAGGCTTCCTGCTTCGCCGACAAGTTCCAACACCACCTGGTCGACATAAGGCCTGTAGGGCTCCATAATATCATCTGCCAGGCAATAGGGATTGTATTTGTTACGGTGGTGTATACCGGCAAAAAGCATCATTCCGCTTCCCACCAACGAACGGGCTATAACTCCCCTTAATATGGCATAGCCATAGTTTAGCAGGTTATTGGGGGGTGCTCCATGCCGAAAACGTTTAAAAGGCCCATAATTTGTAAAAATATTGGCCCAATAGAGTGCTGCAGCGCGGGCCTCGTAGTTATCGGGATCACCACTTTTTACGCTTTTGGCCCAGTACTGCATGTTTTCTGTATCGAGCCCTAGTAAACCCAACAGACAGGCCTGGTTTTTGATTTTGGCACAAACAGTCTGTTGCCAAAGGTTCTTCTTTAAAGGTTCAGAGGCATTGATCTGGCTCTTTACATTTTCGGTAAAAATATGGTGGTCGGTCATGGGCAGCATGAGCCCTTCTGGCATATGCTGCTGGTTGGTTGAAACAATGGCTGCACTGCTATCGATTAGTGCCATAAGCAATGCTGTGCTTATGGTTACCTGCATATTGTCGAGCACTAGCATACCAATATCCTCGATGGGTACCGATTTGGGCTCTGCATCTTTGTATTCGACAATAAGCTGGTTCTGCTTTTTCTTGAGGTAGCAGGGATTGCTGAAGCATAATGTGCGTTTAATCATGAGGGTAATTATTGGTTTTTAAAAGGTTGATCCTGGTATCGACATATTCTTTTGCGAGTTCTGTATTAACAAGTGTCCCGCTTCTTATGCCGACATATTCGCTGGCCGAAGAATATTCCCAGGCTTGGGCATTCTCAACAAGTTTTGCCTTAACCGGGTTCTGGTGGATATAATCAAAACAAACCTGCTGGTAATGCCTTTCTGGGCGTTCTATATTTATCAAAGCACCTGAATTTGTATTGAAAAAAGAGGGGGCAAGCCCATTGGTACAGTTCAGGCATTCAGCTTTTGTCTTTTGCCTGAACTGGCTACCGGACAATCCATTTTGTTTGTTTATTGCACGTGTGTATGATGACAAGAGTATTCCGATTGATTTTTGGAAGGTGCCTTCGGGTTTGGGAGTTTCGCTGTTGATGTTCTTGGGCACGCTTTTGATGCTATTAAGGGCGAGACTTTGAGTCGCATTCTCAATGGCATCCAACTCAACCTCCTTCACCCTAACCATAAAATGGAAATGGTTAGGCATAAGGCAATACGCCAGGATATCGCAATAAGGCAGTAATTGGATCCTTACTTTTCTAAGAAAAAATAAATAATTCTCCCTGCTAAAGAATATTTCCTGTTTGTTATTGCCCTAGTTGTAGATATGGTATAAGCGTCCTTTTTCAAATTGCATGGCCTAATTGGTTTTAGATGAAATAAGTTTGCTAACTGGAGTTCGTCTTCCGAACTACAAAATATTGGTAATTGTATACTCCATTAATCGTTACATGTTTAATTAAGAGCTACCGTAAGATTAAAACAAAAAACTACGCATCCTCAAAAACAAACTTACCCTCGCCCAGTTCAATCAGAAAGCGTGAAGGCAAATGAAAAAAGGCATCGTAGGAATAAATGTTTCGCGGAAAGGTAACAAAGAGCTCCTCCTTGGCACGGCTACAGGCTACATAAAAGAGCCTTCGCTCCTCCTCCATTTCTTCGAGTGTGTTTGCACGGTTCGAAGGAAACAAGCCTTCCAGGGCGTGGGGAACAAATACAGCATACCACTCCAACCCTTTTGCTGAATGTACTGTACTGATCGTTATTTTCCCTTTCTCTTCGCCCTCATCAATTAAAGGTGTACCTTGGTCGGCAACCCTTTTCGACGGTGGGTCAAGTGCAAAATCGGAGAGGAATTGGTCGAGGCGTTTATATTTTTTGGATAAATCGATCAGGATGGCTACATCCTCCATGCGCTGGTAATAATCATCCTGGCGGGCTTTAAGCAAGGGTGCATAATAATCCTTGATAATTTCGACCTTTTGTGTCAAGGTTAGCTCTGCCTGGCTGGCCTTTGCCAACATGGTTCCCAGGGTATATAGTTCATTGTAAAACTTTTTAGCCTTATAGGCTTCAAATTCAAAGTTACCTCCGGCTTGCTGCAACTCACCCACTAAACGGCTGGCAGTAATCTGTCCAACACCTCCTATATATTTCAATACCCTGTGCCACGAAACAGCATCTGCCGGATTAAAAGTGAGCTTTAGGTAAGATACAACATCTTTGATGTGCATACGTTCGTTGAACTTAAACCCTCCGACAACGACGTAGGGTATTCCCCTTTTGTTCAGCTCTGTCTGTATGTAGCGGTTATGCCAGTCGGCCCGGTTAAGGATGGCTATCTGGTTAAGTGGCACACCATTATCGGCAAGTTCCAGGATACGGTCGACAATAAAAACTGCCTCATCGTCCTGACCATAAACCCTTTTAACAATAGGGACATGCTCCTGTTTGTTGTTTGTAAAGAGGCGCTTTTTATAGCCAATAGATGAGTGTTCAACTATGGAATTGGTAAAATCAAGCACATTTTGATTGCTGCGGTAGTTCTGCTCAATTTTAATATATACACAATCAGGAAAAGCTTCTGGAAAACGTAAGATATTTTCATAATTGGCCCCACGGAAGGCATAGATACTTTGCGAATCGTCCCCCACAACCATGATGCGTCCATGCTTCTGGGCAATGATACGGGCAATTTCGCCCTGAACAACATTGGTATCCTGAAACTCATCTACCATAACATATTGATAGGTGTTCTGCATGGTTTCCCTGAATTTTGCATGCGATTTCAGGGCTTTGTTGAGCACATCCATCAGGTCGTCGAAATCGAGTATTTTGCTCATGTGTTTGTATTGGGTGTACCCTCTATAGATCAACTCTATATCCTCGATAAACTCTTCGAGCCCTGAATAATTTGCCTTGATAACTGTTGCAATACTCTCCCTACGGTTACGCGAATAACTGATAATGTCGTAAATACGTTGCTTTCGCGGGAATTTTTTATCCTTTTTGTTAAACTTTAGTTCGGTGCGGATCAGATCAACGATATCCTCAGAATCGGCAGAATCGATAATGGTAAAATTTGGAGGCAGCCCTATCATTTTTGAGTATTTCCTTAACACGTAACTGGCAAAAGAATGGAAAGTACCACCAGTAACATTGCCAACATTTTTATCGTGCAGCAGGCTTTGTACCCGGTCAAGCATTTCTTTTGAAGCTTTTCGGGTAAATGTCAACAATAATATCGATCTGGGATCGGTTCCCTTCTCGATCAAATAGGATACACGATGGACTATTACACGGGTTTTTCCACTTCCGGCACCGGCAATAACCAATACGGGTTTTTCAGTAGTAAGCGTTGCTGCAAGTTGTTCTTTGTTCAACGCAGCAGCATAGTTTACTTTAAAGCGAGTAAAATCTTGGGCAGAAATGCCCTCAAAGTCTACCATACGTTTCTCAATGGAGCTGGATATTTTTTGTAGCTCATTGATTTTCTTTTCGATATGCGTTGGCACACGAACCAATGGATACTCAGAAAGGTCAGAGGGCATTTTTTCAAGTCCTTCCTCCCCGAAATCCGGATTTCCCCATGAATCGTCCTGGGGTACCAGGCGCCCTAAGAAACTATTGAGCAACTCTTCCCGATCAGAAAGTCCATCAGTCTTTTCTGGCAAAAATCCGGATTCATCCCGAAGTCCATCCTGTTTTTTATTCTCTCCATTCCCGTTCTCGTTCATAATGATTATGATTTAATCAATGCCTGGTTGATAATATAAGAAAATAAGTCCAAAGGACAGTAAAAATCACCACTTATTAACTGCAACAGAACTGGCATATCCTGTACACCTGACAATTATTTTGATTCTATATTCCATTCATAGTTGAAAGCTTACCGAATTGAGACCAAATGCCTTGATGGTTTTGAATGCATTAAAACCCTTAATCTTTTATGAAAGGTGGATAGTTTTCAAAAGCTAGCGAATGGGATATTAATAACGGTTTTATCGCAAGAACTTAATAAATGCATATTTGCAATTCTTCGATTTTGTAAACATACCCAGCGAAATCAATCCGACGAAGAATGCTATGACATACCTTCTTTAATATGCATTTCTTTAACAAATCTATTTATGAAAATCTTATGAATGAGGTATTTAACATAAATGTTAATTGCTGAAATAAATAAAATTACAGCCATAATAATTATACCTACTTTAACAACACCAAGCAGGTTTCCTGACAATTGAAATAAACTCATTCCAAAAACAACCGCGAAAAGAACTGAGGAAACCAGGCTAGCCAGAAGAAACAGAGCAATATTGAATTTATATACGAGATTGCTTTCAATTTCATCAATTTTGAATGAAGCATCAGATATTAGGTTCCACCTGATCGCTCCAATCAATAATGAATTTGATTTTATCCATTGATTATGTTTTTTGGTAATTCCATAGTTTTTTATGAGAATCTCATTTTTTGTATTTAATATACAACGCCTAGGGCTAGTAAAAACAACATTGTCAAATAATGATTTAAGAATTGTATCATCAGATAAACTAGTCCGTAAGGTATTTATATTTTTGGTTATTGTTATTGCTACTTTCATTTACGAATAATAAGAAAATCAATGGCTAAATATAAAAAAAAACATAAATACTATCAGGAAGACTTAAAGCAGACTCCTTTCAATGTTAAAGTATGTTCAGCATTGCATCAAAAAAGTTTGCAATTCAAATTATTCACACCATAAGAGTTTGCAACACAGACATATAACACTATAGAAAGTGTATAGGAAGCAATGTGTTTTTAGGATTTTTCAACATCTTGCTGCAATAATTTAGCGCATAATTATTTGTTTTGATTAAATTGTCCAGCATAATTTTCTTAGTATGTCTACTATAAACCGTCTACTCATCCAAAAGGCAATACCAACTGACAATCTAACACTTACCATGATTGCCCACGCAGCTAAAAAGCATTGGAACTATCCGGACCATTACTACGAAATATGGAAAGAGGAGTTGACCATAACTGAAGATTATATCAGGAAACATATTGTCTATAATGCCATCTATAATCAAGAAATTGTTGGCTTCTATTCTATTGTGTTTAATCCTAAAGATTTTTATTCTGGTGAAGTATTTGTAAAGAAAGGATATTGGTTGGAGCACATTTTTATTTTGCCCGAGCATCATAAAAAAGGAATTGGATCAGTTTTGGTGAGGCATGCCAAAGAGCAGTCAAAACTGATTGGTGCCAAAAAATTGCTAATATTTGTTGATCCTTTTGCCGAAGGGTTTTACAATAAAATTGGAGCTTTATTCATCCAGCATTCAAAATCTTCGATTCCTGGCAGAAAATTGCCTGTATACGCTTTAAAAACAACTGAATAAATGATTTAGTTTTCATTGTCCAATTAAAAGATTACCTTTGCATCCGTTATAGATTTAAGAATTTGAGCTATTGTCAGCTAAATACTTTCGATATTTTTAGTTCGCATTGCTACCTTTTTAATTCTATTATTTACACTTAAATCATTATACCTTTTGCTGTATAGTCCTAAAATAGAATTACCTATACAACTCTGAGTACAGATTTAAGCATTTTTAATTTAATTATTTTAGAATGAACATTTACGTAGGCAACCTTAATTTCAAGGTTAATGAAGACAGCCTCAAAGAGGTATTCGAAGAATTTGGAGCAGTTAACTCCGCAAAAATCATTACTGACAAGTACAGTGGCAGAAGTAAAGGATTTGGCTTTATTGAAATGGAAGACCAATCTGATGCTACAGCTGCAATCGAAGCCTTAAACGGCAAAGTTCTTGAAGGTAGGGACATGGTCGTAAACGAAGCTAAACCTCGCAAAACCGACTATTAGACCAATACCTGAAAATAATCCAGGATAATCTTGGATTAATGATATGACAGAAATATAATACCCATATCAAATCTTTTTTTGAAGTGGGTATTATTCCATAATAGACCTCTAATCAACCAGGATCACATTTAGACAAACCCCACACGCTAGATAGATCCTGTGTTTTATGGCTGTGTTTAGATCTCTGGATTAAACACACAAAGCATCATTTACTTGATTAATGAAAATTAGTTTTTAGTATTTATTGAATTATTTTATAAAAAGGACAATTTATGGGCAGATCCCAAGAAACATTTCATAAAAAAGAAATTAGAAACAAGAAGGAGAAGAAGAGAAAAGAAAAGGAGAAGAAGAGGCTTGCCCGAAAAGAAAACGACAAGAGCAGTTTTGATGATATGATTGCATATGTCGATGAGCTTGGCAACATTACTTCTACACCCCCGGAGGAACAAATTAAGTCTGAGATAAAACTTGAAGACATTGAGGTTGGTGTTCCCAAGAAGGAAGATAGTGATGAATCTGTGACTCAAAGAAAAGGGATTGTGAAATTCTTTAATGACGACAAAGGTTATGGATTTATTAAAGACATGAACAGCCAGGAAAGCATTTTTGTACATGCAAATAACCTGGAAGAACCGATCAAAGAAAACAACAAGGTAAGCTTTGAAATTGAGAAAGGCCCTAAAGGACCAACAGCAGTAAGAGTAAAACTTTTTAAGTAATCAATTTAAAAAACTTAGGCTCTGCCTAAGTTTTTCAACATTTTAGCATGAGCAAAAACTGCTGCTAAAAATCCAGGCTGAACATGATAAGGCACACCATACTTGTTCGCCACATCTTTAACTATCCCCGCAATTTTTGGATAATGAACATGGCTAATATTTGGAAACAGGTGGTGTTCTACCTGATAATTTAATCCTCCAATAAGCCAGGAAATCACCTTCTTCTTTGGAGCAAAATCTGAAGTAGTCAACATTTGGTGTATTGCCCAGTTATTATCTATTGTTCCCATATCATCCGGAATTGGATATTCAGTTGCCGGTACAACATGTGCAGTCTGGAATATCACTGTTAGGATAAAGCCGCTTGCAAAGTGCATGCTAAGGAAAAAAACCACAATCCAATACCAGGCAAAAGGCAAAATCAGCATAGGAACAACAATAAATGCCACATAGTATATGATTTTTGAAATAATCAATGTTACCAATAACCCGGTATAGGATCTATCGTTACTCAAAGGCACACCTTCTTTTTTATACCTTAACAATTGTTTAAAATCTTTTGTGGTTACCCACAATAAAGTCATGAGACCATATAAAAACCATGCATAAATATGCTGGAACCGGTGCATTTTCAACAGAGGTTTATGCGGCGACAGTCTCAAATAAAAACCTGGGTCGATATCTTCATCATATCCCTCGATATTGGTAAAGCCGTGGTGCATTGTATTGTGCTGGTGTTGCCAATTTGGCGGAAAGCCTCCCAAGAGGTAGAGCGATTTGCCCAACAATTGGTTTAACCAGTGTTTCGTAGAGTAACTGCGGTGGTTCGCATCGTGCATAACATCCATGCCAACACCTGCTTTTCCAACACCAATTATAACCCAGCAAGCCCATACGCCATAAAGCGAACTCGCCAAACCAGTAATCATAATAACATAAGGAGTGATGTAAAGCAAGAACATAAAAGCTGTTTTAGCCCATAGATTAAAATTCCCATACTTCTCAATCTGCGAAGATTTAAAATAATTCGCAACTTCCTTTCTCAATTCAACAATAAACTCTTTTCCTTCATTGTTTAGAAATTTCACCGTCTTTGTTTCCATCTCCCCTTAAGTTATCATCAATAATTAATCGTTTTGCACATCAAACCAAAACTATTTTTCAGTCTTCTCAAGCACAAAGCTCCAATATTCGAATTTACCATTCGAAAAGGAATCAAATCTTTTTGTGCCCTTTACACCCGCAAACTTGCCAAATGATTTTTGGAGCAATCCGGGTATTTTATTTTGAATTTGCCCTTCCCGGCGTTGCGAATCAAGCTCTAAACCTTTCGCAACATTGGGGGTTATTTCTTTTTCCCTAAGAAGCAAGAATCCCCTATCACTGAGCTTATCCCTAATGTCTTGTACATCATCCTTCTCAATCATATCGGCAAAACAAAATTTACCCCCAGGTTTTAATATCCTGTGTACTTCATCAAAGAACAAGGTAATATCGCTATAGCATCTTGCAGACTCGACATTCACAAGAGCATCAGCACAACTTGAATCAAGAGGTATTTTTTCTGCTCTTCCTTGTACAAAAGATAAACCAGGGACATTATAGTTCTTGTTGCAGAATTCTATGACGCCAGACGAAATATCAACACCGGTATAAGATTTTGGTTCATAGTATCGTGAAATATAATCGGCTCCACCTCCACGACCAGATCCAACTTCAACAACTCTTTTATTTTTGAGGTCTACACTATTTACTACCTGATCGTATAGTTGGATACAATATCTGTTTGTCTCATCAGCTTCCTTAAGTTGAAGCTTTGGGTCACCATTTAGGCCATGGTACCCGTAATTCATAAAATTAACCGTACTGTCTTTGTCAAAACGGATAAGTAATTTGTGCCAAATTTGCCACATGGGTCTACGCATTACTGTTGGAAACTCACAGTAGTTGTCAACTACATTAATCATATCTATAAGTTTTAGAATTTGAATTAAAGGTAAGCCCTATACCAGGTTAAAAAAAACTGATGGGTTAAGTAGCGCTGGAATAAAGCTGAGCAGCCATATTTGTGGCGAATAGCACTCAATGTGTGGCGAGCAACATCAATCGATGTTTACAGAAACGGCATCTCTAACCTGAACAATAAACTGTCTTGAAACCGGAAGAGACTCCTCTAAAAACTTCATTTTAAGCTTATAACCACTATAATCTCGGAACAATTTATGAATAAGCTTTGTATTCACCAGGCATGTTCTGTGACAACGAACAAAACTATCCCTTGCTGATAACTGCTGCTCAATATCTTTTAAAGTATTTCGCAATAATTTCTTTTCAGGATAACCCTCTATCAAAGAAATAACTTCTATATAGTTGTCTGCTGACCTAATGGCGATAATATTCTCACACAATAAGCTTAGCTTTTCAGATTTATTCGCCGAAAAGAGTTCAATGTGTTTAGAACCTCCTTCTTTTTCTTCTTCCCTTACCCTTTTTCTCAATTCTTTATTTTGAACTTTCAATATCAGTATCAACCGTTCAAGAGCTTTGTTTTTATATAGAATCGACAATGCTATTATTGGCAACAAACAAACCAAAACAACCTTAAACATGATATAAAAACTTATTGGCGAATTACCAACATACCGAATATAAAAGGCGAAGGCTGTTGAAGCAATTGCCAATAATAAAAAACTTAGAGCATATGGAGGACCACTTTCCCATTCACTGACCCTAAACCATTTTGGAATTAAAATAGGTAGGAGAATCAAAACAAGGAATGATAGGATAAAATAGATGCCTCCAAATCCTGTCACATACAACAACCTTTCGTTATACTCCAATTTAGTAAGCGGAAATGGCTGAAAGAAGAGGATAAATATAAACACTCCCAAGCCTAAAATTAACAGGCGTACAATTTCATCCTTTAGAGTCTGTGATATATGACTTTTCCGGTTATTCAACAGCATATTCTTGGGTGAAGTATTTCATTTTTTTCATGTATAACCGGCTTCAATACTTTTTAAAGATAATCAAATATTTTCTATGCAGTAATTGTATTAATTAATATTAAGTTTACTATGAAGCCAAAACTGCTAACATAAGTGATGTTTCAACATATTTTGAACATTAACTTTATGGAAAAGATCATGACATTGGAGGAGGTTACCAAGGACTAAAACCCCAGACGGTATATACCTGGGCACAAAACTACAAAGTACCAGCAGCCAAATTAGGCAAAGAGTGGCTGTTTCGCAGGTCTCTAATAGTCAAATGGTTCAATGACCATTTCAATGATAGTTTTCAGGAATATTTAAATTCCTGATCAAACAAAAATCAATATTTCTACTTATATATTCAGGAATTATATCATCTTGTAGGCAAAATTCAGTAATTTAATTTATATCAATAAAACTCGTTATGATAAAAACAGTTTTTACTATTTCTTTATTAAAACCAATTGTAAGAAGGGCAATTATTGTATCATTAGTTGTTGGCATTATTCTAAACCTCATTAACCAGTCCGACCTGATCTTTTCTGGTAACTTCAGCTCAATAAACCTTTTACAGGTAATACTCACTTTTATTGTCCCTTATTTGGTTTCAACTACTTCGTCGGTTTTGGCAAAACTTTCACTACACCCAGGTGATGTCTCAAACATCAGCGCTAAAATCAGATGCAAGGGGTGTGGTCAAAACGAAATCACCATTGTTAAGGGAGACTGGATACCTTTTTGCAACCACTGTAAAACTAATACCCGATGGAAAATTGATTATCTAATTCCAGACAATTCGGCCCTTCAACAACAAGAAGAAAAATCATTGTCCCTTTTTGCAAGATTCAATCCTAATCCAGTGATAAGGCTTAATGAGAAACTCGAGATTGTTGCATTTAACAATGCTGTTTTTCAAATATTTAGTGATGGCTTCAACGCAGGAAAGAATATTCGTGAATATTTGCCTAGTATAGACCCTATTCTGCTCATCAATTGTATCAGGAAGGGTATTGTATTTCAACACCAGGAACAAATCGGTAATAAAACACTATTCTTTGAAACCAAAGGTATTCCAGACCTTAAAGCATGTCAACTCTACGCTTCAGACATTACTGATTTGGTAAAAACCCGTGACAAAGCCAACAGCATGGCCTTGTTTGCCAACTTAAATCCTGAACCTGTTTTTCGATTTGACGCTGACTTAAAACTAATTGATGCCAATGATGCTGCCCGGGAGTATTTTCCTGAATTTATAGCCGGTTGTGATATTGGCGCAACTCTCACTTTTTTACATGATTTTGACATTAAAAACTTTATCCGTTCAAATAAGAGAGAATCTGTCACCATCAATATAGGCGAACATCACATTAGGTTTATGCTTAGGGGAATATCTGAATACTCCATTTGCCAATCATATGCGACAGATATCACCCAATTGGTTGAAGCTGAGAAAAAAATCAGGCAACAAGCCAATAATATTGAGAGCAGTATTCGATATGCAAGCCGTATTCAAGGAGCGCTTCTCCCGTCCAAATCAAAATTTAAAGAGCTTTTACCAGAAAGTTTCATTTTTTTCAGGCCTCGCGACATAGTAAGTGGGGATTTCTTTTGGATTGAAGAGAAGTACGACAAGATAATCCTGGCTGGAGCTGATTGCACCGGTCATGGTGTGCCAGGAGCCTTTATGAGCATGCTTGGAGTTGCATTCCTAAATCAAATCGTTTCCTCATCTGATGAACAAACTCCAGATGAAATACTCAATCAACTACGAGAAAAAATAATCCTCACACTTTCTGGGTCAGATAATGATTTAACCATAAATGATGGTATGGACATTGCTATCTGCATACTGAACAAAAAAGAAAAATCTATCCTTTATGCAGGAGCAAATAATCCACTTTGGATCACAAGAAATGGAGAAATCCTGGAGTTTAAAGCTGATAGAATGCCAGTAGGCAGATATGTCAAACAAGACACACCATTCACTCATCAGCAAATAGACCTGGAACCAGGCGATAAAATCTTTCTTTTTTCAGATGGATATCCCGACCAGATTGGTGGCAATGCATTGAAAAAACTAACAAAAAAACAATTCAGACAATTGCTGATAGAATCGCACGACCTCCCCCTAAAGGATCAACAAAAAAAGCTTGAAAATTATCTGGACCATTGGCAAAAACAGTTTTTTCAGGTTGATGATATTATGGTCATTGGATTTACAATCTAGGACAAATTTGTCAACCTTCAATTTGCTTTAATTCATAATGAGTACTTTGGCCCCTTTTATGATTTTTTGCTTGATTTCAAGTAGGGCTTTATTGGCATCTTCGAATCCATATTCAACTACTTCAGGTTTAAAGGGAATTTCTGCTGCCAGGCGAATAAATTCACGCACATCACTTCTTGTTACATTGGCAACACTCTTAATTTCCTTTTCCATCCACAGATGTTTGGAATAATCAAGGTTCTGTAATTCAATTAGGTCATTGGATTCTTTTCTGATTGCATTAATTACCACACGCCCACCCGACCTAATAACTTCCAGAGCTTTAACTATAGGCAACCATGCCGGTGTTGTATCTATTATACTGTCCAAAAGCTCCGGTGGAGTATCAGAAGTATCTCCAGCCCAATAAGCTCCAAGCTCTAGAGCAAATTGTTGTTCAGTCTTGCTTCTTGCAAACACAAACACCTTTGATTCAGGATATTGATATTGAATCAACTTGAGCATCAAGTGTGCGGATGCACCAAATCCTGTTAATCCAATATTTTGGTAATTTTGGGGATTGCAAAGAGCAAGCGACCGGTACCCAATAGCACCTGCACATAGAAGAGGTGCAGCTTCAGCATCAGAAAAAATTTCTGGAAGAGGATAAACAAAATCCTCAGGAACTACCATATATTCAGCATATCCACCATTTGAATCCCTACCGGTTGCAACAAAATTGACACATAAATTTTCTTGGTCAGATAGACAAAAAACGCATGTTCCACAAGCTGTATATATCCAGGCAACTCCAACCCTGTCCCCAACCTTAATCATATTATTTTTCCCTAAATGCTTTTCGACCACACCAACAACCTGGTGTCCAAGAACAACAGGATAAAAAGGAGGTGGAGTCCTCCCCTCAATCTCATCTATTTCAGTATGGCAAACACCACAGGCTTTTACCTTGAGAAGAAGTTCCCCCTCTTTTGGCTCAGGAATTGGCAAATCAACCCTCTCTAATGGATGTTTATTTACTTCAAGATTGCTTGTATGATTTAGTACCCATGCTTTCATTTTTCCTCAATGTTTGTGAAGATGTTTGACATCAACATCCAACAATACTTTACCTGAATCCTTGAGAAGTCTTATTGACCATCGGATAATAACAAAAGAACTAAGGATGGCTACTATGATATCTATGTAATATAGATTCCACCTCATGGCAATCATCAAACCTACTATTGCTGAAAGACTGGTTAGTGCATCGGCAAGAACGTGTAAATAAGCTCCCCGAATGTTATGGTCGGAGTGTTCTTTTTCGTGATGCAATAAAAAAGCACTGGCAATATTAACCACCAAACCGGCGGTTGCAACAAATAGTGCCTCTACATAAAAGATTTCAACCGGATTAAAGAAACGCTCAACAGCTTCAACTATAATAAAAAGGGCAAAAACCAACAATAGAAGTCCACTGGTATAACCCGATAACGATAGGATTTTTTCAGGATTGCCAGTAAATTTTTTACTCTTTTCCAACCTTCTTATTAAAACATAAGCCAGCCAACTTAGTCCAATGGCCAATACATGCGATCCCATATGAATACCATCAGCCAATAGGGCCATTGATCCTGAAGTAATGCCAAAAACTATTTCAACAATCATCGTAACACCAGTCAAAAGAACAACCCGTCGGATTTTCTTTTCGTGTTTTTGCATATGACCATGTCCATGTCCTTGCCTCATGGTAGATTGGTTTTAATTACCAGATGAACAAAGATACAGGATGAAATGTTAGGTTTTCATTATAATTTAATGGTTTGGCGAAAATAATTTGAAAAAAACCATTTTTTATCAAACGTCTACCATTTTTTTACGTTTATATTATTGTCTAATGAATTTTGACACAAAGAATGTATTTTTGCAAATAAAATTTTGGTTGACTTGTTAATCCGTACTTCTTCATGAAACAATTATTTCTATTTATTGGGTTTTTTGTGGTTTATTCTTTATTTGGTCAAATTAACCAAGGGGGAATGCCTTTATCCTATAAAAACCGCTCCGAAATTACTTTAAAGGCAACGGCAAAGATCCCGGTTTTTACAACACAGGAACTTGAAACCAAGCGGCTATTGGAAGAGGACGAGGAATTTCCCAGTCCTTACAGATACTCAGTTTTCGAAGATGTTTCCATACCCATAAAATCACTAGGACTTAAAACCGAACTTGCAGATAATAGTGGCACTATGTGGAGATATCAGTTTGAAGGAGGAGAAGCCAAATCGTTACAAATCTACTTCGAAAAGTTTAACCTGCCTAAAGGCGCAAAGTTGTTTCTCTATAATCCGGACTACTCAATAATACATGGAGCTTTCTCGCATGAAAACAATAACCAAACAGGTTCTTTAATACTTGCAGCTTTTGAAGACAAAGAAGTGGTCGTCGAATATTTTGAACCCAAAGAAGCCGAATTTGATGGAGAGCTTATCATTGGAGCTATTGGAAAAGGTTATAAAGATATCCATGAAAAATCAACTTCGCTGGATGAGAGTGGATTGATCAATGTTAATTGTCCTGAAGGTGAAAACTGGCAAGACCAAAAACATGCAGTCTGTAAGCTAACATTCAAGATTGGAAAGTTTGGCTATACATGCACAGGATCACTGATAAACAACACTCGAAACGACGGCACCCCATATTTTATGACTGCAAATCATTGTATTGATAATGCTAATGCAGCAAAAACTGTTGTAGCTTATTTTAATTATGAGCAAACAGGTTGTTTTGGACCCCGTAAATTGGGGGAACAAACTTTATCAGGTTCAACATTCATGACCACGGGTCAGGAATCTGATTTCACTCTTTTGAAATTCGAAAGAAGCCTTCCAAATTCATATCAACCTTATTTTGCGGGATGGGATGTTACCGGCTCTGCTGGAGAATCGGCTGTGGGCATACATCACCCTGGCGGAGATGTAAAAAAAATCTGTGTTGATAATGACCCTCCTGAGTCTTATGAGTACCAGATATCCTGGGAAGATAATATTGTCACCCCTGCCCATAGTCACTGGCTTTCAGTTTTTGAATTAGGTGTCACATATGGTGGCTCTTCTGGCTCTCCCTTATACAATGACAAAGGAAGATATATCGGACAACTGCACGGAGGAAGTAACACTGAAAATTATTATGGTAAAATAAGCCATTCGTGGAGAAATAACACAAAGAAGTTAAATACCTTAAAAAGTTATTTAGACCCGGACAATACAGGATTGAAGACCTTAGATGCATATTATCCCTCAACCAATATACCGGATCCTCAGTTTTATGCTGATTTCACTACTGTTTGCCAAAATGCACCTATTCACCTGAAGGCATACTCAGCCTTTGATCCATTAAACTGGAAATGGGTATTTTCACCAGATTCAGTAACTTATTTAGACAGTTCTTCATCGACTTCACCACAGCCTTATGTAATGTTCAAGAGCGGTGGGTATTATACTGTTTCATTACAGGCTACAAATGCGTCAGGTACAGAAACAACTGTTTTGGATGATTTCATCCTTGCCGACACAAGCCTAAACATCCAGGTATTCACTGAGATAAATAGTGATAGTTGCCTGTGCGATTTTGATTCAATTCAGATAAAGGGTTATGGTGCTACTAGTTTTCAGTGGCAACTTGACAAAGAGTTTTCAGATATTTTTTATATTGTAGATACCCTTGCAAACCCGGCAACCATCAAAGCCCTTCCTGATACACTTCCAAATAAAACCATCGAAATTAATCTCCAGGTTACAGGAAAACATGGTCAATGTACTACTCAAAGTGACCACACACTAGAGTTAATAGGTCAGGAAAACGACAATATTGCAAATGCACTCCAAATAGAATGGGGGCAAAATGGCGTCTATTCGAATATCTGCAGCACAATCGAGGAAAATGAACCTATACCGCCTTTTAGCTCTTGTACAGGACAAGATTCTTGGTGCGACGAATATGGTACCGGAGAAAACATTGTTGAGCACAGTGTCTGGTTTTATTACCTTGCTGAAGCAAGTGATGAATTAATGATAAGTTCAAAGGGATTTGATAATCAGGTAGCTGTTTATCAGGCAGAAACATTTGAGAATATTCTTGCAGGGAGCTATGAATTAATTGGAGCTAATGATGATTATACAGATGAAAACTTCAATCCTATTATAACAAATATTCAAGTAGAAAAAGGAAAAAAATACTGGATACAGGTCGATGGTAGTGGTGGAGGAACAGAAGGGAAGTTCTACCTTAATATTGACAAATCAACTGACAATAAAGACCTTTCAGTCTCTTCTCCTGAATTAAAGGTATATCCGATACCATCCGATGGTGTATACTTTCTGGAAAGTGAAATGTTTTTGTCGTTTGAACCAGTAAATGTTGAGATATTTAATCTGGCAGGACAAAAAATAGTAGAATTCAATAAATTATATCCAGAGAGCAATACAATTCAAATAGACCTTACCCATATTAAACAAGGCATTTACCTTTCAAGAACAACAACTTCAGATAAGGTTTATACATCGAGGCTAATAAAACAATAACCTTTCATGATGTAATTTGTTCTTCTGAATATCGACAACCATATACTTTATGAAAAATAAAAAGTTCATTGAAGTACACGTTCAAAACCATATAATCTCACACGGATTTGACAGCCTAAATAAAGAAATACTTGAAGAAGTTCAAGTGGATAAACCTTCTAAGAAACTGATCGCAATTGACCGAATATTGTCTGTAAGTGAAAAGTATATTTTAACATCTTATGCTTCCGGAAGAATAATTTACTGGGAATATCAAGAAACCTTGGAGGAAATCAGGGCAATGCTTATGGAATAGCTGCAAAATAAAAATTCTGCTAATCCAATTAGCAGGATTTATTAAAATACAGTTAATGCTTTAATTCTTAAAAGTTATCTTGATAAGTCCGTCTTCAAGGACAGATTTTGAAAATTCGGTCTCATTCTGGACTTCTAAAATCAAACCTTCTTCATTACTTTTTTCTTTCTCAAATTTCACTGTCGCCCAACCGTCTTCATCTATGTTTCTTTTTGCTTTCCGGTAATTTTGATTGAAATCTTCCTTTCGATTGTACGAATTGTTCTGGTCATAATTATTCGGTTTTTTTTGGTCTTTAGGAATAGCCTCAGAAACTCCCAGTACCTTACCTCCTAATTCACGACCGTCCATATCGTCAATAGCTCGCTGTGCATCAATAGCATTATGCATCTTAACAAATCCAAAACCTTTACTTTCGCCAGAATCTTTATCCCGTACTACTGAAGTGCTAATAATTGTTCCAAATGGTTCGAACAATACACGAAGTTCTTCTTCACCTAGGTTTGGATGAAGGTTTTTAATATAAATGTCCATATAAAATGAATTGAATTGTTATATAGTTAATGGTTTCTATTCATGTTTGTGCAAAGTTACAAAAAAGTATGAAATTTTTAATAACTTTTGGTTAACTACATTCCCAAAATGGAAAAATACAAAACAAACCTCCATTATCTTATAGGATAACTAAACACGCAACATGCAACCCTCTGTTCTCGTTTCTGCTAAATGTTGAAAACATTCCCCTGAATAAAAATATTGAACAAGGATATATTGGCATCAGGTATAAAAAAGTGGACAGGTTTATATAGGGAAGGTTGGGTATAAAAATTCACAACCATGAATCTTTGCAGATTGACAATAGTTATTTTATTAAACAGCAAATCACCTATATATTAATTCCGGTGTCAATGCAACTCATGCTGGCATATTCTATTTATATGTACCAATCAGTATAACAACTAAACCGATTGGTCTTTACATAATTCTTATGACACTAAAAAAAGTGAAGAAAAAAAATATTCCTTATTGAATGATAAAATATGGCCTTTCACAAAAGCCTATTTATTAGACCGGAAAGCAGGATTCTTAAAGAATTCCAATAATATTTCGAATAAGCAAGTCTGCCAAATGCTTTTCAGATGCGAACAAAACCCCTTTTTGATTCATAAACAGGGTTTCAGGGTTGTTTAGGTCAAGTGCTTCTCCATATATATCCGAAACATGTGCTCCAACTTCATTAAAAATACAGGACGAAGCTGCATAATCCCAAATACAACCTCCCCCATCCTCAGCTTTGGGCAATTTAAAAAACACTGCAGGAGCCAGTTCTAAAACCATGCAAGCATCCATGGCAGCCCCTCCATAGAAATGACTTTCCAAGCCATCATATTTATTATCTTTGGCAATTTTTGACAACAGGCTCAGCACTTTTTGATAGAATGGATGCTCCATAAAGCTGCGGTCCGTCACGAAATTTAATTGGCTATTCTCTGTATGCCCTTTAAATTCAGGAGACCATTCTTTTTCATTTCGAAAGGCTCCCTGCCCTTTTATTGCATGATAAAGAACATCAGAAAAAGGGTCATAAATTACACCTATTTGTGGAACTCCTTCTTTAGAAACCAAAGCTATTGAAACAGAGTATCCTGGTTCTGATTTTGTGAATGCCAGAGTTCCATCCAATGGATCAATGCACCAGAAATAATCCTTTTGGTGCCTGCTCCCGTTGTCAGGACTTTCCTCTGCCAAGAGTGCTAAATCATATTGCTCAAATGTTGAAATAAGGTTTTCCAATATAACTTCCTGGCATTTAATATCAATTTCAGTAACCACCTGCGAGGCAAGTGTATCTCCAACCCTCTGTCCACTCCCCTCCTGAAGTGTATCTTTTTTGTTTTTTACAAGCAGTGACTTGGAACTATTCTCTGAAATAATGGTCCCTGCTTTATAGGCAGCCGAAATAGCCTGCCGGCTTAGCTGGTATAAATCACTTTCTTTTAAAATCATACCTCTTTGTTAATTAGTTCTTTTATTACCTTGCATGCCAATTTTTCACTGTAAGCATTAATCTTCCAATGACCTGGACTCCACCCTTTTATAAACCTATGGAAATCGGTCCAGGCAACAGCAAACAAAGGTCTCCAGTCAGCAATAAGCTCATTGGGGTCCACATTGCTTTCTAGTCTGATTAAAGCCTTTTCCAGTTCAACAAAATAGTAATCCAATAAAACTTTTTCATTTTTCTCACACTCTTCTTCATCCAGGCAACTACCTAAGAAATAAGCTACATCCTTCATTCCACACCCTCCTCCAACATACTGAAAATCAACAGCAGCCACTTTATCTCCATGTTCCGAAAAACAAAAATTGGCTAATTTGGCATCTCCATGCACTAATGTCTGATAGGTTGAGCAAGTCAATTTTTGATCAATGTCCTTTGCTGCTTGTTTAAGCAAAATGTCATCCAATTGCTCAAGTTCGTCAGGCCTGGTATCCAAGTGCCAATAGGTTCCTACTTGCCATAACATATCAGGTTTAACACCCATAAACCTAGCGTGAAAGTTGGCAAGCCATTTCAAACAAACTTTTATTTCATCCAATGACACATAATTCTTTCGAACACTATACCCGCTGGCATCAAGGTCCTCAAAGACAATTAACATCTCATCTGAATTTGATTTTACTGCCAAACATTTTGGAATACGGCAATATTCATCGCAAAGTCCACTATAGTTTATATACCATGCTGTTTCAACCTGATAAGATTTAAGTTTTCGCTGATGTGAAAGTCCTGTATTCCATCCTCGGGGATGATGACCATTCTGATCTAAACAAATATGCTTCACCACAACACTTTCGGTTTCACCACCAACTAGTCCATATCTTAAAATACTACCATACCCACTCCAAAGACTTTGAATATTTTCTGTCTCATACAAACCTTCTGCACCAGTTGATTCCAGGACTATATTCTTGAAAAATTCCTTCATAAAACGACCTTAACATGTTTCATTTCCACAAAAACAAGCCGCAAAGTTAACCAATCCTTGATGAGGTGCAATTGACAATATAATTATTGAAGATATTCCGGAAAATTTCAAAAAAGAAAACAGACACATAACAATAAAACGGAGCTAAACCTTACTTGTCCATTAATACTCTGGAAATGGTTTCTATTAAAATATTCTGCCGTACCGGTTTTGCAACACTTCCATTAAATCCTGATTCTTCAAACCGTTTTTTGTCTTCGGAAGAATTATATGCACTAACCGCAATAATTGGGGTACTTCCAGTCTGTCTTATAGTCTTGGCTGCCTGAACACCATCCATAATCGGCATACGGATATCCATAAGAATTAATGCATATTTACCCGGACTGTACATTTTGATAGCTTCCATACCATTATTAGCATAACTTAGTGACACTCCTGTTGGCTTTAGAATTTCCTCTAACAATAAAGAATTGAATTCTTCATCCTCCACTACTAAGAAATGCAGTCCATTAAAACTTACATTTTCAGTTTTTCCCGGTTCCGGCTTTGTCCTAATATTAGGAAGCTGCTTAACAGGAATCTTAATAAAAAACATACTCCCTTCATTAACAGATGATTTCAGCTGCATTTCACCCCCTAACAGCTCTACTAAAGATTTACAGATAGTCAACCCAAGACCATTCCCACCCCAATTGTTCAATGGACTGTTTTCTACCTGCTGGAACCTTTCAAATATTTTTTTATGATAAGTCTCTGGTATACCAATACCAGTATCCATAACAAACATAGTTAATGATTCATTCTCAACAGCAGCCCCAAACTCAATTCTCCCTGTTTCAGTAAATTTCAATGCATTATCAAGAAGGTTTGTCATTATTTTAATCAATGCACTTTCATCTGCAATGAATTCAGGTTGCAATCTATCATCCTCCTTGTATAATAGTGCCAGTCCTTTGTCAATGCACAAAGGATAAAAATGATTATAGATTACTTTAAAGATTACTGATATGGAAGTCTCCTTTTCTGTAATTTGCAACTGATTTGTTTCGATCAGGGAAATATCCAGGATGTTGTTAAATATACCAAGCAACTTTTGACCAGAATTAAGGACAACTTTAAGGTATTCCATTAATGTGGGCTGGTTAATAAGATTGTTCATAGCTAATTCTGAAAACCCTAATATACCATTCAACGGAGTTCTTATTTCGTGGCTAAGATTGGCTAGAAAAGCCGTTTTGAGCCGATCACTCTCTTCCGCCTTTTCTTTTGCTTTCCTTAATTCAATATTCTGCTCCTTCAGCGACTCTTGAGCAAGATTGAGAGCTTTTTTCTCTTTTGCCTCACGTAATGCACGTTCAATTGCATAAACCAACCTTGCCATTCTGTCTTTTAGGACATAGTCTGTAGCACCTAATTTAAGGAGTTCAACGGCCCGCTCTTCCCCAACTGCACCAGATACGCAGATAAAGGGTGTATCCGGGCATTTAACTTTTGCTTCCTCAAGTGCTGCAATGGCATCATATCCAGGCAGGTTGTAGTCAGAAAGAATTATATCATACACAGGAGAACCTTTACAAGCTTCAATATATTCTTCTTTGCTATTAGCTATCTTGAATTCGAGGTTAAATTCAGACTTTAATATCTCTCCAATTAATTCTACATCTCTAGGGTCATCTTCCAGATAAAGCACCTTTAATTGAACGCAACTATTTTCATCTGAATCTTTCATAATATATACTCTTTTAGATTTTTTTAAACTTTAAGATTAAACAACTTTAATATCAACATAAACAAATTAGATCTAAGAACTCAATACAGACAAATTTAAGGGATGGAGCCTTAAAAACAACTAGTGTCTTGGAACAGTAAAATAGAATGAAGCGCCTTCTCCATTACTTTCAGCCCATATATTACCACCATGCCTTATGATTATTCTTTTTACATTTGCCAAACCAATACCTGTTCCTTCAAATTCTTCTTTTGAATGTAATCGATGAAATGGTTTAAACAATTCCCCAACATAATTCATATCAAAGCCAATCCCGTTATCCTCAACAGAAAAAACATATTCATCTTCATTTGTAATACATCCTACACGAATGTTTGATTGGGGCTTCTTACCCGAATACTTTACTGCATTATGAAACAAGTTAAACCAAACTTGCTTAAACAATCCATAATCTGCCGTAATCCAGGGCAATTCAGGTACTGACCACTTGATAATCCTCTTTTCAAATTCATCTTCAATGAGTTTTTGTGATTCAACAACCATTCTTGATAAGTCAAAAGAATCGCGTTTGAGCTCCAATCGACCAATTCTGCTAAGGTTCAATAGATTTTCGATCAGCTTAGACATATCTTCAGATGCTTCCTTAATATTCTCGAGATAATACATCGTCTTTTTACCCATTTTTACATTCTTCTGCATTATAACTAAATCGGCAAAACCAACAATTTGCCTAAGCGGTGCACGCAAATCATGAGAAACAGAATATGTAAAAGCTTCAAGTTCTTTATTAAGACTGTTGAGCTCAGAATTCTTTATTTCCAGTTGTACAGTCCTTTTTTTTATTTTTGCCTCTAATTCTTGATTTAACTCATTTAATCCTCTAACATGTTCTTTCTCAGAAAACCTTAAACTAAAAAAAGCATATGTGACAGCTGCAACAATAAAGAAAAGTATTATCGTGCTCAAAATAAAAAATTGCTTTAGCATAACAAGGTCATTTATATCACCCTTCTTCGTAACTAAAATAAATTTCCATTCATTTTCATTGTCAATAATAACCTTGGAACCTTTATGGGTATTTATAAAGTTTATATCAGTAACAAGCGATGCATCTTTAACAACAAATAGTTCTTTTGCTGTTTCATAATAGCCTATATCCTGATCTTTTATTTGGCTCCATACTTTTGGGTAAAGGTTATTAAAGGTATGACCATCCTTTAGTGAGTCAAACATAAATCTGAATTCATTACTATTAGAAGTATTTACCAGCCAATAACCAGATTTATTAATCAATATAAGGTTTGAAGAGTTTGGGGCAATCGTTTTTTTCATTTTTAAAAACATCTCATTCAGGCTTTGGTTGATTATCAACACTCCTTTAACAAAACCTTTCTCATTATAGATAGCTGTCCCATATCTTATTACCCTCTGATAAGGAGTAGACACCTGACCGTTTTCTTTATATAATTCAATGGGCGAAATATAAACGTCTCCCTTTTTTAGTTCTTTTGACTTGATAAAATATGGGTGGTCACTTTTATTTTGGAGCCTTTCCTGTTTTTCTATCTCAAGGGTGTCCCCTTTACAATTAATTCGCATTGTCTCATTGCCTATAGGGTCAAAATAAATAGCCTGAAAAATGTCCTTATGGCTTTGAGTAATATTTATCATATCTCCCAGTAATTGTTCCTTACCAAACTCTTCTGGGACATATTTTTGCACCGACTTCTGATTCGCAAGGAAACTTATATCCGAAACAGCTGGGACAATTATAGAATGTAATAAATCTTCCTGTCCATCTAAAAAAGAACAATTAATTGCAATTGCATCCCTTATTATCCTTTTTTCTTGCTGAAATACCAAGATGAAGGTTAAAGTTAGAACAAGAAGGTATAGGCCTAGAAAAATAGGGATATACCGGACAACAAAGCTTTTCTTAGAGAATAAAATCAAAACGTTAACTGTTCATTTAAACGTTTGCACTTACCTATTCTTCAATTACACAATTGCAAAAAAAATAACGCAGTTTGCGATATTTCTTATAAATGTATTAAAAAGAACAAGAATATACAAACAGATAATTCTTACTTTATACAGCCTTAAATGAAAGATTGGAAGCAATATGGAGTTAGTTCGCCGCACATTTCAGGGATTATGATGACCACATGCTTGTTGCTGGTAAAAACGAGGTCATGAAAGATGGAGATTATGGAACACCAACAAAAGAATAATATACCGCTCAATATGGCTTTAGCCAGACTTTTGTAACTACTGTTCGAGAAACACGAGATAGAAATGCATACCATCGATTAGTTGTTCGGAGTATTATTATAAATATTGACCATACTGTTAAACATACTGTAATGCCTGAGGGTCTAACTGAAAACCGTCTCATGATGGAAGTTCATTTTTATGGCCCATATGAATTCACATGGAATGAAGGCAGTGATGTTATTTCACAATGGAGTAGCATTGCATCAAATCCTGACAACTCAGCAACTTAGGAAAAAGAAGACTTTGCTGACAACCTGTTTAATAAAATGAAAACTTAGTATGTTGACAATGGGCACACCGGAAACCATAATTTGGGAATTTTTAACCGAAGTACAAGAACACTAGCTTTTCCTGAATTAGAGGGTGCAATTACAAAATCTGATAAATAGGATTGTATCCTTTTCCAACCTTTTTTTGGGGGTATTGAGAGGTGTAATTCTTCTGTCTGTAACAAATCAAACAACGATAAAACTTGTAAACCCCAATAAAGAATTGTTACTTCGCAGGTAATTTAAATACATAAATAAATGCTTATGACTGCAAAAGCAAACGACAAAGTAAAAGTACATTACAAAGGAACATTAAAAACTGGAGAGGTTTTTGACTCATCAGAAGGCAGAGATCCACTTGAATTCACACTAGGTACCGGGCAGGTTATTCCTGGATTCGACAATGGCATACAAGGCATGGCAGTTAATGAGTCAAAAACAATAGATATCCCTGCTGATAAAGCATATGGCGATGTAAAAAAAGAACTCATACAAGAAGTGCCTAAATCACACTTACCTGAGGAAATTAAACCTGAGGTTGGCATGCAATTAATGTCAAACACACCAGATGGACAACAAATCCCGCTGATTGTCACTGAAGTGAAGGATGAAAGCATTACTGTTGATGCAAATCATCCACTTGCTGGGAAAGACCTTACTTTTGAAGTTACCCTGATAAGTATAAATTAGAAAATAAAGCAAAAAATAATCCCTGTACAGTTTACACTTACGGGGCTTTTTTTTATAACACCTTTTGAAAAACCTTCAGAACGGCATCGTTTTCTTTCATTGTACCTATCGTCATGCGCATTGCATAAGACATTGATGGAAGACCTGACAAGTCCAGTAACTCTATTTCAGCTTCTACTAATTCCTTTTTAAAGTGCTCAAATATATCTTCTGATTTAAAGAAGAATAAAACAAAATTACCAAAAGTAGGGTGTATAATTATTCGGATATTCTCTGGGTCTAAAGAATTAATGTTCGATTCCAACCTGCTTTTTTCTGTTTTTATCCATTCAATATTAAGACGTTGCTGAAAAATAACACTTTCGCTGGTCAGTGCCATTCTGACAAATTCTACCGACAAACTATTTAATGAAAACGGTAATATTAATTTTCTGACCTGGCTAACAATTTCTTCTTGTGCCAATAAATATCCAATTCTTAAGCCCGCTGCTGAGAACGATTTAGAGAAAGACCTTAACAACATGAGGTTGGGATACAGGCTAATAAGAGGCAATAAATCTATATCAGAAAATTCAGCATAAACCTCGTCAACTAAAAAGTAAGCCTCTGGATACTTCTTAAGTAGCAATTGAAGTGTCTTACTTGAAATTACATTTCCTATCGGATTGTTTGGTGACGCAAATAGTATTAAAGCATTAGGTTTTATAACCGGCATCAGGTCGGCATCATATTCCAAATCTTTGTTCAATGGCCAGGTTTCATAATCAATACCATAGCTTTGGCAATGGAACTCATATAGCGAAAAAGATGGTCTCGCAATAACAATCTGATGGCTTTGTATTGCTGCATAATTTAACAATACTGTTATAATATTCGCAGAACCTGCAGCAGGTACAACCTGATCTGGCTTTACTCCAAGAAAATTAGCTATCAATCTCTCGATATCAGGAAAATAGGGTGATGGATAGTTCTTCCATTCTGTACCCTGAACACGGAAAAGAACCTCCTTCTTAAATTCGTCATTCAATTCAAAAGCTGATTCATTTCTATTGAGTCTAATCTCAGCTTTTTTCGCAGTTGGCGAAATTCTTTTCCCAGAATCTTTAAGTTGCTTACTAAAAAAGCTTTCTGGCATTTTTGTTCTAGTTGCCATAATTGATATTTGTTAAAAATCATACAGATTCAGCATAGATTACAGACAAAATAGTTTCTTCTTTATAGTTGAACCCTAAATACCCCTCATTTGCATATTTTAATGAAATTCCGCTATTCACTTGCGGCAGTTCTTTTAGAAAATTGCTTTTCATAACATATCCACTTTTGACCAACCTGTTAACCCATTGAGTTGCAAACTCATGTTTTTCAAATCTTTCTTCATTAGCTTTGCCGATAATATCTTCAATTTCTCGTCCAAAGAACAATTTAAGTCCGCTTTTAGCTTGCTTGTCAATTTTCAGATTATCAATCACCTGAAAAACATGATAAAAATGATTGTAACAATTTCTAAATCTTGTATGAAAATCAGCTTCGTAATGGTCACTGTTGGGTTCAATGAGAATAATCCCTTTGGGAGTAATTGATCGCAATACACTCAAGACTTTATTTCTTTGTTCTGAAGTCTCGATATGATGCAAGGCCAAAGAAGCATTAACAATAACCTCTCCTCTGTAACCATTGAGCTTGTTTGATATATTTTGTTCAGTAATATCCTGGACAAATATCTGCCAGGGAACCAGCTCAATTTTGAAATGTACTGTTTTTGAAATCTCGCTAAACATTTCTTTTGCTTTATCAAGTGCCTCTCCAAAAGGTTCAATCCCAATTATTGTAAGGTTTTTCAAATCCTTGTTGCCTTTAAGGCGTTTAATCAGATTTAGCATTTGAATACCTTGCCCCATACCGATATCCAGGATAATACCTTCTGTTTTCCCTTTAAGTAAATTAGAAATTTGAGCATTAGCTACTCCATGTCCATACTTAACAAATGGAAATTCATCTATTAATATTTTGAACAGTTCTATTTGCGTAATTTCATACTTCTTTAAATAAATATGTTCATTGATATTACTTGGTCCAATCAAGTGCCTTAATGCCTTAATTACCAATGTAGAAAGAAATTTTTCCGAATCATCCTGGAGACCATCTATACAATGATCCAGGAGCATTTCAATTTCTGCTTTAGCTTCTTCACTATACTTGTCGGGATAATACTTCATGGTATAATCCAGCGCCTCATAAATCTTTGTTGGTGCAAAATCCCTAATCATAATTCAATGAATTTTAAGGCAACATTCTCCCGTGCCTGAATAGGTAAACAACCCTATACAAGTCTAACGGGCTAACTGCCTGTTAATAATTGCGTATATAATTTTTGTGACCATATGACATTGAGCTTTCAACCACCCAAGGACATATATGTTTAAAGTAAGGTGATGGTTGTGAGATTAGGGTTTATTTATCCAATCATCAGCCTCGCCTAATGTTCTAAAATACTGCACAAGCTCACTTTCACCTTTACTGGCAAACCTTTTGAGCGAAAACTGTGTAAAAATATTTTCCGGTAGTACAAAAGCCATTTTTTTTAGCCCTTTTTCAAAAAGGGCAGGCATTACAGAAGCGGCATACTCTGTATCTTCTGGCTTAACTACACCTTGGTTTAAAGTGTCAGAAACTATGGCGACGACAGGGTTTTGGTTAGCGAATTCAACTGTTTTATCAATTGCAGTTCTAAACTCCTTAGAAACAATAAAACCAGTCCAGGTTTGAGTTAACCTCTTTGTAACAGAATCATACTCAATTTTTACATTTGAGTTTTGGTGTACTATCATAGCTTTTTATTTTATGGGAATTGTACTTAAAAATAATTTTTTTTAGTGATTTCAACAAGAATTTGCTTAACGTTTTTAATGTATTAATTACATTTTGTTGACTATCAGTCATTTAACGTTTTAATTATATATTATACAATTAAAAACACAAACAGGATTTAAAATCAAAAACCTACAACATACCTCACAGCGAAATTGATTGATTCTCCTATAAACAACTGATTTTTAAGACATAAACAATTTAAACAGAGGTCGCTATTTCAACACACAATCCGTTAGGAGGTTATTTAAATAGTAAATATATTTACTGAATTAATTTATCTGCCTTCTAATGAAATCCTAAATCCATATTATGCAGGAAACCTTTTTCGACACTCCATCCAACTATCCAAAAAATAGATTTTATATAGAGGGCAGTAATCCCCAATTAGTGGAGCATTTGATAAATTACCTGAATAAAAACATATCTAACATAACCCATATATATATTGCCTTTTATTTATTTAACAACCAGACTTTATATAATTATCTGAAAAGAATTTGCGAAGAATATGGAGTAAGTATTTCAATAATATCAATACCGCTTGAAGGTTATGACACAAAAAAACCTAAAACACTTTTCTCCTTTGTTGAGGTTGGAAAACAGTCCAATAAAGAGTACTCTAAAAACGATTTAGCAAAAGAAATATACAATGACATCTGTGTTTCCAATCTCTCAAATTTTAGATTTTATATCTTTCCTCACTTATATATACGGAGTCAGAATATCAAACCTTTTTCACGAGGCAGTATGCCCTACTCCTTGCATATTAAACATTTTTATACTGAAATGATTGATGACCAAAGCATTATTGGTTTAAGCTCATCTAATTTAGCCGGGCGCGACCTAGCAAAAGAAGAAAACCTTATCCTTTTTAAACCTGATAAGCAGCAAAAAAATGAGGCTATGCATTTTTATAAGGCATTAATCGACAATTCGATTCCAATACAAGAGTACCAAAACAGCAAAAACCATACTAATTATAGGCTAAAAGAACTTGAATACACATCAAACTCAAATTCAGCTTTTATCGCCCCGTTTTTTAAAGATTCACCCCAACATGCCGAGACCTTTTTAATAGCCTTGCTCCAAAAGGCTAAAAACCGGATATTAATTGTCGCCCAACATCAAAGTGCGTATAAGATATCTTATAGGGATGAAAACAACAAACAAATAAAAAGAAATGGAATTCTATACTATGCCCTTGAGAAGGCAAAAAAAGGAATACCTGTATATTGCCTTTCACAAACATTCCCTGGTAGAAATTCTTATAAGTTTCGTAACACAAAAAATCAAAAAAGCTTTTCTGAATTTGTTGAAGCCGGTGTTGATATACCCTCATTTCATTACAAAGTGAATGAGAATATTCATAGCAAATTCATCATTATTGATGATATTGTTGTTATTACCTCCTGCAACCTAACCCCAACACAATTCATTTATACAAAAGTACAGATTGACTATTTCAATCATATGCCAGGCAAAAACTATAAAGGGATACACTGTGAAGTTGGAGTGTTCTATAAATTCGATGAGAAACAGGTCGTTGATAACTATGTTAAGAACTTTCGGAAATTATGGACGGACATAAACTCAGTTCAAACCATCAAATAATTATTTTTGTACAAATTCAGAGTTTATTGAATAACCATGAACTGAGCTTACGAAATCACGAAGTAATTTTAACATGCAAAGTCACTCCATAACATGACTATAAATGACTACATCGATGCTTTCGGGGTTCAATGGGATTTCTTCCGAGTTTTCGGAAAAATATATATCTAATACGCAGATGAATATTGTTTCTTTTTTTGCAGGTGCCGGCGGACTTGATTTGGGCTTTCGTAAAGCAGGTTTTGATGTGGTATGGGCCAATGAGTATGACCGTGAGATTTGGGAAACCTATGAAAAGAACCATAAGGACACAATACTCGACCAGAGAAGTATTTCTAATATTACCTCGGAAGAAATACCTGATTGCGATGGAATAATTGGAGGTCCGCCTTGCCAGAGTTGGAGCGAGGCAGGTGCCCTCAGAGGGATTAATGACCAACGTGGCCAATTGTTTTTTGAGTTTATCAGAATCTTGAAAGACAAACAACCTCTTTTCTTTTTGGCAGAGAATGTTTCTGGTATGGCACATAGGAGAAATGATGCTGCCCGTAAAAATATTATGCAGCATTTCAAGGATGCAGGCTATGATTTATTTGTCAAATTGCTGAATGCATCGGATTATGGGGTACCTCAGGATAGAAGGAGAATTTTTTACATTGGGTTTAGACATGACCTAAAAATAAAATTTGAATTTCCAGAACCCTTTACCGAAAAATCAAACCTAATAGATGCTATTGGCAACCTTGCTGACACTGTAATTAAGGCGAAACCAAATAACCATACCAATGCCGATAATTGCAAAGTGCCAAACCATGAGTATATGAATGGAGGCTTTTCTTCCATTTTTATGAGCCGTAACCGCGTGCGCAATTGGGATGAGGTTTCTTATACCATACAGGCGGGTGGCAGGCATGCACCGCTGCATCCACAAGCACCTAAAATGGTGAAAATTGAAGCAGACAAAAGAGAATTCGCCAAAGGAAGTGAACACTTGTACCGCAGGCTTTCTGTTAGGGAATGTGCTCGCATTCAGACTTTTCCAGATGATTTTATTTTCTATTACAAGAACGTTTCCAGCGGCTATAAGATGATTGGCAACGCAGTGCCTGTCAAGCTTGCTGAAGTACTGGCAAATCACATACTGAAGTACCTGGCACCTCATAAGGACAAAAGCAAAAAAACATCTGCAACTACCAGCCGTGCCTAGTCAAGCAGGCAGCAGAAAAGCTTACGTAAAGTTAATAAAGACAAAGGTGAGGCTACAATCCTGCATTCAATATTCTTGAAGCTGTAAATGAATATACCAAAAGGAACATTCCAAAAACCAGCTTTGTAGACTTTAGACAAAACCAAGACACTCTTAATTTTCTAAATGTGATCCTTGATAATGCTTTACGACTCTTTCAGCAAGCCTATTTAACGAATCAGCAATACGGACAGTCTTTTTTCAATCCAAATACACCTTTTGTAAACAATTTTTATCTTTTATGCAACCCTTATCTTAAAATGTGTTCTATTCAAATAACTTCTAGTTAAGAATTTTAGAAACCATGAATTAATATACTTATTATGAAATTTAGAAAACTTTTAACAGGATTAGCGGTATTGAGCATTTTAATGACATCTTGTGAGCTTGACAACAGGATAAGACCGTCCTCAACTGTAACTACTGAGGTAATTAATTTAAAGGATTTTACAGGAATAGATGTATCGGATGCCTTTAATGTAAACATTACCGTTTCAGACAATGAATATGTTGAAATTGAAGCGAATGAGAACCTACACAGTATAATTAATGCTGAAATGATCGGTAATACTCTGAACATAAAAATTAAAAACCACACTAGAATTACTGGCAGACCGACACTAAATATAAATGTAAGTTCGAACAATTTAGCGAGTTTTAAAGCTTCTGATGCCACATGTATGAATGTTATTGGCACCATCAAAAAGACGGATGTGTCGATTGATTTAGCTGATGCCAGTTCTTTTGAAGGAGACATTGATGCCCGGAAAGTATATGTTGAAATTGCTGACGCTTCTGACATGAGCCTAACTGGCTTTTCGGATTACACAAGCATATTTATTAAAGATGCCAGTTCATTTGAGGGTTATGGTTTTGCAACAGGCACCCTTGAAGCAGACATTGCAGATGCAAGCAGTATGAAAATTACTGTAAACGATGAGATTTACATCGATGCATCTGATGCCTCCTCTTTATTTTACAAAGGCCATGCTGTAATTGTTGAACAAAATCTACGTGATGCGTCAAGTGTTATTAAAAAGAATTAGAATTGGGTGTTGAGGCAATAGATAATTTAAGAACACTATTATCGTTATAATTAAAATACTTCATTTACCCTTTGAAGTTAGTTACAGTTTTCAAAGCAGGGCTACTTGTTAGTAGTCCTGCTTTTATTTATATAAAAAAATTCCCACTTGCTGTAATCATTTTTTAATTTTATGTGTTGTATCATAAATGTATTTATCATGGAACCATTTGACAAGGATAAGAAACTTCAACAACTGTTCGAACAATTTAAGAAGATCGATAAACTTCATAAGGCATTCATAATCAAGTTCAGCCTGGCTGTATTTGATGTTATTAAACTCTATTATCCAAATACTCAGAAGGATCAAAAAATACTGGAAATGTTGGATGTTTATGGAAGACAAATACTAAACTCGACAGAATCTATAATAGACAAAGATAAAAGCTATCCGGATTACCGTAAAAAAGAGGAAGTGGAAATTATGGACAGGTTGGCCCTACGGGCAAGCAACGAAGATAAAAATCCGGAATACTCTGAAGCAGTCCACAAAAAAGCAAAGGAACTGATAGTTAATCACTTTTCCGACATAGAAGATCTTTCGCCAGAAGGATTCAGACTATTGGAAAAGTACACAAAGATGTACAACATGGAATTTATTTTCAATTTTAGAGCAAAAGAAAAAGTATAACCACTTTGCAGTAAACTTGAAAAAACCATCAATACATTCTAGTACCTTTTTTACTTGCTAAACAATCAGATTTTAGACCACTTGCACCTTCTCCTCTTCCGGTCTTTTTATGCATACCTAACCTGCTAAATGTTTTTCCATTGTACCCTCGTGTAAGCTGGCAACACTGATTGACCAATATACCAGCTCTCAGAACCTCTTCTTCATAAATACAATGTGACTTTTGTGGACTTTCATCAAGATAAAGGGAATTCAGGATCAGGTGACGGAGCGACAGTATTTCCATTAAAATAAATACCAGACCTACATATACAACTGTAGGGCGTGCACGCTTGGTATAATTATCGCCCTGTTGCAGCTCTTTAACCCGAAATATGTATTGTGAAATATTAGCTGTATAATAAAAGGTAAGTTCTCATTTACATCTAGTTGTGCTGAAGTGGAGTTTAAACGTTATTCAACTTATTAAAAAATAATCCTGATGTTAAGTATTAAGAATTTCTCTTTTATAAATAGAGTTTTCTGATTAACGAACAATAGTATATTGAACACAAAAATTCATTATCGCTATCAGAAAAAAACAAAAAATGTTTGTTTAGTTCAAACTTTCAATACTACAATACGTAATAAAAAAATAGTAAAACACATTAAAACCATTGGATTATGAAATTAGGAAAGATAGTATTGGTAGCCGGATTTTTTCTTTTGACAACTAAAGGATTTAGTCAGTATTTACCAGAGTCCTACCAACCCATGCTAACAGAAATTGCCTCCTATTTTGAAACTATCCGCACCGGAAATTCCCTAACTAAGGGAACAACATCCATAAGAGTATTCAGTGCCGAGAAAATTGTTTTACGGGTTAAACATAAGGGATCGGTCAAAAACCTGACCTTTGAGAAAAAACCTGACGAAGAAAACCAAATGCAGTGGAAACCAGCCAACCAGCTTACTATTGACATGGTAAACAAATACGAAAAATACTTGACAAACACACTACATGACATGCATGATCTGGCCAAGAAGAAATCGCAGGAATAGAATTTTCACTAAAATGATTTATACAAAGCATAGGCCACTCATTTTGTGGCCTATTTTATTTTTATTTCAATTGATTTATCAAATTAAACCTTCAGGTCAATCACTACTCCTTGATCACCTTCCCGGTTTTTATCGGCTCATTGTTAATTGACACCGTATAGAAAAGCATTTTATCTGACCCATTCAGCATTTCCCCATCAATTACCATTTGATTCTCACCGGCAAGGCAATCTTTTTTATAAACAGCAAGTTGCTGTCCCAAAATATTAGTAAAACTGATTTGTACCTTGCCAGCTTCAGCAAGATTTAAATTGAATGTCAGGTAATCCTTAAAAGGATTCGGATAAACCACTACATTCACCCTATTGTACTCCAAATCATTTATTGCCGTCCTTTCATACGATGGTACAATGGCATCTATCTGATCATCGAGCCAAATCATCCGCTGCGATATCCAGTTTTTTAAATATTGAACTTCGTCTGAATAAGTCTCGCCAACATAATTGTTTGGCCAAACATACTTTCCTAAAACGGGAAAGCGGTTGAAATTCCTCTCTTGGGCATCTTCGAGCAAAAGTGCGCATGAGTCAATAAAGCCAAAAAATGTTGGTTTGTCCAGTACTCCCTTTCGAAGGTCCTCCCAGCGGTATTTCAAGGTTGTTTCCCAGTAAGGATCAGTCCTGAACCTATCCCACCAGAATGGAATTTCGTACCAGTCGCCCGCTCCAATTCCTTCTTCTGCCCAGCCTGAAGTCTCTCCTGCTTCAAAAAAATCACCATTCCCAAAACAAAGGTTATAGTCCCAAAATGGGCTTAGTGTAAGTTTTCCGCCTTTACTGTCTTTGTCTTTATGAAAAAACACGCTTACACGATAGCCATCCAGGTCTCGGCTCAATTCGGTAATGATGAAATAATCGACAAATGATTCCACATCAATAAATTGGCGGTAACCATTAATCGGATCTTTATAATTAACCCCCTTCAGCACATGTTCAAACTCTGTAACATATTCTTTGATATACTCCCTTTGATGGCTGGTAAGTTCTTTGTATTTGGGATCGACATAGCTAATGGGGACTTCCACACTACCTGTCCGACCCATAAAAGGTGAAATCCAGCTCCCCTCCTGATGACGGTCGATGCTAAGGATATATCCTCCGGTAAGCTGATCGCCAACAGTATCCTTTGGAGTTAGTTTTGCAATATCCACCCTGTTTTTATCTCTTTTTATTTTTTCAACAAAGGTAAAAACTCCTTGGTACTCACCGTTTATGACAACCTCGCAGAATGCAGTACGTGGAGACCATCGCCCCATGGCATTTCCAACGTGGTAGGCAATTACATTCCTCATCAATGACTTGTCGGAATAAGGTCCATGCAGCACCCAGTCGTTCTCTTTGGGCATTCCAAGCAATGGCACATTGTTATTCGAACCGGAATTTGTCCTGGTCTCAATGGTATAGCTCTTCTTCGGATACAATTGTGCTGTGTTTCCCCTGATCTCAATACCAATATATCCATCATACGCATAGCTTGTATCATTAACATTGTTTATGCCGCCGGCATTGTCGATGACTTGCATGCTTGCAGTTATTTTGGGTTCGTCCGGAATTGTTTTTCCCAGGGTATTGATTAAAAGTATGGGCAGGTTGCTTTCTGAAAGTACTACCGTGTTTTTTGTTTCGCCATTTTCCTTTGGGAAAGAAACTGGACCATTGCCCCCTTGCCCTTTGAGCAGGGAACATGCAAGAATACTAAGGAATAAGAAGGATGCAGCTTTCAATTTTATCAGTATTTAGGTTTGCAATTGGAAGTAATTGAATTGATCCGCTTCTAACAAATATATACAAATCACTGCTAAAATCAGGTTAGAAATCAATCAACTAGGCTAAGTATTTTAGTCATAGATAAAATATTAAGAGCCTGCTGAAAAACACACTTTTAGCACATTATCTGCCTGTTATATGAATAGAATGAGTTTTACATGCAAGGAATTCTTCAATATTGCTTAAACCCGGAATATGCAATAACGTTTTCATTTTGTCAAGTAGTTGCATCTCACTACTTTCTGACTTATTCAGCAAGCCTATTTAAAACATAAATTTAAACTTGTATGATATATGGCTTCTTCTGCCCTTATTACACTTATGTTTATATGTTTATCAATCTCCGCAAAAAATAAAAAACCCGTAAAAAGCTTAAATTCTAACATTTTAGGACTATCTTCATACAAATAAATTTCAGCAAAGACATTCTCAGGCTGTTTAAACCAATGATATAATTTTCTTCTTTGAGCTGAGCTGACTGTATTCATATTCATAAGTTAAACGCCAATATGCACGTCCCAAACAAAAAATGATTAACAAAAGATGAGGCAACTTAAAATATTAAAACAGATAACACCAAGGGATGAAAAGTCGATAGAGCTCTATTTTATGGAGATCAACAAATTCGATATGATAAGTCCGGAGGAAGAGGTTGAACTTGCCATTCGAATAAGAAAGGGTGATCAGGATGCTTACAGAAAGCTCGTTAAGTCGAACTTACGATTTGTTATTTCTGTTGCAAAACAATATCAATTTAAGGGCTTATCCCTTCCTGATTTAATCAATGAAGGTAATTTGGGACTGTTACAGGCAGCGCAGAAGTTTGACGAAAAAAGAGGGTTCAAATTCATATCCTATGCTGTATGGTGGATCAGGCAATCAATTACCCAGGCTATTGCCGAACAAACACGGATTGTAAGGTTACCTTTTAACCGGCTGGGGACAATCAATAAGGTTAACCGCGCATTTCCAATTTTAGAACAGGAATTCGAAAGAGAACCAACAGACAGTGAAATAGCTGATTTCCTGGAATTAAGCCATGAAGAAGTAAAAACAGCCAATAGAATAAAAGTTGCACAACTTTCTTTTGATAAGCCCATAGGAGACAAGGAGAACAACGACTTTAGTTTATATGACCTGATCCATAGTGAAAGTGATGTGCCACCCGATATGAATTTGATGCAAGAATCAGTAGAAATTAATATTGGAAGAGCCTTAAATAAGCTATCGAGAAGAGAAGCTAATGTTTTAAAGTTATCTTTTGGCCTAGATAACACTCCTGAACATACACTTTTAGATATTAGTACCAAGTATAACATGTCTACAGAACGTGTCCGTCAAATTAGAAATGCTGCTATTTATAAACTAAAAAAGATGCTGGTTGGCAAAAGTGCATTTACCGGTTGATGAACCTGGAGAAAGCAAAACACTTTCTATACGATGAATCCATTAAGACCATTTCAATACCCGGCAATGTTGCCCCATTGAGTATAGAAGTTTCTTAAGAAATTGATGCTGACATTATTATAGTCAGTTCACACAGTCAGAAAAAAGACAAAACAACCAGGTGTAATAACCGAAAAATTACTTTTTCAATCACATATACCAATACTTGTGATTCCTGTAAACGAATACAGAACCAAACAACCGGAATGAGAACGACCCTGTTTACATCAGCCTTTTTACTAGTAATGATCTGGTTGTATTTTATCCTTCACTATGACGGTAAACCTGGTATACATCTCATTCTAATACCAGCAGTCCTTATTGGGTTAATTGCTCTAATCTTTAAAAAAAGGTTATTGAATAAATAACTCCATACTATTTAAAACCGAAATCCAATTTGGTCCAAATAACAACCCCTACCATTCTATTGCCTCATCGGGTGCGTCGGCAAGGGTGTTGGAATGCCAGTCGGCTTGGTACAGTTTTTCTTTATTGAAAGAAGTTAACAGTGCCAGACATTTTGAACCAGCCCTTTTTGCTGCCTCTACTCCACTCACAGCATCTTCAACAACAAGACATTGTTCTGCACTCAATCCCAATTTACGGGCAGTTAGTTTAAAAATATCAGGAAAAGGTTTTTTGCGTTCCACTTCCAGTCCGTTTACAGTTGCATCAAAATCATTCTCTGAAAAACCAATATTTTCGAGGTTTACCAGCATCTTAACCCTGTCGGCACTTGTGGCAACCGCTATTTTCAGATTTTTGGCTTTGGCTTTTTGAATAAATTCCATCACACCTGGCAGGGCTTTGAGCTTACCTTTTACAAGGCCCTCATAGATTTGATAGGTACGTGCCTTTACTTCTTCTATTTCAACCAAAACATTATATTTTTCAGCAACACCACCAATGTATTGGTTTTCACCCTTACCGACAAAAGGAAGAAAGTCTTCAGGTACCACTTCCACTCCTTTTTCTTTGAACATAGCAATAGCCGCCTGGCAAATAAATTCTTCCGAATCTACCAAAACGCCATCCATATCGAACAGTACTCCTTGAATCATAATCTGATAAAAATAAGCAAATAAACACCAAAGAATAAACTTTTGTCCAGTATCAAAACCCGTTTAAGAATTACAAGCCATGTGCACAAGTAATGAATGCTAAAATATCAATTAAAACAGGTAGATAAATTAATCGCTCAAACAAGAGAAGGTTAACCAGAAGTTACATTATCCCACTAACTCCTCCAACTCCTGTAATACCCGCTTTAATTTTCCCTTACCAAAATCGAAACGGTTGAGCTCATCTTTATTCTCGAAAAGCTGTCGGCAAGTTACAATGCCGTCGTCCAGCAAGGCGTGTTTCTCTTTGTTTGCAAGGCCAACCAGCATGGAAATTGGGTAAAGCGAATATTCCTCAACAAGGTCTTTTAATCCCCTTCCTCTTGGGTAATCCCAACCTAAAAGGTTAAGTCCACTACATTTACCATAAGCCATAGAGTCCAGCGAAAAGCGTGTGTTGGTAACAATCCAACCTTCAAAAGTAAAGCCCTTGTATTGGGGCTGCTGTTTTCGTAGGGTTACTATATCGTTTACCCGCGAATGGACATATAGGGGTACTTGCACACTTATTTGTTTACCCTGGTCGTGCCGGTACTTGCATTCCATTAAATGCTGCGTGTGGTCTTTGGTGGCAATTACATCCATTTCGTGACTGACACAGCAACCCGGCACCTCCACTCCTACTTCGCACGAATAACCCTGCCGGTGAAACAGTTCACCAATAAGTTTTTCGAAAGGGTAACCCGAAGTTCCCAACTCCAAAAATGCTTGCTTGAGCTTATATTTAACAGATTGCGAGGCTTTATCTTTACGCAGCAGGCCAAATGCTTTGCGGTAAATCAATTTTGTACTGGCACCCGGATAAATCCATTCGTTAATCTGGATTAAGATCTTTGAGATACTTTCGTTGGAGGTGCCGGCATTTCTCAGCGAGCGTTCCAGTTTAGAACTATCAAAAAATTCTTCTTCGCCGGATGCTTTGGTGATGATTATGTTTTTGGGATTGTTCATATTTGATTTCTTGAGATCAGACAAGCCTCTATATAATTATAGGTTACGCCTATAAATCCAATGGTTATTCAGCTGTCCTTTTTTATTTTTTGTTCAAAACCTGATGATGCTGTTTTATTGATTCATTTAATCTTGTATATCAATGGCATCCATTAAGTGGGGGCAATTGATTAACAGTTGTTTATTTCTCGTTGTTAAAACTACGAATTTAATGATTGATTTGTTTCCCATGGTTTAATTTTTAAATGTATGCGAATAAAAAAAGTAAAGCATTCGATTCATTCAGGAATATTGGTCCGATCAGCACAATGGAGCCGGAATCCCAGGTAAATAGAGCCTGCTTAAAAATATACTTTTAGCACATAATCTGCATGTTATATGGATAGAATAAGTTTTACCTGCAAGGAATTCGTCAATATTGCTTAAACCCGAAAGTGTTAGTCAGAAAGTGGCAATCTTCCTCCTTGCCTGCAATTCGAAATATACATCTTCATTTTGTCAAGTCGCATCTCACTACTTTCTGACTTTTTCAGAAAGCCTAAATATTTTTTAAAATTCTTTAGAAAGTTCTTGCGGATAAAATCAAAATACATATCTTTGCACCCGCTTCAAACAAGAAGTACTCGGGGTGTAGCACAGTCCGGTTAGTGTACCTGCTTTGGGAGCAGGGGGTCGCAGGTTCGAATCCTGCCACCCCGACGGACAGAAGGGAAACAGAAATGTTTCCCTTTTTTTATGGTATTGTGTCAGGAGAGAACCGGGGTTCAGCCTAGATAAACATTGGTATTTACCACATCTGCCACCCTTACTTTTACAAAAATGTTATGTGCTTTTTCTATTCCTTAATATTTTGACAATCCGGCTATATATGATTTCCGCTAAATTCCAGTCATATCCATCAAAGTTGGTTGTATTATTGAATTGGATTACAACCATGTCCATGTCTTTGTGGTATTTTGCGATACTCTGGTAGCCGACAAGCAGACCTGTATGTTCGTACACATAAATAGAGGAATAGATTTCCTGTTCACCTTTATTAAATACAGAACCATCGTTTAATGCTCGCAAGAATATACCCACATCCTCTGCTGTAGCAAGCATTAAGCCTGTGTCGTCATACTTAAAATCTTCATCAATGCCAACATAATAGCCACTCATCACATTGTCCATATCCACTTCACTAAGCGAACCGAAAGTGTTTCTCAGCCCAAGTGGGTTCAAAATTTCCTCTTTGATATATTGCTGGTGTGGATAGCCCAAGGTTTTATCAATGAGGTCCTCAATCAACATATAATTGGTATTTGAATAGCCATAATCTTCACCTGGTTCAAAGTCCGCTGGTAAATCCAGTGCGTAATCAAGTGTTTCTTGTCTGCTTTTAGGAGGTTTTTTCCAATAATCAGGATGGTCTATAAAATTGGGAATGCCACTCCGATGCTGCAACATCATTCTCAGGGTTATTTTATCTGAATATTCAATTCTTCCTGCAAGTTCCGGAAAGTATTCAGCGAGTGTTTCATCTAAAGACAAACGCCCTGCTTTTACTAATTTTGCGGTAGCAACAGCGACATATAGCTTGGTAATACTAGCAATTTTGAATAAAGCTTGCGGGTAGGCTGGTATTTTATTTTTTCGGTCGTGCCAGCCTGCTGCATAAAACTCCGGTGTCTTCCCAGCTTGGTCTACGTAAACAATCATACCATCAAATCCATAACCAATTCCTTCATCCAGTTGTTCCTGAACCGTATCTGGTAATGGTAATATCCAAGCCTTTACCAATATCCATGGAACGAAGTACAAGGAGCATATGCTTGCAATAACAAATGCTATTCTCAGTATTCGTTTTGTTTGTTTCATCTTCATAATATCATTCAAATTCAGTGAAGGTCAAATTTGCGCGTAATGTCTGCCAGTATGGCTTCGTATGCGTTGCATCTCACTGTTTTTGCCATGAAAGATAACAAATAGCGGCTTATGTTCCTATCTCCCGTGGCATGCCAAAGCCTATGCCCCGCTAGTGAGTGGTTGCACCACTCACTTTGTCCAATTACTAATTTTTTTATGTTGTTTTTGCAAAGCAATGGCAGTTTAAACCAGCCTTAAACTGCTTATATAAACAAAACGCCAAACTTTTATAGCTTAGCACTTTATTCTATGTTTTATCGTAAAGACGACAAGCCTTCACAAACGTAACAAATCTACATGAGCAGATATCCTGCTGCTATTTACTCTAATTCAATAATGTTATGCCATCAATCATACCATTACCTCCTGCATAATCTACTGCACTGCTGTATTTATATTCATGTGGTTCAAAAACAAATCCAGCTTCAACCGGATTATTATGTATATAGACCAATTTCTGCTCTATCACACTATTTGAAAACAGTACAATTGGATGGTTATCTTGTCTCCAAAGCTGATAGGTCTTATTCTTTTTATTCTTTGAACCGGCTTCTTCCAATAAATCCAATATCCACTCTTTCCTACTTTCATTGCCTTCTTGTAATTCCTTAATAACAAATTTTGCTGTATGCCTTTTAAAATCCCTAAGTATGTTTGAAATCTCATATCCTTCATTTGCCTTAGCAATAAGATGCAAATGGTTTGTCATTATAACATAGCTATGCAACACCAGGCCTTTTTTAGCAATACAATATTGTAGGCTATCTGCCAATATATCTTTATATACAGGCTTTGTAAATATATCTACCCACTCAACAGTAGAAAAAGTCAAATAATGTAATGCATTTGGGTCCCAGATTTTATAGCTTGTTCTTCCTTTTGTTCCCATTGTTTGGTTTGGTTGGTAATGAGCGGTTGTAACGCTAAAAATTATTAAACAGCTAATATAATTTTTATTGTTGTTTCAAGAAAAAATAAGCTGACCCAAATTATTACCATTCTTAAAAAGTTCTGCTAGTGAGAGGTTACACCACTCACTTTAACCTATAACTATTGTTTTTAATGTTGTTTTTGGAAAACAATAGTTGATGAAAACTTTTTTGTTGCTCATCTACAGCTCGCTAGTGAGTGGTTGCACCGCTCACTGTAACCTACTGCCAATGTTTACTTTTATGTTGTTATTTTAAAACAATAGCAGGTTAAACCTGCCAATCTTGCCTGCTATTATACAAAATGCCAGACTTTTATAGCTTGGCACTTTGCTTTTATTCTTTAGCGTGAGGGATGCAATCCCTCACGAGCTGGTTGCTCAACTTTAGAAGAAAAGCAAAGAATTATAATTTCTACCTTATCTCGCTCATGAGTGGTTGTACCACTCATGCTTTAAAATCTTAAAATTAACACTTATTGCAAATCTGTTGTTTCTGCAAAACAATAGCAGGTTAAACCTGCTGTACTGTCTTTCTATTAAACAAAATGCCAGACTTTTCCAGCCTGGCAATTTGCTTTATTCTTTAACGTGAGGGATGCAATCCCTCACGAGCGGGGCTTCGTTTTAAAATTTCATAAGCATGATTTACCAAAATCTTGCTTATCATTTTTATTTTCATGCTTAACGTTTCTTAATCCTTTCTCAGCTAGTGAGTGGTTGCACCGCTCACTTTATCTAGTAACAACTGTTTTTTTGTTGTTTTTACAAAACAATAGATGACATAAAATTATACTGCATTATTTTTATAGTTCGCTAGTGAGTGGTTGCACCACTCACTTTATCTAGCAACAACTGTTTTTTTGTTGTTTTTACAAAACAATAGCAGGTAAAACCTGCTGACCTGGCATGCTCTTAAACAAAATGCCAGACTTTTACAGCCTGGCACCTTGTTCTATGTCTTAGCGTGAAGGCTGCAAGCCCTCACGAGCGGGAGTGAAGGGTAAACTACACTTAGTTTGAAACTAGCTATTCGCAAATTCAAGTTTGCAACTTGAATTAATATTTACTTAATCATCCTCTAGTCCTTTGTATCTTTTCCTTTTATTATTCTCCATAATCCTACTGCAAAATTTTAAAACAAGTCTCAACCGACTGCAAGGAGCTCATGAACCACCAGTTGGTGGTGAATAAACTTTTTTATCATTTATCGCTCGCAGTTACAACCGAGGACGCAGGACGAGCTCAGCGTAGCTAAACTCCGAGCTGCGAGGGGCGGTCTACACCCCTTTAATTTACTACTATTAGCCTATTTGCTGTATACACTGTTACCATGCGTTATTTATTTATTCAATTTTACTTTCTCAATATCTTCAACTGGCAACCAATCATCCATATTTCCATATTCTGTCCGATCTATTTTAAATGGTTGAATTTCTTTGAAATCCTTAATTGTTATTAGAACTAAATATCTTTTGCCAGCAAATCTTTTTTCAAGTCCTTTGTTTAAAAGTAATTTATCTTGATTTTGCTCAACAATTTCTATTGATTGTACTTTCGTCAACACATCAGAATTGAAAACGCTATCAACAGTTGCTTGTCCCTTTACGAGTCCATCACCATTGTTTTCGATGAAATATAACACATCATCTTTATTAACACGACCATAAGGTAATTTACGCCCCATCGCCCCTCTAATAATCATAGTTTTTTGACCTTTTCTAATATTTTCAAGCTCTTTTGCTTTATAATCTAAATATACTACATTATCCATTTGAATATTTATTAAGTATTTATTAGTCGTAGTGCCGGTTATAAAACGGGTAGAAATGCATAGAAACGTTTTTTTGTGTAAGAAACGTGGCGCTTTTCAGCGCTCCAAAGTATCAAACCGCTACTTGTTAAATTACTTGTATTAACTTTCAAATTTAGCATCTCGCGCTAATTTTTTTTACATTTTGCTGTGCGCCGTTGGTTTTAATTTTTTTAGTTTACTTATTTACTCTATCAAAATGATTATAAGCTAAAATAACATCGAAAATAAAGCGCGTCGCACTTTCTAAAACATCATAATCTATACTTTCCGGACTATCCTGTGGTGTATGCATCGGTCCCCAACCAGTAGTTATCTGCATAGCCTGATATCCGTCATAATAAAAAGATGCTTGATCAGAATAATTTATATTTGTATCGAATTTTAGATTAAAAGATTGCCTCTCTTTCGATGCCAGTTCAGTAAATATATTTTTCATATTACGAATCTCGTCATCATTTTCATTTATGTAGATATACCTGAAATTATTATCATTTAATGGTTCTGAAATTCCTATACAATCAATGTTTATGTTTATTGCATTGCTGTCAATTAAAAAAGGCTTGTTATTAACGAAATAATTCGAACCTACCAATCCTTCTTCTTCTCCGGAAAAAGCCACAAATGCAATTGATTTCTTAGGCATATAACCGGATTTAGCTATTTTAGAAAAAACATTGGCAAGCTGGATTAATGCCGAAGCGCCTGAAGCATTATCATTAGCCCCTGGAAAGAATAAAGAATCGTTTGGTGTAGCAGCATCGTAATGTGCTGAAACAATGGTTTCTATGCTCTTATCCTCTCCTTCTAAGATCCCAATCACATTTTGAGAATTAAAAAGCCTCTGCTGCTTATCTATCTTAAACGAAACAGTAGTTTGGACTCTGCCAGAAGCAGAAAGATTCTTCTTTAGCCTATTATTTATTTGCTCATTGAGTTTCTGTGAATTAACACCCATAAGTGAATCAATGGCACTGTGCCTTGCAAATATTGCAGGAAAGATTCCTATTATACGATTTAATGCTGCTTTATCCTTACTTCGATAGTAATACCATGTATTTGCATTGTTTGCCAGGAAGGCAGGATATTTATCGGAATTTACTTTAAAAATTACTCCCTTGGCACCTTTTTTTTGAGCAATGCTTTTTTTAAGATTTATCTGAGAATAATCAAGTGGTTTACTAAAATCGAAATAGTCCATTAAGTTTCCACTACTGTCAATAGGTGAGTTGAATTCAACAACTACCCATTTATTTGTTACATCAATATTTGAATAATCTGAATAATTCCCACCATCTAAACCAAAACCTGCATATATAAGATCATCTTTTGATATTTCAGGCAGAAAGCAAAACTCCCATGTAAAGAAATCAGATAAGTAAGAAAGGGATGTATTTGTATTCTGAATATAAAAGCTTATTAGGGTATCGTAGCTCAAAGTATATTCCTGATAATATTCCTCAGATCCATTACTCCAATTATCCAATCCTGATTTCATAAATTGCTCTCGAATATAACATGCAGCATTTTTCTCACCTTGGGTTCCAAATTTTCTTCCACCTCTTTTTTCGGCACAAAGTACTTCAATATGTTTTTGAAGAGTAATCTTTTTAATACTATCCTTGAATATTAAATAATCCTGTGCTTTACCAACATTGAAAAACATTAAGAATATTAAAATTATTGAAGTAATCACACTTTTCTTCATTCTCACTAGTGCCACTAATAATTATAGAGAAAATTAATCAATTCCTGATTATGAGTCAAGTGTAATGGTGCACAACCGTAATAATAAACCGCCTTTTTAATCCGGTTTAAAAAGTTTTTTGTGCAGTTATTTTATTTCAATGTCCTGTTTAAATTTTTTAAATTCTATTACTTCTCCAGATTTATCATATGTGCAATACCTCCCATTTTTCTGTTCTTTGATATTATAATCAATTAACTCTTTTAATTGCCCATTTTTAAAAAAATACATCCATGTCCCTATTTTATATGAATAGTCTTGATTAACGCCCTCTTTATGTTTCGCCTTATAGCCAATGAATTTTATCTGACCATTACCATAATTATTTTGCCATAACTCTATTTTTGTTAGGAGTGGATTTGATTCTATTTTATTTAAACGACTACCAAATTCTGCTAAGGAAGTATCGGACTCTGAATAATACACATTCTGCATAATAAGCCCTATATTTTGATCATAGATTTCTAAATATTTTTCGTTTCTTTCAGAAAATTTATTTATAAACTTGGCACAATCCAGCTCCTTTTCATCTTGCTTTATAAGTTCATTTAAAAGTATTGAATCGCTTTCAATTATTTCAGATAAATTAAATTCACTGACAATTTTTCTCTTACCGTTTGTTAAATCAACAATTCCTAAAACTTTCTGTAAACTGGAAGTTGTGTGAATATTCATAGAGCCAGGATCAGCTGTTGGAATTGAACTTGGACTGGTTATAACATCATCAAAACTGCATATCCTTCCTAAGTTTTGAACCTTAACAAATGTACTTTTTGATGCACTGCTTCTTTTCCCTTCATATGAATGGATATAAACATCCTTACCATCACAGAATCCATATATACTTTTAATAGAATCATCAAATTGTTGGTTTACTTTCAGCATATAAATAGTTGGTAAATAAGATAATCTTTTCTTTACTTGTACTTCATAGATTTCAAAATCTAAAGGAAGAGAAGGGGCGTTATATTTAAACTCCTCAAAAAATCTATAAATCCCCTTGTTTAGTGTATCTGCATCTATTATATAATCTTGAGAAGATATTGTACCACTTATTAATATGGAAATAAAAATTAATAAATTGTTTTTCATTTTATTTTTATGATTTTATGTGTAAAACTTAAACCATTCAATCCTAAAGCATACTCATTATCTTCGTGGAACAATGTTGCTACAACTGTAAGTATATGCAAAAGTGGGCTACAGCCCTTATATTTACTGTCATCTCGCCTATTAGCTGTATACATTGTCGGGCAAAGTTGTTTTTAAATTTATATTACATATGGTATAAACATTTTTGTTCTTTTTATGTATTCAGAGTACTTGTCCCCAAAGAAAAAAATACATTCCTTCTCTTCAAAAAAAGCTGTAAGATAGAGAAATGCTGTCGAAAGCACAGCTATTAAAAATAATTCAAATGTAATGTTCTTCAAAAGAATTCCCCAAGTCAAAAAAATCAATGAAGAATATAGGGGATGTCTTATGTATTTATAAATCCCTTTGTCTATTAAGTTAGTAGTTTGTTCAATAGGGTAAAGTGTTTTTTCGTTTCTGTCACTTTTGGGTTTTCCTGTTTTCTTAATAAGAATCACTCCCACAACAACAAGATAGCCTGATATTATAAGAAGTATCCATGAAAAGACTTGATTAATAGAAAAAGGATTATCAATCCAATATTTATAGTTGGTGGCAAAAAGCCAGACTATACATTCCCAACTGAAGAATCTATAGAAGCCATGGCTCTTAATGTTAAACAAAGTTCTCCAGGAGATTATAATTATTGGGACACTTAAAGCCAGAAATATTATAATCCTGTCCATATATTTAATCTTGTGGTCATTTTATAATTTTGCTCATAACATCCAAATATATCTACTCTTCGATGTAATTTGCTTAAAGGCATACCTAATAATTTAAAGGGAAAATAGCAATTAATTGCTATTACTCCAAGCAAATATTCTGTAATAATCAACAACAAGCCCAGATTAAGTTCTTGTCCTCAGCAAGAAGCCAGCCACATAGCCAACAATCAGGCTATCGCTAGGCTTATAACTTCGTATCATACTCCGTAGCTTTTGACAAATTGCATCTACTTCTTGACTCCTTATCACGGGTTTACTTGCGTTCAACTCCAATCCCCAGCAAATTCAAGTTTGCAACTTGAATTAATATTTACTTAACTATCCTTTAGTCCTTTGTATCTTTTCCTTTTTTTATTCTCCATAACACTACTACAATATTTTAAAACAAGTCACAACCGACTGCAAGGAGCTCATGAACCACCAGATGGTGGTGAATAAACTTTTTTATCATTTATTCCTTGAAGTTACAACCGAGGACGCAGGACGAGCTCAGCGCAGCTAAACCGAGAGGTGCGGGGAATTACTGCTATTTCAGTTATTATTTTTACACATTTTTGGATGTAGTTATTTATTTACAATCATTCTTAATCGTTCTAATTCTTTTTCCTCTTTGTCTGCAATTTCTAGAATAAATGGTGGTAGATTTTGAATTATTGTATCCTTTCCTGAATTATATAATTCCATCAATTCAACACCAATGTTTTCCCACATTTCGCCTATTTTAAGGAACTCATTTCCAATTGTTGACAATTCCCTATTTTTCACTATATCTGCTGATTCATGAAGGAAGTCTCCATACATTTTTCTGAAAATTCCGCCACCTGTTCCCCCATCAGAGCTAATCATATAATAATTCGTTATTCCAGTTAGCTTTTTCTTTTCGATATCAAATTCCAACCACTTTTTTGTTTCTTTGGCAAATTTCCTGATTCCTTTTATACCTAATAGATTTGCTGGCGAATCCAATAAGTTATTTGTATTTAAATTTATTGCTTCATAAATAGCGTTTTTATCAATTGGCCGTGAAGTTGAGAAGTCAAAGTCTACCCATTTATTATTTGCAGGGAAAGGTCTATGCGATGAATTACGAGCTTGCATAAGTTCATCATAGGAGACTTTATGAAAGTCTGCTCCGATTTTGCCACTGGGAGTATGAATTTGCCAATCAGAATTATCCCTGTCTGAAACATAAAAACACTCTTCAATATTATCAAATCCAAATACGACAACTGAATGCCCTCCAAAATGTCCACTGTTTTGCATATTTAAATAGTCTAAATATGGCATATCAACATAGACCAAAACGGGATTCTGATTTTTAATCGATTTTAACAGTTTGTTGAAAGCTACAGTTTCATTTTTAGGTGTTTTAATCCGAATTTTAATACCTGTCCTATTCTCAATATTTGTTTCAAATACACCAATTTTCTCTCGACCTGCAATCATTGGCGAATTTGCTAAGTTTATATAAACAAATCCCAATCCAGAACCTAAGCCATAGAGCATTGACTCACTTATGGGATAATCATTAAAATCAAAGATCTGCTTCAATGAATTCGTTATGCAATGACATCCTCCTTGAGGTGTAAAGTTCTTTACTATCATTTAATTCAATTTTAGTTTCTTAAAAACTAAATCTTCGCAGTGACAACGTTATGTCAGCAGGGTCTAATTACCGCCTGCAAATTCAAGTTTGCAACTTGAATTTATAATGATGAAAAAGTTTATAACTTAAATCTTCCCTATTTCACCCCTCCCGGCACACAGCTCATATTATCCCAAGTAAAAGGCTTTTTTACCATCAATCCATCGCGATTACAACCGAGGCCGCAGGACGAGCTCAGCACAGCTAAACCGAGAGGTGCGGGGACGCTATTGCTTATAGGTTTTGTTGTGCCTTCTTTTCAATTCTTCATTGAATAAGTTTATCCAATATCCCGCTAATTTGAATTTTTTCGTTCAAGTTTAGTGGTCCTGTGAATTTACTGAAAACCATATCGATTTTTGGCTTAATTGTCCTTAATTCTTTCATTCCCGCACTTGTTAACTTAATTCTCTTTGCTCTTTTATCTTCCTTATCTGGAAATTCCTCAATGAATTTATTCTTCAAAAGTCGCTTGATAATTTCTATTCCTGTTGGCGCTTCGAGATTATGGATTTCCACTATCTCCATTTTTCTGAAGCTTTCTTGATGATCCAAGTGCAGAAGAAAACTGTATTCATCAATGGAAGAAATATTTGATTTTAACAACACACTTTTAGTCTGTTTTTTCAATTCTTTGTTCAGCTGCATCAGTTTAAATGCGATAAGCAGTTCATCATGAGCTGAATGTTCATCGCTGCTTTGGGGCGAAAACAGCCTATTGTTTAGCCAAATGGTAAAATCCTCAATTTTCTTAGAAGAGTGTCCTTGCTGATACTCCTCGACAAGCCCAATAATTTCTTTAAGTAATGAATAATCCATTCTGTTTATTTAGTTTGGAGTTGAACAAAAATACAAAATAAAATATGTATTTGAAATAAAATACTTATATTTGCATCGAAAACATAGTATATAATTTAAATTACAATGATTATGAATAATCCAATGTACACATTTGTATCTGTATCAACTGCAAAACCAGGAAAACTTGACGATTTAATCCGTATTGCAAAAGCTCCAAGCGAAAAAATGGATAAAAAGCTTGAAGGGGTTATTGCTCGTCAGGTTGGTGTTGATAGGGAACGTAATTCAGTTGTTGTTTGGGTGACTTTTGACAAGAAGGAAACCCTATACAATTTCCTTGAAACACAACAAGGTAAGGACGACCATGGTGAAAATGAGGATATGGAAAGCATTATTGAATCTTTCGTAATGTACGACCTTGAACCGGTTAGTGGACGACTGCTTCCCAAAGAATAATTTAACCCGGATTATGTATTAGAACTTCGTTATGAAGGTTGAAAATGCAAAAATAGAAGGACTTGGTGAGATGAATCATAGCACCGCTATGTTGATTTGAAACAAGTAAGTGAAACGACTTATATTGAAGCAGTTTCAATATGTAATAGATTTTCTAATGCATATTCCGGGTTTAACTTCCAACAGAGTTCTTTCTTTTTGTTAGAACTCTGTTTTTTATTGCATTAGGCACAACAGATAACAATATGCCAATAAGGGATTGAGGACGATTTCCTATCAGGACACTAAATAAGTTGAAGCAGGCTACTAACCTACGCATATCACTGAAACCCTTATTGGCTATATCGTTTTGTACGCTAGCCTTTGTACAATTTAATTTTTCTAGTTTAAATTTATAACAATCTCATCTGTTTCAATCGACTCGTCATCATTGGGATTTGCCTTGTCATTTTTGTCATAGACTTTAGCATGACCTTTTAAAATAATCTTTGTTTTAGACTTATCAATATTGTCAGCTGAGAATTCCAAACTTCCGTCGATTAGCCAATCTTTTGGATAATCAATTATTACTTTACGTTCAAGGAACTTTCCTTCTACAAATAGGGCATCAAATTCATGAGTTTCTTTATCAATAACCATCAATCTTACATTTTTCACTTTTACTCCAGTTAATTTGAAAGAGATATCTCTTCCAATCACTAATCCTTTTTTCTCGGTACAACCATAACATGAGAAGTCAAAAAATGGTAATTCTGAATTTGAAGCATTCTCAACTATTTCTTTGTCTCCCTTTGCAGTACTAGAATTTTGAGCACTTAAACTTGTATTAACAGCAAAAAATCCTAGAATAATTGCTGTTGTCACAACTGTTAAAATCGATATTTTTTTCATCGTGTTTGTTTTTAAATTAAATAAATCAATAAAACTTATATAAAATTGCTCGAGCCTCTTTATTATCAACCCCTTATCGTCTGGTTTGTCAAAGGAATATTCCAAAGCTTCAAAAATCAACCTGAGAGTATAAGTCCTAGGAGTTGCTTCACCTGATTCAATTCGTTGTAAAGTCCTAACATTAAGGTTGCATTTCTCAACGAGTTCTTCTTGGGTCAAACCTTTTGCTTTTCTTAAATCAGCAATCCTTTTTCCTAGTTCTGGTTGTTTAATCATTTTTGAATCTTTTGAACAATTTTAATGTTTAACTTAAAAACAGTCCACGTATTTTATTCGGTTTTCAACCGGCTTTTAACACGGCGTCTACCCGACATTTTCTATCAGTCTGAATTTATGGATTTTATAATCATAGTATTAACTTATGCAGAATGTTTGATTGGCTTGCGTACAAGGCACTGCAGATATGAAAAGCAGCGACATTCCGGGTTAAGTTCTTATCGACCGTTAGTGTTTGTGCCACAAGGTACAAAATTTCGCAATCCACCAACCAAGCTGTTTTTTATATGTACTGTTATACCCTACAAATTCAAGTTTGCAACTCGAATTTATAATGATTAAAAAGTTTTAAACTTATTTCTTCCTGGATGTCCGTTGCTTGCAACTATGGACATTATCTAATTTATATTGCGGTTTCATTTTGTGAATAAAATGTGTAATTGAGTTAGCAATCTACTCTTCGAACCAAAAAGGAAATAGAAATGTTTCTGGAGAATATTTAAATCTCAACCCCGGGAAACTTTACCCAATAGACATACCAGAACCCATCTTCACAAACCAAGGCCATCGATCCTTTTCCATAAAAACGCTGGGCTTCGCAAGTATTATCAAACGTGCCATATATATCAGCTGAGAACTCAACTAAACCTAAAGTCTTGTCAAATCCAATGTTCTCAATATCGAGCCGTTTAAGATCAAAGGAATCAAATGCATTTTTAAATGAGAAAAGCTTCTTATTATATCCCGAATCAAACAGCAAATAGGTCTTATAATTTTCATTGTTCGTTTCTAAAAATGATAGTATAAAATCCTCGCAATTTATTCTGATATTGTATGCGTGGTTGGGATGAAAATCTTCATAGACAAAATGCCAGTTAAAACCTTCGCCCTTAATGGCAAAAATTTCGTGCTTTAGTAGCTCTTCTGTAATAAAATTGTATAAAACCTTGGCTTCTATATCAAAAAGTGTTTCGATATAAATATTATTTTTATTTAAAGTATTAATTAACTGTTCTAATTCATGACAAATATCGGAGTCAGGAATATCTTTTCCCTTAACAAAAGAAATATTGCCTATTATCTCATGAACAGTTCTACTTTCTATCTCCTCCAATTCCTTCTCACAGTGCTCTATATACTTTAAGAAACATTTTTCCAAATCAAGCTGACACTCCGAACTGTCGCGCGACGTAAAATATTTGGCACAAAATTCCTGCTTTAACATCTTTTCCTTTAATTCATTTTCAATTCTTAGCAGATTGACTTTAGCCATATTTTTTTTGCTTGATGGGCTCATTAATTGAAATTTTTGCTTTTAAATATAATCATAGACAAGGAGTTTGCAAATTTAATAACCTCTTTCTTATATACGATTACTAACAATCCGCTCAAAGTTATGCACAGATATGTTAATAAATTAAAACCTGCAGTCAACCTATCCTTCTAAATTACTTATTCTTACACCTCTACGATATAGCCCTTGAGTATAATTGAGTAATCCTCTAATGAATTGCCCAAGCTACATATGGATAAGGGGTGGGCAAGACGTACAGACAAGAGTTCGACTTTTCAATTTCAGTTCATCCCGAAGATTTTGGATTTCAGAAATTACAGCCCTACTAATTTACTAAGGCAATATTCTTTTGGATGAAACAGGTGTATTGATATACCTAAACGACAGCAATTTAAGAGGCTGCAAGGGAATACTAAAAACATACGGCAATTGGTTTTTATGCATAAAATTGAGCTTTTTACAGATTATATTTGAAATACTAAACCAAAGAATATTATGAGGAAATTTTTAATTACACTGGCAATTATTCTATTTGGTATAACTCCAACCTTTTCCCAGGGGTATCTGCATGTAGACGGTAAATATATTTATGATGGCGCTGGCAATGAAGTAATACTGCGTGGAATTGGAACCGGTAACTGGATGATCCAGGAAGGATACATGATGAAATCATCAGATGCCGGACTAGGAACACAGCACGCGTTTCGCAACAAACTCATAGAAACCATTGGCGTTGCCAAAACGGACAGCTTTTACAATGCCTGGCTAAAATATCATTTCACCAAAACCGATGTTGATTCAATGAAAGCCTGGGGCTTTAACAGTATTCGTGTGGCCCTTCATTATATCTGGTTTACCCCTCCTATTGAAGACGAACCTGTTCAGGGAGAAATTACCTGGATTGCTAAAGGGTTTGAGATGACAGACTCCTTGTTAAAATGGTGCAGCGACAATGAAATGTACCTTATTCTTGACATGCATGGCACCCCGGGAGGACAGGGGAAAAATGCAGATATTTCAGACTATGATCCTTCTAAGCCATCACTCTGGGAAAGTGACGACAACAAATCTAAACTAATAGCCCTTTGGAAAAAATTAGCTGAACGCTACAACGACGAACCATGGATTGGAGGATATGATTTAATCAATGAAACCAATTGGGACTTTGAAAACAGCAACAATGAAAATGGATGTAACTGCAATCAAAATACTCCCCTGGTTGAACTGTTTAAAGACATTATAGATGAAATACGTGTGGTGGATACCAACCACATTGTATATCTTGGCGGCAATTGCTGGGGCAACAACTACAATGGGGTTACCAGCCTTGCAAGTTACGATGACAACCTTGTATTTAGTTTCCATAAATATTGGAACTATAACAATGAGAATGCCCTGGACTGGATTACCAGCAGACGCGAAACTTTAAACGTGCCTGTGTGGTTAGGCGAAAGTGGCGAAAACTCCAACACCTGGTTTACGAACGCTATAAGTCTATGCGAAACCAATCATGTAGGTTGGTCATGGTGGCCTGTCAAAAAAAATGGGATAAATAATATCCTAAGGGTGAAAACAAACCCCGAGTACCAAGATTTATTGGATTATTGGGCAGGAAGTGGATCTGCTCCTTCAGCAGATGATGCATTTCAGGCTTTGCTTGGATGGGCCGAAGCCCATAAGTTTGAAAATTGTGAGATTGCCCATGATGTCATCGATGCCATGATCAGGCAGCCCCATAGCAAGGAAGCTAAAGTCTTTAAAAACTTTGGCATTGATGAGACAATATTTGCATCGGATTATGATTTAGGAAGGAATAATGTTGCCTACTATGATGTGGACACAGCTGACTACCATGTTGATGCTGGAACGTATACAGCATGGAACCAAGGCTGGGCATACCGTAGCGACGGGGTGGATATTGAACCATGTACCGATACAGAGGAAACCAACGGTTTTAACTTGGGGTGGAGTGCTGATGGCGAGTGGGTGCAATATACTGTAACTGCCGATTCAACAGCTGGATATACCCTGCAGATCAGACATACTTCAGGATCAAGTGGAAGCAAAGCACATATAGAGATTGATGGAGCATCTGCAACACAAATTATTTCCCTTCAGGGAACAGGAGGTTGGCAGAACTGGCAAACAAATGAAGTAGAGGGCATCATTTTTCCTGAAGGCACCCATAAAGTCAGGTTTATTTGGGACCAGGGTGGTTCAAACCTAAATTATTTCAAGTTCGCCAATCCAGTACCCCAGTCGTCTATCGATTTTAAAAGCATAAGAGCAAAATCCTCAACAGATGGAAAAGTGGTCTATATTTCGTTGAACAAAGCAATAACTTCAGATAACCAATCAATAGTAACATCAGAGTTTAACCTTGTCAGCGATGGCATTGCTCTCAGTATTGACAGTATTAAAATCTCGTCAGAAAACCCGAACATACTTCAACTCTTTTTATCCTCAGCAATATATTATGGGACAACAACTACTGTCTCTTATACAGGCAGTTCTGTTCTAAACGGAGAAGAGGGGTTAACATCATTTACCGACTTAGTAATAGAAAACAACTTGCCACAAAGGCATACCCTGCCTGCCAGGATACAAGCCGAGAATTTCTATTATAACAATGGGCTAGTACTTGAAGAATGCTCAGATGCAGGAGGTGGATACAATACAGGATATGCTGCTTCGGGAGATTATTTGGATTATTTGGTGTTTGTAGAAACCGAGGACCATTATGCTTTAAACTACCGAGTAGCCACAACAGCATCAAATGCATACCTTGTATTGCAACATAATGCATCTGGATCTTTTTTTTCAGTCGACACCATTCATTTCAGTGCTACAGGAGGATGGCAAAATTGGGAGACACAGAGATCAGATGCCATTTTACCTGCTGGAAGATACACGCTTAGATTGTATGTGATGCAAGGCGAACATAATATCAATTGGATAGATTTTAGTGAATATACGGACCTAGAACAGAACAATAACAAAATATCTATAGACCTATACCCAAACCCGGCACAAAACTATCTATCGATAAATTTAAATGATATAGAACATGAACGTATTGAAATCACTGTATATAATTTACATGGTGCTGTTGCCCTTCAGGAATACACCAACAATAACAGGCTGACATTCGCTACCAACGGGCTCCCCAATGGGCTATATACTGTTGCTATTCGCTCAGCAAAAGGAATGCTGTTTACTTCAAAATTGGCCGTACAGAGGTAACCTTTTAATAATACTTACTTGACGAAACTTGAAAATTCTTTGTCAAAATTAGCACAGTAAGATTTTAAACCACATAAAAAGACTGTCTTAAAAGTCTTGTTTTGACTTTTAGGACAGCCTCTTTTTATCTTTTATTAAAGAGAAACTTTTCTATTCAGTTCTTTCTTTAAATGAACCTGCAGTCTTGGTAAAAATAAATATTGCCAGTACTCCCAAAAGAGTGTGGACTGCTAAGGTATACATTATGTTTTCAGGTTTTCCTGCTGCTTCAAACTTATCCATAAATGCAGTATACCCTCCACTTAAAATTGCCCCAATAAAGGTAGCTAAGAAGTTTGTTCCCATATAAAGTCCAGCTTTTTCTTTTGGCGCTATCCACATAATATATTCTTGGATACGAGGGGAAGAGATCATTTCACCAACAGCAAAAATGAAAACTCCTAAGAAAACTAAATTATTGTTGCCTGTTTTTGATAATCCAAGTACAACAAAGCCTAAAGCTGCAACAAATAATCCAAACATAAACGAAGGTATTGCTGCCCTTTTCTCAAAAATTCTTGAAATAAGCAATTGGAAAACAATGATTATATAGCCTGTATGAGATATTGCCTCTGCATTTATATGCCAAATACCACTATCGTCCTTATTTGCTATAACTCTTGTAACTGTTTCACCTAAAACAGATTTTACAGATTCATATAACTGAGCTGTATTTAAATAATCATGGATATAAACCGTTAAAACATTAAAAAAAGCCCAAAAAGGAAGCCAGAAAAACAATCCAAGTATAATAATAAAGGCTAGGAACTTCATGTCTGAAAGTGCTTCGCCCATATCCTGAAACTTCTTCTTTAATGAAACCCCTTCAATATCACGAGGAGGTTCTTTATAAAATAGCAAGGTCACAAGAGCAGCCAAAGCCATTGTTACCGAAGCAGTAATAAAAACATAGTCCCAATTCCAGCCTCTTAACTTTCCCATTACTATTGGACCAATAGAGGCTCCTAGATTTACCATTTGATAAAATATACCAAATCCAAGTGTTTTATTTGTTGAATCTGTTGTCGCTCTAACCGTTGCAGATATTAAGGGTTTAAACACTCCTGCACCAAAACCGAGGATAAGCATTGTCATAGCAATACCACTTGCAGTATCTGTAACTAAAAATAAAAGCATTGAAGGAACATAGAAAATGTATGCAAACATCAACATCTTTTTAAACCCAAACTTATCGGCAAATGTCCCAGAAAATAATGGAAGTAAATATGAGAATCCTAACAGGATACTTTGTGACATTCCTAAGTCTCCTTTGGATAAACCAATCGATTCAAGATAAATACCTAATGGCATATAAAGTCCATAATAGGCAAATCGTTCCAAAATCTCAATACTATTTGCAACCCAAAAGACCTTTGGGAATTTTGTTCTGTTACTCATGTTTTCATTGTTTTTGATTCACGAACAAATTTAAACAGTTTCACGAAACAGTCTTAAAAAGTGGATATTTCGTTGAAAACTTTTAAAAGAACAAACCCGCACATCTTCTACCGTGATAAGGTTATACATATCAGTTTCATTCCTAACACACCCCTAACACCCTACTATATAATAGCATACAGTCTAATCGACAGAATGACATGTTTAAAAAGCTAGTAATTTTAAGTGTTAAAGTTTCAATTACATCATTTTTCAATAATACAGTATCAGCACAGTCGTCTAATCCAATTATTCAATCTGATGCAATCAAAGTGAATAAACGGAAGCCCATCAGCTTCGATACTGGCAGTAACTATGTAGATAACAAGTCAAAAAAGAAAGGGGCATTTTGCCTATTCCTCTAACGAAAGGGGTAAAAGACAAAAGAAGTTTAGTAGGAAAACAAGATAATAGATCAACTTTGTTTTTGTTGCTTATTGCACTTCTTCCTTTTTACCTATATTGTTCTTGCTAGCAAACTCCAGACCCTGCGTTACTCTTGTCTTGAAAACAAACATTTACAAAAGTAGACTTATTGATTTTTGAGAATTCGAAAGCCTTGAAGTTGGTGATTTATTGAGAAGGACTGCAAAAATATAAGTTTTCTTGCTGCCACTATATAAATGACGTGGGTTTTTGTAAATCTCCATTTTTCCCTATTTTTGTTCCTTAATCATCAATAGGGCAAACATGCAGGCAATTATTCATGAAGGGCCGCTTACAAAAAGGGAGAAAATCACCAGGGAGTTATTTGCTAAGCTCAATAATTTTGTTGACCTGAAACATACCCTTAGCTCTGTTATTTCTGACATAAAAGAGCTGTCCGGATTTGAAGCAGTAAGCATAAGGCTTCAGGAAGATGGGGACTACCCTTATTTTGTATCCAAAGGTTTTTCTGATAGTTTTATAGAAAGCGAGAACTTATTATGCTCGACACACCCCAACAAAACAGGCCTTAAAGATGGTGAGAAGCCCAAGCTTGATTGCTTTTGCGGAAATGTAATCAGCGGACAAGTCAACTCTGGAAAGCCATACTATACGGCCAAAGGTAGTTTTTGGACGAACAGTACCACAGCTGGCAGGAAATCACTCTTTAAATATGAAACCAACAGCAAAATCCGCAATTACTGTAACGATTGCGGATATGAATCTTTGGGACTTTTTCCGATCAAAACAAGGGAGGAGAATATTGGGTTGCTTCAGATAAACGATAAACAACTCAACATGTTCTCCGATGAATTGGTTGAATTAATGGAGATGATAGCCGAACAAATTGGTGTTTCTATTGAAAATGCAACCCTTTATGAGCGCTTAAAAGAAAAAAACCTCGTCCTCCAGAATACCATAGATGAACTTCAGCATGCACAAACGCACCTAAAAGAAGCTAAGAAAATGTCTGCCCTGGCTGATATGGTTATAGGTATTGCCCATGAAATTTTCCACCCCTTGACCGAATCGATGCAAACCATTGAGGGATTACTTGGCAAAACAAAAAGAATGAAGGACAGCTATGGGCATCGTACCGATTTCGACGCTATTATCCAAAGCGAAAGATCTGTTTATGAAAACCTTGCAAACATAAAAGGGAAAGTTAAAAGCTTCCGTACAGTAGCTCTTGATCAATTCCAGGAGAGCAGGCACCTGATTAACCTGTATACATTCATTAATGATGTTATAAAGGTGGTTTCCCCAGGATTGAGACACAAAAAAATCACTTTCGACGTTAAGTGTAATGAGCAAGCAGAGATACTAAGTTTTAGCGGTGTGCTTTCACAAATTCTCACCATCCTGATCAAAAATTCCTATACACATGGTTTTGCATATCGGGATGAAGGCAAAATTACAATCAGCTGTATGCTTGATAATGACGAAGCCGTTGAAATACGTTTATCTGACAACGGACATGGAATTGAGGATAAAATAAAACATAAGATATTTGAACCTTTCTATACTACCGACAGAAAAAACCATACCGGACTAGGTCTTTCCATCGCACAAAATCTTGCGCAAACAAAACTTAAGGGTGATGTGGTTTATGATGAATCTGCCACGACAACCGATTTTATCATCCGAATTCCGTTTTAGTTTCTACTATCTGCATGCATGCTATAATTACGAATAGGTAGTCAATACATCCATCAAAAAGCAGGATGACCATACTATCTATAATTCTTGTTGCGAACAGGAACGGTAAAGCACCCTAAACAAAGTGGAGCTCACCTTACCCCCACGCTGAAGCTATACCGAGGGCTTTAGATAACCTACTGATGGAAGTAGGGGCTATATTATATAAACAGATCACTTCGCTGTGCCTGATGACAAGTAAGCAATATAACCAGATCGAACTGTTCACTCAAAAATTTATATTCATGAAGAACTTACTCAAACAGCCAACAAGCAAATGTCATTTTATTTGAGTGATTTAAATTGTACCTTTTTAATGTTCATATTCATCAAATAGTTGACACATGGGTAAAATACTTGCATTAGGAAATGAAGCTGTCGCAATGGGTGCAATTGACGCTGGTATATCAGGTGTATATGCGTACCCTGGCACACCTTCAACAGAAATAACTGAATATATCCAAAAATCAGCAGAGGCTAAAGAAAAAAGGATTAAAGATACTTGGTCTGTCAATGAAAAAACTGCCTATGAATCTGCCCTGGGCATGAGCTATGCTGGCAAAAGGTGCCTGGTATGCATGAAACATGTGGGATTAAATGTAGCTGCCGATGGTTTTATGAATTCTGCTATAACAGGGATCAATGGAGGCCTTGTGCTTTCGGTAGCAGATGATCCTTCCATGCATTCTTCGCAGAATGAACAAGACTCCAGGGTATATGGACGATTTGCAATGGTTCCGATACTTGAACCTTGTGACCAACAAGAAGCCTATGATATGACCCGACAGGCATTTCTGCTTTCAGAAGAGCTACAATTACCAGTAATGATAAGGCTTACTACCCGAATTTCCCATACACGGTCAGGTATAGAAAGACAAACAGCTGAAGAGCAAAAAAAGCTAAACCCCGTATCAGGAACCAATCGTTTTATACTTCTTCCCGTAAACGCAAGGAAACAATATCAATCTCTGCTAGATATACAAACCGTATTGGAAAAAAAGTCTTCGGAGTCAACCTTCAACAAAGTTTTTTCGGGATCCAATAAATCAATAGGTGTTGTGGCCTTTGGCATAGCCTTTACTTATGTTATGGAAATAAAAGTGAAGTACGAACTGGATTTTCCAGTGCTTAAGATAGGTCAATATCCTCTAAACAAACAAGAGGTTACATCGTTTTTCAACCTTTGCGAAAAGGTGCTTGTTGTCGAGGAGGGTTACCCGGTATTTGAAGAACTTTTCAGAGGATTCTTTGATGAAAACCGCACAATTCATGGAAAGTTGGATGGTTTTCTTCCAAGGTCTGGTGAGCTAAGGCCTGAGTTTATCTCGAAAGCCCTGAAAGCGAACCTGCCAGATAAACATACAGAGATTCCTGAGCACTTGCCAAAACGCCCTCCAATGCTTTGCCATGGATGCAGCCACCGCGATGTTTTTGATGTTCTGAATGAAGTTATGGGCGAAGCTAGAAATTCTGTTTTTTCAGACATCGGATGCTATACTTTAGGAGCACTGCCTCCATTTAATGCTATATCGACCTGTGTTGACATGGGGGCATCAATTACAATGGCAAAAGGTGCTGCCGATGCTGGCATGCATGCTGCAATTGCTGTAATTGGAGATTCAACTTTTACACATTCTGGAATTACCGGACTTTTAGATGCCATTCATGACAACAGCCCTATTACTGTTATTATTTCAGACAATTCAACAACAGCAATGACCGGTGGGCAAAAATCGAGTGGCGAAGGAAAATATGCTTCCATTTGCGAAGGATTAGGCCTTGACAAAGCCCATATCAGAATCCTTTCACCGGTTAAAAAGGATAGAGATAAAAACATATCAGTTCTTTTTGAAGAAATAAACTACAAAGGAGTTTCGGTAATCATTGCAGAACGGGAATGTATTCAAACCCTGGGAAGAAGGAAGAAAGCTGAAACAGCTAAGGCTCAGGAATGAAAAATCTGTATATCCATATTTAATTAAAATGCAATGAAAAAAGACATATTACTAGCTGGAGTAGGCGGACAAGGGATATTAACCATAGCAGCAATCATTGATTGGGTGGCCCTGAACCAAAACCTAAACATTAAGCAAGCCGAAGTACATGGCATGAGCCAACGTGGTGGTGCAGTACTTTCCCATCTGCGAATTTCAACCGAAACAGTATATTCTGGTTTAATTTCAGAGGGCAGTGCCGATTTAATCTTAGGCGTAGAACCTCTGGAATCGTTAAGGTACATAAACTATCTGGCAAGTCATGGCACTTTGGTAAGTTCGATAGTCCCTTATAAGAATATTCCTGATTATCCTGAAGATGAAGAGTTGCTTGTGATGTATGGAACGGTAAAAAACAAATACCTTATTGGGGCTGATCAACTGGCAAAGGAGGCAGGAAGCTTAAAAGCTGAAAATATTGTAATGCTTGGTGCGTGTTCTAAGTTTCTGGAACTGCCTGATAGTGATTTTAAAGTGGCCATTGCAGAGTTCTTTGGCAGAAAAGGTGACAATATTGTTAAAATAAACCAGAAGGCTTTTGATTTAGGATTATTGGCGGTAAACTGACTCACTATTTTCCAGCCAATTTTCTAACTTAAACTTACCTTAATGCCTTTCAAGCATTCTAACCCTGGCTTTTGATAGAAAAGCTTTATATTCCCATATATTGTTGAAATTTATTGGGTGAAATTGCAAGGGCACTTCTACCTTTTTGAGGCCATTTTCACGCTCGGTGAGATACTCTTTAAAAGACATAATTGCAACCGGCTCAATGGATATATAATTATAAACAATGATAAGTTTATTGCTGATCATTAGCTTGGCTTCCAACAAAAGCTTGTTGATACGGTCCCTACTGGTAATAATTTCAGGTTTTTGGGCATCGATATAGCGAGTCATCCAATCCCATTCCTCAAGGATCCGTAATTCATTATTTGTCCAATTATGTGTATTCATGGTTTTTGCTTTAATGGTTCCTACACTCATATGACAAATCCTGTGCCAATTGCACAACTATACAAAAAATGACACCATATAAATTTACTTTAAAATCCTTGTTTATTAATTATAATTATTAACAAATATTGCCTACTCTAATCAATCTTTAGTTTATTAACTTCAATTAATTCAATTGTATCATAATCCAATTCATGGTGCTCTTTTATAAATTCCTTGTTCAATGCAAACAACTCGCTATTAAAATCATCCTCGAAATAAACATTCTGCTTGGTAAATTTATCCAATGAAAATCCTTTAAAATTAAGTTCGCAAAATGAAATCTCATAAGCACTCGCTTCTTCATTTAACCTTGCTAATGGATAACCATGTGTCCGGCATATTATAGGTCTTTCTTCATAAAGCATACAGGTATTGTCCACCAGAAACTTACATTCACCTTTTTTATAGTTTGTATTGATCGGAATGTTTTTATTTTGGATTTTTTCCTGAATGTAATGAAACTCAAGAGGCAATACTTTAAAGGATTGACAGCACATAGAACAACCTGCCCTACATTGCATATGCTTACTATGCTTCTCCCATAACCGAGCACATTGTTCGTCTATCCTTTCCCTGATCTTCTCAAATTGTTCAAAATGCTTTTTCATGCCTATCGAATTGATTTCAATTTAATGAATTTATTCAATAAATAAAATTATTGTGCAAGTAATTGTAAAGATGGCAGTTACAGGCTGTTTTTCCAGATACTGATAAGGACTGGCATGAGAGGTGTTAACAAGGAATAAGACTTTCTCACCTTCAGCGGAATATTTATGATCTACTGTTTTTCCGGTTTCTGAAGATTCGTCTCCAAAATCCTATTCATAGGAAACGGCTGTTCCATTTGGGTCAAAAATTCCAATTGCATTAAAAGTAACGGTATCTTCTGTAGCAACATTTGCTCGATTAAAAGTAAATCACCCCTGGTAGATATATCGACGACATTAAAATAGTCAAGTATACACCACCCCAAAGAATGGTTGAAAGTGATTGTATTATCTCCCAACAAGATTCCGCCTTCCGCTTCAAGCAAAATTGCTTGTCATGCTAATAAGTGGCTAGAAAGACATATTAGTACTAACTAAAGGAAAAAGCTTTTCAATTTTCCAGAATTTCTTTTCATAGCTTAATATTTATTCTGAATCGTTAAGCTCCTTTAATTCTTCATTATACTTCTTAAATATATTTAAGGTTTGAATATCGGATGAAAAAACTGAATTCAGTCCTTGAGGTTCCTGTGGTGGATCACCCATAAAACTATCACCTTTTCGCCAGATGCAATCCTCTGAACTAGCTTTTGCAAGTCCTCCCCAAGCCCAGAAATTCAGGCCTGCCATAGGCGATCCTTCTTTAGCACTTTCCACTACCGTACTAAAAATCATATCGAGGTATCTGTTCCTTAAATTTGTTGATGATTGAGGCGATAATGAACCAGAGTCTCTCTCAAGTCCAAATTCTTCCAAAACAATAGGCATATTGTGTTCCCTTGCCACTTTTATATGCTCCTGAAAGTAGTCTAAAGTTTTTTCCAAGGTTTTATCAAAGGTTGAATCTGGCTTTGTTGCATCATACCACCCCCAGTTTTTTGGCCAGATATGGAATGTTAGGTAATCTACATACTCTGATTGATGTGAATTTGAATATATATCAATATTCCAGCGGCAACCTGCTGCGCCCTCGTTTCCGGTAGAAACAAGGTGGTTATTATCAAGGTCTTTTATATATTTTGCGGTTTCATCAACCCATTTGTAAAATATTTGCCTGCTTTCTTCATTATTCCTTGCAGTTGGGGCAGGACGCGGTTCGTTGCTCAATTGCCAGGACATAATAACAGGATCTTCTTTATACACATTATCGGTTAAGGTGTTCTTTCTGTTTATAAGCATTTTTATATAATCCCTGTAAATCTTATTCGCTTCTACACTGGAATAAAATGTTGCCGATTGAGCCTGGAATCCATCCCAATCGCCGGTTTTGTCCGGATCAATGACAGGAATTCCGGTTACCCAGTTCAAGTACTGCGACATCCCTCCTGACCATTGCCAATAGTTGTTTAAAACCATGACGGCCTTCATGTCACGCTTGCCCATTTCATTCAACAGATAATCCAGTCCAACAAACAGGTCTTCGTTATATACACCAGGTTCAATCTGAAAGGCTGGAGTTACTGACATTTCTAAAGCAGATTCTTCGGATGCAGCCATTATCCTCAGATTTGTAATACCATGTTCAGCCAATTGGTCCAGTTCTTTAAGCAAGCGTTCTTTATCACCCTTGACCAGTCCGGCGCCCATGTATGCCCCATGCCAGAAATTTGTGCCCAAATAATAATATGGTTTGCCTTTTAGAACAAACTGACCGTTATTCACGCTCACAAATTCATTTATATCAGTATTGCTACAGGATAAAACACCTAAAGATATCAGTATGAAGAGTAAAGTTTTAAGTTGATTTTTCATATGTTTAAGATTTGTTACAATGCCTCAAATTTGGCACTAATTATATTCATGGCCCCCTCAGTAATTGAGGGAGAGGCTGTAATGTGAGTCCACCAAACAAAGTGAGCTAACATATACTTTAAAATGATTGTTATTGTTAATACTAATAAATCAGACACGGTCTATTTCATCTGTTTAGTTTCTGTTTAATACTTTTTGTTTATATTATTCAGGCAATGGATGACAACACCTTTCTCAAGTACATTATTTACTTTTGAAGATAAATTGATCTGGATATCTTTCTCCTCCCCTGGCAATAAGTCAAAATAATTATTGCTATAGTGTGCTTTCACTCCTGGAATATAAATTGCAAGGTCTTTTATAAGCTTCATGGCTTTAACATGAAGAACATAGCTCCCTGATTTTTCGTGAATTGAATACTCTAGGGTATTCACTGGTAGTTCAAGGTTTTTAGGCAAATCAAAATAATGTATTGTACGGTTGACCAATTCATCCTCTGAATAAAGATCGGCTAAAAGATAACTCGCTTTGAGGTTGATATCTTTTGTAAGAACAGCAAGGTCAAGTTTTGAAACCAATGTTGATGAATCAAAGCTAAAATCAACCTGAGCATTCTCCTGATAGAGATTATCTCCTTCAAAACTGTAAATATTTAGTTGCAAAACTCCATGCTCTAAAGCAATATCGTCGTTGACTACATAAAGAGCTACTTCTTGTTCATTCTGCCTGGCAGCTATCCTGGTTTTATCAAACACCTCCCGCACTTTATAATGGAGGGCTTTCCAGTTGCCATAATAATCAATGCTCGACCAGGAAGCTCCTGGCCAACAATCATTTAATTGCCAATAAAGTGTGCCCATGCAAAAGGGTTTGTTGATCCTGTGCATATCAATGGCCTTAGCGATTCCATATCCCTGTAAAACCTGCCCCACATATAATAAGTCGTTGAAATTGTCCGGAACCTTGTAATACATTTCCATATAGTCCCGGATCTTTTGGTTCCCGATTGGACTTCGCTGATGCTTCAACATTACTTCGGAATAGATATCCCAATCTTGCGGCAGGGTGAATTCATGAATAGTATTGCTTTCCGGAAAAGACTGAAAACCATACTCACTCATAAACCGTGGTATAACCTTTTCGAAATCTTCGAATGGATCGCCCCCATGCCATACACCCCAATAATGCATATCGCCCGATTTTGTATCATAGCCTGCAGCCTTTCCATAATCTGCCATTGGTGAAGAGGGCCAATAAAAGGTATGGGGGCTGTATGTTTTGACCACCTCTGGCAAGATCTGGTGAAAAAGTGTATCATAGGCCTGCCAAATCTCATTTCTTTGTTTCTCATTGTATAGTTCCTTCCAACCCCAGCCACAATTCTCATCCCATTGACACCAGGCAACATCCATCTCATTATTTCCGCACCACAAGGCAATGGAGGGATGGTTACAAAGGCGTTTTACATTTTCGACAGCTTCAAGGTTTACATTTTCAAGGAATTCATCATTCCCGGGATACATGCTGCAGGCGAACATAAAGTCTTGCCAGACCAAAAGCCCATATTGATCACAAAGCTCATAGAAAATATCATTCTCATAGATACCCCCACCCCAAACACGGATCATGTTCATGTTTGCCACAACTGCTGATGAAATTATATGCCTGTATTTCTCTTCGCTCACATTTGGCAAGAAAATATCGTTAGGAATATAATTGGTTCCTTTTGCAAATACAGGTACTCCATTGACTTCAAAAAAGAAAGTTTTACCCTGATCGTCGATATTCTGGACTACCTTAATATTCCTCAGCCCTATTTTATGTGTGGTTGACTGTAACTTCTGGTTTCCTTTTTTTAAACTTGCTTTTATTTCATACAACTTTTGATCTCCATATCCATTCGGCCACCAAAGCTGCGGATCTTCAATTTCAAAAGGAAGGTCTATTTGGTTTTCCGAAATTTCTGCATCCCATGTCTTAGAAGCATAAACTTCGCCGGTTTGCGAATTTGATATCTCAAGTTTATAGGTTCCTTCATTATAAACAGCGCAGCCCAAATGGGCATTTAAACTTGCCTTGGTTTCAGATAATTCAACCTGTTCAATAAACACATCCTGTATTTCTGCATCAGTTATAAATTCCAAATAAACCGGTCGCCAAATACCCATTGTTACAAACCGGGGGCCCCAGTCCCAGCCATAATGGTATGGCGCTTTTCTCGTGAAA
>JBNKPU010000034.1:0-9102 GCA_050295515.1 Bacteroidales bacterium | reverse complement strand
ACTACTGCGTTATTGCTCAAAATTTAAATCCTCATATACACAAGTATACTGCGGTTTAAATTTTTTTTCACAACGTGTTTCATTTTTAATTGTGTTCAAGAACTCACTTTGTTCGGTTCACACGCCTTGTATTTGAACTTTGTTCCTCAAACCCCCGACTTTATGGACAGACTCAAGCTTAGTGTTCAGCGTATTATCCTTTTTATAGGATATCATTGAAATGAATAATACTAAAATGGTGAGTATTGATATATGTATTTCCATATTTTTTTCTGGTCTGTAAACCGATCATCGTGAAACTTTCATGATAAATCCACCTCCATGTGCCATATTAATTATATACTTTGAATCTTTAGTTATTGTTGCGTTATCAAAAAGATAATCAGAGCCAATGCGGTCGGAATTCGGGCCATCTTTCAGTATTTGAGCACTGTAATTTCCGTCACCCAAAAATGAAAAGTCAATGATTATTTCTTTTGCCAGTTCTCCACTCATTCCTGCTACATACCATATATTTCCGGTCTTTCGGGCTTCGATGAGGTATTCTCCAAATTTGGCCTCCAGAACTTTGGTTTCGTCCCAAGCAGTGGGAATCTTTGAAATAAATGAAGTGATTTCAGGCTCGCGCGCGTACACCGAAGGTGCATCGCAAAGCATTTTTAATGGCTCGTTGTACAGAACATACAACGCCATTTCGTTGCTCCTTGTTCCATGAACCAATGGAAGGGTAAAACGCAAATTGTGCCCGGATTGAAGATTGCGCATCCCGCCAGGAGTGAAGTCCATTGGTCCCTGCATACCTCTGGTAAAGGGAAGCAATACTTTATGGGAAACAGTCACTTTGTCGCTGCTCAGTTTGTTCCATTCGTTGCCGGCCACCGCTTCATAGTTAATCACATTCGGATAAGTTCTGGATAATCCGGTTGGTTTGGTTGCTCCATGAAAATCGATCAACAGTTTCCGCTTGGCAGTTGCTTGGGCAATGTCTTCATACATTTTAATTCCAGTCTGGTCTTCACGACCAAAAAAATCCGCTTTTACGCCGGAAATCCCTAAGGATGCAAATAAATCAAGAGATTTGTCCAGTTGACGGTGTAAAGTATGTCCCGGGCACCAGACAATTACTTTCACGCCTTTTGAGTGAGCATAATCAACTATTTTTCTGATGTCAACATCAGGATTGATTAAAGTGAGATCATATTTATCGGTCCACAACCAATCAATCAGGATGTACTCCAAGCCATATTTGGCAGCAAAATCTGTTTCGTAAAGGTAGGTTTGGGTATTCACCCCTCCCTTAAATTTTTGCCCTTCCACCACATAGTCCTGCCACCACTCCCAGGCAACTTTACCGGGTTTTATCCAGTCAGTTTCTTTTAATTGACAAGGTTTCGAGAGTTGATAAACCAGGTCACAGTCCACAAAAGTACGGTCGTCATCGCTAATAACCAGCACTCGCCACGGATAGTCACGTGTTCCACTGGTTGTCGCAATATAATCAGCTTCCTGATCGGCCAGCTGTGAATAGTTGCTAAAGCCTCCCGTTTTAGTTGTCAGTGCATACTTTTCAAAAGTGCCGTTAAGGAAGTTTTCGTAGTCATTGCCCCGATCGAGAAACAAACTGGGGTAATCGTACAATCCGGCTTCAGTAATCGCAACCTTGACTTTTGAAGTGGACTGTACAAAAAGAGGTAAGAATATTTTGCTTCTTTCATTAATAGGCATCGCATCTAATGGCACTAACCGAAAGTTCGATTCATAACTTTTTGAATCAAGTATCCAGGCTGAAATACCTGAATTGAATCGAAAAGCGACTTCTTCATTCTTGACGGTAACCTGTTTCTCTTTCAAACGGGTCACAAATCGATAAGCAACACCAGTATTGTAAGCGCGAAACTCAACAGAAAAGTCCTCTTTGCAATCAAGAGTCAGTTGATTGTATTGATCTTTTATTGATTTTCGACTACCCCAAACAGTTGGAATGATCTCATCAATGCTGGTGTTTTTAGCATTGACGATAAAGGGGTTTGCCCCAAACACAGCCTTATCTATAGTTAACGACAATGGAGAAGCTTCCAAAACCCGTTCTCCTTTAAATGAAACTGAGTAATAGATTTTCTCTTTCAGGCTGATGTCGACAGAAATTGTGTGATCCGGTGATGAAAGTGAATAACCGGATTGCGCCTCTATGGAGGTCACTGCAAAAAGCAAGAAAAGTAAAAGATAAATATATTTTTTTGATCTCATTTTGTTGTGATTAACTAAAAGTAAATAATGCGAGCTGCTCAGGACTGGAATTGGCCAATGGAAGTGGTTGTGGCTAGCTTGGTTGTGCGAATGCAAGAAGGAGAAGCTCAAAAATTGATTTGATAACAGTTGTCTGAAACTTCTTGGTCATTTTCTTAGCTGTTTTTTATATCTGAAAGGCTGTCAGAGATTGAAAAATTTATCAATCTCCGGCAGCCTTTTCAATTCTCTCCTCTTAAATTACAAATTTGGATTAACAATCCTGTCTGCTGCAGGTATCGGAGCAAAATACCGGTCTTTTGAAGGTTGATTAACCAGAGGAATTTCGGTAGGATCTCTTTTTGCGGTAGCTGATTCTACGGTTTCAGTTCTCACCATATCAAACCAGCGTGCGTTGGGTTCCATTCCAGCAAATTCCCATTTGCGTTCGTTGATTACCGAATCCCGAAATGCAGTGCCATTAAGCCCCGGGGTCATGTCATCCAAGCCAGCGCGGTTTCGTACCCGGTTGAGGCAATCATAAGCCAGTTGGTCCGGACCATCTGACATGGCTTTTGCTTCGGCATAAACCAACAACACCTCAGCGTAGCGGATGACCTGAACAGTGCGACTGCTCAACCATTCAATGTATTGGCCCATATTTGTTGAATCAAATCCCCTTATGTTATAATACTTTCCATAATAAGGATGCTTGTATGCAAAGTCATGCCAGTTGATGACTGGATCATCTGGTGAGTTTTGGCCTTTGGTGAGAAAGGTTCCATCTTTCCGTGGCCCTTCAGGAAACTCATTGAAGAAGTTGAGTTCTGCAAAAGCATCAGCCCATCCTCCGAAATTTTCCGGGAAGAAAGCAAGATTATTTGCATTGCCATTTGCCCAAGTACCACCATCGCTCCAATCACCAACCGTGGCGTTAAAAAAGCAGGCAAAAACATCTTCGGCATTTCCCTGGTTAAAAAAGCCATTTTCCCATTTCCACAAATCACCATAATTGGGAAGAAGCTCGTACCCATAGGTGCCTTCGTTGTCTATTATTTCTTTGGCTTTTTGAGCTGCCAGGGCATATTTGGAGTTATCTTTTAAAGGATAACCAGCCATGTTTAGATAGACAGAAGCCATCAGCGATTTTACGGCGCCGAGATCGGCACGGGCATTAGCCGTACTTTTTTCAAGGTCAGAGGCATCCGGCGCGGTCGAATAATCAACAGGCACAAGTGATTCAGCTTTGGTTAAGTCGGAAATGATCAAATCGTAAATATCTTTAAACGAAGCTTTCGGTAAGTCATAGTCAATGCCTAATTCCGTAACTAAAGGAACCTGTCCAAAAATACGCACAAGGTTGAAATAGGCCAATGCCCTGACAAAATAAGCTTGTCCGAGAGCCAGATCTTTCTGGTGTTGCAGTAACCCGGGGTCATTTGCCGGTTCTACAATCTGGTCAATTGTGCTAATAATTACGTTGGCTTGTTTAATCGTAGCATATTCATTGTTCCAACTTTTTGGCAACCGGTCATTGTTATCTCGCGCATTGAACAAATCGAATTGTAGATACGCTGCTTTGTTACCTGCAGCTTGGGTTGTCATGTCATCTCCCGCCATGCAGACAATAAACATACTGCTTTCGTTGTACATGGTGTTGCAATTGCTGTAAAGTGCATTGACACATTTCTCCAGATCACTTAGGGTTGTGAAGTAATTTGACGGACGGATTAATCCATAAGTTTTCTCTTCTAAAAAGTCTTTGTTGCATGAGACCAAAATAGTAGCCAACAACAATATTGAAGTGTATTTTTTCATCTTTGTTTTTCTTTCGTGATTAAAAATTAGCTTGTACACTAAATGTTACTGTCCTTGCATTTGGATATGCCCCAACATCAATTGCTCCGTCGATATCGTTGCTTGACGTTGAAGCCTCAGGATCCCAGCCTTTGTATTTAGTGAAGGTATAGAGGTTCTGCGCACTCAAAGTCAGCTTGAGGTCAGCAAACTTCAGGACATTATGTTTTAAGTTGTATGCCAAGGCCACGTTCTTGACTTTGATATAGCTGCCATCTTGCAAAAATTGAGTTGATTCGATATAATTTTTGTTGGTACTGGAAGTTGGACTTGCAAATCGGGCATTTTCATTTTGAGGTGTCCAGTAGTCTGCACCATCAACAGCGCTAATTGCAGTTGCAGACGATAAAATTGTAGTCGCCGCCGGATAGATGGTATTCAAAATTTTCCGTCCGTGGACCCCCTGAAGCATGATATTCAATTCCAGGTTTTTGTATGTAAACGTATTGTCGAAGCCCCATACAAATTTGGGCAATGCGTTTCCTATAATATGTTTGTCCTTACTGTCAATAACACCATCGTTGTTATAATCCAGGTATTTGTTATCCCCGGGTTGAAAGCCATATTTGGCAGCTTCGTTAGCTTCAGAGCTTTTGTAAACGCCCTGCCATTCATAGCCCCAAAAAGAACCGAGGGCTTCTCCGACTTTTACGGCAAACGGCGATTCAGTTGTTAAGCCTGCCGAATAAATATTGCCCAAAAAGAAAGTGTCGATTCCAAGGCTAAGTAACTTGTTTTTATATGCTGAAATGTTGAAGCTGGAGTTCCATTTCAAATCTTTTGTTGAAACCGGAGTTCCTGAGACAGAAACGTCTAAGCCCTTATTTTCCATATCTCCGATATTTTTATTGATACTTCCGCCACCATTGTATATTGGGATTACTGCAGCATAAAGCAAATCAGAAGTCATTTTGTCGTAGAAATCAGCAGAAAAATTCAGGCGGCTGTTTAAGACCGAGATATCTATACCGATATTTTTTTGCTCCGTGGTTTCCCATTTAAGGTCAGGATTATCTGCTCCCGAGACAATTGAACCTGGGTAAGCAGTTGATTGACCAAAAGTGTTCATCCAACTTACAATTTTAGCAATAGTGGCATAAGCATCAATTCCCTGGTTTCCTGTTTTTCCCCAACTCCCCCTTAGTTTGAGGTTATTGATCACATCCTGGTTTTTCATGAATGGTTCTTCGGATATCCTCCAGGCAACGGCTGCGGATGGGAAATAGCCCCATTTGTTCTTTCCCTGGAATTTGGATGTTCCATCTGCACGATAACTCACAGTTAATAAATAACGGTTCATCACGGAATAGGAAATACGGCCTAAATAAGAACGGAGGCTGTTCTGGGCTTTATAAGAAGTGGCGTTTTTCCCGTTGGCGATGCCTAGGTTGTCATAGCCAACAGAAATCGGGCTGATGTCAGTACCTGTTGCGCCAAAGCCATTATAGACAAATTGCGATTGTTCATTGACAGCCGTTATTGCTAGGCTGTGAACATCTGCAAAAGTTTTTTGATACGTGAGGATATTGCTGTTTTGCCACGTAAAGCTTTTGGCTTCTCTCAACGAGGCGGACTGGGTTACCGGGTTCAGCCATTGATTGGTGATCGAACCTGCCTGAGTTGAATTGTTGTCTACTCCAGAAACAACTACAAGTTTCAGGTCCTTCGTAATATCGTAGGCCAGCCTGGAGTTGACGGTAATTGAATTGGACAATTTATCACTATAACGTTCCTTGAGAATCATCAACGGATTTGCCGGGCCTGGTCCAGATAAGTTGTCTGTCCGGTTCCATTGACCTGGAGAAGTGTAGATTTGGAAGGTTGGAGGGAAGAGTGGTGCAAGCCAAAGCGGAGCCTCTATTGAGCCGTTATCTTCATTATTCTCCCCCTTAATCCGAGATGCATACAGGTTTAAATCAACTTTAATTTTATCTCTCAAACTGCTACTAATATTAGACCTGACTGCATATTTTTGAAGCTTTGACCCGGTTACGATCCCAGTTTGATCAACATAGTTCCCGGAAAAATAATAGTTGGATTTAGCCGATCCCCCGGTTAAGCTCATCTGGTAGTCCTGACTGACACCGGTTTGAAAAACCTCATCCTGCCAATCAACCCCGCCATTTGCCTTATAAGATGCTATTTGCTCGTCGGTAAAATAATCGGGCTTATATTGATCAACCAGTTCTGCAAATTGTCCAGCATCCATCAGATCATATTTCTTTGCCAAATGACTAACGCCAGTGTTGATTGTCAACGTCGCTTCTGTCTGATCCTTTTTTCCTCTTTTAGTCGTGATCAGGATGACGCCGTTTGCTCCCCTGGAACCATAAATTGCCGTAGCGGATGCATCTTTCAACACCTCAACCGACTCAATGTCATTCACGTTCAAATCGCTAATATCGATATTTAGGGCCACACCGTCAACAATGTACAAAGGGGCGTTGGAGCCCATCAACGAGTTTGCTCCCCTGATCCGAATTTTCACCGAACCACCCGGGGCACCCGAGTTATTGGTGACCACAACTCCCGATGCACGTCCCTGGAGAGCTTGGCTTATATTCGTCACAGGCTGTTTGCGAATATCTTTGCTGGAAATTGAGCTCAGAGATCCTGTCAAATCACTTTTCTTCATTGTGCCGTAGCCAATAGCAACTACCTCTTCAATTCCAATGGCATCAAATTCCATGGTAACATCGATTGAGGTTTGGCTGCCAACAACAACTTCTTGAGTTAACATTCCTACAAATGAAAATTGCAAGGTCGCGTTATCAGGGACGTTTGAAATGGAATAATTTCCATCCATGTCGGTAATTGTACCGTTTGTTGTTCCTTTAACAACTACGGTTACGCCTGGGAGTGGTAAGCCGTCTTTGTCGGTAACTTTTCCAGAAACGGAGCCCTGTTGAATGCCTCTTTCTGAATTGGTGTTATAAACTTCGGGGGTAGTAAGAACAATTATTCGGTCATTAATGGTGTAATTCACATCTGTGCCTTTAAACAATAGCTTGAGCGTTGCGTCAACTTTCTGGTTCTCAATGTTTACATCAACTTTTCTGTTCACATCTATAACCTTTTCGCTGTACATAAAATAGAATTCGCTTTGTTCTTCAATACGGTTTAAAACCTCTTTTACAGTAGCATCATGCATACTTAGTTTTAAAGTTTTTGTTTGCGAATAAGTTTTGTTTGCGAGCACACTTACTAACGGTAATAAACAGAGGACAATAGTTAGTTTCATAACTCTGAAAAATTGGATTAGTCCGGGAATTTTCAATTCCCGAATGAAACAGTAAATTTTTTTCATACTTTTGTAATGATTTTGTTAATAATTTCCCTGTAAAGTGAAGCGTACAGGGTTGATTGTACAATTTCCAGGGAAATGTGGGTAGCATTTCCCTGTTGTTTTTAACTGAGTTTAGTTTTTCATAAGCAAATAAGCTTTGGTTTAATTTTACATTCTATATTCTTTTAGTTATTAAAATCTTTTGTTTCGAGAATGTGCCATCAGGGTTCTTCGTACGGGGAAGAATTTTATAGCTTACAGGTGTTGCAATCGTCATCATATCCAGAATTTGGGAAAGTGGTTCATCAACAAATGTTACAGTGTAGGTATAATCTTTAATATCATCCGAAATTTCAATGTCCACGTTAAACATTCGGCTTAAAGTGTTTGCAAGATTGCTAATAGGTTCATTGTCGAAAACAAGTTTACCATCAATCCAGGCAATGTATTTTTCAATGTTTCCCTTGCTTGTAACCATTTCCCCTGAATTTTTATTAAAACTAGCATGTTGGCCTGGTACCAATGCACCTAAACTATTCAATTCTCCGTTTCTCAGGATTTTTTCAAGAACAACTTTTCCTTCTACTAATGTTGTTGCAATTTTATTGGTTTCGGGATATGCATAGACATTAAAAGTAGTACCCAGTGCTTTAATACTTATCTCACTGGTTTTTACAATAAATGGTTTTTCAGGATTATGAGCTACTTCAAAATATCCTTCGCCAATTAAATCAACCTCACGTGTTTCTCCAATAAAATTCTGGGGGTACTTTATTTTGCTGCCATAATTTAAATGCACTGTTGAACCATCAGATAATTGTACAACAGTGCGCGAACCAACCGGAGCAATAACTTCAATTGAATCAACAGCTGTTAAAGCCAACTGGTGGTTTAATTGATGGTTTTCGGCTACGGTAAAAATCAAATAAGCAAGTGCAGGTATTAATAAAACTGCAGCGACTCTACTCAGCCAACTTACCAATTTTATTTTCTTAGCTGGAATTTGAGTATGCGATTCAAGATGGATTTTATGGTGGATTTTGTCGAGTAAGCTATCCAGCTTATCTTCTGTTACAATGCTGTCTTCGCCCTGATATTCTTGCCAATCAGTTTCACTGAAAAGTTTACTTTCATTGAAAAAAGATTGCTGTTTCATCCATTGGATGACTTCTTCAACCTCCTTTTCGTTACAGCGATTGTTTAAATATTTTTTGAGTAATTCTTTTGTCATTATTTCTTTTAAATAGAGCCTCCTCATTACAGGAGGCTCTTGCTAATTAACTAAACTAAACAAAACTATCATCCTATGAAATGTTTCTACAAGTTATATTAGTTATACAACTTACAAATCAAACAGGACTATAAAAAAGTTGATTATTTTGAACTATAGAAACAAAATAACATATAATCCGCTAAAAATCAGGCAGATGATAAGTTTGTTTTTCAAAAAAGAAAGTGTTGTGACCAGGTGATTCTTTACGGTATTTACAGAAATCCCAAGTTTTTCGGCAATTTCTTTATGACTTAAGCCTTCTTCCCTGCTTAATTGAAAAATCTCTTTTTGCCGTGGAGAAAGTTCATTTAGCAGTCCCTGCAACTTCTGTTGTAATTCCTTGTAATGTATTTCATCCGTAAGTTCAGAAGCTAGCTCAGGGCGTTGAAGCGACTTTACATGTTCAATGTATTTTTGTTCGGTAGCCCGTTTCTTTAGAAGATTTACTGCTGCATTGTGC
>JBNKPU010000033.1:0-21264 GCA_050295515.1 Bacteroidales bacterium | reverse complement strand
GCCTTAGAAAAAAATAAGTTGAGTTGTGTATACTATGCACATATAGCTACAGGTGAATTGCACTTGCGACCACTCTTAAATTTAAAAGAAAAAGAAGGTGTTCGCCTTTTTAGAGAAGTGGCTACTGATATTTCACGACTTGTGAAAAAATATGGTGGCTCATTAAGTGGTGAACATGGTGACGGCAGGTTGAGAGGCGAGTTTATCCGCTATATGGTTGGAGATAAAAATTATGAGGTCCTTCAAAAGCTAAAGAAAACTTGGGATCCTCATGGTATTTTCAATAACCATAAAATTATTGACACTCCTCCAATGGATACAAGCCTAAGGTTTGTTGCTGGCAAAGAAACTCCCCAGATAGATACGGTATTCGATTTTTCAAATACTTTGGGGATGGTGCGTATGGCAGAGAAGTGTAATGGATCTGCAGATTGCCGAAAGTCAGAAATTATTGGCGGTGTTATGTGCCCAAGTTTTCAAGCTACTCGAGATGAGAGAAATACAACAAGGGCTAGGGCAAATATGTTACGCGAAGTAATAAATAGTAGCACGATTAACAATAAAGTTAATAATTCCGGCCTCTTCAATGTCCTTGACCTATGTCTATCGTGTAAGGGATGTAAATCTGAATGTCCTTCGGGAGTAGATATGGCAAAACTGAAATCTGAGTTCTTGTTCCAATATTATAAAACAAACAGGATTCCTTTTCGATCAAGAATTATTAGCCATTTTAGTTGGATTCAGTCAATGGCTTGCAAAATACCAGGGTTATATAATTTTGTGGTACAGAAGACTTGGTCAAGTAGACTTGTAAAAAGCATAATTGGTTTTGCCAAGGACCGGAGTTTGCCAAAAGCAAATAAGATTACCTGGATAATATGGCTCAAGAAGAATCTGGATGAGCTGAACGCAAAACTTCCAGAAAACAGTAAATCGGTTTATTTGTTTGTAGATGAATTTACAAATTATAATGAACTTGAAGTTGGGAAAGCTGCAACATATTTAATTCATAAGCTTGGTTATAGAATGGAAATTGTAGGTTTTACAGAAAGTGGTAGAGCTAAAATATCAAAAGGATTTCTATTGTCTGCCAAAAAAATTGCTCAAGATCAAATTAAGAAATATTCATCTATTGTCGGCAAAGAAAAACTTCTGGTTGGAATTGAACCTTCAGCTATTTTGAGTTTCAGGGATGAATATCCGGATTTGTTAAGAGGAGAGGAAAAACAAAAAGCACTGGAATTGGCAAACTACTGTATAACCATTGAAGAATTTATTTCATTGACTTTTCAAGAAGATGAATCAATTCAGGATTTATTTGTTGATGATAGCCGAGAGGTAAAATATCATGGGCACTGTCAACAAAAGGTGTTGGTTGGAACAAATCCTGCTATACAGATGCTTTCTATACCAAAGGGGTATCGTGTTAAAGAATTAAAAACAGGCTGTTGTGGAATGGCCGGATCATTTGGTTATGAAAAAGAACATTATGACTTGTCGATGAAAATAGGTGAAATGATTTTATTTCCGAATGTACGAAAAGCTAAAGAAGAAGAAATAGTTGTAGCTTCTGGAACTTCTTGCCGACATCATATCAAAGATGGAACCGGAAAAATAGTAAAACATCCAGTTCAGGTTTTATACGAAGCATTAAAAAATTAAAAAAACATTATCAGGAAAAAATAACTTTAAACGCCAGCCTACTTAACATAATATTAAGCCTTAGAAATTGTTTATTGACAGGGGCGTGGTCAGTACATAAGTTTTTCTTTTTCAGATTTAGATATAATTACTGCTCCACAACTGTCGCTATAAACATTTACGGCGGTTCGGAGCATATCAAGAGGTCGGTCAACAGGCATTACTATAAACATCAAATAAATTGGCAAGTCCACTGCAGTAAAAATTATTGACATAGTTACGTAACTGGCCATTGGAACTCCTGCAGTACCAATTGAAGCAAGCAAAGCTGTTGACACTAAAATGAATTGTTGTCCAATTGATAAATCATATCCTAAAATTTGAGCCACAAATCCAGCTACAACAAGTTCATAAAGAGCGGTACCATCCATATTTATTGTTGCACCAAGAGGCAGGGTAAAACTTCCAACCTTATTTGAAACGCCAGATTTTTTTTCAACAGTTTCCATGGTCAAGGGGAGTGTTGCATTCGAACTTGCTGTAGTAAAAGCTGTTAGTAATACAGTACCCATTGCTTGAAAGTGTTTAAGAGGATTCACCTTTCCAACAAAATATAACAATAATGATAATGTTATTGTAAGATGGAAAACCAGTCCAACAATAACTACACCAGCAAATCTTAATAAAGGGTACAAATAGTCTATGAAATTTTCCTGCTCAGAAATAACATTGGCTACTATTCCCATTACACCAATAGGTGCAAACCGAATAACAAATAATGTTATGTTCATCATTACATCGAAAAAGGCATCGAAAATTCCTGTCAATAATTGTCTCTTCTGAGGTTCAAGTTTATTTATAAATACACCTAATACAATAGAAAAAAAGATAATTGACAACATATCTCCTTGAGATAGAGAGTTAAAAATATTTTCAGGAACAATATTGATAAGGGTATCCTTAATTGTATTAGAAGTAAGTTCTCTTTCAAAATCATGCGTCAGATTTATCTCTGTTCCAATACCAGGTTTAAACCAATTGACCAAAAAAAGCCCACCAAATATGGCAAAAAGACTAGTACTGAGATAATATAGAAGTGTTTTTAATCCTATTCTGCCAAGACTTTGATTATTTTGAATATTAGTAACTCCAGTAACTAATGAACTAAAGATTAACGGAACAACAATCATTTTTAGTCCACGGATAAATATTTCTCCAACTACACTTAAATAGGGTACAGATTGTTTAAAGGAAATGCCAAACAGGATTCCTAAACTTATTCCAATTAATATTTGCCAATGCAAACCAATTTTCCTCATCAAATTCTTCTTTTATGATCAATCAGATTAAGCTTCAAAAATAAGATATTCCTGACTAGTATAAAGATCTTCCTCAAATATTAAATTCTCAGAGACATCAATTTATTTCACCAATACAATTTTTAATTTCTACAGAAATCTAATAAATGTACAAATGTAAACTGCAAAATGAAAGAATCCACATATAAAATCACAAATGTAACATCAACAAACTTGATTTTTTAATAAAACACATTCAGATATATTACAATTGTAAACTTCCTATACAATCCAAATGCATAAAGCAATTAATATCACTAAGCTACTTAATACCAACACTTTATACAATTCATATGAAGTAATAATTAAAGTAATTCTATATTAAAATTGCATATTACCGGCACATTCAGCTAAGCAATAAGCATAAACAACTATATACCAGTAGTTTAATTTAAAATAATGAAGTTTTCATATAACTTCGAAACGAATAGTTTCCGTTTACAGTTATTATTTGTAAATTTACAGATCAACACTTATTACAAAAGTAGAAGTTGAAATGGTTTACAAATAACAACAATACGGAAGTTACATATGTAAAATATGGAAGATCGACTTAATAGAATATTGGACCATTATAAACTTACACCTGCTCAATTAGCTGATAGCATTAGTGTACAACGGTCTAGTATTTCTCATATTTTAAGCGGAAGAAACAAGCCTAGTTATGATTTTTTAGTTAAAATACTTACTAAATACAAACAAATTAATGCAAATTGGCTTCTTTCTGGGCAAGGAAGCATGCTTTCTATAAGCCAAAACGCCAACAAGGATAATAATCAGTCTCCAGAGCCTGAATTATTTTCAAATATTAATCAATCATTTGATAAAAAGGGTATTACAAGTGATAATCAGCCTGATTCTAAATCATTAGAAGTTATTGATGATTCTTTTAAAAGCCAGCAAAACACCCCTTCTAATAAAGAGTTTACAAATGTAAACAAGATAAAATCTATTATTTTAATTTACTCAGACAACACCTTCGAAGTCATTAATAAGAAATAAAAGGTCTTTAATCGCTATATTTGCACAAAAAATAAATGTATAAGCTAATTATTAGACCTATATTGTTTTTAATTTCACCAGAACAAGTACACCACATTGTTACAACCCTTTTAAAAATAGCCTGTTATATCCCTTTTCTCCCCCGACTTATACGGTATTTTTATTATGTAAATGATTCCAGACTAGAAACAGAAATTGCAGGGATTAAATTTCCTAACCCTGTTGGCCTGGCTGCGGGATTTGATAAAAATGCTACAATGTATAAAGCCTTAAGTATGTTTGGTTTTGGTCATATAGAGATTGGTACTGTTACCCCATTGGCACAGCCAGGAAATCCGAAACCAAGGTCATTTCGTTTAAAAAAAGATAAAGCCTTAATAAACAGGATGGGTTTTAATAATAATGGTCTTGCAGCTGCTATACATCAACTTGAAGGCAACAACAAACTAATAATAGGTGGTAATATTGGAAAAAATACTGCTACTCCAAATGAAATAGCTGTAAATGATTATGTTCGGTGTTTTACAGGCCTTTATGATTTTGCTGAATATTTCGTAGTAAATGTCAGTTGCCCTAATATATCCAACCTAAGCAAGCTACAGGACCAGGATTCCCTTGAATTGATTCTGACTGAAATAATTAAAATACGTTCAAAAGCTGAAGTATATAAGCCTGTATTTTTAAAGATTTCACCAGATCTGAACCTAAAGCAAGTAGATGAAACACTTAGTATAGTTGAAAAGACTAAAATAGATGGTCTTGTAGTTTCAAACACTACTGTTTCTCGTGAAAACTTGAAAACACCTGAAAGTAAGGTTACTAAGATTGGTAATGGAGGGCTTAGCGGACTGCCAATTCGGGATAGGTCAACAGAGCTTATTCGTTATATAAATAAACGTACTGTCGGTAAGCTTCCAATTATTGGAGTGGGTGGTATTATGTCTGCCGATGATGCTATAGAAAAACTTGAAGCCGGAGCTAGTCTTGTACAAGTTTATACTGGTTTCATTTATGAAGGACCTGGTATTGTTAAAAGAATAAATAAAGCGATACTTAAACAACGGTCTTAATATAGATTATTGGTTTCTAAATGTCTTTTATTAAAAACTTTGATTTACTTATATATATTTGATGCATTCTTGTTAGCAACAATTCTATCTGGCAAATTTTAGGATTGTTTTGTTATACTGTTTATTTTCATTATTTTGCTGATTGTTTAACCACAAAAATTAATAACGATGCCAAATGTATGGGCAACAGTCCTTGTAACTTGTACAATAGCTGTGTTTACCGGAAATATTGGAAAAACACAATCAAAGAATTTAGTCCTGAACAGCTCCTTTGAAGAATATGAAGACTGCCCACAGGATTATACTCCTCAGGACCATTCTCATTTACTTATTCCCGGCTGGGGTTACCCTACCACAGCAACACCAGATTATTTTAACCGTTGTTCTCCTGGCCGTATAGATGGGGTAAGTGTACCCAAGAATTTTGCAGGAGAGAGTGAACCCAGAACAGGAGATGGGTATGCGGGTGCAATTTTGAGTGGCACTGATGATGGTTATAGGGAATATATTCAAGGTGGTTTAAGCGAACCATTAATTAAAGGAAGAAAATATTGTGTGACTTATTATTACAAACTTGCTTCTTTTTCAAAATTTTCAGTTGATCAAATGAGCTTGTATTTTAGTGATATTGAGGTCAAAAACAGTTTAAAGATAAATTTACCTTACGAGCCTCAGATTAACAGTACTGTTGGTTTGTTTTTAGATAATATAGATGATTGGGAGGAAGTCTGTACGGTTTACGAGGCCAATGGAGGTGAGAAGTTCTTTATTGTTGGCAATTTCAAATCTTATGAACAAACCAATTATGTGGCAACCGACAAGAATATGAAGAATCTCAGAAATAAGGAATATGCTTACTATTTCTTTGATGATTTTAGCGTTCGTCCATTAGAAAACTGTACAGATTGCAACTGCGTACAACATGACTTTGAAGCAAGTATTATTGATTCAACATATACTGGTGGTTTTAATCCTATAACACAAACCGTAGAGAAAGCCAGGAATGATGGCCATATCAAAATAGGTATGGTTGGTGGCACCCCACCATACAGGGTGCAATGGAACAATGGACTAAAAGGTGCAGAACTTAAGAATTTACCTTCAGGGGAGTATTCATATACAGCATACGATGCATATAACTGTCAGCAAACAGGTAAAGTAAAATTTATTCAGCCTGTTGTTGTTGAAGACAAGTTTGAAGCGGGATTGGAAAGTATCGAGGAAGGAGGATCATTGGTTTTAAAAAACATATTTTTTGAATTTAACAAAACGACATTATTGCCAGAATCTTTTCCTGAACTCGATAAAGTGGTTGATTTCATGGTTTCAAAAGATATAAGCTTAATTGAGATATCAGGGCATACAGATAGTGATGGATCTGATTCCTATAATCAGAAACTTTCAGAAGGAAGGGCTAAATCTGTGGTACAGTATTTAACCAGCAAGGGAGTTCAGGCATCAAGGATGAAGGCTGTTGGATATGGTGAGAATAAACCTATTGACACCAATTTATCAGATGAAGGCAAAGCCCGGAACCGAAGAGTTGAATTTACTCTCCTAAAAAAATAACCACAAAGCCAGATCATTATGAAAAAAAACATACTACTATTCCTGATATTTGCTATGAGCATTTCAAGTTATGCCCAAAGTACCAAAAGAGGATTTAAAAGTCTTGAGAAAGCTGACTATACAAAGGCAATGGAGGTATTCGATAAAGTTCTTTCAGAAAGCCCCGAAGATGTTGTGGCCAATTTTGGAAAAGCCTTGATCATGGCAGATGATAAATCACCCTTGTTCGATATTGTAAGCTCCTATAAATATATAGCAGCTGTTAAAGAAAAAGAAAACTCTTTATCACAAGAAGAAATTGAGTTTTTAAAAGAATATTTTTTAGCTACTGAGGAAAGAAAGACTAGTTATCCGGTAAAAAAGAAAATAATAAATGCTGAAGAGGCTATCGAAGCAAGATTAATAAAATATATCCGTGAGGAAAATGATTTAGATGCAGTATATAGGGTACTGGAGGAGTATCCTAATTATGTGCACCGAGATAATGTTATTCATATCAGAAACCAGTTTGAGTATAGAAAATACGAGAAGATAAATACGCTTGATGCCTATGAAGAGTTTATCGAAAAATTTCCTGATGCTGCTCAGATTGTTAAGGCCGAGAATAATAGAAATAAACTGGCATTTAATGAAACAAAATCGCTAAATACAGTTGCAGCTTATAACGAATACATCAAGAAATACCCTGGTTCAAGGTATTACCAACAGGCGATTAAGAACAGGAATTCCAAAGCCTTTGCTGATGCTGAGAAAACCAATACCCTTGAAGCCTACCAGGAATTCATCAGACTATATCCTGATGCCCTGGAGATTTCGAAGGCCCAAAAGTACCAGCATCAATTGATGTATGAGAAAGCCAAGAGAATAAAATCCCTGGAGGCCTATAACGATTTTATTAAAATGTACCCTAATGGTGCCTATTATCTTGATGTGTTTAATTTAAAAGCAAGTGATTTAGGAATGCATAATTTTAGTTATCTGGGATTGGACAAATCAAAATTAGTGTATACCAGATCCCTGGATAATAATGAACAATTTGAATCTGCCAGTAGTATGGTTGAAACTCCTGATGGTGGTTTACTTATCGCAGGAACCTCAAAATTGAGCGATACAAGTTTTTCAGATGCATGGATAGTTAAATTAGGTGCCAATGGAGATATGCTGTGGAACAAAACAATTGGTCAGCCATTTAACGATAGTGTTTTGAATGTATTTGTAACCGCTGAAGGAGACTATATTGTGTTGGGCTATACACAAATAGCCTCTGATAGTGCAAAATACATGGGATGGATGTTTAAGTTAGGGACTGATGGCAGTAGAATTTGGAACAAGAATTTAGGTGAACTGCAAATAGCTGCATCTTCGATAGCACCTAATAATAAAATATATATATCCTCATTTACTAAAGATACCATACCTGATAATTACTACATCGAAGCATATAATACTGATGGGAAAAAGGTTTGGGAGAAGGATTATATTTTACAAGGGATATTTAACGATATAGATTTTGCTGAAAATGGCGATGTTTTTCTGGCAGGCTCAAGGTGGTACACTCTTTCTGATTCAAAATTCTATCTAAAGTGGGAAGATTCACTTAAGATTTCCGGAGTCGTTCAAAAAGCTGCAATGGATAATCAGAATATTTTTATGGTGAGTAATGATACGATCAACAATTATTTAATGGGATATTCATTGACCGGATCCAAAAAATGGACAAATACAATAACGAGAATAGAGAAAAATGAAGCCATAATTGATGCCACAATTGATGGTTCAGGGAATTGTATTGTAGCTATAGGTAGGGATATCTATACAACTGTATACCAATATGACAGCTCTGGCCACAAGATTTCTGAAAAAGATTTTAGAGAGGAGTTTAAGCCCATAAAAATAGTGCCACTTTCGAGTGGGAAAATAGCTTATTTATTCAAAGGTAAAGATTATCTAATTACTGTTTTTTCTGATTCTGGGTTTTAGAATTTTTGCCTGGTTCTTTTTTATGCTTGGGAACAAGAAAACCATCTTCATCTTCAATATATTCAGGAGCTCTGCTTACAATGAATATAAAAATCAAGAAGCATATTAGAAAAAAGCTAAATACATAAAAGAATGTATTGGCAAAAATCATCTTTCAGTTGGTGTGCGCTTTCATAAAAATAGGATGAAAAATCGAGATAAACCATCTCAAATTAAACTTTATGAAAAAAGAGAATGTTGAAAATAGACATGAGAGCCTTCTAATTCAGCAAAAAGAATTAGAGAAAAGCTTAAAATATGCGAGAAATATTCAACGAGCTCTATTGCCTTCTGAAAGTCAAATTAAATATTTATTTCCAGAGTTTTTTTTACTCTACCTGCCCAAAGATATTGTAAGTGGTGATTTTTATTGGATTCATCATGATAACGAAAAAATAATTGTTGCTGTTGGTGACAGCACCGGACATGGTGTTCCTGGTGCATTTGTAAGTGTTTTGGGCATATCATTTTTACAGTTGGTTTTTTCTAAGCATAAACCTAAAAACCCTGCTATAGCTTTAAATTATCTTAGAGAGTACTTTATGAAGTCACTTGATCAGACAGGAGAAGAAGGGGAGCAAAAAGATGGTATAGATATGTCTATTTGTTTTATCTATAAAAACTCAAATATTGTGCAATATGCAGGAGCATTTAATCCTATGTATATAGTTAACAGCAAGGAAATTGTTCAAGTACCTGGAGATAATATGCCAATAGGTATTGGTGCAGAATTTGAAAACTCATTTACGTTGCAGGAAGAGGAATGGCAACAGGGAGATATGATCTATCTTTTTACAGATGGTTTTCCTGACCAATTTGGTGGTCCTAAAGATAAAAAGTTTAAATACAGGCCATTTCGAAGCATACTACATAAAATATCTTCTTATAATCTTGATGACCAGCATAAAACCCTATTAGAAGAACATAATCATTGGAAAGGGGATAATATCCAATTAGATGATATTACCATTTTAGGCATTAGAAACGTACTATTTTAAAATTTATTACGTTTACCTTATACAAAATTTTCTCGTTTTTTATTCAAACTATACCTTTTTATGATCAAGTAAGGCTATTAAGTCTTATTTTTTACTATTTTACACTATGTTGGAAAAATATTTTAATAGATGATAATTAAACTAATTGCCTTTAGAATAAGAAATTTCAGGTCTATAATAGATACCGATTGGTGTCCTCTAGCTTCAGACAATATATCTATACTTATTGGGCAGAATGAGTCTGGAAAAACTTCGGTACTTGAAGCTTTGCAGAGTTTTTACGATAATAACTTAAATGAAGATGTTCTAAGAAGTGACAACACATACCCGGAAGTTTCCTGTAAATTTGTTATCGATGGAAAAGAAACTCTCAAGGATATTCTAAAAATATCAAAATTGCCCAAAGAACTGCAAGAAATTGCCAAAAATCAGAAATACTTTACCTTAACAAGAGCTTGGGAAAACAGTAAAAGCAGCTTGCTTTATATATCAAACGATGAAATATATTCCTTCTACACAGATAAGCAAGAAAAGGAAAAAAAACTGGAAGAAGCCAGTACTAAGGAAATAGAGGAATTATTGACCAAATCAGACAACATATTTAAGAATCTTGAAATTGCTGAATCTGAAAAAATAGATGCCCAGAAAACCTTAACAGAAAACCGTAAAACTCTTGAGACGGCCCAAAAACAATTAAGAAGGGCAAAAAAGCCAGATTTAAAGTTGATTGCAGAAAAAGAAGTGAATTTTGCTCAAACCCAATACCAGGACAGTGAAATAAATTTTTCTCATAAGGTTGATGAGTTTGAGAAACTTAAAATGGTTGCAAACGAAATATCTGAAAAAATTCAATCAGCCAAAAATTATCAGGGTGCCTTAACTGATTATATCAAGCTTAAGGATGAATTAACAGAATCAAACAATAAACTGACAAGCTTAGAGCATTTATTTGAATTAAGTACTGTAGACAAGGATAAAAGATCCATACAAGCTAAGCTGAATAAGCATAGGGGGGAGGATAACAAGATCAGGGATCAGTACAAACAGGCTAAAGCAGAATTAAAATTAGCAAGGCTTATTGCAATAAAGGTATTTAACAACTCTATGGAATTGAAGCCTGCTACAATTGAATCAAATAAAGAATTGCAACATAGCGATACAATTTATTCAGTTGAAATCCTGGGTGAGGAACTTTTTTCATATATTCCAGCATTTGAGTTTTTTGAAGATTTTAGTGGTTTATTGCCCAACAAAATAGATTTGGAAGATATTCTTAATGAAAACTCAAATGTTGAAGGGTATAAGGCTGCAAGATGCTTTTTAAAAATTGCAGGGCTTGATCCATCATTTTTTAGAGAAAAAAATAACCGTATACTTAAACAGCGTATAGAAACACTAAACAGTGATGTAACGATTAACTTTCAGGATTATTGGAGTCAGAATGTAGGAAAAGGCAACAAAATTAAATTACATTTTGAATTGGAGCATTACGATTACACAGTGCCAGAAAAAAGTGGAAAACCTTACCTGGAATTTTGGATAAAGGATAAGCAGGAAAGGTTATATCCAAAACAAAGAAGTAGAGGTGTGCGATGGTTTCTTTCTTTTTATCTTGAATTAAAAGCAACTTCTTTAAGTAAGAAAAGGCAACGTATATTATTAATTGATGAACCAGGATTGAGTCTGCATGCCAGGGCACAGGAAGATGTTCTGAAAGTGTTTGAAGACTTAAAGTCTTCCATGCAGATTATTTATACTACACACTCACCTCATCTTGTAAAACCTGAAAAGATCTATAGGATTCTAGCTGTTCAACGAGCCAATGAGATTTATGATAAAAGTGAGACTATTGTATTTGAACCCAGCAAACTTAGTGAAGCTAGTGCAGATACCTTAACTCCTCTGTATAGTTTAATGGGGCTTAGGCTAAATAACCAACAACTTATTCAATCGCACAATATCATTGTCCCCGATACAATAACATATTATTATTTGTCTTGGTTGAGTAAAATAGTACCCAATGTTCCTAAAATTCATTTTATTCCGTCTACTGAGCCAAAAAATATACCAATACTAATAAACATTTTTGCTGGTTGGCAGTTAAAATATGGAGTGATATTATTTGGATCGACTGATGAGGACTTAAAAAGCAATATTAATGCGCAAACTCTTTTGAAGGATGATAATTTAATATGTCATTTCAAAGAATTTCCATTAATTGAAGATATATTTTCGGCAATTGATTTTAAAAAATATATTTTATTGAAGAGAGTAGGTATTACTGATATGAATAGCGAATATATTTCCATCAATAATTTGTCAAGAAAGATATTAGCAACTAATTTTGCAAATAATATAAATGATTCAAAAATAACTTTTGATTATTTTGATGGGACTACACAGGAAAATATTAAAACAATGTTTAATAAAATTGTCCAACTTTTATAACCATAATTATTACGAATGAAAAGGAATTATAACCTACTTTTTACAATTAAATTTGTTCTCATTTTATCTCTGTTTACAACAGGCAAAGTCTCTGCTCAGCTTCCTGTATTTAATAGAGAGCAACGTATGCTAAAGGTTGCTGATAAGCTTTATGAGCAAAAAGATTACCTTAAAGCCTTAACCAAATATAGAGATTATGCCAGTCGTTACGATGGAAATGTTGATGTATGGTACAGAATAGCTATTTCTTATAAAGAACTTGGCAAACCAGACAGGTCAGAAATTTATTATAATAGAATTATCAATACCGATGAAGATGCAAACCCGATTGTCCATCTGTCTTTAGGACAAGTACTCATGATGCAGGGAAAATATAAAGAGGCCAGGAAGCAATTTCAACGTTATAATGAGTTATTAGAATATAACGATCAAATGGCTATGCGTTATATTTCAAGTATTGAAAATATTGACAAATACTTTATCGATTCATCATTCTTTAGTAAGAGTAATTTGCCTATCAATACAGAAGCTTCTGATTTTGCAGCGGTACCGCAGGATAACACTTTTTATTTTCTATCAACAAGAAATACCAAGGACGATTTTAACCTTAGGTATTCCTCAGATCTATTTGTTTCAAATACCGATTCTGATGGGGTGGTTTTTGATACTCCCAAAAAGATGGGAGGACATGCAAATACGCGCTTTGGGGAGATTGGTTATGCTATTGTCCCGAAAACCAATGAGATTTTCATCTGTCGGTATGAACCAAGTAAAAAAGATGAGTTTTCGCTTGGTTATAACCTGTATAAAGCATATTTAGAGGCGGACAAAGGGATTACAAGACCCGAACCTTTTTTAAATGAAAAATTTAAATATGCCATAGCTTACCCAACTCTTAGTTATAATGGTGAATTTATCATCTTTGCTTCAGATGCACCAGGAGGGTTTGGAGGTTGGGATTTATATCAAGCAAGCTTTTCAGATGAAGGTTTTACCAATATTCAAAATCTAGGAGAGAAAGTCAATTCTGCCGGTGATGAGCTATATCCCTATCTTATGAATGACTCGATAATCTTCTATTCAACAGATGGCCAAGGAGGCCTTGGTGGGTATGATATATACTCCAAAGATTTAAACAATTTTGATGATTATGCCCGTAATATGGGGTATCCCATTAATTCTTCCGGTGATGATATAGGAATATATTTTAATTCGGGATTATCAGGATATTTTACTTCAAACAGAGAAGGGGGTAAGGGAAATGCCGATATTTATAAATTTTCTATACATCAATTAAAACTTTCTGCTGAGGTTGTGGACGAATTAAACGGAGATAACCTTAAAAATGTAAATATTAAGATCAAACGGAGTAATGGACTTGGCGAAGCTTTGGCACTTGCAGACAATGGACGACTTGTACTTGAGGCAAAGCCGGGTGAAGAGCTTGTTATCACAGTTGAAAAAGAAGGATACGAAACAAAATCATTTACTGTGAACACAGCAGATATGACCTATGTAGGTAATCCTTCATTAGAGATTGGAAAATTGCCGGTATTGAGGATAAAGGAGGAGACCGAACCGATTACATATAAGATCGCCCCAGAAATTATTGAAAAGGTTAAAGTTGAAGATGATATATTTTTTGGTGTTCAAATTATTTCCAGTAAAACCCGGTTAAGTGATGAATACTTGTATGCCAAATTTGATGGCATTGGTGAAATAAGTGAAGTTTACGATGGTAAATACTATCGTTATTTGATTGGCAAGAATGATTCATATTTCTTATCTAAAGAGATCTATAAAGAAAACACAGATAAAAAGGTGTTCCTGGTATCTTTTGTCAATAATAATTCCTTTAGGGTCATGAAAGCCCTTAAAATGGCTCATGTTGTTCCTGCCGAGGCAAAAGACCCAATAGTACATGAGTTTATTGATAAAACAAACCAGGTTGGTTCTCAGATTATTTATTATGGCCTTGATAAGTTTAGGATACCAAAGGGCTATGATAAACAATTGGATAATACCCTAAAAGCATTAAATGAAAATCCTGATTATTTTCTTGAAATTGCTGCTCATACTGATAAAAGAGGTAGCGATATGTATAACAGGGCTTTATCTGAAGAACGTGCAAAATTCCTGTATGAATATTTTATAGATAAAGGAATAAGCGAAAATCGAATTATTTATCATGGTATTGGTGAAAAACAGTTAAAAAAATACTGTCAGCAGTGTACAGAGTCAGATCATGAGGAAAACCGCCGTGCAGAGCTTATTCTAAGGGTATATAAGGATCTGTAATTTGCCGAATTTTTGGTTTCAGGCAATGAAAATGTTAATAACTTGTTAGATTAATATTAAATTTTCTTTGACGAATGCTTGTTTTTATTTGACGAATGAATATCTTTGAAGAAAAATAAAAACAAATGGATATTCTTCTATTAATACAAGTTATTTCAGTTGTGGTATTTGGAGTATTATTATTTAGAGCTCCGGAAATATCTAATGAACCAGTAGAATAGTATTTTACTATCGATAAATAAGTAAATCAGGGTTTTTTGACCCTGATTTTTTTTTATAATTTAAACAGTAATAGTATATATTTTATAGAGACCAGGATGTTTAATGTTTGATTTTTAGTGTTTTAAAAGCAAATATAATAAATGGAACAGTTTTTGAGTTTAATGAGAAGCTAAAAAGCTGGCTTTATTTGGGGTAAATAAACCAGATAATTATTTTTGTAAAAAATTAAAAAGAAAAGAATGCAGTTTAGGTTCTCCAGATCAACCAGTTTTTTGTCTCTGCTGTTTTTAAGCGTAACTTCCATATATAGTCAGGTTTTCCAACCCTCTGATTATAGAAAAGATCTTAGTATTAAGTTATCGGTTATTGACGAGAAAAGAATTGAAAAAGGTGTTAAAACCCTTAACGAGGCCTATTTTGAAGAAAGAAAAGCCTTGTCGGAACTTGAAAGTCTTAAAGAAGATGAAAGGCTTGATGCAACCTCATCGGAATATAAAAAGGTTGTGAAAGATTTAATAAAAAGCTCCGAAATATATAGAGAGGGCCATTTACTTATTTATACGGTGTTTCAGGAAAATTGCGTGAAGTTTGGAGAGGAGATGAAAAAAATGAATCATACAGCCTCAGGTGTAAATAAAGCAAGGTTTTATGAAAGAAAAGGTGAAAAAGCTTTTGACAGGGCTTTGAATTTCAGGGATTTAATATTGATGCTTGAAAAGCCAGAGCTAATCCAATATAAAATGGCTGAATCGTTAGAGCTTGAAAGACTTTCTATTCGGGATAGGGGACGGGCAGTTCAGATTTATCAAGACTTTCCGGTAGAATATGATTATAACTGGGAAGATGATGTCACCGATGAAGAAGTACGCGCTGCATTTAAAGATCCAGCTGTGACATTACCTCCAGATGATTTATTTACACAAAAGCCTGTTCAAAAAACCAGCAAGAATGAAGAGCCTTTGCCCGAAATTGTCTTTTGTGTTCAAATCGCCGCTCATACAATAAAGATGGACGAAGGTTATTTGCGTGAGAATATATATAACGGACCACTTCGAATTACCGAATCTCATGAGGGGGGATGGTATAAATATCTTATTGGTAATTTTAACAATTTTAGGGATGCAAGTGACTTATTAAAAAAGATTGGGGTTAGCCGGGCTTTTGTGGTTGCCTATGAGAATGGAAATCGGTTGTCGATTAAAGATGCTCTGGCTAAAATCAAGGAGGCCCAATAAGCAAAAGTCTTATAGTTGGTGAAGCTTTTACCACAGACGCATCATTTGTAATCATTGCATTTAAGGTAACTATTTGCCCCGGTTTTAAGTTTTTCAGGAATTTAATTGTTTCATCTCTTATTGTATCTCCAATATTTGTGCATGAAACAAACATACTACCATAATTATAGCCTATTGTAAATTCAGATACATAATACCACTCATCTGAATCAATGATATCATCTGAGACATATACCTTTAACTCTTCCGTGCTGGCAATTTTTTCTATTGGAACCTTGGTAAAGGACTCAAGAATCCTATCATTAAGCATTAATCTTTGGGGTGGCAAACGATGTACTGCAAAATTTCTATATCCAATAATATATCTATTTCCCGAAAGGTAACCTTCTATTACTATTCTTAACGATCCCGGACGTAGGGGTATCAATGAGTAATCTTTACCAGAAAGAATGATACCATTGTTGGATGTAACATCAATAGAATCATATTTGTTAAATAAGCTGTCGTTTATTATAAGGGGATTATCAATGCCAACATATAAATCACCAGAATAGGTGTGTGTTGGGTGTATTGCTCTGTCGTCCAGTAATTTTCCATATCTGGATTGTGTATAAGTATCCATCGAAAATAGCAGTAAAACAAATATTGTTACTGGCTTTAACATAAATTCCAGGACTATGTTAAAGATTGATTTTTCATTACCTCCCCTGTACTTAACAAACCACAAGCTGCCATAATATCTTCTCCTCTTGATTTTCTAATAGTAGCCATTAAACCTTTTGATTTCAGCTTATTTTGAAACTCAATCATTCTTTTATGTTTTGTACCTATTAATGAAGACCCAGGAATAGGATGGAAATGCATAAGGTTAATTCTGCACCTCAATCCATTGAGCAAGCGGATCAATTGTTTGGCATGGGCATCAGAATCATTTAATCCCTCAAACATAATATATTCAAAGGATAACCTTCTTTGTTTTTCAAAATCTACTTTTTTTAACAAATCAATTATTTGTTGTATCGGATACAATCGTTGAACGGGCATTAATTTTTTTCGCTCATCGTCAAAAGGTGTATGAAGGCTTACTGCCAGGTTGCACTTCGATTCTTCCAAAAACTTTTGCATGCCAGGGACCAGACCTATTGTTGACACATTGATTTTCCTTGGGCTGAACTGTAGTCCATAATCTGCTGTAAGGATATCCAAAGCCTTTAATACTTGGTCTGTATTATCAAAAGGCTCACCCATACCCATAAACACTAAGTTTGAGAGTGTATCTCTTTCAGGTAAGCTTAATATTTGATTTATTATGTCACCTGCAGATAACTGTCCTTGTAGGCCCTGTCTTGCTGTCATGCAAAACTTACATCCCATTTTGCATCCAACCTGTGATGATACACATAGGGTATTTCTTTTAACTTCAGGAATATATGCGGTTTCAATAAAGTTGTTTTGTATAGACGAATAAAGGTATTTTTTTGTGCCATCTGTCGATACTTGTACCTTCACGGGGTCTTTGAGGTCAATTTTATAAAAATTGCTAAATGTTTCACGATCTGCCTTCGAGAGGTTTGTCATCTCAGAAAAAGAACGTGCATTTTTTTGATAAGCCCACTTTAATACCTCCTTGGCAATATATTTAGGAATATTGTTCTCATTCGTAAATTTTAAGACGTCATCAAGGACTTCACCAATTATATTCTTCTTCTCCATCTCTAAATTGTTCTTCGGCTACAAAAGTACAAAAACCATTCTTGTGTAGAAAGCCGAAATATCATATGTGTCATAGATTTAATTACTGAATATGAACGTTTTCTCTAATTAAAGGTTTATTCCAATGGAACATAAATAGCAATTTAGTATTTTACTTGAAATGAACTCTTAACAAATTATAGTATTGAAAAAGCTTGATTACATTATAGTAGGACAAGGACTTGCTGGTTCTTTAATGGCCATTGAACTGCTCAAACGGGAAAGAAAAATATTGGTTGTCAATAACGAGAAAAATATTTCAGCAAGTAGTGTTGCTGCTGGAATGTACAATCCAATGGTTTATAAGCGGATTACAAAAACCTGGATGGCTGATAAATTAATACCTGAGCTACAGGAGTATTACGCGGACCTTCAAAAAATCTTGCATGTTCCATTATTATTTCCTGTTGATAGTTTAAAACTCTTATCTGCGGGTGAATTTGAAAATTGGAAAACCAAATATCAGTCAGGGAAATTTTCATCATTTATAAAAAATGTGAGTGAGGATATACCTGTTAAAGGGCTAAAAAATTTTGCCGGCCATGCACAAATTGCCCAGTCAGGTTATGTAGATCTTCGCCTGTTGGTCAGTTCTATTCGAAAATTATTAAAACCACAAAAGGCTTATGTTGAGGGGGAGTTTAGATATGAAGATGTAAAAATAAAATCAGATTCAGTAGGGTGGAATGGGTACGAATCACAAAAAATAATATTTTGCGAGGGATCATTCGCGATCAACAACCAATTATTTGATCAAGTTTCCTATTATTTAACAAAAGGGGATGTATTGGAAATCAGGATTGATAATTTTCAGCAGGATTATATTGTCAATAAGCAAATTTTTATTTTGCCAAAAGGAGGGCAACGCTATGTAGTGGGGTCAACCTATAATTGGAGCGGACTTGATTTTGAAAAGAATCCCAAAAATGTTGAATTTCTAAAGGAAAAAATTGATTCTATTCTAGATATCCCTTACGAAGTTTTAACCCACAATACAGCAATAAGGCCCACAGTCAAAGACCGTAGACCAGTACTAGGGCAGCATCCAGTTCATTCAAATGTTTTTTACTTCAATGGATTAGGAACAAAGGGGGTTATGTTGGCTCCTCATTTTGCCAGACAAATGGTTGAATTTATTGAATATAACAAACCACTTAATCCAGAAGTTTTCCTTGAACGCTTTTAATTGATAAATGCAATAAGTTATTAGTTTGTTTCAAAAAGAATAGTTATATTAAAATGATAATATAATCAGAAATTATGTCGAAGATTGAAGATGATGCTTATTTGAAGAGGAGCAGGGCCACTTGGTTGGCAGAAAAACTAGATATTAACTTTGCAAGGGCAAATGCTATTATGCAAGGTTATGAAAAGGCCTCGCCAAAACAAAAAACCAATATTTCTAAGGCTGTAAAATCTGAGATGCGCTCTTCATTGCATAAAAAAATTATTAAGGGCGGATAATTGGGCATATTTTTATTTTGCTATTATTTGAAAAGTCCTGATAAGGGTTTCTCCCTTGTTGGTAACAATTGTTACCTTGTGTTTTCCTATTGGAGCCAAAAGCTCCATCTTATGGATAGTTGTTGTTTCTCCCAGGTACTCATCATCTAAATGCCAATAAAGTATAGCATCAGAATCGCGGTGAACAGCATCAAATACAACCATTTGTTTTTGGCTGCCAAAACCTCGTGGAATAAAAATCTGTGCATTTTGCTCGGGGTATATTAAATCGAGCCCAGATTCAATAGTTTGGCAATCTGGGTGAAATGGGGGCAATACTTTGTAAAAGGGATCCTTTGATTTATAATACCATTCAATAATGGGGGGCAAAATGAACCACTCTTTTTCTACCATATCCGATATAGGATAGCATTCACTTGTCACTCTGTATCTTTCAATCTTATCCAGAAAAACAGTCTTATGGTAGGGGCAAGGGGCAGATCTGTACCCATTCTCTGGAGCCCATATTTTTAGGGGTTCTTTACAGTGTTTGGTTGACTGATAACCACTTTGTTTACATGTTTCTAATTCAACAAGGTCATCATAAGGTTTGTCAAACCAACCGGTTTGTGGTAACATTTTATATATTTCGAACATTATAGGTGCTGCTGTTGAAGCTCCCGTAAGACCTGGGCGGCCTTCGCCATCGGCATTGCCTACCCACACAGCAACAACATATTTGGGAGTTACACCAACTGCCAAGGCATCGCGGTGCCCAAAACTGGTACCAGTTTTCCATGCAATCTTTTTGGAAGAATAAAACCTGCGCCATTCTTCACCCTCAATGGGTCTGTTCATTTCCGATAAGGCCTCAAAAGTTAAATAAACAGGGCCAGCCCCAAAAATATCACCTTCACGTACACTGCCTTTGTCAGTAGTACTATTATTATAATAAAAGTTAGCTTTATGGTAATTCTTAGAAAAATACTCAGAATTGCCTTCGGAATACCGGGTCAGCATCCTTGCCATTGAAGCATAAGCCGATGATAGTTCCCAAAGACTAATTTCAGCCCCTCCAAGTATGAGGGTCAAACCATAATGGTCGGGGGACTTATTTATAGTGGTCAGTCCAAAATCAGGCAATTGTTGATGAAACTTCTCCAAGCCATATTTTCGCAACATTCTTACGGCTGGAATATTTAACGAGCGGGCAAGGGCATTGGAGGCAGGAACAGCACCATCAAAACTTTTATTAAAGTTCTTTGGAGAGTATCCTGAAATTTGGGTTGGGATATCTGCAACAAGGCTATGGGGCAGTATCGTTCCCTCTTTAAGCATCAGGGCATATAAAAATGGTTTTAGTGTACTTCCACTACTGCGTAAAGCAGTTATCATATCAACAAAATTTCCGGCTTCCTCTTGTTTTGCCTGGGTGTTGCCTACATATGCAAGTACATTGCCGGTTTCGACCTCTAATACTATTGCTGCAGCATTTTGGATTTCATTGTTTATTAATGCGTTGTGGTATTTTTGTACAATCCGGTTGCACTGTACCTGATACTCCTTATTCAAGGTCGATTTTATAACTTTACCCCGATATCCTTCTGCAATAGTCCTGCTGAGCAAGTGAGGGGCCAATTGAGGCAGTGGGTTTGGTTTTAGGGGAAGTGGCTCAAACTTAGCAAGCTCACAGGTAATGCTGTCAATAATATCGTTCTGGTACAGTTTATCCAAAAGCCTATTGCGTTTAACTAATAGCTTTTCATGGTTTTTTCCAGGGTAGATCAGCGCAGGGGCATTGGGCAAAACAGCAAGTGTTGCAGTTTCTCCCCACGAAAGCTTATTGGCAGGCCGACCATAATATCTCCAGGAAGCTGCCTGAAGCCCTACCACATTACCTCCAAATGGAGCATTTGAAGCATAAAGGTTGAGGATTTCATCTTTTGAAAAGCTCAATTCTAACCTAAAGGCAAGTATAAACTCAACACCCTTCTCCCAGACAGATCTTTTTTTACTCTTTCTCGAAAGCCTGATTACCTGGGCTGTTAAGGTGCTGCCACCACGTTTTACTTCTCCAGCTTTAAGGTTAGCTGCTATAGCTTTAAATAGTGAAACCGGATTAATTCCTAAATGGTACTTAAAATATCCATCCTCAAAATAAATAATGGATTGTTCAAATTTATAGGGTACCGAATCCAATTTAGGAAAC
>JBNKPU010000032.1:0-11984 GCA_050295515.1 Bacteroidales bacterium | reverse complement strand
AATAATCGATTTACGGCTCTAAATTTTATCACCATAGCTCGCTATGTCTCAAAAATTTATATTGTAAATCAATCATTTACTGAAATTTGAGCTCGCTAATTTTATATCGAACTCAGGTTAATAGATTTTCTAATGCATATTCCGGGTTTAACGTCATTTTCATGGTGTTTCAAGCCGTTGCTTGTTTGAGAAGAAATATCCTGTTTTTCGCCCTTTAAATTGTTCAATAAGGGCGTTTTTTTTTGCCAATGCACCCTGCATGATTTCAGGCAATTTGTAACGCCCTAATCCCAAGTGAGTTACTATGTTAATTTTGTGTTGATAAAAACACTCCTTTTTCCCTGAAAATCAGCACAACTAGGGGCTATTTTTAGTATATTTGGCAAGCCATAATGAGATCCATAAATACATTGAATAAACAAATGATTTCAAATCTTTCAAACTGATGCTTTTTAATAGTTCAGGAGGTAGGATTTTGGCTATTTTATTGTACTAACAAAATTAAAATATAATATGAGCGAAAACGTGCAGGATCCCAATCAGCAAAAAAATTATTCAGCAGATAGTATTCAGGTGTTGGAAGGTCTGGAAGCCGTTAGGAAAAGGCCCGCAATGTATATTGGTGATGTTGGAATCAAGGGGTTACACCATCTGGTTTATGAAGTAGTAGATAATTCAATAGATGAGGCTCTTGCTGGTTATTGCGATACAATTGATGTTATTATTAACGAAGATAACTCGGTTACGGTATCGGATAATGGGCGTGGTATTCCTGTTGATTACCATGAAAAGGAAAAAAAATCGGCACTGGAAGTGGTTATGACTGTTTTGCATGCTGGTGGTAAATTCAGCAAAGATTCCTATAAGGTTTCTGGTGGATTGCACGGTGTTGGTGTGTCTTGTGTGAATGCATTGTCGGTCGACCTTAAAGTAGATGTTCATAGAGATGGTAAAAGATATACCCAGGAATATGAGCGTGGAAAACCAAAATTTGATGTTAAAGAAATAGGTTCAACTGATATAACCGGTACAACAGTCACATTTAAACCAGATTACGAAATATTCAATGTGATTGAATATAAATTTGAGATACTTGCATCAAGATTGAGGGAGTTGTCTTTCCTGAACAAAGGAATAAAACTTTCGATTACCGATATGCGCGAAATAGAAGAAAATGGCAATGGAGGCAAACCCTTGACCGAATCGTTCTATTCCAATGAAGGATTAAAAGAATTTGTTGAACTGCTCGATCAAAACAGGGAAAGACTTACTGAAAAGGTCATTCACATAGAAACTGAAAAAAATGATGTCCCCGTTGAGATTGCCCTTCACTATAACACCTCTTTTACGGAAAACATTCACTCCTATGTAAATAACATTAATACCATAGAAGGAGGTACTCACCTTGCAGGGTTCAGAAGGGGGCTTACCAGGACTTTAAAAGCCTATGCCGAAAAATCGGGAATGTTGGCCAAACTAAAGTTTGATATCAATGGTGATGATTTTAGAGAAGGGTTAACAGCTATTGTTTCTGTAAAAGTTGCTGAACCCCAGTTTGAGGGACAGACCAAAACAAAACTTGGGAACAGCGAGATTTCAGGTGTTGTTGATACAGCTGTTAGCAGTATGCTTGGTTTCTATTTAGAAGAAAACCCAAAAGATGCCAGGACAATTGTCCAGAAAGTAATCCTTGCAGCACAGGCCAGACACGCTGCCAGAAAAGCAAGGGAACTTGTTCAGAGAAAGACCGTACTTTCAGGCTCAGGACTTCCAGGAAAACTGGCAGATTGTTCCAGCAAGGATGCGTCAATTTCTGAAGTATATCTTGTCGAGGGTGATTCTGCAGGTGGAACTGCAAAGCAGGGACGTGACCGTGAATTTCAGGCTATATTGCCCTTGCGTGGTAAAATCCTAAATGTGGAGAAAGCAATGCCACATAAAATTCTGGAGAACGAAGAGATTAAAAATATTTATACAGCCTTAGGTGTTACCATAGGGACCGATGAGGACTCCAAAGCACTGAATTTAGATAAACTCAGGTACCATAAGGTTATAATTATGACAGATGCCGATGTGGATGGAAGCCACATTTCAACCTTGATCATGACTTTCTTCTTCAGGCATATGGAAGAATTGATCAATAGAGGTCATCTATATATTGCAACCCCACCACTTTATTTAATAAAGAAAGGTAAACAGCAGGAATATTGCTGGACAGAAGAACAACGCCTGCAGGCAATGGAAAAATATGGCGAAGGTGCACATATTCAAAGGTATAAAGGTCTTGGAGAGATGAATGCAGAACAGTTGTGGGAAACGACCATGAACCCTGAAAACAGAACACTGCGGCAGGTTACTATTGAAAGTGCTGCTGAAGCTGACAGAATTTTCTCAATGCTTATGGGCGATGAAGTACCACCTCGTAGAGAGTTTATTGAGAAGCATGCAAAGTATGCCAAAATTGATGTATAACACAGTTCTACAGTTGATAAATAAATGCCGCTATAAGCGGCATTTTTTGTTATTTTGAACAAAACTTTTACATATGAAAAAAACAGCAGTTTATTTGTTGGTCTCAGTTTTTTCATTGGCTGCATACTCCCAAATATCTGAAATGAACTGGGAAATTGATTACCAGGTCTATCTAAAACTCGCCAATGATTCCAATTATACCTATGATATAAGGGAAGCTTTTCATGTAACAGATGTCAAAAACATCCAATCATCTGACTTTGTCTTTTACCCAGTAAATCCAGGAAAAGACTATGTTCAGAAAGTTCAGGAAGCTACACAATCAGAAAAAAAGTATTCTACCCTATGGAGTGCCCTCAATGGAAAAATTGGTGGAGGCTGGGTGCATTTCACAAATTGCATTGCTTATGCATTGGAAACAGAAAAGGTAGATTTAACATCACCCTTGATGAAACGGCCTGAATCAAATTGGAAACCAAATCCGGTAACCGATTCTTATAAGCGTACAAAGAAATGGGATTATTACATTCCGTATAGCCAGAAAAATGCCCAAAAAGAATATGCTAAAAGGCTGTCAGAAAATAATTTGGGCGATTTGAAAAGTTTGCCCAAGTCTTACATAGAACTGTTTTTAAATACCGGACAGAAAGAATATAATAATTATAAAAAGGAAGGTAAACGAAATATTGTCGCAAAGATAGACCTTGTCAAAGTTATATTAGGGGCAAACTATCTTGGGGAGGCCCAAATCAATTATATGAGCAACAGCATACTTGAATCTGTTCTTGCTTATTCTTCAAATATGCTGCCCACATTGATAATTTTTGATGAATTTGGTGCTGCAGCAGCTATGTCACTAGATGCTGAAGGGTACAAGATTGATCATATCTCGTTCCAAAGAACATTGAACTTATCGGAAGAAGAGGTGCAAAGCCGAACAAAAGAAATTAATGGAATTGTAGCTAAAATAAATGAATACAATAGCGCATCTTTTAAAAAGCGGTTGGGCAATTATTATAGTAAACAATGAAATATCTAGACCCCTTAATCAAATCATTTGTTGCCCATGAGAATAAAGCCAGGGCAGAACAGATGCAAAACTATATGAAGGGTCTTTTTCCCTTTATTGGAATGGATTCAAAAACCCGCAGATCTTTGCAAAAGCAATTTTTTGTGTCGCATGGCTATCCGTCAAAAGAAGATTTATTTGAAGTGGTGTTTTTTTTGTGGGAGTTGCCTGAACGCGAATATCAAATGTTTGCCCTGGACCTGCTTCAAAAGTTTCAAAAGGTATTGGACAAACAGGATATTGTTCATGTCCAAAAATTGATTGAGACAAAATCCTGGTGGGATTCCGTTGATGGCTTATCTGCCTGGATCTGTGGTGAATATTTCAAATCCTATCCAGAACAAATTGAACCTGTTACCGGTAGCTGGATCAGGAGTGGCAATATTTGGTTGCAAAGGGCTTCGCTGTTGTTTCAACTAAAATACAAAGAACAGACCAATACCGAATTATTGGCCTCATATATTGATCATCTAAAAACAGAGAAGGATTTTTTTATCCGAAAAGCTATAGGTTGGGTGCTAAGAGAGTATTCAAAAACAAATCCGGAATGGGTGAGAGAACTGTTGAATAAAATTCGGCTTTCACCTCTTAGCGTTCGGGAAGCAAGTAAGTATATTTAGGTGCAGGTTTGGAGTTCTTGGTTGATTGGGGTGTTGTTTGCTGGAATTGGGGTGTTGTTTGCTGGAAATGTACAATTACGGCACTCTTTTATGTAAGGTGTTAGTATATAATTTGTTATAAATAATCCTTTAGCGGTTTAGTTGAAAGCTTGTTGATTGTAAGTGTTTTCATCTAATATTTTGGGTATTGCTTCTTTTGATGCTAGTTTGTGCAATTGAATTTGTAACTTAAACCCTCAAATTAAATCGTTTATTAGCTGAAACTAATATTTGATAGGGGGATGTCGAAAACCCTGGCGCATGTATGTCTTCATTAAACTAATCAAGATGAAAAGCATCATCCTTTCATTAAGTGCTGTCTTGTTTCTATGCCTTGGAACATATGCAGAGGATGAACCAGATTGTGTTTATGCTGCAGATTTTGTTCTTGGAGTGGAATTGCTTAGTTAAACAATGTTAAAACCAGTGTTGTTATATAACATATGCTCTTAATTTGTAGTTGAAATAATACTGACAAAAATGCAGGAATATTTTGAAGGCATATTATTTGCAAATATATTTTTAACCAAAGAATAATACACATAAAATAGATTGGACCATGAAAGCAAGAAATTTTTTAACCTCGCTGTCAATTGCTATCATAGGTGGGCTGATAGCAGTATTTGCATACTCAAAGTTTGTCCCCAGGGAGCAGAGAATTGTTAAAACTATTGTTGAGCAACCTGTTGGATTTGCCAGTCTTCCTTCAGGTGAAATGTCGAGTACCGGTTTTGTAGATGCAGCCAAACATTCTGTGGAAGCAGTTGTTCATGTAAAGACTCAATCAACCAGGGAGGCATACAACCCCATCATGGAGTTTTTTTATGGAGATAAGTACCAGGATCAACAACAGGTGATGGGTTTTGGCTCTGGAGTGATTATATCTGACGATGGATATATTGTTACAAACAATCATGTGATTGACAACAGCAATCAGATATCGGTAGCTTTAAATGATAAAAGAGAGTTTGACGCTAAACTTATAGGAACCGATCCGAGTACTGACATCGCACTCTTGAAGATAGAGGCAGAAGACCTTAAGTTTGTGCAGTGGGGAAATAGCGATGATGTGCAGGTAGGTGAATGGGTACTGGCTGTTGGAAACCCTTTCAATGTGACATCCACGGTTACTGCAGGTATTGTGAGTGCCAAAGGGAAAAATATTGGCATTATTCAAGACCAGTACAGGATAGAATCATTTATACAGACCGATGCTGCTGTTAACCGGGGTAATAGTGGAGGAGCACTTGTTAATACTAAAGGCGAATTAATAGGAATAAATACAGCAATTATTTCACCCTCTGGTGGATATGCAGGTATTTCATTTGCAGTACCGGTTTCAATTGTGCAGAAAGTGGTTAAAGACCTTGTTGAATTCGGCACTGTTCAACGGGCTATCCTTGGCGTAAATATTCAGGAGGTAACCGATGAATTGACCAAAGAAAAAGGGCTTGCTAAAATAGAAGGTGTATATATTTCAGGTGTCAGTAGCGATGGAGCAGCAAAACAAGCTGGTATAGAGTCTGGTGACCTGATCTTATCGGTGAATGGCATAAAAGTAAACAGTCCAGGTGAGCTACAGGAACAAATAAGCAAGTACAGGCCCAATGATAAAGTTCAAGTGTTGGTAAAAAGACAAGGTAAAACGAAACAATTTGAAGTTACTTTACGTAATCTGCATGGTAGGACTGAGGTTTTAGAAGCCAAGGTTTTTGAACCTGTTCTAGGTGCCCGGTTCGAAGATTTGACAAGAGAGGAGATGGCTGAATTGGGAGTTAAATACGGAGTTAGGGTTGCAGAGTTGCAAGCCGGAAAGCTTCGGGTAGAAGGAGTGAGGGAAGGATTCGTAATAACCCAGATTAATAATAAGCCGGTTGATTCAGTTGAAAAACTTAAATCAGTTATGTCAACAATTAAAGGAGGAGTGTATGTAGAGGGGATCTATCCCAACGGAGTAGTGGCATATTACGCTTTTGGAATAAAGTAAAACTTTAAGCTGAAATAATCTTTTAATACATGCTTTTTAGTTTTGCAATCCAGTCTAATTATTACAGAAACACTATTTATATTGAATTTAAATAAATAATAATCTAAATTCGCGGAAATTTAAAAATTGACGATGAGACAATTAAAGATCACAAAATCGATTACAAATCGTGAGAGTGCTTCACTTGACAAGTATCTACAAGAGATAGGTAAAGAGGAGCTAATTACAGTTGAGGAAGAAGTTGAGTTAGCACAGAGAATTAAAAAAGGTGATCGCACGGCATTGGAAAAATTGACCAGAGCAAACCTGAGGTTTGTTGTTTCTGTTGCCAAGCAATATCAGAACCAGGGGTTAAGTCTACCTGATCTTATTAACGAAGGTAATCTTGGATTAATTAAAGCTGCCGAGAAATTTGATGAAACCAGGGGGTTTAAATTCATTTCGTATGCTGTTTGGTGGATTCGCCAATCTATCCTACAGGCTCTTGCCGAACAATCCAGGATAGTAAGGCTTCCTTTGAACCAGGTAGGTTCATTGAACAAATTGAACAAAGCTTTCTCAAAATTCGAACAAGAGTTTGAGAGAACTCCCACCCCTGAAGAGATGGCCGAAACTCTTGAAATTCCCAAAGAAAAGATTGCTGACACTATGCGTGTGTCTGGTCGTCATGTTTCTGTTGATGCACCATTTGTTGAAGGTGAAGACAACAGTCTTCTTGATGTACTTGTAAACAATGACTCACCAAAGGCTGATACATTGCTTATCGGAGAATCATTGAACAGGGAAATTGAACGGTCTCTTTCAACTTTAACTGAGCGCGAACGGGATATTATAAAATTATTTTTTGGAATTGGTGTTCAAGAAATGACTTTAGAAGAAATTGGTGAGAGATTTGGTTTAACACGTGAACGTGTTAGACAAATCAAAGAAAAAGCTATAAGACGTTTGCGCCATACTTCAAGGAGTAAGCTCCTTAAAGGATACTTAGGATAAACTATTTCCCACATATATTAAAAACCCAGTGATTTACCACTGGGTTTTTTTATAACCTTTCGAATACCCTTCGTGGCGAGTAGGTGAATTTATGAATGACTGCTACTCCAGTAATGTTGTGTGTTCTGTTTTAATTCTTTCCTTCTAACAGTTCTATTAGTTTTTTCATTTCATCCCGGTATTGGGCAGCTTCAATAAAGTTAAGCTCACTAGCAGCTTTTTCCATCTTGTTTTGTGCCCTTTCAATGGCTTTCTCGAGTTCATGCCCGCTCATATATTTTACTACTGGGTCTGCAGCTATATCTGGCTTTTCCGGTTCAATGTAGGCTTTATTTTCTCCAGAAATTTGTCTAACACCTTGAATTATGGATGATGTTGGTTTCACAATAGCTTGAGGAGTTATGTTGTTCAGTTCGTTGTATTTAAGTTGTTTTTCCCTTCTTCGATCGGTTTCCTCTATTGTTCTTTGCATGCTGTTAGTAATCTTATCCGCATACATAATTACCCTGCCATTAAGGTTCCTTGCTGCCCTTCCTGCCGTCTGGGTCAGTGATCTTTCAGAACGTAAAAATCCTTCTTTATCGGCATCAAGTATGGCAACTAAAGAAACTTCAGGCAAATCAAGTCCCTCACGGAGCAGGTTGACACCAACCAGAACATCAAATGTCCCAAGTCTTAATCCTTCCATAATTTCAATCCTTTCCATTGTATCAATGTCTGAATGAATATAGCGGCACCTGATCTCAAACCTGAGTAGATAATTAGTTAACTCTTCTGCCATTCTTTTTGTAAGTGTGGTGACCAATACCCTTTCATTTTTTTCGATGGTGTTATTAATCTCTTTGAGCAAATTGTCAATCTGATTTGTGCTTGGCCTGACATCAATAATGGGATCCAATAAACCTGTAGGCCTTACAACCTGCTCAACAACTATTCCTTCAGACCTTTCCAGCTCATAATCTGCAGGTGTGGCACTGACAAATATCGACTGTCCACAGAGCTGTTCAAACTCATCAAATTTAAGAGGCCTGTTATCAATTGCAGCAGGAAGCCTGAACCCATATTCAACCAAATTCTGTTTTCGGCTATGGTCACCACCATACATGGCCCTTATCTGGGGGATTGTAACATGGCTTTCATCAATAACCATCAAAAAGTCGTCAGGGAAATAGTCTAGCAAACAGAAAGGACGGGTGCCAGGTGCCCTTCCGTCAAAGTATCTCGAATAATTTTCAATTCCAGGACAATGGCCAAGTTCTTTGATCATTTCAATGTCATATTCAACCCTTTCTTTAATTCGTTTTGCCTCAAAAGGTTTTCTCACCTCATTAAAATACTCAACCTGTTTCACCATATCGTCCTGGATTTCTTCGATGGCCTGTTTGATCCTTAACTTTGAAGTGATGAAAATATTTGCCGGAAATATTGTTATAGAATCGTGTTCCTCAATTGTATTGCCATTAATAGGGTCAATTGATTCTATTTCTTCAATTTCATCACCCCAGAATACAATCCTATAGGCAAAATCGGCATATGCCAGATAAATATCAACGGTATCTCCTGAAACGCGAAATGTTCCCCTTTTAAAATCTACTTCATTTCTGCTGTATTGACTGTCAACAAGTTTTCTCAAGAAAACATTCCGGGTGATTGTTTCACTTTTTTCAACCTTTAAGGTACTACTATAGAAGTCCTCTGGATTACCAATACCATACAGACAGCTTACTGACGACACCACAATTACATCCTTTCTGCCCGAAAGTAAAGATGAAGTTGTACTTAATCTAAGTTTTTCAATTTCGTCATTAATTGATAAATCTTTTTCTATATAAGTATCCGTTACAGGCAAGTATGCTTCTGGTTGGTAATAATCATAATACGACACAAAATATTCAACAGCATTGTCAGGGAAAAACTGCTTGAATTCCCCAAAAAGTTGTGCCGCAAGTGTTTTGTTGTGACTTAAAATTAATGTTGGTCTCTGTACCCGTTCAATAACATTTGCAACAGTAAAAGTTTTCCCTGATCCGGTCACTCCCAATAGAGTTTGGAAAGGAGAATGTGAGTTTAATCCTTCAACAAGTTGTTTGATAGCTTCAGGCTGATCTCCTGTGGGTTTATAATTTGACTTAATATTGAATTTCATTGCAAAAGAGGTTAATCTTAAAAGTTAAAATTTGCCTAAATGTAACTATGCCAGTACTGATTCAAAAAACAGAGTAAAAGTTCCTAAAAAGAATATTTGAATTGTCTGACTGTCCTTAAAAAATATTGTTCGCTAAATTACCGAAGAAATCTTGTTGCTCATCAAAAAATAATATATCTTTTGATTGATTAATGAAACATAGTGCAGTAAAAAACAGTTAAACAGATATAAAATTCCTGCCATTTAGCGGAAAAATTTTTATGAATTCAGATAGAAAGAGCTCAATAAAGCATATTGCCGAATTAATTTCCCAAATTAAGAGTCTGGAAGAGGAAAACTTAGGGCTTAGGTTGCAAGTTGACCAATTGCACAGTGAATTGGAAAAATCTAAAGCCTTGGCTTCTATATACAAAGTAGAGTCGAAAGAAAAAGAAACCAAGAGCAGTAAGGGCAATGTCTTAAAGTTTAAAGTAGCTACAATTTTATTTGCAGATACGCATGGATTCAATAGCCTGAACGGGAATGATGAAAGCAAAGATCTTGTTGATAATCTGGATGAGATCTTTTTCCAGCTTGATGGTATAATTGGGAACTATGAGGTTCGAAAATTACGCTCACTTGGTGATACATTAATTTGCGCAGGAGGTATTCCTCAAAAAAACATGACCAACCCTATCGAGGTAGTGATGGCTGCCATTGAAATGCAATATTTTATCCAAGACCTGCAACGGACTTATGGTGCAAACAGGATCTGGAACCTCAGGTTTGGAATACATACTGGTCCTGCTACAGCTGTTATTTCAGGGCGAAAGAAGATTACCTATGATGTAAAGGGCGAGATTTTGAACCTGGCTGCGCGGATCAGGTCTTTCTGCGAACCCGGCAGCATCCTGATTTCAGAAAATACCTATGAATTGGTAAAAGACCTTTTTATATGTGAATATCAAAGCAGAATGCCCGTAAAATATAGGGGTAGCATTGAGTTGTATGAGGTCAAAGGCATTAAGCCTGAGTTTTCATTACAAGGGAAGAAAATTATACCCAATAAAAAGTTTAGTGTTCGTTTTGGATTAATTCAATTTACTGACCTACAGGAACTGATGCTTAACAAACTGGAAAAAGAACTTCCAGAATACTTGTTTTACCATAATGTAAAACATACCATCGATGTGGTAACACAGGCTGAGCTGATTGGAATAGGAGAAAATGTTGATGATGAAGAACTCCTGTTGCTCAAAACAGCAGCCCTTTTTCATGACTCCGGGCATATTTTATCTTATGATAAACATGAGCATTATGCTACTTTAATTGCCCGGGAGGTGTTGCCAGATTATTTCTATACATCCCGTCAAATAGAAATCATATGTGATTTGATTTTGACAACAGAAATGCCTCCTAAACCAAAGAACAAGCTTCAACGTATTATTTGCGATGCCGACCTGGATTACCTGGGCAGGAGTGACATGATTCCAGTATCAAATTCACTGTATAGAGAGCTTAAAGAAATGGACAAAATTGGATCCATGAAAGAGTGGAACCAATTGCAAATGAAATTTATTTCCAAACATCAATATTTTACTAAAACTGCGCAATCCCTTCGCGAGGTAAACAAACAAAAACAGATTGAGCGTATTCGTAAGTTAATCGATTCTGAAGAAGATTAGAACTTAGGTGTTTTAAAACAAGGCAATTATTTTAGGCGCAAAGATGAAGATTGCTGTTGCAACAGCTGTAATAGCACTTATCAATACTGCGCCTGCAGCCATGTCTTTAGATTTTCCACGTATTTTATCAAATTTGTCTGGAATAGTATCGCATATTTTTTCGATAGCTGTATTGAATATTTCACAGATAAAAACCAGACCTATTGCCATAATAATAAGTACCCACTCCAACCTGTTCAGATTAAGCCGAATTCCCAATAGAACAACTAACGTGGTTGCTATACTATGTATCCAGGCTTTGGATTCATTTCTGAAAAAAAAGACAATGCCATGAAAGGCATATTTAAATGAACGGATTTGGTGTTTTAGTTTCATTGTTTTTCAGATAAGTTAAGTTGCCTCTTTTTAAAATAATATTGAAGTCCAATAGATCAAATAAAATCCTTATTGAATGACTAGCTTATTAAGTGTTGTCTTGATAAAGGTGTCGTTAATTCAGAAAATTAATCAATAGAAAAAGATGCGTTTGGATACTGTGATCCAATCGCAAATCTTTAGCATAATATGAATACAAACTAAAAAAAAGAAATTATTGCGCCTAACATGAAAAATATAGAATATCAAGTAAATGACATCCATAGGGATTTTGCTATCCTTAAACCTCTTCATCTTTATCTGATATGATTTTCTTCGTGCTATACCAATCAACTTTCCTTGAGAATACCATGACGAGTGCAAGTATCAAAACCAATCCAATATTTCCCAGAAGAAGTGCATAATCAGCTATTTGCAGAATAGTAAACAAGTAAACATATAAAGCCCCCATTGTTAATCCTATAATAATACTTGTCTTAATATTTTTGTATATGCTATGAATATATACCGTGTTCATTGCAATGATTGTTATGCTGCCAATAAGAAAGGCATAATTAAAGTTCATGTGTTCAGCCAAAGCAATTAATAGAGAATAAAAGATCACAAGAGCAATGCCAAC
>JBNKPU010000031.1:0-8711 GCA_050295515.1 Bacteroidales bacterium | reverse complement strand
TATTTAGAGTGGAAAGACACCGAAGAAATCAAAGAAATAGCCCTTACAGTGCTAGGAAAAAACATGGAAGAAGAGATAATTGATTATTGCGGTGTTGGAGGATATGCGAGCCATGTATGGTTTTTGTTAACACAAGTGGTTGGATATACCAATGTGAAATTTTATGACGGCAGCATGCAAGAATGGACATCCGATCCAGAGGCTCCTGTTACCAAATATAAATATAAGTAGAAAGGTAGATAAAGGATATTTGAAAACGAGCAAATTAGACTAGAATAACGAACGCAGGTTCTGGTAGCCAGCTGACAGCCCTAATGACTGTCAGGTTATGACTCCGGTCAGCCTGACAGTCACTCTAAAAGAAATAGAAAAGTACTGTCCACTAGACAATAAAGAATAGACTAGCGGATTTTAGGTTTATAAACTTGCGGTAATCGACATCTATATATTTGTCTTACATCCACTTACACCTAAAAGTACTTTAGAACAATAAAAAGGATATACCCTTTTGTTAACCGGTCATTGCTGCTTAAAATCCGGAATACACCTGAAAATTAGCCTGATATGAAATCTATTCGGCTAAAAAATAAAGTTGGGGTATAATAGAATTAACGCAATTGCGTTTATTTAGTTTAGCACCTATTTATGAAACAGACTGCAGCCATATTATTTTTGATTTCGATTAATCGTGTTTTATCAGCGTAGACCAAATTTGAGGATATTTGTTTTCTTCAATGAAACTATTCCCAAAGATTTGAAAAGCATCTTTAATACAATAAGAAATAATGATTAAGAAAATTGGAATACTGCTAATAATAATTTTGCTAACGCCAATAATTGCAGGTTTATATGGTGTAATCCATGACCAAATATCATTTTCAATTTCAATTGAGTATTATACGAAATTCAAATTTAACCAATTTGGAGTAGGAGCCTCAGTACCTTATAGACTGGGAGCATCATACGTTGGATGGATGGCAACTTGGTGGATGGGAATTCCTCTTGGAATTATTATTGGATTGATAGGATTAATTCATTCTGACTGGAAATTAATGTTTAAAGCTTATTGCAAATCCTTGCCACCGATTATTGTCGTGGCATTATTGACTGGTTTTCTCGGATTGTTGTACGGAAGATTCTTTCTTATTGACAAAGACCTAAACTGGTTCATTCCTGATAACTTGATTGATAGAAAACATTTTATAATGGCAGGCTCTATGCATAATTTCAGCTACATTGGTGGTTTGACTGGATTAATAACTGGAGTTGTATATCAGGTAAGATTTAAAAGAAAAACTGGAGCCACACACACTCTTAAATAACTTACTTTTTGCAGGTTAACAAAGTTTTACACCTCCACTCATGAGTGATTGCCCCCATCTTTTCCCACTTATGGCCTGTTTAGCTGCGCTGAGCTCTTCCAATCATTCAGGACCAGCTTCATCCGTTATAAATCGACTAAAATACAGTCTCGTAAAAACACCTCAAACATTTACGATTTAAGTGGCTTATAAAAATCAGAAAATGAGGTGCAGCGATAAAATTCGGGTGACATAAAATGGACATTTTCGCTTTTGTTTTGACACAAAAACGTAAGAAACCTGAAGACTTCATGCTTGCCGAAAACAGTTGGTATTGGTAATAAGTTCTCACCACTTGTTAAAAACTATTTGCATTATTTTTCAGTTTACATCGTACTATTTAGTAAAATCATGACCTCAAATATTTTTTAATTCATAAACCGTTAAATAATGGAATCGAATAAAAGTTCATTTTCTCAGAGAATAAGCTCTTGGCTTTCTTTTATTGCTATACCACTGGAGCTTGGTATAAGTATATTGATTTTCAAATTCATCATGGGCAATCCAGCAAATTTTATGGGCAACGACCCTGCCAATAATCCTTTGCAGGGCAATTACCTCGGCATTGTTTATAAAGGCGGATTTGTTGTCCCCATCTTAATGACTTTGTTCCTATTGGTAATCACCTTTGTAATTGAACGTTTTATCACACTGAATAAAGTTTCGGGAAAGGAGAACATCATTGTTTTTATCCAAAAAATCAAGGAAATGTTAAAACTGGGCGACATTGAAAAAGCCCATGCTGTGTGTGATGAGCAAAAAGGTTCTATCGCTAATGTGATACGCTCCAGCCTTATTAAATACAAAGAAGTTGAAACGAGCACCAAACTTGATGTGGAAAAGAAAATCATGTCTATTCAGAAAGAAATAGAAGAAACCACCCATCTTGAAATGCCCATGCTTGAAAAGAACCTTGTAATCATTTCAACCATTGCATCCATAGCTACTCTAATGGGTTTGTTTGGTACTGTGCTGGGCATGATTAAAGCTTTTGCTGCCCTGGCCAATGCCGGTGCACCGGATGCAGTAGCTCTGGCCAATGGTATATCCGAAGCTTTGGTAAATACCGCTCTGGGGATTTCAACAGCAGCTATAGCCATTATTTTTTATAATTATTTTACCAACCGCATAGACAATATGACCTACCGGATTGATGAAGCCGGGTATTCAATTGTCCAGACTTTTGCAATCATGCATCCTTCAAAATAAAGAAAGGTTTAAGCTATGGCTACAGTAACTGTTAAACGAAAGCGGCCTGCTATTGATATGACCCCAATGGTTGATCTGGGATTTTTATTGGTTACCTTCTTTATGTTGACAACCCAGTTTCTTCCACCTGATTTGGCCAATGTGTCAATTCCACACTCCATGTCTGAACTTAATTTACCCGAATCCAATGTATTTACTGTTCTAATTTCAAAGGAAGGGAATGTGTTTATTAGTTCGGATGGTGATCTGGATTTTAGAAAAGCTGTCATTGAAAAAATAAATGACCAATATTCGCTTGAGCTAAAAAAAGATGAGCTCGAAAGCTTTACAAAGCTTTCGAGTATAGGCCTGCCAGTTTCATCGATAAAACAATTTGTTCATCTTTCTCCGCAAGAGCAGAAAGAAGCAAAACAACCGGGTATAGTATGTGATTCAACCCAGAATGAACTGGCTAATTGGTTGATTTTCTCAAGGGTTGCCGATCCAAAATTAAGATTTGCAATAAAAGCTGACAAAGCTACACCATATCCGGTTATAAAGAATGTTTTTAACACACTTCAGGATTGTAATATTGACCGCTTTAATCTCATAACTGACAGCGAATAATGTCCTGCCAAGAAATTGTATAGTACTATGTCCGAAATAAACACCGATAATACAAAAAAAGGAAAAGGTGGTAAAGTCAGAACCAAGAAACTTTCGACACGGATTGATATGACACCGATGGTTGATTTGGCTTTTCTGCTGTTAACCTTTTTTATGCTGGCAACAACATTCATTAAACCCCAGGTGATGAACCTGACCATGCCCAAAAAGACTTCCGAAGCCTCAGACCAGCCCTTGGTTAACGAAAAACGGGTACTCAATATCATACTCGGCCAAAACAACCAGATTCTCTGGTATATGGGAATATCCGATGCTGAGGTAAAGGAAACCGATTACTCGTCCACAGGTATTAGGGAGGTCCTTCAGAGAAACAATCAAAGCATTCATAATTTGGTTGTGCTGGTAAAGCCCGATATTACCTCGACGTATGAAAACCTTGTTGATTTATTGGATGAGTTGGAAATATGTAGCATTTCGAGGTATGCCCTTGTAGAAATTTCTGACGATGACCGAGAAATTATTTCTAAGTATAAAAAATAATCCCACATGGAAACAAAAAAAACAACCTGGGAAAACATCGTTTTTGAGTACCGCAACAAAGATTATGGGGCTTTTAGACTTAGAAACCTGTATCCCAGAAATATTTCAATAGCTGTACTTTCTGTGGTTACCGGCTCATTGTTGTTATTTATAATCCCTACCCTTTTCGGAAAATCAGAAAAAATTGAACCGGAAAGTCAAAATGAATCTACAAAAATGGTCTATTATGCCGAGCTGGCACCTCCACCCCCGATAGAAAAAACCTATGTCCCACCCCCCAAAACTGTACAAAAACAAACCGTACAGAAAGTGGTGAAGTATGTTGCCCCAAAAGTAACAAAAGCAGAGGTGGAAGAAGTAGAAGATGATGTCCCCACTGTAGATGAGGTCAATAATAATGCAATAGGAACCCAGAACATTGAAGGAACCGGTGATGTTGTTTATGATGAACCCATCCAGGTAGAGATTCCACCTCCAACTCCGCCCGAACCTAAAAAAGAGGAAAAAGTTGTCTATACTTTTGTTCAGAAACAACCCGAATTCCCCGGAGGAGAAGAAGCTTTGTTCAAGTATCTGCGTGATAATATCCAGTATCCAGAAATTGCTATGGAAAATGGTGTTCAAGGTAAGGTAATCCTACAGTTTACCGTAAATGAAAATGGTGAGTTAACTGATCTGGTGGTTGCACGAAGTTTGGATAAATCTTGCGATAAGGAAGCATTAAGAGTAATCAAGAAAATGCCTAAATGGATTGCTGGCGAACAAAACGGGAAGAAAGTGAGTGTTAGATTTACAGTACCTATCATGTTTATTATGAATTAAAACCTGTATAGCATATCGAAATGATTTTTTTTAAACACAACATATATAAAATTGGTTCCTCTGTATTATACTTAGTTGTAGGTTTGTTATTGATATTTACAGACACTTTGTTGCCTGCATCAAGCAATACCAAACAGATACTTGGCATTGTTGTTCTTGCGTATGGACTTTTTAGGGCTGTTACAGCCTATACTGCTGCCAAAAAAAACAAGGATTGATATGGTTCTTTAAAAAGTTCATCCTATGAAACCCTTAAGCACTGAAGCTCTCAACAAGAATATGAATAAAAGTGGGTGTTGCACGCTATTACTTGCACAAAGCTTTAAACACACTATTAATTAACCTTTAAACAACTGTTTAACTAAATATTATTCCTGTGAAAAAAAATATCCTGCTAATACTCATTCCGCTATCAATTCTTTCATGTAATAGAAATAACAACAACTATGCGGAGCAATCAATCCCAACTGCCGGATCATTAATAATTGGTGTTGATGAATCCTTAAAGCCATTTGCAGAAGCTGAAATACAGAGTTTTAAAAACCTTTATCCACAAGCTGATATTCAAGCCCTGTTTCTTCCAGAGAAAGAAGTTATTGATCAACTTAAATCTAATAAGATTCAAACAGGAATAATTTGCCGGGAATTAAATTTTGATGAGATTAAAGTCATACAGGATACCTTTGCCCTTTACCCAAGCATGGTAAAACTGGCAACTGACGCGATTGTAATGACTGTTAATGAATCAAATAAAACGACAAGCATATCGAATGTTGAGTTGATCCAGATTCTTTCAGGGAAAATCTCAAGCTGGGACCAGTTGAGCAACGGATTAAAGCAAAAGAAACCAATTATTGTGGTCACAACCAAAGCATCGAGTGTAAACAGGTATGCCTCTTATTTGAACGATACAGTTGGCTTAATAAATAGTTTTGCCCTGGACTCCACCGCCCAGGTAATAGACTATATCCGCCAAAATCCCTACAGCCTTGGAATTTTGGGCGGTAGTTGGTTTTACCAAAAAGGCGATAAATACAACGATATTAAAATTGTGCCTTACCAAGCTAATGATGAAAGTGAAAAGGATGAATCTACATTAAACAGAGAAGTGTTTGTGGTAACACAGGAACCATTTAATGGACTGGCTTATGGTTTTATCGCATTTATGGTGAGCCAGAAAGGGCAGCTTATTATTTCAAAAGCAGGCATGACACCTTATCGTGCTATTTACAGGGAAATAGAACTGTCAAGGTAATTTGTTGCACTAAACTTTTAAAAGCAAGAAAACACTGATTCGGGCAATTTAGCTCAGCTAAGCTATACCTTAACTTTCGTAGTGATCTTAGAACCAACCTGTTATATTCGGTTTTATGGTAGCAAATACTACCAATCTAAAAAGCATAAGAAATTAGTCCAGCTTAGCTTCCAGCTGTTGGCTCTTAGCATGGGGCTTTGATTTTATATTGTGCAAATCATTTACTAATCTAAGGTCAGATAGGGTTTCTAGGTGCGGAACAGGCAGGACTTACTGTTTAATGCGTTTGTCCTATTCCTTATTGGTATTGTAAATTTGAAATCACTTCCTTTTCCGGCTTTGCTTTCAACCCAGATTTTGCCACCGGGTTTTTCAACAAATAACTTTTATATCATCTTATATTGCCATAATTAAAGACTCAAAATAAATAATTCATTTTTCTGAAATAACATTGCTAATATCTGGATTATTGCTGGCCGCTTTAGTCCATCAAATACATATACCAATCTACAAAGTGACCAAATTCGGTCTGTTTGTCTTATATACAGAAGATCTGTGCATATAGATATCCTTATTATATCAAAGATAGCTGTTTTTCACTTCAAGAAGATACCCCCTCCCAATCAATCTAGGTAATTACCCTTAGACAAATGGTGGTTTTCCCTCTTGATTTTCATTACAATAAAAATGAAATTTATTAAAAAAAACAAAAGCATTAAGAAATAATACTATGAACTGGAAAAATTTTAAACTAGGGACCAAGTTTACACTTGCTTTTGGCACAATAACCTTAATCTTAATCTTATTTGCCATATGGACAATTACTGGTATTGGCGGCATTCTTCATAATGCCAATGAAGTTATCGATGGAAACAAGTTGCGTGCACTACTGGGTGAAAAGTATACCCAGCATATGAAATGGGCTCAAGATGTAAATAAGTTGTTGACCGACAAAAATGTTAAAGAGCTTCATGTGCAAACAGACCACACTAAATGCGAATTTGGTAAATGGTACTATGGGCCGGAAAGAAAGAAAGCCGAAGAGCTTGTGCCCGAACTAAAATCAACAATTACTGAAATGGAAGATCCGCACATGAAACTTCATCAATCTGCTATACATATCGATGAAATTTTCGAACAGGTTGATTGGCAGCTTGCTCTTAGCTTGCGGCAATCTAAGCTTGATCATGTATCGTGGATGAACAAGGTAAAAGATGCCATATTTATTAAGAACCTTTCTACAATTGATGTTATTTCGGATCCTACAATGTGTAATTTTGGCAAATGGCTTGCTTCTGAAGAAGTTAGAACCTTAGAAAAAGACCATCCGGAAACTGTAGCCATTTTAGACAAAATAAGAAGTGCACACAGCAAGCTTCACACGAGTGTAATTCAGGCCGAACAATACCAAAAAAACAGGCAAAACGGATTGGCCAAAGCCTTTTACCAAAACACTATTGAGCAGAATGCCACTACAACCCTTGCTGAAATCGATAATCTTACCCAATGGTTCGAGACTGACCTAAAGGGCATGGAGGAAGCCAATAGAATATATAACTCAGAAACCATGGTGGAGTTAGACCGCATTGGAAAATTATTCGACAAACTGATCAACGATTCCAAGAATTATATAATGACCGATGATGTTATGGTTCAGAAAGCTACTAATACAAGGTTTGCCATAGTGGTTTTCAGTATTATTGCGGCTCTATTGTCAGTTGTTTTAGCTACTGTTATAGCACGCGGCATATTAAACCCAATAAAGAAATCGATCGTATTTGCAAAGCTCTTATCTGAAGGAGACCTTACAGCAACAGTTGATATTGACCAGGAGGATGAAATCGGACAATTGACCTCTGCTTTAAACGATATGTCGGACAGGTTGCGCAATATTGTAGCAGATATTACAAGTGGTGCTGACAATATAGCTTCTGCCAGCCAGCAAATAAGCAGTTCGTCGCAGGAACTGAGCCAGGGTGCCAACGAACAGGCTTCGTCTGTTGAAGAAGTTTCATCTACCATGGAACAGATAGCAGCCAATATTGAGCAAAACACAGAAAATGCGGGACAAACTGAAAAAATAGCAGCAACAGCCACGCAAGGCATTAGAGAGGTAAGTAATCAGTCAAACGAAACCGTAAGTGCCAATAAACTAATATCAGAAAAAATCAGTATTATTACAGACATAGCGTTTCAGACTAATATTTTAGCCCTGAATGCAGCTGTTGAAGCAGCACGCGCAGGAGAACACGGAAAAGGTTTTGCTGTTGTTGCGGCTGAAGTTCGCAAACTGGCTGAAAGAAGCAAGGAAGCTGCAGGAGAAATCATTGGATTGGCTAAAAACAGCCTCGACTTAGCAGAACTTGCTGGTAAAAAGATGGAGGCCATTTTACCAGATGTCGAAAAAACCACTCAATTGGTACAAGAAATATCCTCTGCCAGCCTTGAACAAAATAATGGGGCTACACAAGTTAATGGTGCAATTCAACAACTCAACACCATCGTACAGCAGTATGCTGCATCGAGTGAAGAACTTGCCACAAGCTCGGAAGAAATGAACAGCCAGGCAGATCAACTAAGAGATGTGATAGGTTTTTTCAAAACAGGGCAGAATGGAAAAAGGGCTTTAGTGAGAAACCGTTCTAAATCAGCTGAAAATCTCGTTGTCAATAAGAAAGAAACAACAAAACCAACTGTGTTAACAAATAAAAAGTCTAATCAAAAAATAGATTCTGATACTGATTTTGAACAATTCTAATTTTGGACAGCAAAATTTAAACCCATCAATCTAACCCGGATTATGTATTAGAACTTCGTTTTGAAGGTTGAAAATGCAAAAATAGAAGGACTTGGAGAGATGAATCATAGCACCGCTATGGTGAACCGACTATAGGGAGTTCATGAACGTAATAAATATA
>JBNKPU010000030.1:0-41330 GCA_050295515.1 Bacteroidales bacterium | reverse complement strand
GGTTAAAACATAATCTAAGTTTGTAATTAGCTGCCTGGTAAATCAGGCTATATTTTTCATCGGTAATATTAACAGGCTTTGAATTGCCTTCATAATTTTATACTACTAGTTGATTACGCTATTTCAGATGCCGCCCACATTTTTTATACGCACATATTATTTAAGTTACTAAATAACAATTATATATACAACAACAGGAAGATATATTTTGCTCTAATCTCATTTATTATTGTATAAATGAGCATTTTGTTTTAACTTATTGTTAATTTATGAAGTGACGATTAAATTCAATCCTTTTAGGAAATAATGCAAGATTTCGTTTATAAAAGTATTTTTAATAAAGTGAATGACGCAATCTTCATTCATCCCTTGAAGAAAAAGGGATTTAGCAAATTTATTGCAGTAAATGATGTTGCTTGTACGCGTTATGGATATACAAAGGAAGAGTTTTTACAGATGTCTGCCCCTGATATCACTAAACCTATAGATGCATTGGAGCATAGTACTGAAGAACATCGACATCTTTTACTCACCAAAAGGGCATTAGTTTTTAAAACAACACATATAACCAAGGCGGGCATTGAATTTCCTGTTGAAATAAGTGCAAACATTGAGCATATTGAGGGCAAAGCCGTTATACTTGCAATCGTACGCGATATCTCAATGAATGTACAGAAGGAGAAAGAAGTATATAAAAACAGGAAAAAATTTCTAAGGATTTTTGAAAACTCTCCTGATGCAATTGTCTTATCAGATTATCAAACAGGCAAATTTCTAGAAGTTAATCCCGGAATGTGCCAAATATCTGGGTTCAAAGCGGAAGAACTTTTAGAAAATAACGATTTGAATATGGAATTCTGGGTTAATCCCCAAGAACGCTTAAATTATCTTGAGGGTTTGGAAAAAGAAAACAGTGTCAGAAATCAAGAATGCTCATTTAAATTAAAAAATGGCATCAAAAGAATAGGGCTCTTGTCGGGTGAAGTTATTGATATAGATGGCAGTAAATGTATTTTAAGTATTATTCGGGACATTACTGAGTACAAAAAAATAGAACTGGCAGTCAGAACAAGTGAAATAAAACTTAGAGAAACCCTTCAAACTTTGAACCTGTCCCAGGATACTGCAAAAATAGGTTCCTGGTGGTATTCAACTGTGAAAAAGAAACTATATTGGACAGAGCATATTTATGAAATTTTGGGCATTGATAATTCCTCTAGTACTCCCTCCTGGGAGAACATCACAGAAAGGGTACATCCCGATGATAAAAGTTTCTTTCAACGGATGATCAAAAAGCAACAAATAAAAACTGATCTGCCCCTGTCATTTACATTCAGAATTAGTAAAAATAAATATCAGATTTCTTGGATTGAGATGACAAGTATTCAATTGAGGAATGAGAAAAACAAGCTGGTAAAAATAATTGGCACCTTTCAGGACATTACTGAAAAGAAAGCAATGTACAACAAACTCCAGCAAGTAATTGAAAATCAAAATGCAACTCTGGCAGCTATTCCGGATTTAATGTTTGAAGTAAAGTTAGACGGCACAATTGTAGATTATCATATTCCGGTTTACAGAAAAGTTTTTTTAGAGCCTGAAGAATTTTTGGGAAAAAGTGTAATGGACCTATTGCCCATTGAAGCTGCAGAGAAAATCATTTTTTCCATTGAACAAGCAGATAAAAATGGCTGGCACCAGGGTTCAACTTATTCTCTTGACATTAACAACGAAACATATTGGTATGAACTATCGGTAGCTGTTAAAAATAAAGATGCGAAAGAGGACCATCATTTTATTACATTAATCCGTGATATTACTGAGCAGAAAAGAATGGAAAAAGGGTTGCAGAATCAAAACATGAGGTACCATAAACTTAACAGAGAACTTACAAAAACCTTGGAATATCTAAAAACCCTGAACAAAGAATTAAAAATCTCGAAAAATAAAGCAGAAGAAAGCGACAGGTTAAAATCTGCTTTTTTGGCAAATATTAGCCATGAAGTAAGGACTCCTATGAACGGAATACTTGGATTTGTTGAGTTGATGAAGAGATCAGGGGACTTAAGTACTTTGCATACCAGGTATCTGTCAATTATTGAAAAGAGCAGTCTGAAGCTTCTAAAAGTCCTCTCCGATATATTGGAAATAGCTAAAATTGAATCGGGTCAGGTAAAAGTTAAAAAAGAAGAGTTTGACATAGAAATACTTTTAGCTGAAATATACAATAAAGCTTGCCAGATCTACAACCTTGAAAATGTTAGTTTCAGCTATATTGTTGAATTAAAGCAAGAACTTTATCTGGTTAACAGCGATAAAGAAAAAATCAGCAACATATTTGATTGCCTCCTTAACAATGCGTTTAAATATACCAAGTGCGGAAGAATTGAATTTGGCTGCAAAAAAGATAAGGATAGACTTGTGTTTTTTGTATCAGACACAGGTGAAGGTATCAATGAAGAGCATAGCAACCATATATTTGAGCTATTTAGACAAGGCGGAATGGACCAGTCAAACCTGAATGATGGAATTGGGCTTGGACTGTCTATTGCAAAATCTTTCGTTAAAATGATCAAGGGAAATATTTGGTTGGAAAGTACTGAGGGGAAAGGGTCAACCTTCTATTTTGATATACCTTTAATCCACAATGTTAAAAGCAAGATTACGAAGAAAATTTCTAAAACCATAAAAAGTAATTCTGATTGATTTCTCCAGTTTTATATATCTCTTGATGTACCTGGATATATTATTTATAAACAATAGGCCTTTATTAATCAACTTTAACATTGCTATTGTATTATCTCTTTTTAACTTTATCGCGTTATTTAGTGGTAATTATTGAATTTCAATTGTGATGGAGAAGAAAGTAAAAGCTTTATTTGTTGGGCTGAATACCGTTGATTTACAATTCTTTGTACAAGGATTCCCTAAAATTAACACCAAGTCTAAAGCACACAAAAACGAAATTGCTGCCGGAGGTCCAGCAACCAATGCAGCAATAGCAGCTTCAGTACTTGGAGCTGATGTAACCCTGATCACTCCTGTAGGAGAACACACTTTGTCCACTTTTATTTTAGATGACCTGGCAAAAAACAAGGTGACGGTAATTGATCCGATACAGGGCATTACTGCAGAACCGGTCTTTGCCAGTATTGTTACAGATACAAACAATGGTGACAGGACTGTTTTTTCTTATATGCCCAACAACAGCGATGAACATTTTATTGAAAACCTTCCTGTTGATTTAAGCGAGTTTGATATCGCTCTTTTTGATGGATTTTATCCAAATATGTCAAGGCTAATTGCCAAAGAGCTAAAAAAACACGACATTCCAACTGTCTTTGATGGAGGAAGCTGGAAAGATGGATTAGAAAAACTTTTGCCTTCTATAGACATTGCTATTTTAAGCAATGACTTCCTTCCCCCATTGTGCGAAACAAAATATGAAACCATTAATTACCTTCAACAATATAACATCAGGCAGATAGCCATAACCAATGGACAAAGGCCAATTTTAATGTACGATGATAAAATACTTAAGGACCTTCCTGTACCTCAGGTTCAGGTTATAGATACATTGGGGGCTGGAGATATTTTTCATGGAGCTTTTTGTTATTATTATCCATCAGCAACATTAATTCAAAATGCTTTAAGCGATGCTGCTTTTATAGCTTCTGAATCTTGTTGCTCACATGGAACAAGGAATTGGATAAAAAATAGATCAGAAGTGTTTGCATAATATGAAAAACCTCAAGCAAAACCATAAAATCCCTGCAGAACGTGAAATCGTGTATGCAGCTCTTACCAATCCACTAACCATAGAACTTTGGAGTGGCTTTGATGCCGAATTTATACCTGAAGCGGGAGCGGAGTTTTCACTTTGGGATGGCGATATCGTTGGGCGAAACCTAGAAATACAACCTTGCGAATTGATTAAGCAACATTGGTATTTCGAAGGGCAGGATGAGGATTCTATTGTGACCATTGTGCTTAGCGATGATGGGAAAAATACCAGTATTGATTTATTGCACATAAATATTCCGGATGAAGCCTTCGATGACATGAAAGAAGGATGGAGCAAGTATTACTTTGGGGCCTTAAAAAAGTATTTTAAATAGAGTTATTGGGAAAAGTGGGATTGATTTATGCTTTAAATCCCCATTTTCTGAATTCTATCTCATTGTACTCACTTTTGTTTATCACCAGGTATTTCATCTGAGTGTCACCTGCAATCCGTAGTCCATGTGTTGATCCTTTTGGGGTAAGATACAGAAGTATTTGGTCCACCTGTCTTTGTTTTGACGTAAATCTCTATTTCGGCCCTGCCCTCAAGAATAAAAATTATCTCATCATTTTTATGGGAATGACTGCCATGTCTACGTTTGACTACCTCAATATAGCTTTTTTTGATATACCAACCTTTAGAAGCAGGGGCAATATAAAAAGGAATAATGCCAACCGCTTTCCTCTTTAACCAAACTATCCTTTTACATTGTATTACAACAAGCTTCAATATCTTTAAACAGGCTCGCTGTTGGTGTTTTAAACATATATTGCCTGTGCAGTAAACAGCAAGAGGAAAAACTGCATAAAAAACAACCACTTCCCATAAGATTTTGACAATTACTTATTTGCCTTCCTTATTCAGCATGTTTACTATCATCCTGCTTTCTCCTTCGCAGGTATGAAATATTACAATTCTTTCGCGGTCGTCACAAATACAATGTGTATATAGATCACAGCCAATTACCGAGTCAACTGTCACCAATGTGTCCTTAAAAAAGTATTTGAACACATAGTAGGTATAGTCATGGTAAAAAACTTTTACAGTATCATCATCTTCTGTAACATAAAATGTGCGTTCATCAATATTAAAAGTGTCTTTAATGTAGAGAAAAGCTTTTTTCCTAAGCACAAGTACTGATGTATCGACATAATTCGTTACAACTACTGTATCGTGGACTATTTTTTCAATATAAACAGTATCCCTGATCGTGTCCAATTTAAAGATGACACTGTTTGGAGGTAGAGCATTGGCAATTTCACCAATGTTTCCATTTCCAATCATATAGTAAAAAAATCCGACAGCAATAAAGCCTGCCAAAAGTTTTACTATTATGGCTTTAATTTTGCCCATAGTTATTTAGTTTCTTGGTTTAACATGAAAAATGAGAAATCTCACACGCTGAAGTCAGAACATACAATTTACTAAAAAATAGCGAGAAAATAAATTATTTATTAACATTCAATTTATCAGAATATTTTTCTTTTGGTCTAGTCTGATTAGATAAAAGCATTTTCCCTGTTCTTCGTAGCGACAAAACAAAACAATAGCTTTGTCGGTATGGCTTTTAGTAAACATCATAGCTTTAGTGAAGGTGTTGCCTACGGACTTCTTTGTTAAAAGCACGAAAATAAACCAAGTCCGTAGCTGCAAGCTGCGGACAACACAGAGGTTGAACTGAAATAATTTGTCACCAAGGGTAGTCGAAGGGAGGTCCAAAAAACACATATTGTTTTAAAACCGTTTTAAGAATTAATTCACCTTCTACAGAAAGATATTGTGAAAAAAAATAACCGCTTAACCGTGTTCTTCGAGCTTCCGGCTAATTCTTCATTAATCACACATCACATCCTTTTCGGGATTGTCAAGATACTCAAACATGGTATCAATTTGTTCCTGTATAATCCTCAATTCTGACAAAGGCAATCTTTCATCGCGGGCCATCCATTTTACATCAAGGGTTTCCATGCCTGGCTTTATTTCGCCCCCGAGGTCTTCACAAAGGATAAAAAGTTTATAAACATGATAGGCATCTGGGGGATGGGGATGTTTCATTTTGTCAAAGACAGCTAAAAGTCGGGTAGGTTTGACCTTTAGTCCGGCTTCTTCCCAGACTTCTTTTGCAGCATTTTCAAAAGGAGAATAAGAGACTTCTGCCCAACCGCCTGGCAGGGTCCAGTTGCTGTCTACTCCTTCCTGGACCATCAACAGCTTATTGTTGCGGAAAACAACACCTCTTACATCAACCTTTGGTGTCTGGTAGCCGGTTTCGTTGGCGAATAAGCTTACTATTTTCTCAAGAGGGGCATCAGTATAGTTTTGCATAATTTCTATACTGATGTCCCTTATCATTTGGTAACGCTCCAGGTCGTATTTATCTGCACCATAAGTAAGGCCTGCCTGGGCGATAGATTGTAATCGCTGTGCTATGTTAAGCCAGTCAAATGACATTAAAGTACCTTAGGATCAATCTTATATTCGTCCCAACTCTTGGCGAGGATATCGTCTATCGAATGTTTGCATATTCCTGTAAGGAAAGCACTTGCCAGCCTGGCGTTTGTTATGAGCGGAATATTGTAATCAACTGCACTCCTTCTGATAATATAATCGTTGGTCAACTCATCAGAAGTAAGGTCTTTTGGAATATTGATCACAAGGTCGATCATTTTGTTTTTAAGATAATCCAATGTATTGGGCTTTTCTTTCTGATCAGGCCAGTGCAGTGTTGTTACTTCCAGTCCATTCATTTCAAAGAATTGTGCCGTACCTTTTGTTGCAAATAGGTTATACCCTTTTTCAATCAATAATTTGCAAGAGTTCAGCAATTCAACTTTTGATCGCATAGGCCCTGTTGAGAGCAGGATATTTTTCTTTGGAATCCTATAACCTACAGAAAGCATAGCTTTCAGGATAGCTTCGTAAAAATCATCTCCAATACAACCGACTTCACCCGTCGATGACATATCAACACCCAATACCGGATCAGCTTTAGAAAGACGGGAAAAAGAGAACTGTGGTGCTTTTATACCAATATAGTCCACGTCGAAAATATTTGAGTTGGGCTTTTTCACTTCCTTGCCCAACATGACCTGGGTAGCAAGCTCAATTAAATTGGCTTTAAGAACTTTCGAAACAAATGGGAAGCTCCTGGATGCCCTAAGGTTACATTCGATTACTTTAATGTCATTGTCTTTGGCCAGGAACTGCATATTGAAAGGTCCACTAATATTAAGTGCTTTGGCAATATTCCGGCTAATCTTTTTAATTCTTCGTTCAGTTTCGAAGTAAATTTTTTGAGCAGGGAACATCATTGTTGCATCTCCTGAGTGTACACCGGCAAATTCAACGTGCTCACTTATGGCATAAGCTACAAGCTCTCCCTCTTTGGCAACAGCATCAATTTCTATCTCTTTGGCTTGCTGGATAAATTCTGAAACCACTACAGGATATTGCTTCGATACTTTGGCTGCAAGGTTCAGGAAATGCTCCATTTCATCTTTATTCGAAACCACATTCATTGCAGCACCAGAAAGCACGTACGATGGGCGGATCAATACCGGGAATCCAACTTCATCAACAAAATCATGTATATCTTCGATGCTTGATAACTCTTTCCAACGTGGCTGATCGATTTTCATTTGGTCGAGCATGCTCGAAAATTTATGCCTGTTTTCGGCATTGTCGATGTTTTCGGGTGAGGTACCTAAAATAGGCACTTCCCTTTTATGCAAGCGCATAGCCAGGTTGTTCGGTATTTGTCCTCCTACAGAAATAATAACTCCTTTTGGAATTTCAAGATCCACAATATCAAGAACCCTTTCCAGGGTTAGTTCATCGAAATACAGACGGTCACAAATATCATAGTCAGTACTTACCGTTTCAGGATTATAATTAATCATGACCGAACGATAGCCTTCCTTATTAACAGTATTAAGGGCGTTTACACTACACCAGTCAAATTCAACAGAGCTGCCAATCCTGTATGCTCCTGAACCCAAAACAATCACAGATTTACCATCGTCATTATAATCAATATCATGGGTAGTACCACTATAAGTCAGGTACAGGTAATTGGTTTGCGCGGGGAACTCAGCAGCAAGTGTATCGATCTGCTTGACACTAGGTATAATACCTTGAGCAATCCTATGGTCTCGGACTTTCAATAATCCATCTTCCATAAAATCATTTTCGTCATTCAATACAAATCGGGCGATCTGGAAGTCAGAGAAACCAGCTTTTTTTGAATCAAGTAGCAATTCATTTGGCAAACCTTCCAGATCATTAAAGGTTTCCAGGTCATTTTTGATCTTGCGTATTCTATCTAATTTATTGAGGAACCAAAGATCAATTTTGGTAAGGTTGTGGATTTTTTCAACAGAATAGCCTGCTTCAAGAGCAGAAGCTATAACGAAAATCCTCATATCAGTAGGTTCCTGAAGCTCTTTGTCTATATCTTCAAATGTCAGGTCTCTGTTACCGACAAAGCCATGCATGCCCTGTCCGATCATACGAAGCCCTTTTTGGATAGCTTCCTCAAAGGTCCGTCCAATGGACATAACTTCACCAACAGATTTCATGCTGGAACCTATTTGCTTAGATACACCGGCAAATTTGTTCAGGTCCCATCGGGGTATTTTGCATACAATATAGTCCAGGGCAGGTTCAAAAAGAGCAGGTGTTGTTTTGGTGATCGAGTTCTTCAATTGATGTAGTCCATACCCAAGCCCAAGTTTTGCTGCTACAAATGCCAGTGGATAACCAGTAGCTTTAGAAGCCAGTGCACTGGAACGCGATAGACGGGCATTTACTTCGATAACCCTGTAATCTTCCGAATGAGGATCTAGTGCATATTGAACATTACATTCACCAACCACGCCTATATGTCTGATAATTTTTATGGCAAGTTCGCGAAGCTTATGGTATTCCGAATTGGACAAAGTCTGAGAAGGAGCTACTACAATACTTTCACCGGTATGTATGCCCAGTGGATCAAAGTTTTCCATATTACATACGGTGATGCAATTGTCAAAACGGTCACGTACAACCTCATATTCAACTTCTTTCCATCCTTTAAGCGATTTTTCAACCAATATCTGTGGTGAATATGAGAATGCATGACCAGAAAGTTTACGAAGTTCATCTTCATTGTTGCAAAAGCCGGAACCTTGACCGCCCAATGTATAAGCAGCCCTGATAATAACCGGATAGCCTACTTTTTCAGCTGCATTAACAGCATCGTCTATAGTAGTTACAGCAAGACTTTGAATGGTCTTGACATTGATCTCATCAAGCTTTTTAACAAACAAATCACGGTCTTCTGTATTCATAATTGCTTCTACAGGAGTACCCAATACCCTTACGTTGTATTTCTCAAGAATTCCGCTTTTATAAAGTTCGGTACCACAATTAAGGGCTGTCTGTCCACCAAAAGCAAGAAGTATTCCATCAGGTTTTTCTTTTTCCAATACTTTTTCAACGAAATGAGGAGTGACCGGAAGGAAGTATATTTTATCCGCTATTCCTTCAGAAGTCTGCACAGTAGCAATATTGGGATTGATCAGCACGGTATACACGCCTTCTTCCCGAAGTGCTTTTAATGCTTGTGACCCTGAATAGTCAAATTCGCCCGCCTCACCTATCTTCAATGCGCCAGAACCTAATACAACTGCTTTTTTAATTGATTTGTCCATATTATCTTTTTGAACTTGTAAAGTTTAAATTGGCGCAAAAGTACAAATAAATACTTAAAATTTATTGCTACTTGATAAAAAGTGTATAAATTTGCAGCTCGAATGAATAATTATTCAGATGGGTAACAGAACAGAACGACTATTAGCAATTAAAGAGATTGTAGCAAACAACAAAGTATCAAGTCAGGATGAGCTTCTTAGCTTACTAGACGGTCGTGGGCTTAATTATACCCAAGCAACTTTGTCCCGCGATTTAAAGTTCCTAAAGGTAAATAAAATTTCTGATCCTGAAAAAGGTTATATTTACGAATTACCAGATCAACATGGAGCTCATAGTAATGAAATTGCTGAAAGCTATGCTGCTCAAGGTTTTGTGTCTATACAATTTGCCAATCACCTGGGAGTGATTAAGACGCTTCCTGGTTACGCACCCAGTATTGCTGCTTTAATTGACAGGGTCGATCCCTTTGAAATTATAGGAACAATTGCTGGCGATGATACAATCCTGATCATTCCACAAGATAATGTCGCAGAAAAAGATGTGATCAATGCTTTGGTTCTTATTATTCCAGAATTAAAGAGCAAATTGAGTAATTAAACTATTAGTACTAACACCCTGATATTCTTTTGAGTAACACAGCAAAGAGTGTCGGAAATGCATGAATTGACTTAAAAAATCAGTAAAAAAATAAAAATGGAAAATAAAAAAGTAGTATTGGCTTACAGTGGTGGTTTGGATACGTCAGTTATCCTAAAATGGCTTATCGACAAAGATTTTGAAGTAATTGCTTATGTTGCTGATGTTGGACAGGAGGAAGATTATGAGGAAGTTAAGCGTAAAGCTTTAGAGATTGGAGCAAGCAAGGTATATATCGAGGATTTAAGGGAAGAGCTTATTACAGACTATATTTTCCCACAAATAAAGGCAAATGCAATGTACGAAGGCCGCTATTTATTGGGTACTTCTATTGCAAGGCCCATTATCGCAAAACGCCATATCGAAATTGCACATAAGGAAAATGCTGCCTATGTTTCTCACGGAGCTACAGGAAAAGGAAATGATCAAGTTCGTTTCGAGTTGGGGTATTATGCTTTAGATCCAAAAATTAAAGTTATTGCTCCATGGAAAATGCAAGAGTTTCTTGATCAGTTTAAAGGCCGTACTGACATGTTAAACTACGCCGAGGAGAAAAAAATTCCGGTAAAGGCTTCTTTAAAGAAACCTTACAGCGAAGATGACAACATCATGCACATCAGTCATGAAGCAGGCGTACTTGAAGATCCAAAATATAAATTTGAGAAGGATATCCTGACTAAGATGGTTCTTCCACAGGATGCTCCTGACAAAGAAACACACCTTGAGATTCACTGGAAAGACGGTATTCCGATAAAAGTGGTTAATACAGATGATGGAACCGTAAAAGAAAGTCCCCTGGAATTGTTTTCTTACTTGAACACAGTTGGTGGAGCCAATGGAATTGGTTTGTTGGATATGGTTGAAAACCGTTTTGTAGGCATTAAATCCAGGGGGGTTTATGAAACTCCGGCAGGCGAGATATTAATTAAAGCACACCAGGATATTGAAGGCATTGCAATGGACCGCGAGGTACTACGCCTACGAAATATACTTTCTCCAATTTTTGCGGAGATTATTTATAATGGTTTCTGGTTCAGCCCCGAAAGGGATTTCTTGATGGCTGCTATTAATAAGAGCCAGGAATTAATCGATGGAATTGTTTATTTAACCTTATATAAAGGCAATATAATTATCGATGGCCGCGAATCTCCAAGTTCTCTTTACGACCAGGATTTGGGCAGCATGGATATCGAAGGTGGATTCGATCAGAAAGACAGCGCTGGGTTTATAAAAATCAATGCAATTCGCTTGATGGCCCACAATGCGATCTTAAAACAACAAGGAAAAACAAATATTTAATTGGCAAATTGGCCCTATGAAGCTTTGGGATAAAGGAATAGATATAAATAAAGCAGTAGAACAATTTACAGTTGGAAGAGACCGTGATCTTGACCTACTTTTGGCCCCATACGATGTACTGGGGTCGATTGCTCATATTACCATGCTGCAAAAAGTAGGTTTGCTTGCTGAGGAGGAGTTGAAAGAGCTTCATATAGAATTGATCAATATATTCGAAGAAATAGAAAAAGGCAATTTTCTTATTGAAGATGGGATAGAGGATGTACATTCCCAGGTTGAGCATCTTTTAACGTCACGTCTTGGAGATGTAGGCAAAAAGATTCATAGTGCACGCTCGAGAAACGACCAGGTTCTTTTAGACATTAAACTATTTTCCAGATCAAAAGTGAAAGAACTTGCTGACTCTGTAAAAGAGCTGTTCAATAACCTTATAGCCATGAGCAATACTCATAAAAATAGTTTATTGCCTGGCTATACTCATCTGCAAGTTGCCATGCCTTCATCATTTGGCTTATGGTTTGGTGCCTATGCAGAAAGCTTGTCCGACGATCTACAGGTGCTTTTGGCAGCATTCAAGCTGATCAACCAAAATCCATTGGGATCAGCAGCAGGCTATGGATCCTCATTTCCGATCGACAGACAAATGACAACAGATCTTTTAGGCTTTGATAACCTGAACTACAATGTTGTTTATGCCCAAATGGGACGCGGCAAAGTTGAACGAAACGTGGCTTTTGCCATGGGAAACATTGCTTCAACACTCTCAAGGATGGCATACGATCTGTGCTTATTTATGAGCCAGAACTTTGGATTCATAAAATTACCTGATGAGTTTACCACTGGATCAAGCATAATGCCCCATAAGAAAAATCCGGATGTGTTTGAATTGATACGGGCAAAATCGAACAAGGTACAAGCTCTTGCCAATGAGCTGACAATGATATCCAACAACTTGCCTTCTGGTTATTTCAGGGATATGCAGATCATTAAAGAATCCTATCTGGAGGCATTTGATTATTTAATAGACTGTGTAAATATTACTGCTTTTATTTCTGATAAGATTAAGGTTGCAGAAAATATCCTCGACAAGGATATATACAATTATTTGTTCAGTGTTGAAGAGGTTAACAAAGAAGTATTGTCGGGTGTTCCTTTTAGGGAAGCTTATAAAAAAGTGGGTGCTAAAATTGAGGAAGGAACATTTGATCCGGAACGATCAGTTAAACATACCCATCAGGGGAGCATAGGTAATCTGTGCAATGAAGATATTGAGGCCAAGTTTACCAGTATATTTGAACAATTTGGCTTTGCCCGGATTACAGCGAAAGAAAAAGAATTATTAACTTTAAAGTAGTAATGAAGGGCAGGATAGTTGTTAGGATAGAAATTTCGACCCTTTTAGATGAAAAAGGCAAGCTAAACCATCAAAAAATGGATAGGTTGGCCATGGTTTTGTCCAACCTGCATAACAGTGGCAAAGAACTATTGCTGGTTTCGTCCGGTGCAATAGTATTAGGGGCAGAAAAGCTAGGGCTTGATATAAATATGGACGATTATACCAGCATGATGGCAGCTGCTGCCATTGGACAGGCTGAGTTGATCAAGCTTTATCAAAAATACTTCGACCAATACAATCAAATGGTCGCACAAGTATTATTGACGAATGATATTATGAACAATGCGGGACGAAAAACCAATACAGAAAATACTTTTACAAGGCTTATAGAAATGAGCATCATTCCGATCATTAACGAAAATGATGTTGTCTCTACATCTGATATAGAATTGGATGACAATTATCCACTGGCACTGAATGTTGCTAAAATCTCTAAAGCCGATATTATTCTTATAAAATCTGATGTCAACAGTAATTATATAATTCAACCCAGAAACAACCAAAATGCTGTTGTTGCAAAAAGTGAGCAAGAATTATTTAACAGGTTGGATGAGGCATGTAATGAATTGAGTGTTTTTGCCGAAAAAAACTACGAGTTTCCACAGTCAATTGAAGAGTTGGTTTATGAAAAGGGAGGCATTTAAAGATACAAAACGAATAGTTGTTAAGGTGGGGACTTCCACTTTGTCGTATGCAAATGGCAGGTTGAATTTTCAACGGATGGAAAAACTGGCTTATACAATGAGTGCGCTACGCAGTAAGGGATATCAGGTTGTTTTGGTCTCATCGGGTTCGATAGGTGTAGGAGCCGGACGTTTAGGACTGGCTGAGAAACCGGTTGACCTGGCAGAAAAGCAAGCACTTGCAGCATTAGGACAGGCCCAGTTGATGAAAATATACCAAAAGATGTTTGAAGGGTATAATCAAACCGTTGCTCAAGTATTGTTGACCAAAGATGTAATGACTGTTAAGGAACGTCATGAGAATGCGCAGGGTACTCTTTTTAGATTGATGGATATGGGAATTATTCCTATCATCAATGAAAATGACACTATATCTACAGATGAGATTTTATTTGGAGACAATGATACTCTTTCTGCTATGGTAGCTAATCTGGTCGAAGCAGATTTACTTATTTTAATGAGCGATATCGATGGTTTATATTCAGCTAATCCTAAAACAGACAGTTCTGCCCAGATTATCCGATCTGTAGAAAAGATTACTCCTGATCTTGAAAAACTGGCTGACGGTACTGGGAGTTCCTTTGGCACTGGAGGAATGATTACTAAAATTACTGCTGCAAGAATTGCTTCTGAGGTAGGAATTGATACTATAATTACTAACGGCGATGAGCCCTCAATACTCTTCGACGTGCTCGGTGGCAAAGAAGTTGGAACTCATTTTATCGCTGAGAAACAAAGGATTACAGAAAAGTAATCTACCTAAACCTAAATAAGAAAGAAGAAGAAAATGGATAAAATATTACTTGAAAAGGCAAACAATGCAAAAATGGCTGGCCGGGAACTTGTAAAGTTCAACACAGGGCAAAAAAACCATGCATTAAGCTGCATTGCCGAAGAACTTGACAAAAACCGGAAAACCATTCAGGAAAAGAACAAACTGGACCTTAAAAATGCCCGTGAAAAAGGGATGTCAAATGCATTAATCGACAGATTGGCACTTACCGATGCCCGTATTGATGGTATGATAAAGGTTTTGAACGATGTCATTTCATTGAAAGATCCGGTTGGTGAAATTATAGGCATGAACACCTTGCCAAACGGACTTAAAGTTGGTCAGATGAGAATGCCTTTAGGAGTGGTTGGAATTATATTTGAATCAAGGCCAAATGTTTGTATCGAAGTTGCCTCGCTAACAGTTAAATCAGGAAATGGGGTTATTCTCAAAGGAGGATCTGATGCCATTAACTCAAACATTTGCATAACTAATCTGATCAAAGAAGGACTGAGGAAAGCAGGACTACCCACCTCAGCAGTTGAGGTTATTGAGAGCACAGACAGAGAAAGTGTCAAAGAGCTTCTAAAGCTTAAAGACTATATTGATGTAATAATTCCCCGCGGAGGATTAAACCTGATCCGCTTTGTAGAAGAGAATTCAGTAATTCCGGTAATCCGCCACGATCAAGGTATTTGCCATACATATATTGATGAATTTGCCAACACAGAAATGGCGACATCTATTGCCTATAATGCAAAAGTACAGCGCCCAGGTGTTTGTAATTCAATGGAAACACTTTTAGTACACGAGAAAGCCGCTAAAGAAGTTCTGCCCCTGTTAAAAGCTGAGTTTGATAAAGCCAAGGTAGAACTTAGAGGATGCGATAAAACTTGTTCGCTGTTACCGGGAATAGCCAAAGCTACTGAAGAAGACTGGTCAACCGAATATCTTGACCTAATCCTTTCTATTAAGGTTGTGAGTTCAATCGATGAAGCAATTAATCACATTAACAGTTATGGTTCTCATCATTCCGATGCAATCATAACCGACAACTATAATCTGGGTATGCAGTTTATCAATGAAGTTGATTCTGCTGCCTGCTATATCAATGCCTCTACCCGATTTACCGACGGTAATGAATTTGGGCTTGGGGCTGAAATGGGTATTAGCAACCAGAAACTGCATGTTCGAGGGCCAATGGGACTGCAAGAGCTAACCTCACCCAAATGGATAGTATTTGGGAATGGTCAAGTACGAACTTAGAATAATACGAGTATAAATCAATTTTAAAGTTGTAGACAGGTTTGGAACATAACAGCTTTTAAAATTAAAAACTAAAACACTATGGATTTTATAAAGGACTTAGACAAATATTCGATTGAATCGTCGCAAATAGAAAAAGAACTATTTAAGCGGTTTGACGTAAAAAGAGGCCTACGTAATGCAAATGGTTCAGGTGTTCTTGTTGGTCTTACCAATATTGGTGATGTTGTTGGTTATGAAAAAGATGGAGATGAGGTAAAACCTTGCCACGGGCAACTATTTTATAGGGGAGTTAATGTATACGACATCGTTAAGGGTTTCCAGGAAGATGGACGACATGGTTTTGATGAAACGGTATACCTGCTTCTTGCAGGTCAGCTACCTAATAAAGAGGAGCTTGAGGCTACTTCTTCGTACCTGGCTTCATTGAGGGACCTGCCTTCGTATTTTACAAAAAACATGTTGCTCTCTCTGCGTGGTCGAAATATCATGAATATGCTGGCCCGGTCTGTACTGGTACTTTATACATTAGATCCAGAGCCAGAAAATCAGTCCCACCTAAATATTGTCAAACAGTCTTTAGACCTGATTGCTAAATTCCCGGTTCTAGCAGCTTATTCCTACTTCGGAATGAGACACTCTTATCAGCACAAATCTTTAATAATCAGGCATCCAGATCCGTCTTTGAGTACTGCAGAAAACTTCTTGTATATGCTTAAAGGAGAAAAATACACAAAGCTTGAAGCTGATATTCTTGACTTAAACCTTGTACTTCATGCTGAGCATGGTGGTGGTAATAACTCATCTTTCACAACACGGGTTGTTAGTTCTTCCGGAACCGATACCTATTCTGCCATTTCGGCTGCCTTGGGATCGCTTAAAGGATTCCTTCATGGGGGTGCCAACCTACAGGTAATTGAAATGATGAAGGACATTAAGAAGAATGTGAAAGACTGGAACGATAAGCAAGAAATTGCTGATTATCTGCTAAAAATCCTAAGGGGAAAAGCTGGCGATGGTTCAGGAAAGATTTATGGTATTGGGCATGCTATTTATACACTCTCAGATCCCCGGGCTGTATTGCTGAAAGAAAAAGCCCGTGAGCTGGCAAAAGAAAAAGGCAAAGAGGATGAATTTAAGCTTTATGAAAATATCGAAGAGCTGTCACCTGAAGTATTTGCCAGATTTAAAGGAGAAGGGACAACAAAAGTTATAGCTCCAAATGTTGATTTCTACAGTGGATTTGTATATAAATGTATCGATATACCTAAAGAGCTGTACACTCCGATTTTTGCAGTTTCGCGTATTGCCGGATGGTGTGCACACAGATTAGAGGAAGTAACTTTCAGTTCGAAACGGATTATCCGTCCTGCATATAAAAATATTTATGGTAGGGTGGATTATGATAACCTGAGCGAAAGATAAAAGCTCCATATTGTTGAAATTTATAATTAAATCCTATGGTTTTATTATAAATTATTGTAAAATAGAAACACGGGCTTTTAAATAAAAATAGAATATGTTATATTTGTGCGGTAAAGAATGAGATTACCGCATGATAGTTACAAATAATAAATCTGACAAAAAACCCGGAGACTAGAGAATGGTATCCTTTGGATAAGATATAGGCCATTCTCACTGACAGGATGGCTTTTTTTATGTCAGAGTTTATAGTAAAAATTTGATAATCAAAATAGAGAAGATGGTAAAAGGATTTCCTAAACCGCAAGGATTGTACGACCCGAAGAATGAACATGATAACTGTGGTATCGGGTTTGTAACACAGATTAAAGGGATTAAATCACACGACATTATCACCAAAGGTCTTGAGGTCTTGGTAAACATGACTCACCGTGGGGCTGAAAGTAGTGATAATGTATCTGGTGACGGTGCCGGTATTTTAATTCAATTGCCACACCAATTTTTTATTGCAAAAGGCATAAATGTCCCTGAGGAAGGCAAATATGGAGCTGGGCTTGTGTTTTTGCCCAGAGAAACCAAGGCACGTAAAACCTGCGAGTCGGTACTTATTGAAGCCATTAAGGAAGAAGGGCTTAAGGTTATTGATTTTGTTGACGTGAAGGTTGACAGTAGGGTTTTGGGAGACATTTCCCGTTCAACAGAACCTTTTATAAAACAAATTTTTGTAACAGGGAATTTTCCTGAGCAAGATATTCTTGAGCGCAAGCTTTACATTGCACGTAAGCAGGCCGAAAAGAAAATCCGCGAGTCTAAGATCAAGGACAATGATGCATTTTATATCCCAAGTTTATCATCGAAAGTTATGATTTACAAAGGAATGCTTGCCCCTGATCAGGTAGGCCGCTATTTTGTTGACTTGCGCGACTCTGATATGACAAGTGCTATTTCCCTTGTCCACTCAAGATTCTCTACAAACACTTTTCCAACATGGGACTTGGCACAACCATTCCGTTTCTTAGCGCACAACGGAGAGATTAACACGGTAAAAGGGAACCGTATGTGGATGACTGCACGTGAATCAATTATGAAGTCTGATCTTTTTAGTGATGACCTGGATAAATTATTCCCGATTATCGAGCCTGACAAGAGTGATTCTGCATCGCTTGATAATGCCCTTGAGTTTCTTGTACTAACAGGAAAATCTCTTCCACAAGCATTGAGTATGCTTATTCCTGAATCTTGGAACGACAAGAATCCAATTCCACCAAGTCTGAAAGCATATTATGAATACCAGTCAACTTTAATGGAGCCTTGGGATGGTCCTGCTTCTGTTGTATTTAGCGATGGCCGGTACATTGGTGGAACACTTGACAGGAACGGGCTTCGTCCATCGCGTTTTGTGATCACCAAAGACGATGTAATTGTTATGGGTTCTGAGGTTGGGGTTCAGGTATTCCCACCTGAAGTAATCCGAGAAAAAGGCCGTTTACGTCCGGGTAAAATTCTGCTGGTTGACACTAAAATGGGAATTATCATCCCAGATGAGGAGGTAAAACATCAGTTGTCTGAACGTCATCCATATTCACAATGGTTAGCTGAAAACAGGATTGACCTAGATGATATCAAAGTTAAAAAACGTGTTCGTTCTCAGTTGGATGAGAAATATGATCAAACGATAAAAACATTTGGATATACCAAAGAAGATTTTGATGTAATCCTTAAACCTATGGGTGTTGATGGGGTAGAGCCAACCCATTCAATGGGTAACGATGCACCCTTAGCTGTATTTTCAGATAAACCACAGCGCTTGTTCAATTACTTTAAGCAATTGTTTGCACAGGTTACCAACCCGCCAATTGATCCTATTCGTGAAGGACTGGTTATGTCCTTGACCAATTATATTGGTTCTGTGTCTAAAAACCTGCTTTTCGAATCGGCTGAGCAATGCCGCCAGATAAAGTTTAAATCTCCGGTAGTATCAAATACAAACCTGAACAAACTCAGGAATATCAAAGAAGAGAATTTTAGCCATATCGATTTACCAATCCTTTTCGATGCCAAGGCTAAAAATCCGGGAAAAGCACTTGAAACAGCACTTGATACTCTTTGTAAATCTGCTGAAAAAGCTGTTGATGAGGATATCAACTTCATTATATTGAGTGACAGGCTTGTGGATGCATCCAATGCGCCAATCCCATCACTATTGGCAACTTCAGCTGTTCATCATCACCTGATCAGGGCTAAAAAGCGTATGCAGGTTGGTCTTGTTGTTGAAACTGCCGAAGCACGCGAGGTAAGCCATATTGCTCTATTAGTAGGTTTTGGTGCAAGTGTTGTCAATCCTTATGGAGCTTTTGCCGGACTGGAAAATCTTTGTAGTACCGGAAAAATTAAGATGGATTATGTAGAAGCCCGTGAGAATTATTTCAAAGCCATTAACAAAGGTTTGTTAAAGATTCTTTCAAAAATGGGTATCTCAACATTGCGCAGCTACCATGGTGCGCAAATATTTGAGGCACTTGGTCTTGATCCAAAGTTTGTAAAAAAATATTTTACAGGTACAGATAGCCGTGTTGGTGGAATTGGCCTTGACGAAATTGCCAAAGAAGCATTAATATCTCATTCAGAAGCATTCGAAGATAAAGCTTTACAAAATGGCAAATTAAAATCTGAAGGTATTTATCACTATCGTGTTAAGGGTGAAAAACATGGTTGGAACCCTGAAAGTATTGGATTGCTTCAATGGGCTACCCGTACAGGTGATTATAAAAAATATAAAGAATACAGCGAGATTGTTGATAGGGACAACCGTAAACCACACTTCTTAAGGGGATGTGTTAATCTTAAAAAAGGGAATCCTATTCCAATCGAAGAGGTTGAACCTGTTGAAGAAATAACCAAAAGGTTTGTGACAGGTGCAATGTCTTACGGGTCTATCAGTAAAGAAGCTCATGAGGCACTTGCAGTTGCCATGAATGAAATAGGTGGAAAAAGTAATACCGGTGAAGGTGGTGAGGATCCTGAAAGGTTTATTCAACGACCTGATGGTACTTCTGCCCGTTCTGCGATCAAACAGGTTGCATCTGGTCGCTTTGGTGTAACAACAAATTACCTTGTAAATGCCGATGAGATTCAGATCAAAGTTGCCCAGGGTGCAAAACCAGGTGAAGGAGGACAGTTACCTGGTCATAAAGTCAACCAGATTATTGCCAAGGTAAGAAACTCAACTCCAGGAATTACTTTGATATCTCCTCCTCCTCACCATGATATATACTCTATTGAGGATTTAGCGCAGCTAATATTCGACCTGAAGTGTACCAATCCCAAGGCAAAGATTAATGTGAAATTGGTTTCAGAAAGAGGTGTGGGTACTATTGCTGCCGGAGTTGCCAAAGCCTATGCCGACAGTATTACAATCAGTGGTGCAGAAGGAGGTACAGGAGCAAGCCCTGCCAGTTCGATTAAACATGCCGGACTTCCTATGGAACTGGGTATTTCTGAAGTACAACAAACTTTGGTAATCAACAACCTGCGTGACAGGGTGAGACTTCAAACCGATGGTCAGATTAAAACAGGACGTGATGTTATTTATGCAGGTCTTTTGGGTGGAGAAGAATTTGGTTTCGCGACAGTAGGTTTGATTGTTTTAGGATGTGTCATGATGAGAAAATGCCATCTGAACACTTGTCCGGTTGGTGTTGCGACTCAAAATGAAGAACTTCGTAAACGCTTTAATGGTAAATCAGAGTATTTAATTAATTACTTCAGGTTTGTAGCAGAAGAAGTTCGCGAAGTCATGGCAGAAATGGGCTTCCGTAAATTTGATGATATTGTGGGGCGTACCGACTTATTGGAGATGAGAACAGATATAGATCACTGGAAAGCTAAAACTGTTGATCTGTCCAATATACTCTATCGTCCTAAAGAGGTTGAAATACATGAAACCCATTGTTGTGTTTCTCAAAAGCACAAGATTGAGGATGTAATGGACCATGAACTCATTAAGAGGTCGAACCGGGCAATCAAAATCAAAGAAAAAGTCTGGATTACAAAATGCATACAAAATACTGACCGTACTGTTGGTGCAATGCTTTCAGGAGAGGTAGTTAAACATCACGGTGAAAAAGGTCTTCCTGAAGATACCTTGAATGTGAAATTTGATGGGTCGGCTGGTCAAAGTTTTGGAGCCTTTCTTGCCAATGGCATAACTTTCAAATTGGAAGGTGATAGTAACGATTATCTTGGTAAAGGCCTATCGGGCGGAAAAATAATTGTGGTACCTCCAACTGGGGCTACTTTCAAACCCGAGAAAAACATCATTGTTGGTAACACCCTATTATATGGGGCAACAGGTGGTGAAGCTTATATCCAGGGTGTAGCAGGTGAAAGGTTCTGTGTAAGGAACTCAGGAGCAAAAGCTGTAATCGAAGGAGTTGGCGATCATTGCTGCGAATATATGACAGGTGGACGGACTATTGTTCTGGGTAAAACAGGAAGGAACTTTGCAGCTGGTATGAGTGGTGGAATTGCATATGTATTGGATGTTGATGGTGACTTTGATTATTTCTGTAACAAAGGGTTGGTTGATTTGACCAAAATTGAAGACCGTGATGAAGAACGGGAAGTACAGGAAATGATTGCAAATCATTACAAACATACAGGCAGTAAATTGGCTGAAAAGATTCTTGTGAACTGGGAAGAATATCTGACCAAATTTGTGAAGGTGATTCCATTTGAGTACAAGAAAATCATGGAAGAACAAAAATTGGCACAAATTCAGAGCAAGATTAAAGAAACAGAGGACGAACCTCATATTCAGTATTAATATTAAAGAAATGGGATTAGAGAAATGAGATATGGGATGCAAACCTCATATCTTTCATCTCAAATCTAAAATCTAAATAGAAGATATCATGGGAAACCCAAAAGGATTTTTGGAAGTATCGCGTAAACCAGCCGGCTATCGCCCGGTAAATGAGCGAATCAAAGATTATAGCGAAGTAGAGCAGGTAATGGATGAGAAAGATCGCCAGGACCAGGCTTCCAGATGTATGGATTGTGGAATACCTTTCTGTTCATGGGGATGTCCAATAAACAATAATATGCCTGAATGGCAGGATGCAATATACAAGGGTGATTGGAAGGATGCCATTACAGTTTTGTCCCAAACAAACAGTTTTCCGGAAATAACAGGACGTGTTTGTCCTGCACCTTGCGAGCATGCATGTACGTTGAATATTGATGAACAACCAGTAACCATTCGTGAGAATGAATGTGCCACTGTTGAGCAAGCTTTTGAAAGAGGATATATTGTACCAAGACCTCCAAAGTTCCGCACTGGTAAAAAGGTTGCCGTAATTGGTTCAGGACCTTCAGGTTTGTCATGTGCAGAATTGCTGAACAGGATGGGGCATGATGTAACGATCTACGAAAAAGATGAAGCACTTGGTGGGTTGATGCGCTTTGGTATTCCTGATTTTAAATTGGAAAAAAGTGTTGTTCAAAGACGTGTAGATGTTTTTGTGGAAGAAGGCTTAAAAGTGAAAACCAATTGCAATGTTGGTGTTGATGTAAAAGGAAAAGATCTACTGGATAAATACGATGCCGTTGTGCTGGCAATTGGTGCCATGAAGCCCCGCGACCTTGAGGTAGAAGGCCGTCAGCTTAAGGGAGTGCATTATGCAATGGATTTTCTGTCACAACAAAATAGGATTGTTGCTGGAACCAAAGTTGCAGATAAAGACAGGATACTGGCAACTGATAAAAACATCCTTGTTATCGGTGGTGGTGATACAGGTTCCGACTGTGTTGGAACATCAGTCCGTCATGGAGCAAAAGTTGTTAGGCAGATCGAAATTCTTCCTAAACCACCAGAAAAAAGGGTTGAAAACAATCCATGGCCATACTGGGCAAATACCCTACGTACATCTTCTTCGCACATGGAAGGCTGCGAGCGTGAATGGTTATTGAATACCAAAAGACTTATCGACGACGGGAAAGGAAATGTAAAAGGTGCCGAGGTTGTTGAGGTTGAATGGAAAAAAGTAAATGGCCAGTTTAAAATGGTGGAAAAACCAGAAACAACCAAAGTCATTGATGCTGACCTGGTATTGCTTTCGATGGGATTTGTACATTGTGTGCATGAAGGATTGGCAAAAGAACTTGGTCTTAAATTTGACAATCGCGGCAATATTGTTATTGACGAAAAAATGAAAACCAATAAGGCAAAAGTTTTTGCTGCAGGCGATGCTGTATCAGGAGCTAGCTTGGTTGTAAGGGCAATTGCTTCAGGACGTAAAACAGCAGAAACTGTAAACGATTTTCTGTCTGGCAAGTAAGCTATAGTGAATATATTAATAGTAATATCAGCCGGGTTTATCAGAAACGAGAAACCCGGTTTTTTATGGATTTTAACCTGAAATTTATAGACCCATTTAACAATTTTTAAAACTCAAGTAATAGAAAGGGACAGCACAATCTGCAAAATTTTGCGATTTTATTGCTATTTTTGCGCACTTAATATCAATAAGCTACAATATGTTACAAAAAAGCATTCTTACAATTTTCCTGACATTTCTTTTGGCAGTTTATATGCCATCATTTGGTCAAAAAGGATATGAGATTGATGTAGCAATAACTGGGGTAGAAGAGGCAGATATTATTTTAGGGCATTATTTTGCTACCCAATCACTTTATCCGGATGATACCGCCCATGTAAACAATGTTGGTAAAGGAGTATTTAAGGGCAATAAAAAATTACAGGAAGGACTTTACTTTATCTACCTGCCAAGTGGCAATTATTTTGAAATACTTATTGGCGAAGACCAGCATTTTCAGATAGAGACAGACACTTCAGATTATGTTAAAAACCTTAAGGTAAAAGGATCTGAAGAAAACCAGCTTTTCATTGATTTTCAGGGGTACATGATGGAAAAACAGAAAGAGATGAAAGTCCTTCAGGAAAACCTTAATGATTCCACACTTTCCAAAAAGGAAAAAGAAAAACTAAGTGATAAAGTAGTCTCTTTGCTGAAAGAAAAAAACAAAAAGATTGTTGAACTTGAAAAAGAACATCCAAATTTATTTGTCACTACATTTCTAAAAGCAACACTCGAGGTTAATGTTCCTGATGAAATAAAGGAAGATAAACAAAAGGCATATGAATATGCCAAAAACCACTATTTCGATAATTTTGATTTGTCTGATGTCCGCTTGCTTCACACACCCTTATACCAAAGCAAGATGAATGGCTATTTGGACAATATGGTCCTTCAGATACCTGATTCCTTGAACAAGGAGATTGATATGATTGTCGAAAAATCAAGAGCAGACAGCGCTTTATTCCGTTATGTTTTAATTACTCTGTTCAACAAGTATGCAAAAAGCCAGATTATGGGTATGGATGCTGTGCAGGTACATATTGCTGAAAAATACTATATCGATGAGGCCTGGTGGAGCGATGAAAAGTTCCTCAAAGATTTGAAAGAAAGAGTGGAAATTTTAAAGCCTCTGTTAATTGATCAACCGGCGCCTGACGTTAAATTGAGGGTTATTCCTGCCGAACATTTCAAGCAAGCAGCCAACGATACAGCTTTAAAAAGCTACCCACATGCAGGAAATTTCATGAATATTTCAGATGTAGATGCAGAGTTTACTGTACTGCTTTTTTGGGAAGCAACATGTAGCCACTGTAAAAAAGTGGTGCCAAAAATGTATGAGCTATATCAAAACGAGCTGAAAGAGCAGGGAATAGAGGTTGTTGCAGTCAGCACCCTGTTTGGAGAAGATGGTAAAAGAAAATGGGTGGATTTCGTAAATAAACATCAACTGTACGATTGGATCAATGGATGGAATCCATACGATTATGAATTTAAAGTAACATATGATATCCGGTCAACCCCGCAGATTTATGTGCTCAATAAGCAGAAACAAATCATTGGGAAGAAACTTGGGCCCGAGAATATCATGGAATTGGTAAACGCATACAAGAAAATTAAAGAAAAGGAATGAGCAAAGATCAACCAATTAAATTAGTCCTTGAGGACGGCACAGAGTTTTCGGGCCGCGCATTTGGATATCAAAAATCAGTTTCTGGTGAAGTGGTTTTTAATACAGCCATGGTTGGGTATCCCGAAAGTTTAACAGATCCTTCCTACAAAGGGCAAATCCTGGTTCTAACCTATCCATTAATTGGTAATTATGGTGTTCCTGGTAACGAAACTGAAGATGGTCTTTCAAAGTTTTATGAATCTTATACCCTGCATATTTCCGGATTAATTGTTTCTGATTATACCGAAGAATACAGCCACTGGAACGCCAAAAAAAGCCTTGGAGACTGGCTTAAGGAACATGAGGTTCCTGGTATTTATGGTATCGATACGCGTGAGCTCACCAAAATCCTGCGTGAAAAGGGAACCATGCTCGGGAAAATTATCTACATGGACCAGGATGTTCCGATGTACGATCCGGCAGAAGATAATTTGGTGGCACAGGTAAGTACTAAAGAAAAGAAAACCTATGGCAAGGGTAAATATAAAGTTGTGCTGATCGACTGTGGTGTAAAATACAATATCATCAGAAACCTGATCAGACGCGATGCTGAAGTAACCCTTGTTCCCTGGGATTATGACTTTACAGGTGAAGAATTCGATGGAATATTTATTTCGAACGGTCCGGGTGACCCTAAACATTGCGATAAAACCATACAGATTTTAAAGAAAGCATATCAGGGAAACAAACCCATTACTGGTATTTGTTTGGGCAACCAGCTGATGGCACTTGCTGCTGAAGCCAATACATATAAGCTAAAATATGGCCACCGTAGCCATAACCAGCCGGCTCTTCAAGTTGGGACCGATAAGGCCTTTGTAACTTCACAAAACCATGGATATGCTACCGATAATGACACTTTAACTTCCGATTGGGAGCCTTTGTTTATTAATTTGAACGATGGTACCAACGAAGGGGTAAAGCATAAGACAAAGCCCTTTTTCAGCTCTCAGTTCCACCCCGAGGCATCTAGTGGGCCAACCGATACTGAATTCCTGTTCGATATGTTTATGGACAATGTAAAAGCAAGCAAGTCATAAATACAAAAGCCGCTTTGTAAACGGCTTTTTTTGTCTTGAACTCCCCAATGGAATAAATTAGTACTCATGATAAATAGCAATATTGAGCGTAGTTTTCATAACTACGCTCTTTTATTTTTGTAGCATTTCCTATTGTCTGGAACTATTATTTCTTGAGATAGACTAATAATCATAAAACCAAGTAAATCAAGGTTCAGGCTCTTTTCTTTCTTTGTAGTGCCACAAGAATAAAATAGAAGTGTTGTCCGTAGGGCTTTGCCAACCGAAGTTTATAAAGGCATGATAACAATTCCTATTATTTTTTGAGTAGAGTATTTGTAAGCCATGTTTTGCATTAAACCCGGAATATGCATTAGAAAATCTATTCCATATTGAAATTGCTTCAATATAAGTCGTTTCACTTACTTGTTTCGGTTATTCATACTCACTTTATTTTTATTGCATTCATGAACTCCTTATGGTCGGTTCACCATAGCAGTGCTATGATTCATCTCACCAAGTCCTTCTATTTTTGCACTTTCAACCTTCATAACGAAGTTCTAATACATAATCCGGGTTAAAGATTAAATATACTACAATGAGAAAATTGTTTTTTATATTGATGTATACTCCGATGTAGCTCTGCAGAGATTTATAATCACTAAAAAGTATGCCGGAGAAAATGAAACTGTGCTTGTTGACAGTTCGTTGTTTACAAAAGATTTCAAGTATGAATGGGCCTTTCTTACGCCTTCAGAAAACGAAGAAGATCTGCTATTGTACTTTAATGCCATTGATAGTAACGGAGAACAATCGAAAGAGGGCAAACGTCTTATTTTTACAGGCAAAAACCTCGACGAGGTAGCTGGAGTAAGACTGTATAGTGCAGCAAACCCAAGTAAAGGAGCTCTTAATTTTGAAGAAGGCGTTTCGATCTCTTCCAGCTCCGATTCTACCAGGCGGAACATTCAAGAAAAGCAAGACGATAATACAAGTACTGAACTGTCTTATAATTTGTATTCACCTTCAGGTTGCCAATTCGTGAAATTTAACGACTTTGATTATGCAAATGCAACTTCGAAAAGTGTTGAATCTGCATTTAGCTCAGGTGTGAAACAAACGGAAATATCAGACATTAAGCTTTATGATATATATTTGGCACAATACCTGTTCGAAGGAAAAACCAAATATGCTGTTATAAAATTGACAAGTATATTTGAAGACACAGAATCAACCAATGATTTCTACGAATTCAGCATTAAAAGGTAAGAATAATACATAGGTACTTGACCAATAAAAAATAGGATTATTAAAAAAGAGCATTTCAAGTCATTCTGAGCGGAATCGAAGAGTGACTTGAAATTGACCTTTTAGACACCTTTTCTTTTATTATTTTCGAGCTCTTACAGATTTATACATCATGCAAAAGCGAGGAGTACTTTAAGTAAGCCACCTCAAAAGCACTTGAGATGGCTTATAACAATATTTACACCTAAAGCTTATTTCGAAAGAATCAAACGTTGGGTTTTAAATCCGTCTTCAGTGATGATATATATCAGATAAACTCCCGACGAAACACCGTTCAAGTCCACTTTAAAACTGTTTTGCCCAGATTGGAATTCTGCTGTCCTTACCAAATCCTTTATTATTGCCCCGGAAATGTTTACCAATGAAATACTTCCATCAATTTGTTTATCGGAAGTAAATTCAACCGTAACAGCATAACTTGCCGGATTTGGATAAACTTTTAGGTCATCAAGTTGCAGGGTTGACTTACAGGCTTCAAAATATGTGCAATTTATTTCTTTACTGGTCACTCCTGTATTGATATACTCAATTTCTGCCTTAATTGTGTTCCTGTACCGATCAGGTAGGGCATTCAAAAAATCTTTGGTTGGGTAGTACCAAAATACATATTCATAGTTGCGCCCTTTTATATAATCTTTGAAGGGCATAAGTACTGGAACCAAAGTATTAAATGCCGATTGAGAACTATTCTGGCTTTTCATCCAATTGCCAAACATATATTGCTTTAATCCTTTGATATCAGTAATTAATGTTGGAAACATATTTGGGATTTCAGGGACTTGTTGCCCATCAATACAGCACCAGGTTCCAACATTCAATAAATATTTAGAATAATGATACTTAAAGGATTGGGTTTCATCAACAAGGCTAATGCTATCCTTAAAAAATCCAAAACCAATATCAATTAATTCATCTTTAGATAGTATTAAACAATTAATTTCGTCTAGAATCTGGTTCCTCTCTTTATCCCAATAATTCACAAATTGCTGATCAGGATACTTTTCCTTTAAACAAATTAGCTGCTTATAGATGTCCTGCAAATGTAAATACCGCTCAGGCAAAGCCTCAAAAATATCCGGATGTGGGGTAAACCAAAATATAATAGTCTCATCACTAACATTAATAATAACTGGTAAAAGGGTGTCAATTTCATTATAAAACCTATGCCCCCAACGATGTTTTGTACACAAGGTGTCGGAACTATATTTCAGTAAAAATTTATGTTGAGTATACTTTGAAGTATCACCCTGCATATTAAACAATGCATTATAAGAACTGCCATTAGCTAATTTATTGCTATAATAAAAACTATCGGTATAAAGCTCTACTCCAAGATTTATTAATTCATCATTACTTAAATAAATAAACAAATCATGTTTATCGATCAAGGTATTTTCTGGCCAATAACAATCTTCAATTTCTTTTGTATCCTGGCTAAAAGCAGTTATATTATTTAGATTGTTGCCCCCATCCTGTTTGTTTTCATCATTTTTTTCAGGGATTAAAGGGGTGAGCCCGAAAATTTTTTTATCGCTCTTAGCGGCTTTTTCCTTTCTAGTAAAAGAACTAGAATTAGATCCTCCTTGATTGGATTCATCCTGTGTTTCCAGATTACTAGAAATATGGGTTTCTAGTGCATCTTCCTTTGCTGTTCCTGACCAGCTTAAATAAACTGCCAGAAATATTACTGGTATACTTGCCATAATTATAAATATTAAAGGTTTGAATTTTAATTTGATCCAGTGCGTGGCCTTTGCATCTGGATCGTGAATAAGCTGGTGCACCTTTTCTAACTTATAATATTCGGGCAGTTGGTTAAACCGCTCGTAAAATAGCTCTATATCTTTTGGATTATATGATCTCATGTCTGTTTGCTTACAGGGTTAAAAATAAATAAGCCAATTTCACCTGTTCAGGTGTTTCTAATTTCTCAAGTAGTTTTTCCCTTCCACGCTTTATCCTGAGTTTTACTGCAGATAAGCTTCCGCCTTGTATCTTTTGTATTTCCTCAAGTTTCAATCCCGTTATATGAAATAGAATCAAGGCTTCTGATGTCTTTGAAGGCAATGCCAATATCTTTTCATAAATGATCTGGAAATCTGCTTCATATTCTGGGTCTTGTGAGATATCCAAAAGAGTATTTGCTTCAATTTCATTAAATTCAGCCCTGAATTTTTGCCTTCTTTGTTTCTTTTTGTGCAGATTACAGGCAATTGAAAACATGAAAGCCTTAAAAGCCGATTTATCCTTGATTTTCTGGAAGTTTTCAATTGTGTTGAGTACAGTGTCATGCATCAAATCTTCAGCATCCTCAACATTGCCAGCTATAGCTCTGCAGTATCTTGTAAGTTGCTCATGAATGGGCTCGTATAGCAGAATAAACTCTATTTTAATATTTTGGTCCACTTAATTTTAATCCTGGTTTTATAATAAGTTCCCTGAGCAAGGTAAAAAGTTACATTGGATTTGTAAAAATGTGATAAAAAGAATTAAAATCTCGATCATCACAATCTTGCACTTGCCTTATTATATGCTGCCATGGAAAGAGTTCGTTAAAAAAGATTATCTTTATCCTGTATGATTAAGGAGCTAAAATATGGATCAGGAAAAATGACGCTTGAATTTCCTGCAAAGGCTGAACTGCTTATTACGAGCGAACCAGAGTATACGATTGATAAAAATTCCTTTCTGGAGGATATCAAAAAACATCTGCCTCTTGATAAACAATCCTATACCAATGTAGCCATAATTGTCTCTGACAAAACACGCCTGTGCAACTATCCGGAGTTCCTGCCCTGGATTACAGAAACATTGGAAAATAAGGGGGCAGATCCTGAAAATATAACCTTCTATATTGCTTATGGGACTCATGCAAAACAAACAGAGGAAGAAAGCCTTTCGAGTTATGGTGAAATCTATTCAAAATACAGATTTGTACATCACGATGGGACAAAGGAAGATGAATTGGTTTATTTAGGGACAACAAGCAGGGGAACTGAAGTGAAAATCAGAAAGAATGTTGTTGAAAGCAGCCTGATCATTACATTTGGAGGCATCTCTCATCACTATTTCGCCGGATATGGTGGCGGAAGGAAACTAATTTTTCCCGGTGTTGCCGCCAGATCTTCAATCTACCGGAACCATAGTTATTTTCTGGATAAAAGAACCAAAACTCTGGCTGAAAATTGCCAACCAGGAGTTCTGGAGGGGAATCCTATCGCCGAAGACCTCAAAGAAATTGATGAAATGCTGCCTCAAAAGATTTCTATTCATGCTATACTCAATAGCAAAGGTCAGGTTTGCAATCTTTTAGTAGGCAAAAATTATGATGATTTTCTTTTGGCATGTAAAGAACATGATAGTTATTACAGGTCAGGCTCTACCCAAAAATATGATCTGGTAATAGCCTCCAGTGGTGGCTATCCTAAAGATATAAACTTTATTCAAGCACATAAGTCTGTTCACCATGCAGCAGCATTTGTGAAAGATGGTGGCAAATTGATAGTGATAAGTGAATGCAGGGATGGCATTGGATCTGCCACCTTTATCCAATACCTCGAAATGGGAGGTTTTGAACAGGCTTTTGAAGTTCTTGAGCAGAATTATGAAGGCAACGGTGGTACGGCGCTCTCAATGATGTCAAAAACAAGCAGAGTTAAGATCTATTTAATGACTTCCCTTTCAACTAAATATTGCGATGCTCTAAAGGTGAGTTCAGTAACGCAAGAACAAATTCAGGATTGTATCAATCAGCAAAAGGGCACTATAGCTGTTATTGAAAATGCGAGTTTATTGGTTATGAAATAAAAAATAACCTCGATTATTTTCGCCACATAGCAGGATTCATCTAGTGCGATTCTGTTCGAAGAAAAAAACTTCATGTAAAAAAACCGAATTTATTTGAAAACTTACTTACTAGTAAGTATATTTGCAAAGAATAATTCAATGAATTTCAATGTCTTTAACCAGGGAGAGAATTTTAGAATTAGGCGAAGACCTAATACGTACCAAGGGCTATAATGCTTTTAGTTATCAGGATATATCGAGTGCATTGGGAATAAAAAATGCAGCAGTTCATTACTACTTTCCAACTAAAGCTAACCTTGGCACCAGTATAGTCAAAACCAATATTCAACGGTTTGAAGAAATGATCGGCAACATGCAGAGCCGTGGATTTGATGAAGCCAAGCAACTGGAAGCTTTCATTAAAATTTATATCAAAAGTCATCGTGAGCAAAAGTTGTGCATTGTTGGCTCGCTTGGCCCAGCCTTTAATACGCTAGATGAGTCGACACAAAAAGAGTTGATAAAAATTACCGAGATAATTCAGAAATGGCTGGTCGATGTTCTGGAGAATGGACGCAAGAAGAAAATATTTGAATTCAAGGAAGATCCATCCTACAAAGCCAATATAATATTCTCAAGTTTGGTGGCCAGTCTGCAAATATCCAGAGTGACCAATTTGCTGGATTATAAACAGCTAAGCCAAAATATTATGAATGATTTAAATCCATAAAAATTTATTATCCCTATCATACTTAATAGTAAGTATGTGCAAATTTGAAGCCTATGAAACGAGCTGTAATAACAGGCCTTGGAGCCATAACCCCATTAGGGAACAACGTTAAAGAATATTGGGAAAACCTAGTAGCAGGCAGGAGCGGTGCAGCACCCATAACCAGATTTAATCCGATTAATCATAAAACCAGATTTGCATGTGAAGTTAAAAATTTTGACCCTCTTTTGACCATGGAAAAACAAGAGGCCAGAAAGATGGATTTATATACCCAATATGCAATAGCTGCTGCGCAAGAGTGCATTGAGGATTCCGGAATTGATTTGGACCTTACAAATAAAAACAGGGTTGGAGTGATTATTGCAACAGGAATCGGTGGGATGATTACATTTGAAGAAGAAATTCTGAGATTTGGTGAAAACATGGAAAATCCCAGGTTCAATCCGTTCTTCATTACTAAAATGATATCGAATATTGCTACTGGCCAGATTACTATCCGGTATGGATTTCATGGTAATAGTTACACAGTATCATCTGCATGTGCCTCATCAAATCATGCCTTAGCCAATGCTTTGGATTCTGTTCGTATGGGTCGTGCAAACATTGTTCTTGCTGGAGGGTCTGAAGCAACAATAACTGAAGCTGCCATAGGTGGATTTAATTCTATGAAGGCATTATCGACTTCTAATGATTCACCCAAAACTGCTTCTCGACCATTCGATAAAAACCGTAATGGATTTGTTGCGGGAGAGGGAGCAGGAATTTTGATGATAGAAGAATTAGAACATGCCTTAGAACGAGGAGCAAAAATTTATTGCGAACTTTCAGGTTGGGGGGCTGCTTCAGATGCTTATCATGTTGCTGCTCCTCATCCAGAAGGATTAGGGGCCATCCTTGCTATGGAGCAGTCTTTAGAAGATGCAGAAATAAAAGCCTCTGATGTAGATTATATTAATGCCCATGCAACATCTACACCTACCGGTGATATTAGCGAATGCCTTGCTATCGAAAGTGTCTTTAAGGATTTTTTAAAAAACATACAAATAAGCTCCACAAAGTCAATGACAGGTCACTTGTTAGGAGCAGCCGGAGCAATTGAATCAATAGCTTGTGTGAAAGCTATTCAAAACAAAATAGTTCCTCCAACCATTAACGTGGATAATATTGATCCAGAACTTAATCCGTCATTCAACTTAACACCAAATAAAGCTTTCGAAAAAGAAATTCGGGTAGCCCTAAACAATACTTTTGGATTTGGAGGGCACACGAGTACTACAGTTTTTAAAAAATTTACTGAGTAATTCTAGTTGAAATGATTAAATACTAAATCTATATTACGTGGGCTAAATTAAAGACCGATAGCGCTTTATTCAGATTATAAATCGTAATCAACCTGAGTAACAGGATGACTAAAATTCATCTACATCTTCCTGGTCGTTATCAGTATTTGTTTTGGTTGAGACTATATCAGTCCTGATAGTGTTCCGCTTTGTGCTTCCTTCTTCAAAATAAAAGAAGCTGATAAGCGTTTTAAGTTCTCTTGCTTCCGATTCCAAAACAGAAGCACTTGCGGTCATTTCTTCACTAGCAGCAGCATTTTGTTGAGTGACCCCATTCAATTGTTGAATCGCTTGGTTTATCTGGTTAGAACTAATTTTTTGTTCCTGGCTTGATGCTGAAATTTCCTGAACAAGTGTCGAAGTTTTTGCAATGTCAGGAATTAGGTTCATCATTAGCTTGCTGGCCTCTTCTGTAATATTTACACTGGATTTTGATAATTTTTCAATTTCATCTGCTGCGGTTTTACTTTTCTCTGCAAGTTTGCGCACTTCTGCAGCAACCACAGCAAATCCACTTCCATATTCACCCGCTCTTGCTGCTTCTACTGCAGCATTCAATGCTAACAGGTTTGTCTGAACCGCAATGTCGTTAATAATGTTAATCTTTGAAGCAATCTCGTTTATTGCTGTTAAGCTTTTTTCCGATTCCTTACTTACCTGATTAATATTATTTGCTGCTTGCGATGAAATTTCTTCTGTTTTGATTGCATTTTCTGTGTTTTGTTCAATATTGGACGACATCTGTTCAACAGATACAGAAACTTCTTCTGACGATGATGCTTGTTCCGAAGCACCATCAGAAACCTGAATGGCTGTTTTGTTAAGTTGTTCACTAGCTGTTGCAATTGTATCGGAACTATTTGAAATATTGATAACCGTGTTCTTCAAATTGTCTATCATTTCACTAATTGCAGCAGCCAATAGTCCTATCTCATCGTTCTGTTGAATATCAATCTTAACACTCAAATCACCCTTTGCAATTCGATTGTTTACTGTTATAATTTTTGAAATAGATGTAGTGATTTTTTTTAGGAATATTGAACTTACCAGGAAAGCTAGAATTACAACAACAATGCCCCACAAAACAATATGAAGAATGGATGTACTTACTTTAGCCTGTACAGGTTTTGTACTGGAAATTATAGTAAACATTGCTACTAAATCACCATCCTGATAGTTTTCCATGGTATATCCAAGAATATCTTTCCCATTGTTCCATGGGCTTTTAGAAGGATGTCCATGACAAACCAGGCAGCCTTGTTTTTCATCTAGATACACCGGTCGGGAAACCAATAACTCGTCATTCTGCTTATCTAGTTCAACTGTGGTTACACTACTTTTGGACACCATGTACTCGTTTAACAACTTCGATTCCCTAACATCTGCCAGGTTTTTTTTATTCCTCGGGTGCAGTGCCGAAATCCTAAAATCATAATGATCGATCTCCGCATTATCCTTTCCAATAGCCATAGAGGAAAAAATTGGTACTTGCTTCAAGATTCTCTCTTTTTCATCATTTGGCACAATACCATCAGGATACTTCTGCTTCATTTCGTGAATAATCCATGTAAGGTTATCCTGACGAGCGACAAATTTTCTAGCTGATTCTAACCGGGTCAGTATGGCCGAGCTTTTTTCTTCGAGATCCTGTATTCCCTGTTTTTTGATTTTTAGTGAGGAAACATAGATAGCTGTTAGCGTACAAAGAATAACAGGTATGAGAATCAATAGTGTAATTTTAATTCTCAAAGTAAAGAAATGCTTCTTTTTCATCACCTAATAGTTAATATTATTACTACTACTCTATTAAATTTAAGCATTTTTTAGCTCAAATAAAAAAAAACTATTTATTAGTGGAATTAGCATTTACTCAACACTTGTTTTCTTATTAAACCTTCTCCAAGAACCTATAGATATTGCTTGGTACATAAGGGATTACCCTTGTTTCTTATTTAACAATCAATTCTCATGGCAATATGATTGCTATTTCTCCTTTTGTTAGCTTGGGAGGTTTCTGTAAATGTATAAGACAACTCGTTGCCAAAAACTATACTGTATTCTGCTAATTTGCTATCAGATGTATATTGATTCTTGAAGAATCCACAATCTCATTTAACTACGCTAAATACCTGAGGTTATAGTACATTTATACCTTATGGAGTGAATTCCCTCATAAAAGACTTTTAGACAGTCGATGAGAATGGAATTGAAATAGAAGGTAACAAACTATTGTTCAGGTATTTATGGATAGAATTCTCCTATCGGATAATTGCCAATTAACGGTCAAGCCACTCCCTGAAAGCATGTGTTTTGGCAGTACTGACCAATATACCCTCTTCCTGGCCGGAAACAGCAATTTCTATGCGGCTTTTCGAAAGGATATTTATTTTTTTAATTGCTGAATAGTTCACAATAAACTGCCTGCTCACCCTGAAAAAAGATTCAGGATCAAGTATGCCTTCCAATCTGTCTAACGAAAAGTCAACTGGATAAGAATTTCCAGAAAACGTATTCAAAAAAGTGCTTTTCTCAATAGATGAGAAAGCAGCAGCATCCTTAACTTCTATGGATTTAATTTTTGTTCCTATGCTAATTGCAAACCTCCTTTTATAGCTTGATTTTTTCCCTTCGATGGCTGAAATAAGTTCATTGACGTCGAAAGTAGGCTTTGATCCTTTCAATAGTTTGAATTTTGCCAAAGCATTAACCAGTTTTTGCTTATTTATTGGTTTAAGTAAATAATCAATACTATTTAACTCAAAGGCCTTTATGGCATATTCATCATAGGCTGTAGTGAAAATTACAAAACTGTTTATTGAAATCGACTTGAAAATATCAAAACTCAATCCATCAGCCAGTTGAATGTCCAGCATGACAAGGTCAGGATCATCATTTTCCTTAAACCACTTTATCGATGACTCAATACTGTCGAGCTTTACGATAACATGAATCTCCGGATCAATTTCCAACATTAGTTTTTCCAGCCTGGATGCTGCCGGGGCTTCATCTTCAATAATCAGACATTTTATCATAATTCTGCCTTAAGGAGCGGGATTTCAACTTTAAAGATACGATGAGTTTCTGTTATTTTCACGGCTCTGGAAGTGAAAAACTTGTATCGCTCTACAATATTGTTTAACCCATGTCCTGTTGACTGCCCATTTGCCCTTTTCTGCAGGTTATTTTCGATGTAGATAGTCTCGTGCTCATAACGGATCTTTATATCTAAGGGTTTATCTTTCGATATAACATTGTGTTTTAAGCTGTTCTCAATTAACATTTGAAGTACAAGTGGAGGTAATGAATAATGATAAGCTGATTCAGGAATATCCATCTCAATTTTCAGGTTTTCCTTAAAACGTGATTTTTGAATGTCAAGATATTTTTTAGCGATTTCCACTTCCTCACGAACCAGTACCAGTTCCCTGTCCCTACTCTTAAGCATATAACGTAAAAATTCAGATAAGTTCTGAATATATTCCACGGCTTCTTCGTTATCGTCAACCAATGTTATCAGACTGTTTAGACTATTGAACAAAAAATGCGGATTAATCTGGGTTTTTAGTGTTTCGTATTTTGCCTCGATATTGTCCTTCTCCAACCTGACTGACTTTGAAAAATTGATTTTCCATTGTTTATAGAAAAACACAGCTTCATGAATGGTTGTAATAAACAATGTGATGATATTTGTTATAACTATGTTCAAATAGATATCCTCATCAAGATCAACCATACCTAATTTGACTTCAAGATGAAAGATGAAATAACTGAAAGTATTGGTAAAAATAAGTATTAATAAAACTTCATATATCAAATGTTTAAAAGGATTATGTACCCATGGATATTTTTTCCACAGAAATTCTACAATTGCCATACATCCCAACCAAATAATGGCAGTAAAAAAAACGGAATGAACCATTTTCAGATAAACGGACATGTCACTTGGAACGTCTTCAAATTTGAAAATTACAGCAATAAATACTGCTACCAAGGGAATTAGAAGCAAGACATTTCTATAATATTTATCTCTTTCGACTGGGTTTTTCATAATATTGTCCAAAAAAGGTGCACTGTATCCTAACAAATCTAAATATAATCCATTTCGTGCTTTTTAGATAGTCTTGCCCTACAATACTCAATAAATTGCAGGGCAAGACCTCCTTAAAACTGTATGCGGTAAAGCATCATAGGAATGAAGCCTTGTTGATAAATCTTGTAGGCTTCACCTTTGTCCAGGTCGAACCCTTCCATAAAAATGCTTTGGAAACCTGCTACATTTTGCAGATCGAGTCCCCATTCCTGGGTAATCCTCTTCCCATTTAGTTTAAATCCAATCCTCAAATCTGTCCTGAAATAGTCGTCATATTTGTTGTCATAAGCACGGCTATAGTCCCTAACTTCTTCATGCTGCCTAATGGATTCCTCAACATTTATAGGCACATACCTTTTACCTCCGGCCCAAACAGTCTTTATATCAAAAGTAAGCATGGCCTTCTCGCTGAACTTATATTCATAACCTGCCAAGAGGTTAAAGACATAATTGCCGTTAAAAGCTGTATTGCGCTCTATGCCATCAAAACCTTTGTACTTTGATTCAAAAATAGAGGCTGTAAACAAGAAGTAATAGCCTTTGCTTAAGAATTTTTCAGCTGTAAATTCTATGCCATAATTGGTGCCAGTCCCTTTATTAATTAGGCTATCTTCTCGGGGTATACCAAAATCTCCACCAGCATTCAATAAAGAAAATTCAGGAAAGCTCTCTTTAACGGGCACATCGTAAAGATGTTGAAAGTAAGATTCAATTTTAAATCTTAAATCATTGTTTGCCTGATAATTGTAGCCAATTACATAATGATTGCTTTTTGTAAACAGAACATCTTCGTTTGTCCTTAAATAGTTATCCTCTCTTTCGTTATACGAATCCATGACATAAACCACTTTTGGTTGCATTTGACTATGCTTGCCAAATCCGGCACTTAGGGCATGTTTAGGTGCAAATCTCCATTCGGCATTGAACCTGGGCTCAAACACTAATTCCTGGTTCAGGTTGAAGTATTGTGCATGTAAACCTCCATAAGCCAAAAGATTATTGTTGAATTTATGTTGCCATTGTGCATAAGCCCTGAATAATCCCACATTTCCTGTAATATCTGCAGTATTTATGAATTGATCATATTTATTCATGTACATACTATCCATATAATCAATGGTATAATAGTCTTGAATTAAACCAATACTATAGTTATTCTTTGCATTGATCTTGTGCCTGAACTGAGTGGAGAAGGAAACTTTATCTTCTGCCTGTTCAGACCGTATCCATGGAATGAATACTTCACCATAATTCCTTACTGAATCCAGGCTTGCATCTGAATAAGTAGATTGATAGGACAATGTCGATTTAATGCGCATTTTTTCGTTAAAGAAATACGTGTTAGAAACACCTATAACTGATATACCTGAGCCAAAATCAGTTGCGGTGCCGCGGGCAGAATATGAATTGTCTGTAGTGTCTCCAAGTTCCCTTCCAAACGAAATGAAGCTTTTCCCATATAGTCCAAACACTTTGAACCTGCCCAATTTTGTGCCTGGCATATCCAATAGAAAAGTCAAGTCCTGATACTCGGGTATAGCAGAACCTGTACCCATATCAAACCCCATTTTACTTACCAGATCCAAGGTTGAATAGCGGTAATTAGCGAGGAAACTCGATTTTACACCTTTCTGGCTGGACCATAATGGTCCTTCGGCTCCAACTTCAAATCCGTTAAATCCTACCTGTCCGGTAAATTCAGCTTTTTGGTTGTTGCCCGAACGTAAATTCAAATCAAAAGCACCGGCAGTTGCATTGCCGTATTCTGCCGGAAATGCTCCGGTCAGGAAGTCTGAATTAGCAAGCAGGTTATTGTTAACCATGCTAACAGGTCCACCGGTAGTACCGAGTGCCCCAAAATGGTTTGGATTGGGAATTTCAATGCCTTCCATGCGCCAAAGCACACCCATTGGAGAATTCCCGCGAATAATAATATCATTTCTTGAATCGTTTTGAGTCATTACGCCAGCATAGTTGGCAACCATTCTGGCAGGATCGCCAAGACTCCCGGCATATCTTTCGGTTTCTTCAACAGAAAAGGTCCTGGCGCTAATAACTGCCATTTCGTTCTGTGCCTGAACTTTCTTTTTTCCTGCCTTTACTACTACTTCATCCATTTCCATGGTATTTTCTTCAAGTTGAATTTCCAAATTGATTTCTTTTCCACTTGTTACCAGAATATTATTTATTAAGCGGCTTTTATAGCCTACATATCTTATTTCAACAGATTGCCTGCCTACAGGTACATTCTTCAATTCGAAATAGCCATTTAAGTCTGTTGTTGCGCCTGTAGGCGAATTAGAATTCATGAGGATAACATTTGCCCCGATCAAAGGGAAATTGGTAACCTGATCAACAATTTGTCCCCTTATAGTTTGAGTAAGGTCTGTGTTGCCATACGAGGTAGTAAAGCTTATAAGAACTGAGCTAAATAGAAAAATTAAATACTTCATGGTCTCAACATTTTGGTTTTATGATCCAAAAATAGATCGACCAAGGCTGCAATAAAAAAGTAAGTAGATGGACGGGAAAAAAGCTATACTGAATGATAAAATTACAGGCTGGAATTGAAGTGGCAAGAATGACGGTCAATTATATTTTCTGCATTAATTGTGTGTTCCTAAGAGTCATTATAGTTTTTAACCTGTACCTTTCAAGTAGTTTTATTGATTGTATAAACAGTCAGGCTTCCATGTTTCAGTTTGTACCTGATATGGTAGTATATTGACTGGTTCATCTGCAACCTATTGAAGGTAATACATTGGGGCTTTTTTTTAGCAGGCACTCAAATCGGAAGTTTAACCTTAAGATCTATATTGCTTGATAGTTTTAATGTTTTTTTGTAACTTGTATGTACTACAAGTAGGGCTAATTCTACCGGATTCTCCGGGATATTCAAACAGTTTTCAGCTTATTTAACAGGAGAAAATCATGGACAATTCTCAAATTATTGAAACGATAGGGAGTATTACCAAGTATGAGGAACTTGACTCCCTGATAGAAGGGATTGAGGAAAACTCTCTTGTATTAAGGAGTATACAGCCATATCCTGGTGCAAATATCGATGAAACTGCTTTATCCCAAATTTCACATTATATAGTTTTGAGGTACAGGTATTCCCCAGAAAAGATAAACAGGATTAATAAAATAATTCTAAAAGAAACAGATCTTAGCCGCTATCCCAGCTATGGTGAAATTGCCTATGGAAACCTGGTTTTGCCATGTGTCAGGATAAAAGGTGAAACGAATCCGGAGAAAGTAAAATCTGTTCAAAAATGCTTGTTGAGTAACGATCTTCAATTAATGGCCTATAAAAAGATCAATGCAATGTGCAAGATCAAAATTTTCAAGGCATTTAAATTGGCAGAAATAGGAGATGGACTCTATCGCGATTTGTACGATGGAGAAAAAATATATGTCCGGATCCAGAACCAATTGAATTGGAAAAGGTTTGAATCAATCATCCGGAAAATTAAATATAACATTCGCAATAGTGAATTCGATGCGGCGATTGGGGTAATTTATCGTTTTACAGGTCCAGAAAATGTAATCAGGATATACGACAATGATAAAACCTATAAAAGGGCTGTAACCTTGCGCAAATTAATATTATCAGAAATCAAGGATGAGATTCATCTCAGTGCCGCTCATTAAAAGCAAAAGCTTTGAACCGATTTTATTTGCAGATTAGTCAATAATACGAATCCAATTGTGAGTGTCGGGTTCGTCGCCCACCTGAATGGACATAAGCTTATTGTACAACTGCGTTGAGATGGCCCCAGGTTTGTTATCCTTACTGTATTCGTAAATTTTATTGTTGTCAGGATCAACGATCTTTCTTATTGGTGTAATTACCGCAGCAGTGCCACATGCTCCTACTTCATCAAAATCTTGCAATTCATCTACCGGAACAGGTCTGCGCTCTACATTCATGCCCATATCTTCAGCAAGTGTAATGAGGCTCATGTTTGTTATTGAAGGCAAAATTGATGAGGATTTTGGAGTTATATAGGTATTCTCTTTGATAGCAAAGAAATTTGCAGGTCCTGCCTCATCGAT
>JBNKPU010000029.1:0-4975 GCA_050295515.1 Bacteroidales bacterium | reverse complement strand
CTTGTTCTTGGAGCTCTTCCTCAACGTCAGTTCCTTCATCATTAATTCTGTATAGTGAAGTAATTCTAACTTGGTTAGCACCTCCATAGTTTATTACGCTAGGCTCCTCACCAAACTCTGCACCGATTGCTTTTGCAACATCTTTGTTATCTGTAGGTTGATTAAATTCGACAATAAAATTCCTACCTCCTTTAAAATCAACACCAAGGTCAAGTTTTCTTGTGAAAATTGAAGTTATACTTACGAGGATTAATATAGAAGATACAACATAAAAGAGTTTGCGCTTTTCAAGGAATTTAATATTTGTATTTTTAAATGCTCCTTGTGTAAAGCTTGTAGCAAATTTAAAATCTGTATTTCGTTTTAGAAATCCTTCAATGATCATTCTGGCAATGAAAATTGCAGTGAACAATGAAGAAAAAATACCAATAACCAATGTAGTAGCAAAACCTTTAATTGGTCCAGTACCAAACAGCAACAGAATAAAACCAGTTAATAAAGTTGTAATGTTAGCATCAATAATTGCAGAATACGCATTTTTAAAACCATCTTTAACAGCAAGCTTTAATCCTTTCCCTGCAGCCAATTCTTCTCGGATACGTTCAAATATAAGAACGTTGGCATCGACCGACATACCAATGGTAAGAACGATACCAGCTATACCAGGGAGAGTTAATGCTGCACCTAGTGATGCTAAAACACCAATAATAAAGAATAAGTTTACAACCAAAGCTATATCTGCCACTAAACCGGCATTGTAACTGTAGTAAAACAACATATAGACAAGGATAACAAGGAAGGCAAGAATAAATGATCGCAATCCTGAATCAACCGCATTTTGACCTAACGATGGACCAACAACAGTTTCTTGTATTATATGTGCCGGAGCTGGCAATTTACCTGACTTAAGCAAGTTCGCAAGGTCATCAGCCTCTTTCTGTGTAAAGTTACCAGTTATTTGAGAGCTACCACCCTTTATCTGGTTTGATACCATAGGTGCTGAATAAACTTTATTGTCCATAACGATGGCTATTGCCTGATGGATGTTATCATTGGTAATACGAGCCCAAATAGTAGCACCTTCTCCATTCATCGTCATTGAAATATAGGCCGAACCTGATGCCTGATCGAACTCTTGTGTTGCCCTTGTAATAACATCACCACTCAATGGAGCCCTGCCATCACGACCTGAAACCTCAATAGCATAAAGTTCAAATATATCCGTTTCTTTTTTATCTTCGCCAGCAATTGCTTTTGCACTCCACAGGAATTTCATTTGCCTTGGTACAATATTTCTGCTTTTTGCCAGCTTGAGGTAATAGTTTACCATAGCTGTATCCCTGAAGTGGGAATAACCAATAACAGGACCTGGATACTCTCCCCTATCCTGTGCCGGATTCAATAAAGCAAAGAATGGATATTGCTCAGATACATTTAAACCAGTTGAATCCCCACCTTCTTCAGCGGTTTGCTGAAGTAATGTGTTTTGTGTAGTATCAGTATCAGCTGCTCCAACTTGTGTATCTGTAGCTGTTGGTCCATTATCAACTAAAGCAGCTTTTGCCTTTTCTGCTTCAACAATATCTTTAACCATTGTGTTGATATCCAAAAGGGTTTCCTGAACCTCAGGTGTATATTCATAAGTTGTCCAGAACTCCAAATTTGCAGTTCCCTGCAGTAGTTTTCGTACACGATCTTTATCTTTAACACCAGGCAAGTCAACCAAGATCCGTCCAGCAGTCTCTAACTTTTGAATCCTAGGTTGGGCAACACCAAACTGGTCGATACGTGTACCGATAATATTAAAAGCATTGTCTATTGCATCAGTAGCCTCTTCATTTATCACATTAAGTACAACCTCGTTAGTTGCCTCAAAAGGAATTCTGTTACTCAGCTCTTTTGTCCTGAACAAAGTCTCGAGTGAATATCCGGGAGAAACTTCTTCGATCGCTTCGCCAAAAAGCTCAACGAAATCTTTGTTTGTATTTCCCTGCAGTTCTTTAGCTCTTGCCAATGCCCGGTTCAAGGTTGTGTCTGATGGATTGCTGGATAAATTACGTATTACATCAGTAACAGAAATTTCAAGTATTATATTCATTCCTCCTTTCAGGTCGAGACCAAAGTTTAATTCTCTTTCCAAGCAATCGCGGTAAGAAAACATGTTAAAGAAATAAACCTTCTCACTTGAGATTGAATCAAGATAGTATTCATACTTTACACCGGCAATAGAATCCAGTGCTGATTGATCTTCTGAATCCATCAGGATTTTAGCCTCGTCTACCGCATTTATACTATATTCGGTCGCCTGATTTCTTATTGAAACAGCTTTCCAAGTAAATGAAAGCTGATAAATACATACAAGTGCCAGCGCAATAGCCAATGTCCATATGGCTCCTTTGTTTCGCATTTCTTATTTGTTTTTAATTAGTTACGTGTGTATTTAGCCTTTTTTAGTAGTGGCGCAAATATAAATGAATTTTTTTTAAGAAAAAATTGATATGTCATTATCTATACTTCGATAGATAAATTAACCCAAAATTGACTTAAAAGCATCTTTAATTTGTTCTGCCAGCGCGTCTGCTTTTTGTTTTGATGAACTTTCTGAATAAATTCTGATAATGGGCTCTGTGTTCGATTTTCTCAGATGTACCCATTCATTCTCAAATTCAACTTTTACACCATCTATTGTATTTATCTTTTGATCGGCATATTTCTTCTTCAGTTCTTCTAAAACAGCATCTATATCAGTTCCTTCTGAAAGTTCAATTTTATTCTTTGAAATTGCATACTCTGGATATTGCTTTCTCAAATCGGAACATTTTTTCCCCGATTTGGCCAAATGAGAAAGAAACAAAGCAATCCCTACAAGAGCATCACGTCCATAGTGAAGCTCAGGGTAAATTACGCCTCCATTTCCTTCGCCACCAATAATGGCATTAGTTTCTTTCATTTTTTGAACCACATTTACTTCGCCAACTGCTGCAGAAGAGTAACTCCCCCCTTTTGCAAGTGTAATGTCTTTCAAAGCCAATGACGATGAAAGGTTTGAAACTGTATTTCCCTTTTTATTGGAAAGTATATAATCAGCTACAGCAACAAGTGTGTATTCCTCACCAAACATTGATCCATCCTCGTTTACAATAGCTAATCGGTCAACATCCGGATCCACAACAAAGCCCAAATCTGCATTCATCTCCTTTATTTTATCGCTGATCTGGGTCAGATTCTCAGGCAGGGGTTCCGGATTGTGTGGAAAAATCCCATTGGGTTCACAATAGAGCTCCACAATATCATTAACGCCTAATTCCCGAAGAAGCTTAGGTATTATAACACCTCCTACAGAGTTGACACAGTCAATGACAATTTTAAAATTGGCATCTGATATAGCATTTATGTCAACAAGTGGCAAATCTGTTATTTGACGAATATGCGAATCGCCTGCGTTATGATTTAAGGTAATTGTTCCAAGATTTTTATAATCAGCGAAATCAAATTGCTCTGCCTCAACAAATTCCAACAATCTCACTCCATCAGTAGCAGAGATAAACTCCCCTTTTTCGTTTAATAATTTGAGGGCATTCCATTGACCAGGATTATGGCTTGCTGTAAGAATTATCCCTCCATCGGCTTTTAAACTGGTAACAGCCATTTCTACAGTAGGCGTAGTGGATAGTCCTAAATCAACTACATCGACACCTACCCCTTGAAGCGTTCCTGCAACCAATTGAGAAAGCATCGGCCCAGAGACCCTGGCATCCCGGCCAATAGCCACCTTCAATTTTTTCTTATTTGAATTTAATTTCAACCATTGTGCAAAAGCAGCAGCAAATTTAACGATATCCAATGGTGTTAAATTTTCGCCCGGTTTACCACCGATCGTACCTCTGATCCCAGAGATTGATTTTATTAATGTCATAATTCCTTTTTTCTAATTTTTCGGCTTATTTTTGTGCCCCAAAAATATATATTTTCTTACGAACCCAGCGAATGTATTTGTAAATTTGCAGCTGCGTATGTAAGGTTTTTAATCACCTTTAACTAAAAAAATGCAGAAACCGGGAAAAAAGCGAATTCAAAAGCATTCGAAAAGCACTAGTGCTAGTAAGAACTTGATTCAAGATGAACCAATTAGGCTAAACAAATACATAGCCCAATCTGGAGTTTGTTCCAGAAGAGAAGCTGATAGATATATAGAGCAAGGGCAAATAGAAGTCAATGGAAAAATTATTACTGAGCTAGGAGCAAAAGTAAAATCAAGTGATTCTGTTAGATTTAATGGCAAAACCCTAAACCCGGAAAGACTTGTCTATGTCCTTCTAAACAAGCCTAAAGATTGTGTTTCTACTGTTTCAGACCCTCATGCTAAATTAACAGTTATGGGGCTTGTAAAAAATGCATGTAACGAACGTATTTATCCTGTTGGAAGGTTAGACAGAAATACTACCGGAGTCTTATTATTGACCAATGATGGGGAACTGGCAAAAAAACTTACTCACCCAAGTCATAACAAGCTTAAAGTTTACCATGTATTCTTAGATAAAAACCTTACCCAATCAGACTTTAAGACTATTCTTGAAGGTGTAGAATTAGATGATGGATTTATTTGTCCAGACAACCTAAGTTATGTTTCAAGCGATATAAAAGATGAACTTGGCATTGAATTGCACAGTGGCAAGAACCGTATTGTACGTAGAATATTTGAACATCTTGGTTATAAGGTTGTCAAACTTGACAGGGTATATTTTGCTGGATTGACCAAGAAAAACCTTCCGAGAGGACGCTGGAGACACCTGACCGAGCAAGAAGTCAGCATGCTCAAAATGGGGGCTTACAAGTAAATTTTTAGTGCCTAAATAGTGTTTGTCAATAAAGTCCAACTACTACGTTGTTGCTCAAAATTTAAATCCTCATATACACAAGTATACTGCGGTTTAAATTTTTTTCACAACGTGTTTCATTTTTAATTGTGTTCAAG
>JBNKPU010000028.1:0-10486 GCA_050295515.1 Bacteroidales bacterium | reverse complement strand
GCGAGGTATTTGCCAAGTGGAGATATCGAATTTCTGGGCAGGTTGGATGACCAGGTAAAAATCAGGGGCTTCAGGGTAGAATTGGGAGAGATAGAAAGCATCCTAAACAAGCAAGAAGAAATAAGAACAAGTGTAGTACTTACAAAAGAAGATAAGGCAGGGAATAAACGATTGGCAGCTTATGTAATACCTTCAAAAGATATTGACAGTGCTCTTCACATAGAAAAGATTCGCGTAGAACTTTGCAAATCATTGCCGGATTATATGGTACCATCAATATTTGTTAAGCTTGATGCACTGCCATTAACAGCAAACGGTAAGATAGACAAAAAGTCCTTGCCAGAGCCTGAAGGTAATTTAGAAACCACGAATGAGTATTTAGCTCCTCGAACGGAGACAGAGAAAAAACTGGCCATTATATGGCAAGAGTTATTGGGTATAGAGAAAATAGGGATCCACGATAACTTTTTTGAAGTTGGGGGAGATTCAATAATCAGCATCCAGATGGTAAGCCGAGCGAACCAGCAGGGATTGTCGCTTTCGCCCAAAGATGTGTTTAAATACCAGACAATATTATTGCTGGCAGAGGTATGTGGAACAGGAACAGGAAAACCGGTTATAGCAGAACAAGGGATAGTAAAAGGGGATGTAAAACTAACACCAATACAATCCAGATATTTTGAAAAAGATTTTGCAGATAAAGACCATTTTAACCAGGCAGTATGCATAAAAGTAAAAGAGTCGTTAAGTGTTGGGTTGCTGGAAAGAGCATTAAAGGCAATAGTCATACAACATGATGTTCTGCGCATGTTTTATAAATATGATAATGATAAATGGTTACAGGAGCATAATGAGATTTCAAATCAAAAGCTAGAGGTAGTAGATTTAACTGATAAATCAGGGAAAGAGTTGACTAAAGCAATAGAGCGTTATGCAACAAAAACACAATCCAGTTTATCAATAACAAAAGGGGTACTATTTAAATCGGTATTATTTACGACATCCCCTGGCCAGGAGAATCACTTATTGCTGGTCATTCATCACCTTGCTGTAGATGGGGTATCGTGGCGAATACTAATAGAAGATATAGAAAAAGCATGTGCTCAGCAATTATCAGGCAATACAATCAATCTTGGCCCTAAAACAAGTTCATTTAAACAGTGGTCTGAAAGGTTACATGGCTATGCATCCAGTGCTGAACTAGCAAAAGAGTTGTCATTCTGGACAGGAATATCAGGAAAGCCATTGATGTGTCTGGCATATGATAAAAGCGAAGGTAAAAACACAACAGGCTCAACCTCAAAAGTAGAGGTTAGTCTAGCAAAAGAATTAACACAAAGTTTACTACATGAAGCGGGCAAGGCTTACAGGACAGAAATAAATGACCTGTTGTTGTCAGCTTTGGCCATAAGCTTAAGCAAAAGGACAAAGGAAAAAGACATAACTATAAACCTTGAGGGGCATGGCCGGGAAGATATATTTAACGATACGGATATTTCGCGGACAGTAGGATGGTTTACCACATTATTTCCGGTATGTTTATCAATAAATGAAACATATGGCACTGGAGAAATAATCAAGTCAGTAAAAGAGCAACTACGGTCCATACCCAATAGAGGTATTGGTTATGGAATCTTAAGATATTTAAGCGAAGATGCAGCTATAAAAAGCAGCCTAAACATAAAAGAAGAACAGGGTATTTGTTTTAACTATTTAGGTCAGTTTAATGAATTAGAGAAAACAGGTGAAGAGAAACTTATAAATATCTCAGAAGAGCCATCCGGACAGATGGTCAGTCAAAGGAACCATCGCCCCTATGCTGTTGAAATCAACTCAATCATATCAGGCGGCCATCTGGTATTGAGTTGGTCGTATAGTGAAAACCTATACAACAGGGAGACCATAGAAGAATTGGCCGAAAACTATGTTATTGAACTTCAAAATATAATTACACATTGTCTTCAACCGGAAACAATAGGATATACTCCAAGTGATTTTTCATTGTGCCAACTTACGCAGTTCGAGTTGGATACTCATGTATTATCAAATACAGCAATAGGTAATATTGAGAATGTTTACCCTTTATCCCCCATGCAGGAAGGGATGTTGTTTCACTCATTATATGCGCCAAATTCAGAGGTATATGTAACACAGTTATCCGTTGACCTTGTAGGAGGGTTAAATGTTGTTGCATTAGAACAATCATGGCAGCAAATAATTGACAGCCATACAGTATTAAGGACTTCGTTTGTAACAGAGGGGTTGGCAAAACCATTGCAAAGGGTCCATAACAGGGTTCAATGTAATATTGAACAAATCGATTTTACCGGTTTATCAGAGCAGGAGAGAGGCAGAAGGTTAGATGCCCTGATGGAATCAGACAGGAAAAAAGGCTTTGACTTGACAAAGGCCCCATTGAGCCGTTTTACGTTAATAAAAGTTTCAGAAAACAGGCATACTTTTGTTTGGTCACACCATCATATATTATTGGACGGTTGGAGCATGCCCATAATAATCAAACGGCTGTTGAAAAACTACCATGCATTGTGCAATAATAATATCCTTGCGGAAAAGACAGACAAGTACGAAGATTTCATAGCCTTATTGGCGTTAAAAGATAAAACGAAAGCAGAAACGTTTTGGAAGGGATATTTGGAAGGTTTTACAACACCAACAGAAATACCCCTTGGCAATAGTTTATATAAAGCAGATGAATCAGAAGAATATGGCCAAAGGATAATTCAATTAAGAACAAAGGAAACAAAAGATTTACAAGCATTTACAAAAAAACACCGTTTGACTGTAAATACCCTGGTACAGGGGGTATGGGCAAAACTGTTGCAAACCTATAGCGGAGAAGAAGATATTGTGTATGGTATTACCGTATCGGGACGGCCTACAGAGTTGGCAGGAGTGGAAGAAAAGGTGGGGTTATTTATAAACACATTACCGCTAAGGATAAAAACAGAAGAGAAACAAAGTGTTTTACAATGGCTTGAAAATATACAAGAACAGCAACCCTTACTGCAGGAGTATGATTATACCCCCTTGATAGATATACAGGCATTAAGTAGTGTGCCAAACAATAAAGGCCTATTTACCAGTATCCTTGTTTTTGAGAACTACCCGATAGGAAATACAAGTGAAGGGGCAAATGTTTCATTGGCAATAGAAAATGTCCGATCATATGAAAAGACCAATTACCCATTAACATTAGCAACAACAATAGGGGATAGTTTAAATATTGAATTTTCATATAATAAGTCTGTATATGCAGCAGAAACAATAGAACGCATATCAGGCCATTTTAAAGAAGCCCTTCAAAATATTATTCAACGATCTGAAGAACCGGTTTCAAGCATAGAGGTTCTAACAGAAAAGGAGAAGCATCAGTTGCTTGTAGAATGGAATGATACGACAGTTGATTATCCAAAAGATAAATGTATCCATCAATTATTTGAAGAGCAGGTAGAAAGAACTCCGGATAATGTAGCAGTAGTATTTGAGGGAGAAGAATTAACCTATAAACAATTGAATGAGAGAGCAAATCAGCTGGGGCATTATTTACAGAAAAAGGGTGTAAAACCAGAAACACTAGTAGGTATATGTGTTGAGCGATCATTGGATATGATTGTAGGTTTACTTGGTATATTAAAAGCAGGAGGGGCATATGTGCCTATTGATCCAACTTATCCCCAAGAGCGGATATCTTACATGCTTGAAGATAGTAAGTGCTCTATCCTATTAACACAAGAGGTTTTAAAGCCAAAATTACCGGAACAAGATACAACAGAAATTATTTGCATTGACAAAGAAAGTGTTGCAGCAGGATTAGCAAAACAAGAAAAAAGCAATGTTGTATCCAATGTAAAACCTTATAACCTTGTTTATATTGTTTATACTTCTGGTTCTACAGGGGCACCAAAAGGTGTTATGGTAAACCACCAGAGCATGGTTTTATCATTAGCAGCAAGAAAATACTTTTACAGGGACAGTAAGATGATATTCCTTTTTCAGCTCCCGTTTACATTTGATACAGCAAGCGGGGCAATATTTTGGGCTTTAACTAGTAGCAGTAAGCTTATAATTGTAGATTATGATAGTATAAGCACCCCCTTAAACTTAATTGATTTAATTATAACATATAAAGCCACAAATATGATGTTGACCCCATCATATTATTTACAATTATTATCATATCCTAAATTTGCAGATTGCTCAAAGACATTAAGGACAGTTATAGTTGGGGGGGAACCTTTAACCCATAATGTGCTTGATAAGCATAACAATATTTTGCCAAATGCCAAATTAGTAAATGAATATGGGCCAACAGAGGCGACAGTATGGACAAGTTCTTTTATTTGTTCTGACAAAATAAACAATATAATACCAATAGGAAAAGCAATAGCTAATACCTATATCTATATATTGGACAAATATCAAAACATTCAGCCCATAGGGATTGCTGGTGAACTTTGCATTTCCGGCAACAATCTGGCACGTGGTTATTTAAAACACCCAAAACTGACCAAAGAAAAATTCATAAAAAACCCCTTTGGCGATAGCACAAAATCCCGTTTATACAAAACAGGCGACCTGGCACGTTATTTACCAGATGGGAACATAGAGTTCCTTGGAAGGGTTGATGACCAGGTAAAGATTAGGGGATTTAGGATTGAACCGGGAGAAATTGAATTTGCTTTAAACAACATTGAAGAATTAAGCAAAAGCACTGTAATTGCTAAAGAAGACAAAACTGGCAATAAAAGTTTGGTAGCTTATATAGTACCGTTAGAAGAAAGTGAGAAAACGGATGCTTTAAACATAGAAAAACTAAGAGAAAATCTTGCGAAAACTTTACCTGATTATATGGTACCTTCTTTGTTTGTGAAACTTAAAACCCTGCCACTGACTCCAAATGGGAAAGTAGACAAAAAAGCCTTACCGGAGCCAAAAGATAATATTGAAACGACAAATAAATATGTTGCACCAGAAACAGAGATAGAGAAAAATCTGGTAAAAATTTGGCAAAATGTATTGGGATTAGAAAAAGTAGGTGTCTATGACAAATTCTTTGAAATAGGAGGTAATTCAATATTAATAATTAAGCTTTCTAGTAAAATAAATCAATATTTAAATGAGCAAATTCCAATTACTACATATTTTACACATAATACTATTAAAACCTTTGTTGAAAATATTAAAAATATTATTGAAAAACGGATTCTGTTTTCTGAAGAAGAAAACATAAATTTTGAATTAAGGCAGAATAAAATAGATAAATTAAAAAGCAGAAGGAGAAAATAAAATAGGGAGAGATACATCGTTTTAATATAAATACTTTAAACGAAGCCCTATATAAAATAATACATTATGAATAATTTAAATAATAACACAGGACTAGAAATTGCTGTAGTAGGCATGGCAGGCAAGTTTCCTGGGGCAAGAAATATAGCAGAATATTGGGGCAATCTTAGTAATGGTGTTGAATCAATTTCTTTTTTTTCTGATGAAGAATTAAAACTTGCGGGAGTACCACCTAATTTGATAAATAAATCAAATTATGTAAAGGCTAGTGGGTTTTTAGAAAATTTTGACAAATTTGATGCTGCTTTTTTTGGTTATTCTCCGACTGATGCAGAGTTACTAGATCCTCAGATTCGTTTGGCTCATGAATCTGTTTATGAAGCCTTAGAAGATTCCGGGATTAATCCTTATCAATATAATGGTTCAATTGGCTTAATTATGGGATGTTCGACGAATCCAGAATGGCTATTTTCTGTAAATTCGGATACTCTGAACTATTATTCAACCTATCATTTGAGTAATTCCAGTTTTTTGGCAACAAAAATATCACACAAATTAAATCTTAAGGGACCAAGCTATGTAATTCAAACAGCATGTTCAAGTTCACTAGTTGCAGTTCATCAAGCTTGCCAGTCATTAATTATGGGTGAATCTGATATATGTCTTGCTGGAGGTGTATCTATTAATAATCTTAATAAAAGAGGTTATTTATATCAGGAAGGGTTGATTTTGTCTTCTGATGGGCATTGTAAGCCATTTGACAATAGTGGAGATGGGACCGTAGGTGGAAATGGTATTGGTGTGGTTGTATTAAAAACACTGGAAGATGCACTTAATGATGGGGACAAAATTTATGCTGTAATTAAAGGCAGTGGAGTAAACAATGATGGTAACAGAAAAATTGATTATACAGCGCCAAGCGTAAGAGCACAGGCGGATTTAATCCGTTCTGTACATTATTTGGCAGAAACACCTCCTGAATCTATTAGTTATATTGAAGCGCATGGAACAGGAACTAATATTGGGGATCCCATTGAAATTGAAGCTTTAAAATTAGCATTCAGTACTGAAAAGAGAAATTTTTGTGCCATCGGATCAGTTAAAGGAAACATTGGACATCTTGATAATGCAGCTGGTATTGCAGGTTTTATAAAGACAGTTATGGCTTTGTATAATAAAAAAATTGTACCTAGTATTAATTGTAAAAAGCCTAATGAAAAAATTGATTTCAAAAAAAGCCCATTTTATATCAACACTGAACTCAAAGAATGGCAAGAAAGCAACTATCCTTTAAGGGCTGGAGTTAGTTCTTTTGGTGTTGGAGGGACAAATGTGCATGTAGTTCTAGAACAAGCTTCCTTTGAACAAAAAAAAACTCCTAAACATGAACATAATGTCATAATCCTTTCAGCAAAAAGCAAAGATGCCCTAAAGCAAAGCAAGCTAAATCTAATTGAATATTTAAGTTGTAATCAAGATGAAAACATTACAGACATCGCATACACACTTCAGGTTGGGAGAGCTGGGTTTAATTTTAGAGAAACTGTAGTGTGTTCAGAAATTAATGAAGCAATAGAAAAATTAACTGCTAGTTATGAACAAAACAGTTTTTCAGTCTCAAATTGTCCTAATCCAATATTTATGTTTCCTGGACAGGGGAGTCAGTATGTTAATATGGCAAATGATCTTTATAAAAAGAATGATTATTTTAAAGATCAGCTGGATATCTGTTTAGACTTTCTTATGAAAGAAAAGGGGATTAACCTAAAGAAATATATTTTTCCTTATTTAGGTACTGATATTCATGAAACAGAAATAAATCAAACTTCTATTGCACAACCATTAATATTTAGCATTGAATATGCATTAACAAAACTTCTAATGCATATGGGAATTTACCCTAAAGCTATGATCGGACATAGCATTGGAGAATACGTTGCTGCCTGCGTTGCTGGCGTTTTTTCATTAAATGATGCGCTATCTCTAGTTTTTGAAAGAGGGAAATTGATGCAAGAATGTATAAAAGGGGGAATGCTTGCAATATTTTTATCAGAAGAAGATATTGTTGATTTACTAAAAGATACTAATTTATCCTTAGCGGCAGCAAATTCACCTCATCTGAATGTTGTTTCTGGTAATACTTATGAAATTAATAATTTAAAAACAAAACTTGACGAACTAAAAATAGCATGCAAGCAGTTGCATACATCACATGCATATCATTCAGCAATGGTAGAACCAGTTATGAATGATTTCAAAATTCTATTTAATGATTTAGTATTAAACAAACCTCAAATTCCATACATATCAAACCTTGATGGGAATTGGATTAATGAAGAGAAAGTAATAACCTCAGATTATTGGGTTGATCATTTAAGACAAACAGTAAGGTTTGTAAATGGGTTGAGTACATTATTGAAGGAAGAAAACTCATTATACATTGAGGTAGGTCCTGGTAATAGTTTGATATCATTACTTAAGTCACATAATAGCTATAAGCAAGTAAAACCAAAAACACTTAATACATTAAGACATGTTTATGAAAAAAAATTGGACACTCAGTTTTTTTTTGAATCATTAGGGAAAGCCTGGAATTATGGTGTAAATATTTTTTGGGAAAATATCTATAGCAAGGATATAACACCCAAGCGCATATCATTACCAAGCTATCCATTTGAACAATTTAGATTTAATGCAGTACTGAATAATAAAAAAGGGAGCAACATTATAAAGTTGGAAGATAATTTAAAAGAAAATATTGACAATTGGTTTTACAGGCCGTCTTGGATAAGAAAAGAGAAATTAAGAAAAAATAATATTGAAGGTGAAAACATATGGTTAGTTTTTTCTAATTCTGATGAAATTAGTAAAAACACAATTGAAATTTTAAACAAAAACAGCAATACAGTAGTTCAGGTTATTAAAGGGGATGAATACAAATGTATTAATAATACCTCTTTTATATTAAACCCAGACAACGAGATTAATTTTGTAAAACTTTTTGAGGCTTTAAAAAAAGTTGATTCTTTACCTGATAATATATTGTATTTCTGGAGCTTTGATAAAGAAGAAAAAACTGATTCATTGGAAGATTATTACGACTTTATCAATCTTAGTAAATCAATAGGTACAACTTGTATTGATTCACAAATTAAACTTGGGGTTGTTTCTAATCATCTTCAAAGTGTTATGGATAATGATGATGAATTATTTCCGTTAAAATCAATTTTATTAGGGCCACTTTATGTTCTATCTCAAGAATACCCTAATGTTACAACCTTTAATATTGATCTCAGGAGCTATAATATCAATAGTATTATTACAGAAACTACCTTAAGTATTATTAATGAATTTAATGAATTAATACCAAATAATATCATAGCCATTAGACAAGGATATAGATGGATTAAATGTGTTGACAAAATTGAGCATGATGGTATAAAATCCAATATTGAATTAAGAAATAATGGTTTGTATCTTATTACTGGAGGGCTCGGAAAAATTGGACTTTCGTTTGCAGAATATATTGCCAAAAAAAACAAATCAATAATAGTCTTAATAGGTCGTTCAGTTTTCCCTAAAGAAGAAAATTGGGACGAATGGCTATCTACTCATTCTGAAAGTGAATCAATTTCAATTAAAATTAGAAAACTTCAAAAAATAAAAAGGTTAGGTTCTAAAATAATTATTTGCAAAGCCGATATAGCCAACAGAGACCAAATGAAAACTATTGTTAGCAGAATAGAAAAAAAATATAACAATATTAATGGAGTTTTTCATGCAGCGGGAATAATTGACTGTATTGTTCCATTGAAAAAGCTTACAAAGGATGAAATTAACAAACAGCTTACTGCAAAAGTTGATGGTACCATTGTTTTAGAAGAAATATTTCAGAAAGCAGATTTAGATTTTTGCCTTATATGCTCGTCAATTTCATCTTTAATTGGAGGATATGGATTCTCAGCATATGCCGGGGCAAACATTTTTATGGATAATTATATTACCAAAAATAATCACAGAAATAATAATGCATGGAAAGTTTTAAACTTGGATGCTTGGAGTGATGTTAGTAAAGAAGGGACAGAAGTTAATGCTATAACAAATAATGAAGCATATGAGTTATTTAATCATATATTAACAATTTCATGTGAAAATCAAATTTATATTTCTACAATTAACCTGAATAATCGAATAAATTTTCTACATCAAAAGAAAATAGCATGTTTAAATAAAAATCATCAGGAAATAATTTTACACGATAGACCTAATATATCAAATTCATATATTGCTGCACGAACTGATATTGAGAAAAAACTAGCGAGGATATGGCAAGAGATATTGTCCATAAAAAAAATTGGCATAAATGATGATTTTTTCGAACTAGGTGGACATTCGTTACTAGCTACACAAACGATTACTAAAATTAGGACAGAATTAAATATTGAGCTTCCCTTGAAAATAATTTTTGAGAACAGTACAATAAGTGAATTGTCTGAGAAAATTAAAGGAGGCAATTTCAAAACCGAAGATAATAAGGTTGAAAAAGCTGAAAGATTAAGTTTCCAACAGATAAGTCCGGAAAAAGAAGATAATTCGAAAATAAGGAAGAAAGTTTAGGTTAAAAGTTTAAAGAATTCAAGTTTTCATTTTACCAGTTTAATTGTATTTATAAGGACAAAGGACTTTTGTAAACAAAAGATTATGAGTGATATAGAGATAAAAATAGAAGAGTATAATAACCAAGGCATTGTTTTTATAATTGAAAATAATGAATTATTGATAGAAGGGAATGATAAAATTATAGAGCAAAATATTGAAGATATAAAAAAAGATAAACAAGATATAATATCTTTTCTAACTCAAAAATACGGGCCTCTGTCTTTTGCCCAAGAACGGCTGTGGTTTATCGATCAATTTGCTCATAATGGCAGTTATAATATACCTGTGGCAATTCGGATATTAGGAAGACTCAATAAAGATGTTTTAGAAAAAACAATATATGCATTAATTAATAGACATGAAGTACTACGGACAAATATCATAACCATAAAAAATACGCCCAAACAAGTTATTCATCAGGAACCTAAACACAAATTGGAAAGAATAAATCTAAGCCATTTGTCAAAAGAGGAAGCCGACAAACAAATAATGGTTTCAATAGCTGAAGAATCGCAAAGGT
>JBNKPU010000027.1:0-67278 GCA_050295515.1 Bacteroidales bacterium | reverse complement strand
CTGGTATAATGCTGAGGGTACACAAATTAGCACAACGGGTACTACTCCACTTACCTATAATTCGACTGGGTTTAAGATATTCTCTGTTGGGGAAAACAGAGGATTGATCAACCAGGAAGCTCAGGCTGTTGACAGCAAGGGTAGAATACACATTCTTCAGTCATACTTGCTAGACTCAGAACCAGACAACAGCGCCTGGCCAAGTTCGCGTTACGAGGCATGGTTAAGGCATATTTATATGGATGAAACCGGAACTTGGAAAAATGACTCTATAGCAAGCGTATATATAGACCGTAGTGATATGGCTGTAGACTCGTACGATAACCTATATGTTATCACTCCAGGCTACAGGGTATATTTTGCATCGGCAGTAGACAACTGGGCAAACTGGTCAGAGTTTGATATTTCACAAAATGGTACAGCTACAGCTGAAGGCTTAATTGACCGGGAAGCATTGTTGAACGACCATGTCCTTTCTTTTGTTTTTGCTTCAAATGATTACAGCAACAATAAAGGTGAAGTAATCGTACCTTATTATTTGATTGAAAGATCAGAGGCTGATACTGGAAAAGGATTGAATATTATGGAGTATTACAATGGAGAATGGGACAAACCGATAAGTCAGGAACTTAATGCAGTGAACTTGTTAACAGACAATTTACCTGCAACAGACACAACTGGCTTCCGCTTGAAAGGGATTCTAAAAACCGACTATGCAGAAGCTTATACAATTTATCTGACAACAACCGGCAGTGTAAAGGTGTGGATTAATGACAGCCTAATGCTTACGACAGGGAATCAGGAAACAGCTTCTGAATTTGAAATTCCTCTTGTGCTTATACCTTCACATCACTATAGTCTTTTGATTGAAGGTGAATATTCAAGTGACAATGTCTCCACAACTCTTGAATGGTCAAGTAAAACACAAGAAAAGGTATTAATTCCTATTGAAAACCTTTACAGTGAGCTTGAAGATGTTGATTTTTACATACCAGATACGGTAATCACCAATATAGAAATTGCAGGGGAACAAGAAGTGAAGTGTTTTCCAAATCCGTTTAAAGATTCATTTACTATTGAATGTGAAGGAATATTCACTTACACCTTAATGGATATACATGGACGTGTATTAGATGAAGGTGCCGGATTCAACAATACAACTATTGGAAACAAGCTAAATAAAGGCATGTATATACTTAAAGTCAGTAAACAAAACAACAAAGAGTTTATTAAAATTACAAAGCTTTAAAAATGGAGGGTGTCCAAAAAGTCCATTTCCAGTCATTCTGAGCGGAGTCGAAGAATTATTGCTGCTGACAAGCAAAACATTTCGATCTTGATCTGTATGACAAGACAAGGGATTATCGACTTTTTGAACACCCTCTTGCTAAATAGGGCCTGCTGAAAAAGTCAGAAAGTAGTGAGGTGCGACTTGACAAAATGAAGACGTATTAGCATACTTCGAATTGCAGGCAAGGAAGTAGATTGCTACTTTCTGGCCAACACTTTCGGATTTATTTTCAACTTTTTAGGCACAAACAATTTTAAGCAATAATTTCAGCTAATTTCTCCCTTAGTTCTTTTTCTTACATATTTTCCAGCATTGTTATAGTGCCTAAATTAAAAGATGCTAAATTTTTTCAATCAATTCATTAACTACCCATTTATTTGCTTCTTCCTGATTATACTTAATCCCAGCCCTCAATAATGCTTCCATATCGCCAGTAAAATCAGAGTCATTTTGTTTTTCTTCAAAATTCAATAGAAACTCCTTTTTACTTGGTGGTTTTTTTCCAGTTGCAAACGTTGTGTATTCTTTAAAACACTGAATAATTTGAGGAGTGTCCAATTCTAAATGCAGTCGGGCATAGTCTAAATCAAATAAATCCCTTCCTTTACTTCGCTGATATAGAGCTCTTAATTTTGTGCCCAAAAGTTCGTTTATGTTGTAAGTCTTAATATTTGCTTTTCCAGAGAACCATTCGCTTTCAACTTCAAAAGGGAAATCAACCCAATCCAGTACATTGAAATGCTCTTTACAGTTTATTTCCAATTTCAACCGCATTCGTATTTCTTCATATTCCGAAGTAAAACGGTATAACGCTTTGGCTCCATGTCCACGAACCTGTGTTGTTCTTTTCTCTTCGAAGAAGGTAATAACCTCATTTAACCTTTCCATTATAGGTTTTATAGGACCTTCTTTAATTTGTACCAAATCAATATCCTCTGAATATCGCGGTGCAGGATTAAGATAAAGTTTGTGTCATGCTGTTCCTCCTCTGAATGCAAGATTTTCTCTCAAGAATTCATCAGAGAATATTTCCACTAAGGTTCGGGAAATAATTAAATCCTGTTCAACCTGAGAAAATTCATTCCATGGTACATGTTCCTGCCACTTTGCTATATATGGTTTAGGTATCATAAATCGCTTTCTAATTTTACATTAACATCTACTTTCCACTTATTATCAACTGCACCTGGTTTCTCTTTTGATTTTGGACTTAATAAAACAGGGAAGAAATTTTTTGCCTTCAGCTCTGAATAAATCATTTCCTGAAATTCTTCTTTCATGCCAAGTTCTTCAAGCAAAAAACCGAACCTTTGCAAGGTACTTTTATTGGGATACCAGCTTAAAAGTTCTGACAAATCGGATTCAGTTAATTCTTCTGTGAGTTCCTCAATTGTCGCAAGCATTCTGTTTATTCCGCCCAATTTTGTCTGGTGATGTATTAAATCAACTATTGTCAAAGCAGGACTGGAAACTTTAAAAATACCTGCATCTGATTTCTTTTGCTGAATATTTTTATCAGACCAATTAGTAGTTGTGAAAAAGCGAATGTCTATAGTATTTTTTGCTATGTCGTTAAATTTTGGTTTCTCAGTTATTAAGTAATCTCGCTGAACTTGTTGGTGACTTGCTCCAAGAAATTTAGCTGCAGAGAATAAGCCTACATAGTAATTCCTATCAAGATATTTAAATAGTTTTTCACAATAAAGTTGAGGCGGAAGTTTTTTTGCGGAAGAATATCTGGGTGTGATAATTAAATAAAATCCCTTTCTGAGATTTACAATTTCTCCTTTTTTAGACAATCTAAGGAGTTCGAATTTTAAAGAATTACTGCTACCTGTTGTTTCTTTAGCAACCTCATCCAATGAAAATGAGTAGTTTTCAATGGATAACAGGTATTTTATATATTCTTTTGCATTCACATTTAGTAAATATTCGATAAAAGTATCGAATTAATCTACTAATCTCAAATTATTACTACGATTATTTTGTGCGATGAAAAAAAACAACTCTTTTAAAAATTTTGAAAGTGGATTAGCCTGTGGGATTTTTAAATATGTTGTTTATGGGCAGGCATTACTTGCACGGTCTCTATTGGCATTAAACACAACATGCAGGTAATATGCTAAAAGTATGTTTTCGGTAGGCTCTAATTACTTTGTTAGTTATTATTTGTTTACCAGGAAAAACAAGTGTACCTTCTCCATATAACAAAGACCTATTGCGAACCTGTATCTAATGAAAAAACTAAGACCATACCGATTAAGGAAATCAGACAAATTTGCCAGAATCAATACAAAAAACACAAACTAAAGTTTATGTAAAAAGTTGAAAGAATACATTCTATTATTTGAAGATATAATATTGGCAAAAGGTTTTTTTAGCTTTTTCTTTCAACTGGATACAGTTGTGATGTATTATTTCTTTGAAAGATATTTATACAGCTCACTGGAAGCCAACAGAAAAGCCCCCACTCCAAAATTAGCGGTCGAGTTCTCATCAACAACCTGTCCGGGTATAGCTCTTTCACCAATTGGCTGAACATACCCTACCCTTCCATTTTCATTTACAGCTACTTCTGATAGATACCTCCATGATTTCTCAACAACTGGCCAATATTCATCATCGTCTAACATTTCATTATTTAGCCCCCATAAGTAACCAAATGTAAAGAAGGCTGTTCCGCTTGTCTCATAACCTGGGGACTGCTCAGGGTCTAATAAACTCCTTGTCCAAAACCCTTCGGTTTGTTGAACAGTCATTAAACTTGCCGCCATCTTCTTATATATCCCCTCAAATTCAGCTCTGTACTCATTATCTTCAGGCAGGTCTGACAGCACTTTTGCCAATCCGGCAAATACCCATCCATTTCCCCGTGACCAAAAGTCTTTTTTACCGGCATGGGTTTTATGGTTGGGGTATACATATTTTGCATCCCGATAGAATAGACCTGTTTCCTCATCGTACATAATTCCTTTGGAAAAGGAGAAATACTCATATAGTTTGTCGAGGTATATTTCGTCTCCTGTGAGTTTATACAATTTCGTCATTACTGGCATTACCATATAGAGTCCATCTGCCCACCACCAGTAATCTGAATTCTCTGTGCTTATCTCATAGTTGATAACTTCAAGAGCCCGTTTTATTTTTACCGAATCTTTAGGTTCTGTTAAGTTAAACAAATCAATATAGGTCTGAAAGCATATCTGCCAGTCACCAAAAAGCACATATTCATCTCTTTCTCCATACGAATATTTCCAGGCCTGTTTATCATCAGATTTAGCCCCCTTCCATTCATTACGAGTTGCCCAATTGATAGAATAATTCAAATACTCCTGTTTGTCCGTAACGGTATAAGCAGCAATATTCCCTGTATGATAGGCCGCATTGTCCCAAAATGAAATACCCGGATCGGGGTGTGACGACTGCCAGTGATCATTGACTTTTTCAATTAGTCCTAAAACATCCTTCTTTGGGGGTATTCCAGGTTGCATAGCATGGCTGCAATAAACAAATAACAATAAAACTGGAATGCAAAATGTCACTCTTAAATTAAACTTGTATCTCATTTCTGTATTTCAATTTAGGTACATTACGTATAGGGTAACTATATCTCTAAAAATACGTGCTAATTTTAGTTTTTATAGACTTTCTTTGTTTTTCTGAAATTTCTTCAAATCCCAGGCATCATAATATTTTATTGAAGGCTTGTCATCATTAAACTCAATGGGCAACCACACATACCTTCCATCAATTGGATTTTTTGGTCTCCACCGGTCGGCCATAAAGATATAACTGTCTTCAACCCCATTTACCGGCAGTACAAATGTACTTTGAGAATGGAACGTCAATGCTGAATCTGCTCCCACACAAAGATTACCCATTGGCTTCCATGGTCCCCAAATTGACTCTGCTACTGCAAACCTTGCTGCATTAGGGGACCATCCTGTGCATCCGGAGGTAATCATATAATATTTACCTTTTCGTTTGAAAATTGCCGGGGCTTCATTATGGCCTCCTGGAAAAACCCTGGTCCACTTTCCCGAAAAATCCATATAATCATCTGTTAGTTCAGAGATGTGAAGGGTAAGGTTTTCTTCTGCTGAATGTATATGGTAGGCTTTTCCATCGTCATCAACAAACAAGGTCATATCCCTGGACATTTGACCAGTATGGAAATCTCTTTTGACAAACAGTCCCTTCTCCACTTCAGCCCTCCACTCAGGTGTCCACCATTCAAGGTTCTTTTTTTGAGTGCCGTTGATATTAGTATCTGCTGCATTAAGTTGCCACTGTTCGGCATTTGGCCTAAATGACCTTACATATTCGTAAGGACCAGCAACTGAAGAAGCTATTGCCAATCCTGTTCGTGCAGCATCATACCCCTGACCTTTAAGTTCCAGGTGAAACCACATGACAAACTGTTGTGTTTTTTCATTGTAGATGACCTTAGGCCTCTCTATAACACAGCCTGCTACAATTTCAGAAGTGCTATCTTCCTCAACCTTTAAAACAATTCCTTCATTTTCCCAGTTATACAAATCATTTGAAGAGTAACAACTCACTCCAACCATGGCTTTGTTTCCCTTTGATCCAGAAATTTTATGCTCACCAAACCAATAATATTTCCCCAGATGGTACAAAACTCCACCTCCATGTGCATTTATATGAACACTGTCATTATCTGTCCATATTTTTCCAGGCTTAAAACCATTATTGATTTTTTGATCAGGATTTTCTTGTTTACACGCCCCTAATAAAAACAGTAAAAAAGTAAAAGTGATTGCCCCTAAAAATTTCATCTGTCTCTCTTCCATTCAAATCAGTTTAATTGGACTCAACTATCCAAAGACATTATTAATTCATTGACAACAAAAATATGGGATGATAAATTAATGTACTATTAGAAACCTGCAAGATACTATAACAAAATTGATGATGTATTAGAGAGAAAATATGCTCTCCATTTTAACTGAGCATAAGCAATTGCATGCATGTCATATAACTAAAAAGTATGGGTGTACTGTAATATTGATCCTGAATTGGTAAATTTGCTGAAAGTCTTTATTTTCTTCCTTGTAGATTATTCAAACCGCCAAGTGGAATTAAAATTGATCGGTTATAACGTAAAGGTAGTATGCTATTTTTGGAGAGACTAACAAAACTAGTAGTACTATCTCATATTTATCATACTAAACCATTCTTATCGATATATTCACGGGGAGTACACCCATAATATTCCCTAAAACAACGTGTAAAATAGGAAGGACTGGAAAACCCGACCATATAGATGACTTCAGAAATTGACCTTTTCTTCTGTAGAAACAGTTGGGCGGAAGTCTTTAAGCGTTGATTCCGAATAAATTCTTTAGCTGTCTGCCCTGTCAATGCCTTAATTTTTCGATAAACCTGGTTTGCACTAATGCCAACAACCTCGCTGAATTTTTCCACATCAAAGGAGGGATCATCCAAATGGGCATTGACTGCTTCAACTGCTTCTTTTAAAAAGGATTCATCCAGATCAGACAATTCTACCATTTCGGGTTCCATAATTTTATCAGCTCTCATCTTTTCATGAATGCTCCTCCTGTTTTCAAGTTGATTGCGGATTTTAAGTTTTAAAGAGACCAGGCTGAATGGTTTATGGATGTAATCAACTGCACCAATTTTTAGTCCTTTGACCTCATCTTCCTGCATTGTTTTGGCTGTTAAAAACACAACCGGGATATGTGATGTTGACAAATCTTTTCTTAACAATTTACAAAGCTCTATGCCATCCATTTCAGGCATCATGATATCGGTAATTACTATATCAGGATTGAATTTTCTTGCCAGTTCAAGGCCTTCTTTTCCATTGTAACAACCTACAATATTAAATTCTGAAGATAATCCACTTACTATAAACCCGTTCAATTCGCTATCGTCCTCAACAATAAGCACTTTAGACAAAGAATTAGCCGTAAAACTATTTTTAATCATCACACTATTTCCCTGCGATTCCTCCGGATTAACCAATATCTGTGTATTAAGCCCTTGTGGTTGAATTTCCTTCTTGCCCTGAACTTGTCCGTCTTGCATTTGATCTAAAGGCAACTTTATCCTAAAACAACTTCCCAGTCCCAGTTCACTTTCTAATTCAAGGGTTCCATTATGCAGCTCAACAAAAGCCTTCGAAAGGTACAATCCTATTCCCCCAGTACTTTGAGTGCGTTTTTGGTTTGCCTGGAAGAAACGTTCAAACACTTTCTCTTTATACTCTTCAGCAATTCCAATGCCTGTATCTTCTATTTCAATAATCAGGTTTTTCGAATCCTTTTCGTCTGTTTGTATTTCCGCCCAAATAGATATTCTATCACCTTCTTCGGAATACTTAAAGGCATTTGAAACAATATTAAACAAAGCCTTTTCAATCTTTTCAGTATCGGCAAAGAACGGCAACTCCAAATTTTTCATATTGAGGTCAAAATCAATGTTTTTTGATTCTGCCATACTTTTAAAAGAATCGTAAATATCATTGAGAATTAAGACTATATCAGTTTTTTGAGGGAATATTTCCATCTTGCCTTTTTCAATCTTCCTGAATTCCATAAGTTGATTTACCAAGCGTAACATCCGTTGGGCATTTCGCTGGATTAGCTCCGCCAGCTTTAAATCATGCTTTTGAAGCCCTTTGGATTCGAGCAGCTCTTCTGCTGGTCCCAATATAAGAGTCAAGGGTGTCCTAAACTCATGGGTAATGTTTGTGAAAAACAAAGACTTTAGCTCGTTGAGTTCATGTTCCTTCTCATATCGCATGCTTTCAAATGTAATACGTCCCTTTTCGCGTGCTTCGATTATTGTATATTGGGTAAAGAAATACAACAGCCCGATAAAGAGAATACCATAGACAATAAATGCATATACAGATTTCCACCAGGGAGCTGCCACCCTAACAATCAAGGATGTATAGTCATCATTCCATACACCATCGCTGTTGGCAGCTTTTACTTTAAACACATAATTACCAGGCTTCAAGTTTGTATAAGTGGCTGTATTTCTAGTCCCGACTTCGTTCCATTCCTCATCAAATCCCTCTAAAAGATAGGCATACTTATTTTTCTTGGAATCTCTATAATCCATAGCTGAAAAAATCAAGGTGATGATCTTGTCCTTGTTGGTCAGGTTTATTTTTTCAAGGTAAGCAATTGCTTTACCATGGGTATAATGAGTATTATTTTCAATGTTCTCGTTATTGATTATTAACCCGGTAAGGCACACCTTAGATAATTTGGGATTTCTTAAAATACTATCTGGATGAAAGAACAAAAAACCATTTCCCCCACCATAAAGAAAATGGCTATCAGGAGTTTTAAGGGCAGAATTTCGTTCAACAGCTACATGTTGATATTCTTTAGTAAAATATTCCTGTTCAACCACTTCTTGATCTGTATTAAACTCAACAATTCCTTTATACATTCCAATCCAAAGCTTATTATGATCATCCTCAAGAATATTTAAAATGATTTCTTTACCAACACCATTAATATTGGGGTATGATTTAAAAGAAACTTGTTTTCTGCCGTCTGAGGTTTCCTTTTTAATTTTTTTATTTAACCCGAGATTTGTTCCAATCCAAAGGTTACCCCTGGTATCTTCATAAATAGTATTTATAACATTGTCATTCAAGGATGATGTATCATATTGGGAATAAAAATATTGTTCAAATTGATTGTTTTCAGGATTATAGGAATTCAGCCCGTTCTGGGTTCCTATCCATACCATTCCATCTCTATCCTCGGCAATTGCTCGAATATTAACATCTGAAATTAAATCAGTTGAATATCCCGATGTAAATGTTTTTATTTTTGGCACCCCTTTTTCAAAATGTAAGCTGCAAAATCCATTTTGCATCGTGCCTATCCAGATGGTTCCTTTATGGAATTTTGAGGCAACCAGGTTGCTCACTTTATCTCCAGGCAAGCGTGGATTAGAACTGCTATTAAAAGAAAGCGGTTTACCAGTATTGTTTTCAAAAAACGAATTATGCGGGTAATATAACAAGCCTGCATCTTCGGTACCCACCCATAAACCATCTTGAGTATTCAACAAAGCAAGAATTGAGTTCGAAACATAATGATACGGACCTTCAGCATATTCTACTCTGGGGACATTTTTTCTTAACTCCAGCTTTCCATTTTCAAAACCAAATACTTTTATCTCGTCTGAGGCTCCAACAAGCACATTGTCGTTAACAAGCTCAAACGACCTTACATAGTTTCTGGTCACAACACCATTCTCAAACCGAATTGTTTTATATCTGTTCGCCCCATTTTTAATAATATTAGTCCTTTCGATTCTAGAACTTCCAACCCATAAAATACCAGATCTATCCACATAAATAGCTGAAATATTGTTACCTGAGAGACTGTAAGGGTCACTCAGGTCACTTTTATAGTTATTGAAATGAGCTTGTTCTGGTGGCAGGTCCTGTTGAGTAGGATCAAGCAGGTTTAATCCGTCATTCCATGTACCTGCCCACAGATTGTCGAATTGGTCATAATACAGTTTGTAAACCGCATCAGACGAGATGCTTCCTTTGGTTCCTCTTGATCTGTAATGGAGAAACCGCATTTTGGTTCTGTCCGGGTCTGTAAGTAGTTTGTTTAGCCCTCCACCCCAGGTACCTATCCACAAATCGCCATTCTTTGATTCAACAACCTGAGTTACTGCATTGTGGCTAATAGAATTACCAGATACACGATCTTGTAAATAGCGCACAAAACTTCCGGTAGAACGGTCCAGGTTTATAAGTCCATTGTAAGAAGCAATCCAGAAGTTGCCCTTAGAATCCTCGTGTATATCGCTAATAATATCCGACAATAAATAATGTTCGATTATTCCTTTTGCACTGTCCATTTTAAACAAGCCAGCTTTCCAGGTGCCAACCCATATATGGTTTTCCTTGTCCTCTAACAATGATATAATCCTGTTTCGAAACTCATATCTTTTAATTTCCCCGGTAATAGGGTTCAAACAGTTTAAACCAGATGTTGTACCAATCCATATATTGCCTTTATGGTCTTCTATAAGAGCAGATATCTCCCGGTTGCTTATTGCTGTGGTATCAAGATAGCTTGGCTGAAAGATTTCGCATTTGTAACCATCATAACGGTTTAATCCATTCCATGTACCAATCCAAATAAAGCCTTTTTTATCCTGAAGAATGACGTTGGACTTATTGCTGGACAAACCATCATCCAAACTTAACTTTTCAAAATCAAGGTAATGTTGACCTCTAGCCGTGTTTAGCAAAAAACAACACAACACAAATACTACAACTCTATATCTGAGCATCAAAATTCTTTTATAAGCTTAGCAATATAAATAAATGTCACCAATAAGACCAGTAATTAATTTAATTATTGGCATAAAATCAGTTCCCATGAAAATATTTTGAATTTTTAATATATCCTAAATAAAAAAGAAAGAAATAGATTTCACAACATCAATTTTCAATTTTGTACTACTTGGTCATGGTATCTTTTGATAATTTTATTGATTAGAAAACTCAAAATATGGCGAATCGAGTGGTTCACAAATCAAAAATAATAAGTTCTAGTGTAAAATTTTTAATCCCAAAGGTTATTTTAATCATTTTTCCCATTTTATTTTTCCAAGCTGATTTAAATATAGATACACAGGAACACACCAATAGCTCCTATACTTGTGCTGGAAGTGATGATGTTTTTTTGGAAAACTATGATTTAGTATGGAGTGATGAATTTAATGTTGAAGGCAGACCAGATTCAAACAATTGGGATTATGAGCGCGGTTTTGTTCGTAATCATGAACTACAATGGTACCAGCCTCAAAATGCCAGGTGCGAAAATGGATATTTGATCATCGAAGGCAAACGCGACCATATTCTTAATCCGTTTTATAACCCTCAAAGCAAGAATTGGCGCTTAAATAATGAATATGCTAATTACAGCTCAAGCTGCTTGATTACAAAAGGGCGGCATGAATGGCCTAGTTATGGTTACTTTGAAATAAGGGCACAGTTTGACACAACTATAGGTGCATGGCCAGCCATATGGCTTTTAGGCAATAAAAATCCCTGGCCAGCGTGTGGCGAAATAGATATGCTTGAATTCTATCGCACAGACAATGTACCTACACTATTAGCTAACGTTGCATGGGGAACAGAAAATGAGTATGTTGCAAAATGGAGCAGTCACAAAACACCCTTAAAATATTTCGTTGACAAAGACCTTGAGTGGACAAATAAATTCCATACCTATAGTATGAAATGGGATAAAAAATCAATTCGTATATGTATAGATGGTGAGCTCATGAATGAAACAATGATTAAGGAAACCATTAATCCAGATGGAAGCAATCCATTTACAGATAATAAGAAGCATTATTTGCTATTAAACCTGGCTATTGGGTCAAATGGAGGAGTACCTGACAACACCAAGTTTCCGATTAAATATAAAATTGACTATGTAAGGGTTTATAGGTACAAGAAAGGCGACAACTAAATTTTCATATCCTTGAACCATATAATTTATTATAATTCTTTATCGCAATAAGGTTAGTTTTGTTTAAGGCAGTCTCAATAATTGAGACTGCTTTTTTTATCTGATTTTATAAAGAAGACCTAATTCCTTCAATTTCCTCAATATTTCGAGGCATTCTTTTTCCCAACCTTCTCCCAAGTCCATTCTCAATTACATAGTTTTCTTCAATCCTTACTCCTCCAAAACCTTTATATTTCTCAATTTCGCCCCAATTGAGATATGCTTCGTTTGTTTTGTCCCTTCTCCATAGTTCATGTAATTCCGGTATAAAATAAATACCTGGTTCTACTGTAAAAACAAAACCATTTTTCAATGGCTTTGACAAACGTAGTGACTTTAAACCAAACTGGGAATCATGTTCTTGTCCATTATAACCTACCCATTTCTCACCCAGGTTTTCCATATCATGAACATCCATTCCCATCATATGGCCCAAACCACATGGAAAGAAGAGGGCATGTGCACCTGCAAGGTATGCTTCCTCTGGGTCTCCTTTCATCAATCCTAATATGGAAAGTCCCCGAATCACTTCCATACATGCAATTTTATGGACCTCACTAAAGCTTATTCCCTCCTTAAGGTATGACTCGGCAGATTTCACTGCCTTTTGAACAATTATATAAATATCTCTCTGTTGTTGGCTAAATCTTGCCGAGACCGGGAATGAGGATGAAAGATCACCGGCATACCCCATTTCAGTTTGGCAACCTGCATCCAGCAAGAAGATCTGCCCCTCTTTTAATACATTGCCATGGTAATGGTTGTGCAGAGTTTGTCCATGAATGGTGGCAATTATCGGAAAGCTAATATCGCCGCCACTAGCAAGTGCAACCTGATGTACTTTTGCTGCCACTTCAGCTTCTGTCATTCCCGGACGGGCAAATCTCAAAGCTTCCACATGCATATCGACTGAAAAATCCACGGCTTTCTCAATTTCCTCAATCTCTTCTTTTGATTTTATCTCGCGTTGACTAACAATTGCTTTGATAAAATCAACTGAATACTGTTTATCAACCTGGTTTAAAGGCAAACCTGTAAGCTCTGACAACATGATTTTAGCATCAGCCCTATATGGCGGCAAAAAATGGACTTGCCGATTTTTAGATATTGCATCAGAGATATATCCTTCTAAATCCTTCAAGGGAAATGATGATAAAACACCTACCAACTCTGCCAATTCTTGCATTTTTGGTTTTATACCCATCCAGACTATATCATCTACAGTAAAGTCATTCCCAAACAGGATTTCTTTGCCCTTATCAATATCAACAAGGGCCACAAGACCAGGCATGCTCAACCCAAAATAATATAAGAAACTACTGTCCTGTCTAAAGGTATATGTGTTATCGGTATAATTCATCGGACTTTCATTGTTACCGATAAACAACAACAATCCTTTTCCTATCTTTTGTTTTAACTTATCTCTCCTTAATGTGTAAATTTCTTTTCCAAACATAATCAATACTCGTTTCTAATAATTTAAGATTCCATTTACTGGCAATTTATGATGTAATATTGTAGATACAAACTTTATATCCTGACTTTTTAATGTATCCTGAAGCAATTCTTATACATATATTTGGATTGAAGATAGTATATGTAAATATGCTGTTAGTCTAATAAATAGTTTTAAATATCTAATGCGAAACACTTATTTATGCCGTATTATTCTGCATTTTCCATTTCCCCAAAAATAGTCCGAACACCAAACACAGGTCCTGCCCGATGTCCTTCATGGGCTTTAAACACAATGCTTATATAGGTTTTTCCACTAAGCAGTTTCGAAGGTATTTGATATTGCTTTGTCACAAATTTCCCTTCGTTCAGGTTAGAAATATTTTCTGTTTTTATCAATACAGAATCCACTAATATATCAAAGGTTTTAGATCCGGGAAAACCTCCCCAGTAATCAACAAGTATGCTTACCTTATCTTTATTGCCTGTTTGAAGCTCGCAATATATATAATCATTTGATTCCCTGAATTTTCTTCCTTTATGCTCGCCAACCCAAGATTTGTTTTCTTTAAAATTATGGTTTCTTTCTGGTTGCATTTCGCCAGGCTGAAAAAAATCGATAGTTAGAGCCTGCATTTTCTTTTTCCTTTCCAATTCTAACTCGTAGTCCTTCTGGGTTTCTTCCCATTTATCTTCAGTAAAAATATCCCAGTATACAGAGTACCTAATGTCATTTGTCTCATAGAAGGGTTTTAACTCAACATCTTTTGGGCGTCCAACACCCTTGGTTTCAAATGTGTTTACCTTTCCTTCTATAGGAACAAGCCAATCAACTATGTTATTTTTATCAGCAATAAAAACAGGCACAAACATAGGGTCCATAAGATCAACTTCCTGTTCTACAGCACCAAGCTCACCTGCCAAAACTATTGGACCATAGAAAAAGGCCACTCTGTCTTCATCATCAGGCATAGACTCATACCTTAAAGAGAAAGGCATTTTAACTTCAATAATATCCCCAGTGTTCCATTTGCGGTTAAGGTTCACAAAAGAACCCGGCTGGTTATTGAATTTAGCAGGTTTCCCGTTTACCAAAACTTCGTATCCACTTGTTGCCCAAAAAGGGTATCTGATTTTAATGTCAAGCCTGAGTGGCTCTTCCAGGTCTACCCTGAATTTAGTTCCTTGCTCCTTGGGGTAAGATGTAGTTTGTGTAAGTACCAGCCCTTTTTCTTTCCAGTTTAATTCTGAAGCAATAAACTGACTGACATAAAGCTCTTCATTATTGTGATAATAAATGTTCCAAGCATATTTTGAATGCGTTTCCATTCCTGTTCCAACACAGCAAGTAAACCATTCCGGGTCCTGGTATTCTTTGTAACCTCCCATTTCAAGAGAAAGGTTATAGATTACATGTCCATTCTCTGGATGCTGAGATGAGAGAATATGGTTGAAAAGTGCACGTTCATAAAAATCGGCAACTTCGGCAGAGGCCTCCCACTCAAAGATATGCTTTGACAATTTGAGCATATTGTATACATTACACGTCTCAGTGGTATTATTGCTCAAACGGTTCTTTAGGGTATCCGGTGATCCAAAATATTCGTTGTCGCCATGTCCTCCTGTAACGTATGAATGATGTTTAACTACCCTGTTCCAGAAAAATTTTACTGTTTTATATTCAAGCTCATTACCTGTAAGCTCGTAATCCCTTGACAAGCCTATAATTTTAGGGATTTGGGTGTTGGCATGTTTGCCAGGAAGGATGTCTTCACCATTACTCAAGGGAACAAGAATTTCTTCATGATAGAGGGTCTTTTCCAGGTCTAAATATTTGGTGTTTCCAGTTAGCGCATACAATTCAGCCAAGGATTCACTAATGCCACCAATTTCACAATGCATCATTTCCTGCACCTGGTCATGGCTCATTTGCGAAAGATAGCTATCCATCCAGTCAGCAAAGTTTTCGGCAGTGGAGAGAGCCTTTTCATTTCCACATAGCTTATAAGCATCTAGCAGCCCTGCCATTAGTTTGTGTTGTGTATAAAGGGGGGACCAAATACCATTTAAATCGAATCCTTTAGAACGGATATCCCCTTTTGAAACTTCTTCTTCAAAAACCTTTTTTGCATTTGGAGCAGCCCCCAGATACCCACTACCATCAGCCTTTTGACAGGTGTCCAGTTCAGAAACAATATAGTTTACCCGATTAAGAAATACAGAATCGCCTGTAGTGTTATACATTAGGGCACATGCACTTAGATAATGCCCAAGGCTATGCCCTGCAAGTGTTTCATTCTCCCATCCTCCATAGTTTTCAGCTTTGGGTTGTAACCCTGCTTCTGTCCTGAATTTAGACAACAACCGGTCTGGTTCATAATTCAACAATATATTTATATTAAGATCTGTTGCATGTTTGAATGGGCCTTCGAGTAATTTAACCTCTTTTAAATCAAATGGCAATACCTTATAATCGATAATTTCCCTCTTATTTATTGCATGAATTTTATTTTCATCATTTTTGGAACATGCTTCAAAGCCAAGACTAACAGCCATTAAAGCTAGCACTACTACTAATTTATTCATCTCAGTTAATTTTACAATTGATCTGTATTTCATTTTCTTGACATCAATTATTTAAAGGGGACTTAATGACAACTTACTTGTCCATAGAATTCCAAGCAGGGGTGTTCTTGTCTAACAAGTATTTCACAAAAAAATCCTTGCGTTTTCGCTCTCCATATTTACCTCCCAGGGTATGCTTTACCCCGGGCAGAACAACCAGGTCAAACTCCTTGTCTGCCTTGATTAAGGCATCGGCAAGCCGATAAGTAGAATTTGGGTCGACATTGTCATCGAGTTCACCAATAATTAACATAAGTCTGCCCTGAAGCTTATCTGCATTTTCTATATTCGAGCTTTCTATATACTGCTCGCCTATTGGAAAGCCCATCCACTGCTCATTCCACCAAATTTTGTCCAAGCGGTTATCATGACACCCGCAAGACGAAACCCCAACTTTATAAAACTCTGGATGAAACAATAACGCAGCTGTGGAATTCTGTCCTCCAGCTGATCCTCCAAAAATTCCAACCCTTGATGTATCCATATAGGGGTATTTTTCAGCTGCTGCTTTAATCCATATTATCCTGTCTTCGAACCCCGCATCTTTAATGTTCTGAAAGCACACATCTTGAAAGGCTTTGGAACGGTTTGAAGTTCCCATACCGTCGAGTTGAACTACAACAAATCCCATCTCTACCAATTCAGAAAAAGCATACATATAGGGCCTAAATGTTTTTTGAACATAGGAACCCTGTGGCCCGGCATAGATGTATTCAATAATCGGGTAACTTTTTGTTGAGTCAAAATTTGTTGGCCGGTAAATGTTGCCCCAGATATCTGTTGTGCCATCGCGGCCTTTGGAGACAAAAGGTTCTGGCATTTTGTAACCGGCAGATATCAGCTTGTCAATATTTGCTTTTTCGATTTCCAAAAGGACTTTACCATCTTTGGCATTGCGCAAGACAGAAGTTGGTGCTGTATATGGATTTGAATAGGTGTCGACAAAATACTTCTTTGAACCCGAAAAATGTATTGAATGGGAAAAGAGTTCTGGAGTTAGCTCCTGCATACCTGTGCCATCGAAACCCACTTTAAAATAATGCAAATTGTAGGGATCCTCATTTTCATGCACGCCTCCGGCTGCAAAAATGATTTCCTTTTGTTCTTCATTTACCTCTTTAACATATCGGACCACCCATTTACCTGAAGTTATCTGGTTAATCAACTGACCAGTTTCTCCATCAAATAAATACAAATGGTTCCAACCATCCCTTTCAGAAGCCCAAATTATTTGTTTGCCACCATCAAGGTCATAACGATAATGTTTTCCACTATAATCGATAAATGTATTGCTGCTTTCTTCAATCAACACACCAGACTTCCCACTTTCGGCATTCACCCGTATTACCTGATACAATTGATGCCCCCTTTGGTTGTACTCAAATGTAAATGTTTTGCTGTCTTTACTCCACTTCATGTTTTCAAGTGCAAACTGGTTGTCGATATCTAGATCCAGCACATCAATTTTCTGTTTGGTATCCAACGAAAAAAGCACTGGTGTTTTCTGAGTTAGTGCATCGCCGGGACGTAAATATTGCTTTTTGTGTAAAACAGGCAGAAAAACAGAATCAGGTGAGGATTCCACGAAATACATATATCTTTTTTTTGCCTCCCTTACTTTAAAGGTGACCAGTTTTTTTGAATCGGGCGACCATGTAAGGTATGATGAATATAAATCCCCTTCGGAGCCATCATAGCTAAATTGAAATGTTTTAGCCGATTTTCTGTTCTTTACAAAAACATTGTAATTATTAATATAACATACCCAACTGCTGTCTGGAGAAATAATGGGCTCATTGCCCAGTTCATCAAATGCATCTCCCCAATAAGGTCCTTTCTTGTTGTCAATATCTTCAATAAATTCAATTTTATATGACTTCAGGGAGCAGCGATAACGTTTATTTTTATGGACGAATTCAATCGATTTACCCGCATCTGTTATTTTTAAAGATTTCAACTTTAACTTTGTGGACCTTAAGTTAGTTTTAAGGTCGCTATTGAGTGATTGACAGAGTTTTTCTGCATCAAACAGATCTTTTTTAGATCCTTTCTCTGCATTGAGAAGATAATATCTGATGCCTTTTTCTGTTCTGGTGGAATACCAATACAAATCACTTTCTTCAATCCACCCCTGTTCTAGTATAGTATGATAAACAAGAGTATCGAATCCTTTTACAATCTTAGATGTATGGTAAGCCTGTTTAGATAAATCCTGGGCTGTTAAAGTTATGGCAGCAAAAAAAAACAAACCTGATATGAACAATATCTTCCTCATGATTAAAGAATAGTTATAAATATTAAAACAAACAGAAACAGGTGACCATAAAATTTTTTCAGCCCTACATGTATTTCTTTATTATGCTTAATGCATAGAGCCCTCTTTCATTTTATGCCACGTCTCAAAATTATGTTTACAAATCTTTAAATAATATAATGTTCTGGATAAAAAGTATTAAAAATTAACAAAAAGCCGGTTTGTGCACCCTCTATATTTAGAGAGGTCGCTATTATACAGGAATTCTTCAAACAAGGCAAGAGCAATGAAGATATGCGAAATAAAGGTGCAAGAACAAATTCCACATATAGGGGGCACTCACCGGAACATTCTACATGAAATCCTAAAGTGGGGGGATATCACACCCCAAATATTTTTAATCCCACACATTGTTAATCCTTACTACTTTTCGTTATTTTGTTAACGAGAAAAAATCACTTAATCAACTTAATTAAAACAATTACACTTATTACAATGTAGAGATTTCTTATTCATATATTGGGTTAAAAAGATAGGGATATTAATCCATTTGCAATTAGCTTCCACATGCTTTGTGAAAAAAGATTAGTTGATTACACAGCCTTTCGTATTCAACCTCTATTTTTCCTTAGTTATTCTTAAACTAATTATTTCCCCATCAGAGGTTAAAACAGTTATAAAGTAAATAGCACAACACAAAAGACACTCCTCATAACGACTTAACTATTAAGATATTTAACGTAAAAACTTTTTCTGAAAGCATAAATATAAATATTGTTTTAACGCATTGACATTTTGAAAGCAAACTTTGGAAATCAGACTATTAACCTTCCGTAGTAATATTCTGGAATTAATAACTTACTAGCTAGCCAACAGCTACTCTTATAAACTAAAAGAGGCAGTAAATTCTTAAACTTACCGCCTCTTTTTTAGACTAAACTGTACCTTAAATCAAATATTTTTGTTGCTTGTTAGAATATTCTCAGACTATTCAGCTAGAACAATCATTTTCCTGGTAGCAGAAAATGCATCAGTTTTAAATGTATAAAAGTAATTTCCAGCTGATAGTTTTTCAAGATTAAATTCTACTGTATGCTTTCCTGAATTAAATACTTTTCCGGCAAGCTCAGCAACTTCTGTACCTTGAATATCGAAAACTTTCAAAGACACGAAAGTCGTTTTTGGAACCTCAAAAGAAATACTAGTAATCCCGGCAACCGGATTAGGGTAGTTCTGCTCCAGAATATAACCGTCCTTCTCATAAATGTTATTAACCCCGGTATAGGTTACGGGTACGCAAATGTTTTTTGCTTCTTCACCGATATCAACTGGATTAATCCGGGAATTTTTTATGGCAAGTTTATCGAGTAAGCCACCATCTTCGCCGAAAGCAATACTGATGGTATGCTCACCTGCCACTAAATTATAACTTTTTAGTTCTAGCCATTGCCAGTCTGTGGTAGTCAGTCCATCTATCAACTCAAAATCCCCATTATCAATTTTTATCCAATACGAATCATCATTGGTGGTTGGATTGTTAAACCGCCCATACACATAATAGCTTGTATCGGCATTTATAGTAAAGCTCATTTGTATAACGCTTGAATCATCTGTAGGAGCTTCTGTTAAGTTTTCATTACCGGGGATAGCAGTAACATAACTTCCATTGGAAGCATTTTTATCAGCCATGATTCTCCAGCTTTCACCAACTGTGCCACATTCAGGTTCGCAATAAGCCATTTCATACCCCATCAATGAGAGCATTTTCACACCATATCGTCTACCCAGTTTTCTGTATCCTTCCGAGTCAAAATGTGCGTTATCCATAGCAGTACAGCCAGTCGATGATATGGTATATGCTGTAGGGATAGTATCATGAAGCCTGTTAATTATTGGATTCATACTTGAACAGCAATTACCAGCTGCTGACAATACTTCACCAGCAAGAAGAGGAACTGAATCAGCATCCAGCGAAAGGTCAGTCAACATATCATTATAAATCTTTTTTACATAGGACAGCCATTCAACCTGGCCTGTATTAGTTTCTCCCTGGTGCAAAAGAATCCCTTTAATTACACCGTCTTGCTGGGCCAATTGTGCCAGGTCCATAAGATATTGGTAAGGATTCCAGTTGTAAGCTTTCACTTTATCGGTAAACCAGCTTTCTGGATAAGTTGAATCATAATCCTGGTAAATATCCTTATCAAACAACCTGATATCACAACCACCAACAGCAACATTAATAACACCTACCTTAATGCTGTCCGGAAGGTTTGCAACCATAGTCCTGCCAAAATAGTCGGCAGGTGAAAGACCAGACCAGCATTGGCATAATGGAGGAGTAGCAGTTCGCCATGTATTTTTAGGCTTTCCAGAACAATCAAGTGCTTGAAAAACTTGAAAACGACTGTCAACCGTATTATCCTGAGCCTGAACAGTTCCTTGCCCCTCCATGTTTGATTGTCCGAAACATACATAAATATGAAAATTCGGATCTTGTGAAAAAAGGTTCGCACTTAGAAGGAGTGATCCTATTATCAGTAGGAACCGTGCTTTTTTTTCTTTATTTTCTATCATACTATTTGGATTATTTAAGATTAATGATGTTATTAAAAACGATCTTTTAAAAGGACCTTGAAATTAGTAGTACAATTTCAAACATATTAAAAAGTTTTAGCTCGTTAAAAGTAATATAAATTAGTCGGCGGTTCGAAGTAATATTTTAATTAGTTCTAGATCTGGTGCCAATGAAACCATCTTCTTCTGGTTAAAAAAAGTAAATACCAAAATTGCCTTTATATTCCCAGTTACACTGGGCAATGTTATTTCCCTCAAATGCTGAAATTATGCCTGTGTAATACTGAAGCCTGTTTTTTCTTTCAGCTGTGAGCAAACAGCCAAATTCCCGGCAATATACCTGAAGGTTTTTAGATTTGCAAATTCAATACCGGGTTCAAATACCACAAAAAGGTTCAACTGTTGTAACAAAAATTGCTCTTTAAGTATCTTGAATTTAAGCAAGACCAAGACTCTAGTTTAATTCAATAAAATTCAACTTGCAGAGAATAGGTTATGCCTGCTTAAATTTGTAACTTGATTTGTCGACTAAATAAATCCGGGATCATCTCACTTAGATCTTTATAACATTTTGCACCCCCTCATAGTGTTATGAAATTTGAAGGAATAATAGCAAAAGGAAAAGTCCCAACATTAATCAGCAAATCCAGAAAATCATATGTATCTCATGATTTAGAGGAAATTGTTGATGTGATTTCCCAAACAAATGAACTGATCAATAAATCCTTTAGAGAAAAGAATACGAAGAATGTTTTGTTCTACATATTAAGCAATCTTTCTCTGATTGAACCATACATTGAATATCGGTTTAAAATTGAGGGAGAGTTCACTCCTGTATCTATTCCTGCTATTGAAAAAGGACTGATTTTTTTTCCTATCCACAGATACCTGGCACAGGTAAAACTCATTGATGACATCATCGATACATTTGAAGAGCTATATTATTACAAAAAAGAAGTTTCGAAATGCTATGGCAGGCTTAAAATAGCTGAATATATCCATTCGCAACCGAACATGGAAATCAATTTAAATTCTCTTAAGCAAAAACTTAAGGTTGATGACCAATTGATAATTGAGTCCTGTAGTTTTCTTGAACAATTCAACCTGATCAGACAAACAAAAAGGAACGATAGCGTTTTTATCCAGAAAAGCACTGTCTTATACCCCTTTTCCTGAAAAGCAATTTACTCCGCCAAAAGAACAATAAAAAATTTGCTGTCAAATGTAATTTAAGAAAACAAGCTTGTTCGCGACATTAAAACTCACCAAAATAATACACGAAACAAGCTTGAGACAATAAGAATTATTGGTCGTCTTTATTTATATATTTAAGAGTAAAAGCTATTAGCCTGTATGTAAAAAATATTATCAAGCCTAAACTTGCCAACCATATTATTTGTGTTAATATCATAGTACTATTTTTTATCTATTAATAAACATGATCTTCTGTAGCTAGTTGCTCCTCACTGACTTTCTTTCTGTTTATGGCTCTCCACATTTAAACAATGTATGCAAGCACAAAAGGAATAAGAAGTGACACATAGCTCATAGCCTTTAATGTGTATTTACTGGAGGAGCTGTTTTCAATAGTCAGTGAACTTTGTAAATCTGCTACTGAAGGATAAAACGAAGTATTGTAAAACAGGTAATAGAAAAGCATAAATAGAATGAATTTCTATTTATGCTTTTCTATTACATACTTGACACAGAATAATCAACTATGTAGGAACTAGACCTAAGCTTTAAAATGCTTGAAAATCATTATCCTTTATTTCTGAACTGGCATCCACAGTGATATTTTCTTCTATTTTAGGTATGTCAGGTATATAACTATCACCAGGTTTTTCTTTATGTTTGTCCTGGACCGGATGTGATTGCGGCTTGTTGTTAGTGGATTTATCTATTGTGAAAAACTGTGTGATTTCTTTTAACTTTTGAGCATACTCATTCATTTCTGTTGCACTGGTTGCTAACTCTTCACTAAGAGATGCGTTTTGTTGAGAGGTTAAATTAAGTTGTTGGATTGCATTGTTAATTTGATCCGTTCCGTTGTTTTGCTCTATACTTGCTGCTGTTATTTCCTGGACCAGTTTTGTGGTGTTTTCTACTTTTGGAATGTTATCTGCCAAAGTGGAACCAGCTTCTTCTGCTATCTCATGGCTTTGTTTTGCGAGCGTAACAATTTCATTAGCAGCAACCTTGCTCTGTTCTGCAAGTTTTCTAACTTCAGCTGCAACTACGGCAAAACCCTTGCCATGTTCTCCGGCACGAGCTGCCTCAACAGCTGCATTTAGAGCCAACAGGTTAGTTTGGAAAGCAATGTCATTAACTATTGTAATCTTGTTCACTATTTTATTGTTTGCTATAACTGTATTCTTAGTGCTTTCTGCTACTTTCTGGATGCCTTGCCCAGCTTCTACTGACATTTTCTCTGTTATTTGTGAATTATTTGTGTTGTTTTGAATATTTGATGCAATCTGCTCCATTGTAGAGGATACTTCTTCTATAGCTGATGCCTGTTCGCTTGCTGATTGACTTATTTGTTGTGAAGAACTACTAATCTGCATGCTGGAAGCGACAAGATCTTTGGCACTATTAACTATATTGCCAACAACTTCTTTTATTTTGTTTGACATTAATTCCATAGACTTAGCCATTTTGCCTATCTCGTCCTTTTGATTGATTGTAATCTTTTCTGTTAGGTTGCCTGAGGCAATAGCTTCTGCATACCGTTCTAATTTCACAATTGGGGTTGCTATGTTCATAGCAGTTAACCATGCTGCTATACCTGTCAGAATTGCTATAATGAATATAATTACCACAATAAATAAACGGAGTTGATTTGATGCTGTAAGAGCCTCAGATTCATCCACCTCTGTAAGAATTGCCCATTTAAGCCCTTTAATGTCAATATAGTCATAGGAACTGATAACAGGTATTCCTCTATAATCTTTAATAATTTCAATGCCCTTCTCTCCCTTTATAGCTTTGTTTGCAGTAATGGATTCGACCTTTGTGTTGAGTATTGCACCTTCTTGAAATCTTGATTCAGAACGCATGAGATGGTCATCTCCAACAAGGTAGGATTCCCCTGTCTCTCCTAAGCCAAGCCTGTTAGTCATTATGTTGTTTATGAGAGGGTCTGGAACCTGAATTGCAAAAACAGCAATAATTTCATCTTTCCGACCAGCATTATAAATTGGGGTACCTATGAATTGTGCAGGAGCATTGTTGCTTGGAGCATATTTTTCCATGTCAGTAATGCAGGTGTTACCTGACTCAACCACATTTTTCCAAACATGGGCCAGTCCACTGTTTTTCAATTCTCCTGTCGAAAGGTTTTCTCCAAAATCACTTTCTTGCATAACAGTAAACATTACATGTCCATGCTCCTTGCTTATCAGAAAGACATCATAATAACCTTTTTTCTGCATGTACCTATTTAATTCTCCAACAAAGTTGTCATAAAGCGCTTTATATTTTTCGGAATTTACATTAAACAAGTCATTTTTACCTATATTCATTTGCTGTTTGTAGTCCAATAAGTCAATGGTGTGTGTCTCAATTTCATCTAATTGAGAAAACAATTCAACATCATTAATAATATTGGTGTAAAAATCTTCAATAGCGCGCTTTTTGAGTCCGGACAAGGCTTCTAACATTTCAACATTTTCTGTGTGCAAAGCCTTCCTTGATTGAATAATAGACAAAACACCTATTATTCCTCCTGACAATAATCCAATACTAAGACAAACGATAATAAGTTTAGTAGAAATTTTTAAATTTTTCATAACTTAATAGTTTAAAGTTTAGTGAGAAGTTTGCTTAAGCTTTTAGCAATGCTTATGCGTTTATTGGGAGTATAATTGCTTTTTTTATGAAAATAAAATAGTCTCCTTCAAAAAGACTATTAATTATAATTTTTGTCTTAAATTTTTTAAAACCAGCTCATAGGACAAATTGAAATTAGCTTCCATAAATATTTGGCATTAAGATGGATTACTTTGGTTTTGTGAATCCTTGCAAATTATTTATTATTTAAATTAGTGAATAAATAGACTCAACAAGCATTCACATCTATTACAAATCTATTACATCACCTGAAACAAAAACAGGAATGTTAAGTCTTTATAATCTAAGACCGTAAAAAATTGCTCTAACTGATCCCTTATATCTCAGGTTAGTTAAAAATTCAGGATATGTGTTCTTAGGTCAGAATTACTTTCAAGATCCATCTTTTTCTTAATACGAACTCTGCTTATTTGGACAGAGGTAACTTTAATATTAAAAAAGCGGGCAATTTCTTTGGTATCCATATTCATTTTTATGCAAGCGCAATGTTTAATGTCAATGGGAGAAAGTTTAGGGTATGCTTTGTTAAGACGGCTGAAGAATCCAGGGTGAACTTCTTCAAAGCTAGCCACAAATATTTTCCAATCCTTGTCCAGTTGTTTGTAATTGTCAATTATACTAAATATCTTTTCAAAACTCTGTTGATTCTTGGAAGTATGGTTTTTCAGGAGGGCTTTTTTTAATGCAGCCTCAATCTCTAGTAAGATTGAGTTTTTCTGGTTGATATACAAAGCATCCGCAGTAATTTGTTTCTGCTTTTTTTCTTTGATGACATCATCGGTAATGTCCGTAAAGACAATTTGAACGTAATCTTGGTTATTAATTAGCTTATTCTGCAGATCAAGTCTTAAATTCCTAATTTCTCCGTTAATATCCTTTAGCCTGAGTTTTTTTGTTATAGGAGTAGGGATATTGTTGGTGCGAATTTGTGTTGAGATATAATCAGCAATTATTTTATCTTCAGCAAGAAATATATTTTCCAAGCCTCGCTTTTCAAAATCCGAGATAGATTCAAGTTCAAGCCAACTCAACAATGTACGGTTAATATATACCGGTTTGTTATTTTGAGTCAACAGCAAGCCAAAAGGTGCAATTTCAGCCAGCATTTTATACTTTGCACGCTCATCAAAAACTTGTTTCTCCAGATTTGAAATCTTAGTTATATCCTGGATTACACAAAAAAACTTTTCCTTTCCGGTTCGAGAATCCTTCCTGACTTCACCAACTCCACGAATGGTCTTTTCAACACATTGACTATCCAATATTTTAAAAATACGGTCAAACTTCTTTTTATCTGAGATTGCATTGTCAAGATATTTTTGGGTTATATCTGCATCATCCGGATGAAGAATTTTTAATAAATAGTTCATGGTGTAATCCTGATTATCCTTTAAGGATATTCCCAAAATGTTTTCAGTGCCAGGAGAAAGCTCTATATTTTTTGTGTTAAGGTCAATTTCAAAGTTGCCAAACAAATTCGTAAATTCGGCCTTGATCTGACGTGCATGACTCTTTTCAAGGTCAGATTTAGTTTTTTCCTTTTCAGTTATATCTGTCCTGAACTCGATATATCCAGTTAATTTTCCCTCATCATCAAATAAAGGCGTATTCCTAACCATCCAGGTACGATCATCGCCAATCTTGATGATTTTTTCCTGAGATTCAACCTTTCGGGCAACCACAGGGCAGTTGTCACAAGGTTTATTCTCATCAAACCAGAGCTTATAACACATTTTACCAATATATGAGTCGTCTTGAATATTCAACTGTTTTTTTCCTGCATTATTTAACCAGATAAACTCATGTGTTGGACTGTAAAATGCTACAACTTCAGTAAAAGCATTTAATATGTCGGCAAGCATTCTTTCTTCTAACTTAAGTTTTGTTCGATTCCTGATTTCATCAGTAATATCTATTCCTACAATTAAAATAGCAGGCTTGCCTTTGTGCTCAAAAGGTAAAATATCACAGTTACAATCAAAACTCGCATTTTTTGTATCATTAAACTCAACATGCACTTTTTTACCAGGCATCACAGCTTTATGAACGGCATTAGTTGAAAACAGACCTTGGAAATCAGAAGTGATGAAATTTTTGATGTTTCTACCGACAATGTTTGCAGAACTCTTAGCTCTAAATAGGTTAACAGCTGCAGAATTCACATAAACAAATTTTGCATCTTGAACAATTGCTATGAAATTAGGAGAGCTTTCAACGATAGCATTAAAAAAACCTTCACTCTCCTCTTTAAGCTTTTCTTTTAATACTTTAAGTTCTTCACTAAAACTGTCAAAATTATCAAATAAAAAATCCAGTCTATTCATTTAGCTATGTATAGTCCTCTTTTAAAAGACTAAAATATTTAACTTTTGTTAAAACCAATCATATTTATAGATTAAACATTCTCATTTTGTCTAATCCTTAGATAATTCTGAAAAATATTAACACACTAAATTAGGTATAATGACGTTAACACCTTATAAATATAAAACTCTTTGCACTTAACTCCGTTTTGTCAGCTAAAAAAACATTAAAATTTAAACGAAACCGAATATTTTTTGTTACTATTATTTCTTGTTAATTGAATATTTATTATGAATTTCAAAAACCACAAAAATGAATAATCTAAATATCCTACTAAAGAAAAGTATAGCAGCCTTATTTAGTTCCAAAGCAGCATCGGTGTACACACTGCTATTTGCAGTAACAATTGGTGTTGCCACATTTATTGAAAATGATTATGGAACAAGCTCAGCTCAAAAAGTTATTTACCAAACCTGGTGGTTTGAACTTCTGCTTGCGCTATTTGGTATATCCATTCTGAACAATATCTTTAAATACAACCTGATCAAGAAGAAAAAATGGGCCGTCCTGCTTTTCCATGTTTCTATCATAATCATATTAATTGGTGCAGGTATAACCAGGTATTTTGGATCCGAAGGGGTTATGCATATTCGCGAGAACAGCTCCTCAAATACATTTTTGTCTGCCAAAACATACTTAAAATTCAAAGCAACTAAAAATAACAAAACCTATGATTTTGACGAACCGGTTCTGTTTGCCACATTAGGGAACAATAATTGGCACGAGTCGTACCTAATCAACAATGATTTAATTGATATTCGAGTAAAAGAATTTATACCTAATCCTCAGCAGGTATTGCATGAAAGTTTAGATGGCAGCCCTATCCTTAAAATTGTTGTAGCTGGAATGAATGGCCGGGAAGAATATTTTATTAGTGAAGGTGAGAGAAAAACGATTAGCAATGTCGTTTTTAACTTTGAGAAGGAAGAATTACCTGGAGCCTTCAATATAATTAATATGAATGACTCAATCTTTTTTAAGATCAACAGACCTGTTACCCAAATGGTAATGGCTACTCAAAAGAAAAATGTCATAAATCCAACGGACGAGTACAAACCTCTAAAATTCCGCTCTTTATACTCTGATGGTCCTAATAACTTCGTGTTCGCCGAATTTGTGAAAAATGGCAAAATTGAAATTGAATCCAAAAACCCTAAAGTGAAGAACGAAAGTTTAACAGCACTTTTATTAGACGTAATGGTTAATAATGAAAGTAAGCAAACACTTGTAGTAGGCAATAAAGGAAACCCGGGAAATCCTGCAACACTTGATTTTGGTAATCTGAAATTATCTGTTTCTTATGGGGCAAAAGAAGTCCAGATACCTTTTTCGCTTAAATTAAGAGAATTTATTATTGAAAAATATCCGGGGACAAACAGTGCCTCTTCATATGCCAGCGAAGTACAGCTAATAGACGATAAAAATGTTGAAATAAAAGATTTTCGTATATATATGAACCATATATTAAATTATGGGGGATACCGTTTCTTTCAATCATCTTTTGACAGGGATGAAAAGGGCACCTATTTAAGTGTAAACCATGACTATTTGGGTACCTTGGTATCCTATTTAGGATATATTTTGCTTACTGTTGGCATGCTTCTTACTTTGTTTAGTAAAAAAACCAGGTTTTATCAGCTTATACAAAACATAAAAAAGCTAAGAGAAAAGAATGTGGCTTTGCTACTGCTAATGTTATTACTTCCTTCCTCAGGCATATTATTGGGACAGACAAAGACGCACTCACCAGCTACCGCACATGCTATAAATGTTGAGCATGCCAATAAATTCAGCACGCTCGTTGTTCAGGATTACAGAGGCAGAATGAAACCTATGCATACCTTATCAAGAGAAGTAATGAGGAAAATAATGCGTAAAGAAAGCTGGCAAGGCCTAAATGCTGATCAAATACTATTGGGCATGTATGCAGATCCAAGCAGTTGGTACAATATTAAGGTTATTAAGTTGGGCAAACACGAGAATATACAAAAAACGTTAGGGATAAGCACTAATTATGCTTCATACGCTGACTTTTTTGATACTGAGGGCAATTATAAATTAGCGAATGAGGTTCAAAAGGCAAATAATTCAGAACCAGCTGACAGGGGTGTATATGAAAAAGAATTGTTGAAAGTCGATGAGAAGTTAAACATACTCAACATGGTGTTTTCAGGTAGTTTCCTGAAAATTGTACCTGATGAGAATGACCCCACCCAAGCTTGGGGTGCAGCTCATGGCCATGGCAATTCAAATGCATCAACTTTAGCTGAAAAATTTTTCAATGCCTATAGGAGTGCACTTCAATATGCCATGTCAGACAACAACTATAGTAATGCAAATAGCCTCATAGATGAGCTAAAAAATTATCAAAACAAATTTGGCGGACCGATACTTCCATCTAAGTCAAAACTAAATGCTGAAATATTTCTAAACAAGGCTAATATTTTTAACCGTCTGGCAACCTACTATATTTTATTGGGATTAAGCTTTTTATTCTTCTTGTTTTTATCTGTATTTAAACCAAAAATAAATCTTAAAACACCTTACAAGATTTTAATTGGTCTAGTATATGCCGGTTTTCTTGCCCATACCCTTGGACTTATAATACGCTGGTATATTTCTGGAAGGGCCCCATGGAGCAACGGGTATGAATCAATGATTTATATTGCCTGGACTGCTACACTTTCGGGAATACTGTTTACCAGAAAGTCATTTGGAGGATTGGCTGCTACTATGGTATTGGCCTCTACCATACTTTCAGTAGCTACACTAAGTTTTCTCGACCCTGAAATCACTCCATTGGTCCCTGTGCTTAAATCTTATTGGTTAACTATTCATGTCTCGATGGAAGCAGGTAGTTATGGATTTTTATTGTTAGGTGCATTAATAGGGCTTATAAACCTTTTACTAATGGTATTTTTTAGAGAATCGACCAAAACAAATACCTTGCGGATTATTAAAGAGATGTCGTATATCAGCGAATTAACCTTGATCGGAGGCTTATTTATGCTTAGCATCGGAACCTATTTAGGAGGTGTTTGGGCAAACGAATCATGGGGAAGATATTGGGGCTGGGATGCTAAGGAAACTTGGGCTCTTATTACTGTTCTGGTATATTCGTTCATACTTCACATGCGGTTAATCCCTAAGTTAAAAGGGCTATATGCCTATAATCTAGCGACCATTTTTGGAATGGCTTCAATAATTATGACCTATTTTGGCGTAAACTATTATTTATCAGGATTACATTCATATGCGTCTGGTGACCCTGTACCGATTCCTACATGGGTATATTATGTTGTGGCTTCAATTATATTGATTGCAAGCATAGCTTATTATAAAAAGAAGAAATTTATGATTAAAGAATAAGCCCCTGGGAACTTATTTAAAACCACTAAGAGAAATTAGCTCACTATAATGAGAAACATTCTTATCAAGCCAATCAATATGCTGATTGGCTTGATATATTAAACTAATTAGAGCCTGCTTAAAAACACACTTTTAGCGCATTTTCTGCACGCTATATGGATAGAATGAGTTTTACGTGCAAGGAATTTTTCAATATTGCATAAACCCGAAATATGCATTAGAAAATCTATTACATATTGAAATTGCTTCAATATAAGTCGTTTCACTTACTTGTTTCAATTATTCATACTCACTTATTTTTGTTGCACTCATGAACTCCCTATGGTCGGTTCACCATAGCGGTGCTATGATTCATCTCACCAAGTCCTTCTATTTTTGCATCTTCAACTTTCATAACGAAGTTCTAATACATAATCCAGGTTAAAATTATTTGCACCTAAAAAGTTGAAAATAATTCCGAAAGTGTTAGTCAGAAAGCCCTAAGTAGATTGTTAAAGGTAAAATTCTACCTAATCAACTAAATTCAAAATAGTTACATTGATAAACACCCTTGAAATTACATCAGCTTTTTTATAAATCCTGGTAGAATTTTAGTGTGCAAACATTAAACCCGATGAACCTTACTTAAAACCATATGAGGCTCATTAACTATGAATTGAATACTTTTTCACCAAGCCAATAAGAAGTATGATTGGCTTGGTGAAATAAGTTAAGTAGGATGTAGGAATTGTTTCGGTAATTCTTCACCTTTGACAAGCTTCTGTTATCGTATTATAAAAACAGCTATTAACAACTGTCTAATCCGACCCATCCGGATGACATTCCAGACACTTTGAACTCACGTATTGATACCCTGAAACCTCACTATGATCATTATTCGTAGAAGATTGTCCATGACATGCAAAGCATGAAAAATCAGAAAAATTTGATGTATTTGAATGACAATCTGTACACTTGCTCCACTCTCCTCTATGTTTCCCACTATATATAGGGAAATATTCTGCATCGTGATCAAATGTAGATGGAACCCATCCAGTCACTGCATGACATAGCTCACAATCCGTTGAAAATTGAGCACTTACATGGTTTGGACTAGTAGTGCTGGTATAATCGCTGTTATGACAAGAGTTACAATCTGTTGGTGTACCTTGGTAGCCAGAAGAATGACATGAATTACAATCAACTCCAATATGTTTTCCTGTTAGTGGGAAATCTGTTGCATTGTGGTCAAAAGAAGAAGGCTGCCATCCTGATGTAGTATGACATACTCCACAATCGGTTGGGAATTTAGCCGCAACATGGTTTGGATCGGTAGTGCTGGTATAATCACTGTTATGGCAAGAGTTACAATCAGTTGGTGTACCTTGGTAGCCTGAAGAATGACATGAATTACAATCAACTCCAATATGTTTTCCTGTTAGTGGGAAATCCGTTGCATTATGGTCAAAAGAAGAAGGCTGCCATCTTGATGTAGTATGACATACTTCACAATCGGTGGAGAATTTAGCTACCACATGGTTTGGATCAGTGGTGCTGGTATAATCACTGTTATGACAAGAGTAACAATCCGTTGGTGTACCTTGGTAGCCTGAAGAATGACATGAATTACAATCAATTCCAATATGTTTTCCTGTTAGTGGGAAATCCGTTGCATTGTGATCAAAAGAAGAAGGCTGCCATCCTGATTCGGTATGGCACAGCTCACAATCTGTCGGGAATTTTGAAGTTGCATGATTTGGATCAGTAGTACTGATATAATCACTATTATGGCAAGAGTAACAGTCGGTTGATGGAGGATTCTGGTATCCATTAGTATGGCATGATTTGCAGTCAACTCCAATATGTTTTCCTAATAACGGAAAGTCGGTTGTATTGTGGTCAAAACCAGTGTTTGAACCATCGGGATGACATGCAAGACAGGCATTACTTTCATACACATAACCTGACATTCCATAATGATTATTATCAGTTTCTGGATTGGTATGGCAAGTAAAGCAAGTAAATATTGAATAGTCACCTGGTGTGGTATGACAATCGGTACAATTGTCCCATTCACCTTTATGTTTGCCACTATTTATAGGGAAAAATTGTGCGTCGTGGTCAAATGAAGCAGGCTCCCACGCAGTTTCGGTGTGGCATTCAATGCAATCGGTAGAAAAACCAGTCTGTGTATGAGATGGGTTTTTCGTATTGTTATAATCGTTTTTATGACAACCTACACATGTATTTGGTGTGTTGTTATAGTCGCCATTGTGGCATAGAACACACTCGTTGGATATAAGTGCATGGGCTCCATTAAGCTGATAATGTTCATTGTGATTATCAAACTTTGCTGGATTCCAGCCAGGCTCAGTTGTATGGCACAAAATACACTCAGTAGTAAAATTCAATGTTTGGTGGTTGGGATTAATAGTTTGGTTAAAGTTATCCAGATGGCAGCTAACACACTCCGGTGATGCATCTGAGAAATTACTGGTTTTGTGGCATGCCTTGCACTCTGGAATATCGTGACCCAAAGTCAGTGGAAAAAAGTCGTGGATATAATTTCCTGATCCCCATCCCTTTCCAAGTATATCGTGACATTCAATACAATTGGTTGAGAAACCCGAAGCTGTATGATTTGGCTTTTGGGTACTCAAGTAATCTGTGCTATGGCAACTGAAACACTCATTCCCTATTCTGTCAAACCTTAAATTTGTTTCTGATAAGTGGCAATCATCACAACTTAATGTGCCGTGCACACCTAAAAGAGGGAACCCAATTTCTTCATGAATTTCGGAAATATTATTTACCAGCCAGTTTTTGCTATTGTGGCATCTGGCACAATCATCACCAACAAGCATATTGTGTACATCCACATGACAAGAAGAACATTGAGATGATGCCTCATTAAAAAGAAAGGTTGTGTGGCATTTTTTGCAATCGGTCTGTTTATGTGCACCTTCTAACATGAATTGGGTAGTACTATGATCAAATTGAACATTTTTCATATTAATTGACCATCCAGACGGATCATGGCAAACATTACAATCTACTTTGAAATTATCTCCATGGGGAGATTGTGCAAAGCTGGAAATAACCCCGAGTAACAGGATTATTATTGATATGAGTCTGTACATGATTTGTAGTAGTTTTGTTGTTTTAGTATAATTATTTTTTACACAACATTAAGCCTTAAATTTCCAAGTCTTTATGTGATAGCCAAAATGGCGTATCAATGCACAAAAAATGAACAATCTATCAAATATCCAATAGGTTGTCATGCTGCTATCATAAAGACAATATCTTGTTAATTCTAATTTAAAACAAATGTTATCTATTTAAATATAATATAAATAATTTATCACTATTAACCGACTAAAGTCGGTGTTTTAACATTTTTGTTTTACAAGCCCTATATACAGGATTTGTTTAAATATCAGCCGTCCGATAAAACGAATCTCTTTTTCTTTGCTCATGTCGTTGTTTATCTGTACCAAAACAAACTTAGGGCATTGGGTGAAATCATTTTGGGAGTAGCCCTCTTTTTAATAATACTTAAGTCGGTCACTATTGAAACAAAATATCAATTTTTAAATCAACAGAACCCCATAATAATAAAAAAAGTCACCTAGCACCTATCCAATTAAGGAATCAAGGTCCCATTTTCCAAGATTAAATCATATTTGTAACCAGCTCCAAAATCCTTGTTTAACACAACTGTTCCACTTATAGTAACCACAGAACCTACTTCCACAAAAGAAGCTGACGTAATTACAAGATCAAAATCATCCTTGGTGCCATCTTTAAGATGTATCCAATTACGGTTCATTATATTAGGGTTTACTTTAACACATTCACCACTAATTTGTATGGTTTTTCCCTCATATTTTTTTCTGTTGTTTACCAGCTCAGCAATCTTTATCGAATTTTTAGTGTCAATCTTTTTTGAATCGACAGATGAAACTTTTTTAATATCTTTCATCCACGAAGCAGGTTTATCTGTTGAATTGCCCATATCCCCATGGTTTTCAGGCACTATGTTAGAAACCAGGATAAGCTTTTCAAATACTCTGTTGTATTCTGCACTTTCAAAATTGGTTTTAAGCAATCCTCCGTTAAAAAGATATTTCTTTCCAACAGTTACAGGTTGTTTTATAGTAGCAATCCAGAATTGGTCATTGCCTTCTGTAACATTCAGATACACATATTTGGATGTTGGAAGCACCTCATTAACAAGAACTAAATGCAAATCATCAGCAAATACCTTATTGCTGTCTGATTTTGTTTGATTTGCAGTAAATATTCCAGACCTATCAACATCTTTTTGATCTTCATCTGAGGATTCGATTACCTTCGGGCCCTTACTGCATGCTAAAGCAACAAAAAAAACCATAGCAAAAAATGATGACACATTAAATTTTAAAAGCATAACTTATTTTTTATTTTTCTTATCAAATCTTTTAACAACTTTTAGGTAGGTACTATAATTCTTTTCCTGGTTATATTCTGAATATTCACCAGATAAGCTAACCAATAATTTTCTGGTAATCCTATATGAAAGGTTCATCCCATAAAAGTTTTGTTTGATCTTTACATCTCGATTTATATACGAATACTCTACCTGTCTATAATAAAAATCTGCATCAAGTTTATTTTTCACGAGTCCCCTTGAATGTCTTATTGATAGAGCATTGCTAACCATATAATTGGATGAATTAATATTGTAATTTACAGACAACCTACCTCCAATTTTCGGGATTCTTGACAAGCTTGCAAATCCATTAATATTCTCAGACTTATTCTGGCTATTGCTTTGAAACCTACGGCTATAACTAAGCCCGGTGCTTACATATTTAACCGGTCTAACATTTGCTCGTATTCGTACACCCTGCCGGGCAATATCATCGTTTAATAAGCGCTCAATTTCGGAGTGAAATGTTTCATAGTAAATAATGCTTTTCCGGTTATCGTATGAAAGAGAAACATTAAATTTTTTGGAGAACTTATACCTGGTTGATAAATACAAGTTTGTAAGCCTCAAACTGCTTCCTAATGTGTCGCTCCCATTGTACAAATCAAGTTCCAGTGAAGAGAAAATGTTCAGCTTTTTCGATATTGTGCTTGAATGTTGAAAATAAGCATATCTTCTATCTACCAAACCATTGTTTCGCTGTTCTATTGCACCAAGTGTTGTTTGTGAGTAAAAGTTTTTGGCAACAGTTGCTCTACCTATATAAGCTCCATACTGAAAAAGATTTGGATTAAAAGCAAAATCAAATATATCGGGGCGGAAGCCTGAAATAACACCCACATAATTTTCACCAAAGGCCTTTTCAACCTGTAGCCCATCAATTGCACCAAGTGACGAGAACTTTGGATTTATTTTTCGCCCAATTAGTATTGATAAGCTAGGGGTAACATCACATTTCAGGTCTAAATTATACACTTTTAAATCCTTTTTATCAAACTTAACAGCCTCTCCTGGAATAATAGTTTTCCGATAATTCAAGTAGGTTTCAAAAGAAAAAGCAGAATTTCGTATATGTTCTGCATTCAATGAAAAACGCGACATAGCCCGATGTCTGTCATCCCTTTTATCGGACATATTACTATAATCGCTAATTGAAATTTTTCCTGAAATATCTTCTTTGAATTTTAAATCTTCTTCTTTTTCAGCCAAATCAACATTTTCATCCTGACTAGCAGTGGTTTTTTCTATAGGTTTTGCATTTTTAACTGCAGAACTAACATGAAATATATTATCACTTTTCTCAAGTTCATGATTTCCTATTGGTATACATACACAAGAACCTGATGATTTATTGCTTACTATCAGGCAAGGACCTTGTGCTCCATCTAACTGAAGTGTATCTCCAATAGTTATATTTTCAGTATTATCAAACTTCACATAAACATTCTGGGAAGTAATAAAAGTCACCTTACCTGAGGTTTTTTGACCAACAGCAAAGTCTAGCATAGCCAGGTCAAAAAAGATAAATAGTAATATATATATTAATTTATGTTTCACTTTGTTATTTTTTATTAATCATATGCCTACCAGCACTTAACAGATAAAAATAAAATCCTTCTCTTTTGGAGGTTATATGATGGTGTTTTTGTATAAAATATAAATAATAATTGTTAGTCTGAACCATCTGGATGACATTGCAAACACTTTGAACTCACATATTGATATCCTGAGACTTCATCATGTTCACTATTAGTTGATGATTGTTTGTGACATGTAATACAGGTAAAAATCGAATAATCTGCTGTGTTAGTATGGCAGTCAGTACAATTGTTCCATTCCCCCCTATGTTTACCACTATATATAGGGAAAAATTCAGCATCATGGTCAAATGAAGCTGGTTTCCAGGCATTTTCATTATGACACTCTTTGCAATCAGTGGAAAAATGGGCCTGGGAATGTGATGGATTTTGGGTATTGTTATAATCATTAATATGGCATCCCACACAAGTATTTGGAGTGTTGCTGTAATCTGCGGTATGGCATAAGGCACAATTGCCGGCTACCAAGGCATGCGCTCCATTTAGCGGATAATATTCGTTGTGTGCATCAAATCTTGCCGGTCTCCAATTAGGATCGATTGTATGGCAGGAAGTACAAGATGTACTAAAATTAAGAGCCTGGTGATTAGGGTTTGTCGTTTCATTATAATTGCTCTGATGGCAACTAACACATTCAGGTGATAAATCTGAAAAACTACCAGACACATGGCATTCTTTACAATCACTGATATCATGACCTAGTGTCAGAGGAAAAAAATCGTGAAGAAAATTCTCTGATCCCCAACCTGTTCCAAGTATGTCATGACATTCGATACAATTTGTTGAGAATCCGGCATCTGGATGATTGGGACTTTGTGTACTCATATAATCTTCTCGGTGACAATTGATACATTCGTTTCCAATTTTATCAAACCTTAAACGCGTTTCAGACAAATGACATTCTTCACAACTTAAAGTACTATGTACACCAAAAAGTGCAAAACCATTTTCTTCATGAATCTCAGCAAAATTGTTTACGAGCCAGGATTCAGAAGTATGACACCTTGCACAATCATCTCCAACAGAGGAGCTGTGTACATCCGTATGACAATCAATACATTGATCCGAAACTTCATTGAAAACAAGGGATTTGTGGCAATTATTGCAATCGGTTTGATTATGCGCTCCTTCCAACATAAAATTGGTCGTGTTGTGGTCAAATTGAATCGTTTCTCGATTAATTGTCCAACCCGAAGCATCATGACATAAGTCACAGCTAACCTCCAGATTATCACCATGAGGAGATTGCCCAATAAGTGATGACGAGATTAAAAAAAACAGACCTAAAGATGACAATCTACACATTTAAATTTCTCTATTTTGAATGTAACAAAACCTTCTTCATCCTGTTTGCTTGGTTTATGGCATTCTTTACATTCTACATCAGCATGTTTGCCGTCAAGAGGAAATTCTGTAGCATCATGATCAAAATTCTTGGGGAACCAGCTATCCGCAACATGACATCTTGCACAGTCTGTCACCCCATTTATAGCGAATTGATCGTGATGAATATTTTCATGACACGTGCTACAGCTATTTTCTAAAGTTTTAAACGATTGTTTCTCAGAATTGTTGCGATTTGATGATAAAAAATGACATTTTCTACAATTTACTTCCTTATGCTTACCTTCAAGTGACCAATTTGTAAGCTCATGGTCGAATGTTACAGATGACCAGGAATCGTTATTATGGCATGTTTCACATTTTTTATCCGGGTAGTATTTCGCACTGATGTGTTCCTCATGGATATCTTTATGGCAGTCGACACATTTCGAACCTAAATTTCTGAAAGTCCATTTATCTTGTTTGGTGTGGCAGGCAAAGCAGGGAGTGGCAACATGTGCTCCTTTTAATGGGAAAGCTGTAGTTTGATGTTTTTCTATTGTATACAAACTATAATCAAAACCATTTTGCAATGAATGGCATTTATCACAATCAGGAGAGGTGCCGTTTTTCACAAATTCACCGTTATGATAGTCTTTATGACAATTTTTACAGGCCGAAAAATTAATAGGTTTTGAATATCTTCCCGTATGGCATTTTTTGCAATCAACCTCAAGGTGTTTTCCTTCCAATGGAAAATCTGTTTTGCTATGATCAAAAAAGTCCATTGTTTTCAAAGAATAAAAGCTTGACTCTTTGTGGCATTTTGCACAATTGCTGCCAAATTTGTTTTCGTGAACATCTTTGTGACACTTAACACAATTCTTTTCATCTATACCCTTTTTATCCCTGAAAACATTTTTTGGATCATGTGTTAGTTTATGGCATTTAAAGCAATCAACATTTTTATGTTCTCCAAGCAAAGCAAAATTTGTAGTGTTATGATTAAATGATCCTTTACCGACAAGGGTTGAAAATGATGTTTCGGTATGGCACTCAGAGCACATTCCTTTAATTCGTCCAGCATGAGGGTCGGTATGACATGAATTACAATCTTTAAAAGAAATATTGGTGAATTCCTGAAATTCCTTCCCGTTTCTAGTGGTTATTTTGTGGCATTCTTTACAATCTACATCCTTGTGCTTGCCCAAAAGTTTAAAATCCGCTTTGCTATGGTCAAATTTTGACGCTGGCCTAAAAGCCTCTGTGTTATGGCATGAGGTACACTTATTTGATAAAGTTTTCTGGTGGTAATCATCATGACATGATGAACAGGTCCTATCTAATCCCAGGAATGTATTTTGTCTTTTTCTTAGTTCAGGATTATGAATATTTTCAGGTTTGTGACATTTTTTGCAATCGATATCTTTATGTTTTCCTTCTAAAGCATACCCTGTAAGGTTGTGGTCAAATTTATCTTCATTAAACCGTACCATATCGAACTTACGTCCATGATGGTCGCTATGGCATTCTATACAGCTTTTACTAACAACAGTAGTATTGCCATGAAAGCCCTTTTTCTGACTTACAAATTCTTTTATTTCTTTGTGGCATTCAAGGCACTTCGTATTGGTAACTTTTTTACCAAGATCGTGACAGGATATACAATTGCTCATGCCTTCGAGGTCAGCATGTGCCTGCGACAAATCGCCAGGAGATATCTGTCCAAAAGCTTCTGTGGCCAGCAAGATCAAAAGAAGCGATACATATCTGATAATACCATTCATACCCGGTTATTTATGTTTTTTTAATATGTAACCAAACCTCTTGGTAATTTCGATGCCAATATTTTTCAAAAAACCTGTCGGAAGTTCACCTCCGGCAAATATGTATACTAAATCATTCTCAATTTCAGCAACATTATCGTCAGTACCTGTCTTCATCAACACACTTTTATCATTTATTGACACAATATTGGAATTAAACATAACATTGATAGTATTATTATCAATACAAGCCTCTATTTGTTCTTTGTTTTTTGGTTTTAGCCTGGAGAATTTATCTTTTCTGTATGAAAGTATTACCTCGTTAGTATCTTTTAGAAGCACTGCAGATTCAATGGCAGAATCGCCTCCGCCTACAACGATTACCTTTTTGTCAGTTATACGTTCCGGTTCAAGTAAGCGATAAGCCACTTTTGTTGATTCTTCTCCCGGAACTTCAAGTTTCCTGGGTGTACCCCTTCTCCCAATTGCCAACAAAACATTATTGCAAATGTACTCATCACCAGTGTTGGTTACAACCTTAAATGTTTCATCTTGTGTAAGAGTGATACTTTCAACCTTGGTTTGTTCATGGATTGTTAAATTGTGCTGTAAAATAACTTTTTCCCACAAATTAAGTAGCTCATCCTTTGAAGTGTCATATAACTTCACCTTGCCATACAAAGGCAAATTCATGGGAGCAGTCATCACTATCTTGCTTCTGGGAAAAGTATATACAGTTCCTCCTAACGAGTCCTGCTCTAAAGTAACTGAGGAAAGGCCATGCTTTTTAGCTGCAAGTGTTGCTGAAATACCCGCAGGACCTGCACCAACAACAACAACATCGATAATGTTTTCTTTAGAGGGCTTTTTTTCCTTAACCATTCTATCAATCGCTTGCTGCCCCTGTTCTACACTGTTTTTTATCAGTCCCATTCCACCAAGTTCCCCGGCAATGTAGATGCCTTTGATGTTGGTTTCAAAGTTTTCGTTAACATGTGGCAGGTCTATTCCTCTTGATTCAGTACCAATTCTAAGTGATATTGCCTCCACAGGGCAGGAATGGAAACAGGCCCCATGTCCTATACAATTTGATGAATTAATAAGAGTGGCTTTGCCATCCAATATACCCAGAATATCCTTTTCTGGGCACGCTTTTATGCAAGCCCCACTACCTATACATTTATTAAGGTCGACATATGGATGCAAAGAAACAGGTTCAAATAATCCCTCTTCTTTGGCAACAGCAACTTTTTTCTCTATTATTTTTGATTTTTTCTTATGCCTTCGAAAATAAATTAATACCGTAACGGCACAGAGTAATACTGCAGATCCATATATAATAACTTCTTCTAAAACAACCTCTTCCATCAGAATATCCATTTATATCCAAAAACTAAAGTAATTATCACGTGAATCACAACAATAATAAGCATAATCAATGCAAAAGGTAAATGTGCCACATGCCAGTATTTAAACAGCTTTTGCATACTTTGCAAACGGGCAATCTTACTAGCAAGCGACATCTCTTTTTTTACCATGACAACAATTGATTTTCGTACCCTTTTGGGCAAACTATTGCTTTTGAGCAACTTCTTAAGCTTCCGTATTGTTTTCCTTTTTCTTTGTATATTTTGTCCGCTGGTGAAACCAGCAATAGTTTCAGCAACGTTACTATCAAGTTTATATTTTTCATGTAAAACAGTTGACAGGTCTGTTTTCATTTGTTGAAGTTCATTCAAGCTTAGCTCCCGGCCTTCGATACTATGTGGAATCTGAATATAAATAAACCTACCAACAACTCCACTTAATACAACAGCAACCATACTCCAAAAAGCAATTGAAATAATGCCCCCAAATTTAAAAGCTGTATGGAAAAGAATAAGTACAGGACCTAAAGTACAAAGAAAGATATGGAATTCTAAAAGGTACTTTAATCGTATGTATTTGGCTAAGAAATTATACCGCTTTGTAGCAATATAAAATGTTACACCAATAAAGATCAATAAAGTGCCGATAATACCAAGTCCATGTCCAATTATTCCGCTAGGTTTGTATGCTTCGTGTAGCGGGTTGTAAAACCTTTCTTCAAGAGGCATGCCATAATATTCGGAACCAAAAATTGTCAAAAAAACCGTAACCCCCAGGATAATAGCAGTATAGAGTATCAATGATGTTATATGGAGTATCTTTTTCATTATTAAAAATTTGTTTCAAAAATTAGACTACTATTTCTAAATAACCTGTTGAAAATGTTTAACAAAATTTTTAAAAAGCTGGTCAACACACTAAATTGGTATAAATGCCACCAAGGTTATACGCTCAATTTTATTGGGGCACAAAATAGAGTTTTTTTTTTAACATGAAAAGAAAAAGTGGCATAAGTTTATACACGCTTTATTATTTTGGTGACTAATCAGTTTTAAACTTAACTTGACGAGAAGGCAATATTTTGATTTTTTTTTGTTAAAAATGAATGTTAGAAAAACGATTGAATTCTCAAGAAGGTAGATTTCAAAAATAACCTTTATTACCATAACCGACAATTGAGGGCAACTCATGGTGCTTTTAGGTTCGCTGTATTGCGCTCTATTACCGTTACTGCATTAAAAAATGACTTGAATATTTGCTTTTGGATTTGAGGGTGTTATTTACAAACCTGTTTTGGTTTCACAATTCATGTTTTTGGGCCTATCAGAGCATTTACAGGCACCTACTGATGTACAGGAGATATAGTATTAAAAACCATCCTGGATGTTTGATTGACTTTTAAATGGTCAGGTTAACTGTTTGCCCCTCCTAAACAGGTAACGTAAAATAAAAAGTTGATCCTTTGTTTTCTACTGATTCAAACCATATCTCCCCCCCCAATAGTCTAACCAGGCCTCTTGATATTGTCAAACCAAGCCCGGTCCCACCGTATTCACAGACTGACCAGTTATCAGCCTGCAAAAAGGCATGGAATACAGCATCCTTTTTATCTTTTGGTATCCCTATCCCGGTGTCCTTAACGTAAAACTGTATATGGGAACTTTGGGTATGGTAACCAAACTCAACATGCCCTTCCCTTGTGAATTTCAGGGCATTGTCGATAAGGCAGATCAATATCTGTCGTAAATGAAATTGGTCTGTTTTAATATAATCACCCTTTCTTGCACTGTCCATATTCAATATAAATTCAACTTTGCATTCTTTTCCCTGTTCCATTATTTCTTTGAAATATGCATAAATATATTCCGATATTTCAGCAATATCGGTCTTCACTTTTTTCACAGGGAGCTGTTTTGATTCGATCTGGGCAATATTGATGATATTTACAATCAACTTTTCCAGTCCCAAAGTGGCTGTTTTAATATTATTGCAATAATATTGCTGGTCCCCCGATAAACCTTCAGAAGCCAACAACCCAACAAACCCGACAATTGCATTCATCGGGGTCCTTATTTCGTGGTTTATGTTGTTCAAAAAAGCTGTTTTTAGCTTGTCGGCTTTTTCAGCATTGGCTTTTTCGCGATTAAGGTATTTAAGGATGCTGTTTAAAAACATAAGCAAGAAAAGGGAAGTGAGGCAAAAAGCCACTAAGACATCTATTATCCTTTTCAGTTCACTGTTGTATGGCCTAACAAGCTGAGGGTATCCATATTCAAGATAGACCAGTGTACCTATATTGATCAATATAATTATTATGGCCAGGATCCTTTCCGATTTTTTCATAATCAGGGATACAAAGGGGGCCAAAAGCAATAACATGAAGAAGGAGGAACCCCTGGAACCATCAAAATGGAACCAGGTAAAATCACTGAACATGATAGTGTTTATTATCAACAGCCAACTGATCAATCTAAAGTAGTTTAAGTAACGGGCAATAAAAAAACATGTAATATATACAATTGAACAAGCACCTGCTACAATAATAAGTGTCTTAGACTCAAGAAAGGTATTAACAACAAAAGCTACAACCGACACAAAGGAACCCAATATGGAGATAACTATAGTGTATTTATGTTCAAGTGAATACTTTTCAAAATCTTTACAGAATAATCTTGATACTATCTCATCCATGTTTTATTGCTATATTACTTTTTTCATACGTGATCTTATACAAAATGTTAATTATTATGATAGTGTACTTGAGGCAGTGACCACATAACGTTATAATGGACAACTCTATCTTAATGTCTTAAAACATATAATTTGGCTAAGAAAAAACTATTGGACACTACCTTTTTCATAGTAATTCCCATATACTTGTCTACTTATATGAGCACTTTTCCCTATAAATATTTTTCTCCAATTTCGTATTATTAATTATGCTTTGAAAATAATCTTTTTTTGTAACTAATACGAATCAAGGGTTAATTTTTAAAGTTATAAAGACAACAGAAAGTCTACCGAAAGCAAGAATCACCAAACCTTAAGTTGGCCAAACCTTGCTAGCCCTTTGAATACCCACCTTTGCAATCAGTCAGTTAAAGATTGCTTCAATTGGCTGCCTTATGTGTGATACAGCGGTAGAGAACAAATCACCGGCTGCCTTTTGTCTTTTTTTAATTGAATCAGCCATTCCCTTAACTCCTTTAACAGGAGTGTACATTTCTGAATTTTGCCCTATTATCATTTGTTGATTAAGAATCTAAACAAACCCTACCTATTGATTAACTGCGTTTTACGTGACTTTTTCCAACATTCCTCACCCCTTGATTTGCAATACTAATCAGTTTTAAGCTTAACTTGACGAGAAGACAATATTTTGATTTTTTTGTCAAAAATGAATGTTAGAAAAAGATTGAATTCTAAGGGGGATTAGAATTTCAAAAACAACCTTTATTCACATTTTTGGGTGTTTCTGGTTTGATAACTTGACTTGCAACTTGTTGTATTTCAAGATCAAATAACATTCCTTTGGGGCATGTCAAAAGAGCTTGAAGATTTACATAATACAGTTCTTGTTCTTATTCAAAAGGTTGACTCCCTGACCAAGGAGAATGAATTACTAAAGAAATGGCTGGAGCAGTATTACAGAAAGCAATTATCCCCAAAAAGTCAGCGCCCCTGCAAGTTACGGTTGTAATATATAGAGAGCCTTGCAGGCTACTTCCACACAAGAAATATATCGCAATCAAAAGGATCAAAGAGATTTTCTCCGATATCTTCAATGCTCCAATTAGTGAAGGTGGTATGCATTATGTACTAGACAGGCTTGTATTGAAGGCACAGCCTGCATAATTAGAGCCTGCTGAATAACACACTTTTAGCACATTATCTGCATGTTATATGGATAGAATGAGTTTTACTTGCAAGGAATTCTTCAATAATGCTTAAAATTGTTTGCACCTAAAAAATTGAAAATAAATCCGAAAGTGTTAGTCAGAAAGCCCTAATTAAAAGGAAAAATCCTAAATTCTAATTTTTGGTGTCGCACCATTATGTGTGCATACTTTAGCAGAATATTTAACAGCCTTCCGATGCACTTTTGAGAGAGGTTCATTATTAAGTAATCCCATTACCATTGTAGCTGTAAAAGAATCACCTGCACCTACAGTATCTACAACCTTAACTTTGGGGGTTGAAATTACAGACTTAATGTCTGACGTAAACAGCATACTGTTTTCACTCCCATTGGTCAATGCAAGCAACTTCAAATCAAATTGCTCAATTAATTGTGTACAAGCTTGGATCACATCAGGTTTTAAATCAAAATATTGCTGTAATATCACTAATTCTTCCGAATTCAATTTTAAAACATTGGCCAAAGTAAGAGATTCAGCTATTAAATCTTTCGTATAATAGTGTTGCCTAAGGTTAATATCAAAAACTTTTAAAGCTTTTTGAGGGACTAACCCTAAAGCCTTTCCAATATAATGTCTGGAAATCTCGGAGCGTTGGGCCAGTGTTCCAAAACAAATCGCATCCGCTTCAGAAAGAATTCCCTTTATTTGATCATTTATACTAATATCATCCCAAGCAACTGATTCATGTATTTCATAGCTCGGTATGCCCTCATTCAAATGAACCGATACTGTACCTGTAGGTTTTTGCGATAAGCTAAGCAAGTGATTAATTTTCTGTTTGCTAAGCACCTCTTTGATTTCGTCCCCTAATTTATCTTGGCCTATAGCACTTATTATTACTGAGTCTGCCCCTAAATTCTGAGCATGAAAGGCAAAATTGGCGGGTGCCCCACCCAGTTCTTTTCCATCGGGAAGCATATCCCACAGCACTTCACCAATTCCTATTACTTTAAAATTTCGCATGTTATTCCACTTTATTTGTACTCACTTTCGTTCAAAGAAATCAGACGTTTCTCGGTAGGCTTTAAGATATGGTTTAATAAGGCTCCCAAAAACAACAGGCCTGCAAATAGGGTTGCCAGTATAAACCCTATTTGTGGTTTTGATCCAAACAGATCACTCACAACTCCCATGGCCAAAGGACCAAGAGCTGCACCTGCTGCAGTGAAAAACAATATTATGCCTGCCACGGCACCATGACTGGATTTCGGAAAACAACTGATACCCTTTGAATTAATAGTTGGATAAATAACAGACATGAAGAGTCCGCTTAAGGGTAGCAATATTACTGTTGCAGCACCGTTAATAAAACTTCCAAGGTAACACAACAGGATAAGCAAACTCGATATTAAAAGCACAACTGTCCAATTAAAATGCGACATCATCCAGATTCCGATAAATCTACCAATTGCCCTTAGTATAAAGAATATAGACAAGGAATAGGTTGCTATGAGTATCAGGTTACCCTCATAAGCACTTATTAAAGTCGGCATCCAAACATAAATACCAGCCTCTACAGCAACATATAGAAAGGCTCCTAAAGAAAAGCCAAGAGCATAGGGATTTTTTACCATTTTTAAAGTCCGCTTTACATTGATTGTTTCATCAGAGGTCTTTTTTGTTTGAGGGTATTTTAACCAGAGAGCCATAAAAATGAGGACCACACACAAAGTTGCAGCAACAATATAGAGCCATTTCCAGTCAACGCCCCTTGTTAAAAAATAACTGACAATAAAGGGACCAATAATGGCTCCAACCCCAAAAAAACCTTCAACCGCATTCATGGTTGATGTATGTTGTTTTGTAGACGAAGAGATATCGCCAATGAGTGCCAAGGCCCCTGTTTTGAATATTCCAATAGCCAGTCCGGAAATAACCAGAAGTACTAAATAGAATGCAAAGGTATTGCCTGCAAGGAATAAATAGGAATTAACCACAAAAAGAACAAGCCCAAGGATAATGGATTTCTTTCTCCCCAATTTGTCGGCAAGGAATCCTAAGAAGATACCAGCAAAAGCAATTGCTGTCATCGGACAATAATGCAAAAGCCCCGCAGCAGTCATGCTTAAATCAAACTTCTCCATGACTTCAGGTATTATCTCCCCAACAGCATCGGTAGTCATGGCAAACATCATAAACATCATATATGTAAGCCACTTTATAGTATTATGGTTTCCTTTTTCTTCAGGCATATTTCTAAATTTAAGTGATTATTTTAAAAACTCAGCAAAGGAGATAGAACTTTGTCCATTGTATTCCGAGAAATGAATTGAAAACTCATTGCTGGTAAAATCAATAAAGAGCTTGGCCCATGATTCACCATTGGACCATGCGATGTTCAATATAGAATCTGTCGAGTCTAAAAGTTGGAAGCTGCCCTGAAAAGCAGGATGATTATTTCTGAACACCATCAGCTCCCTTAATTTTTTGACCATAGGTGTTTCAAGCTTTTCCTTTATCTCGGATCTTGTATAATAATGCCGGTTAATATCGCGTCCAACATTTGTTTTGGACAATAGGTCCATATCGTTGTCGTCACCAAACAAACCAACATAATATACCTGTGGAATTCCAGGCACAAAGAATTGGATGCCTCTCGCCATTAAATACTTAATCTGGTCTTTTCCTAAAGCTTCAAAATACGTACAGTTTACCTGGTAGAGGTCCAGGTTAGATGCAGCTTCACCAGTAGCTTTAAGGCTTCTGCCTTCTGAATTATGATGCATCTGGTCAACTATTTTTTCCAAAGCACTGTCCTCAATTAAGCCAGGTTTTCCATCCTCTGATGCTACATCTATAATGCCTATTCCATCATGAGTATCCAGAACAGTAAACGTATTCCTGGGGCTGATTTCAATCCAGCGTTTTAGGTTTGCTGCATTTTTATTGAACAAAGTATCCAGTACCAGAACAGGTAATGCAAAATCGTAAACAAAACCAACTTTTTTGGCAATGTCAATTTGAGTCTTATAGTAGGAATGGATTTCAACAAGCACTTCAATACCTCTGTGCTTGGCCATTTCGGCCAACTGAGCAATAAACCCGAAGGTTTCGTCAATCATAAAGCATGAAGTGCCTCTCTTCTTTACGGCATATCCTGCAGCATCAAGACGTATCATCTTAATTCCGGCTTTCTCAAAAGTGATCAAGATGTTTTCCAGATAGGCTTTGCCAGCCTCGCTGTTTACATCGATATCTATCTGGTTACTTGTGAAAGTGGTCCAGATGAGTTTTTTATTGCCTGAAATGTTCATGGGAGTGAAGGAGAAGCCAGGTCTGGGCCTGTATATCATGGCCAAATCATTTTCAGTTGCCCCATTAGGAAAAACCTTGTCGTAAGTTAAAAACATGGAAGCATATTCCGATTTCTCCCCCTTTTCTTTAAAGTCCCTGAATTGTGCTGACTTTGCAGAAACATGGTTAACTATCAGGTCGGCCATAATATCAACAGATCCACTCAGTTTTTTTATAGCCAACCAATTTCCCAGCTTTGGGTCAACTATTGAATGGTCAATAGGGTCAAAGCCTGCATCTTCGCCATCAATGGGATAAAAAAAAGGAAGTATATGAACGCCTCCAAAAAGCCCCTTTAACTCGTTGTCAAATAATTCATTTAACTCTGCAATATTGCTACTCCCAATCCTGTCAGCATATGTTATCAACTGTATTGCATTCTTCATAATTTAGTTTATTTGAGGTATCCGGCAAATAAACCATGCCGGACACCGATTTAAAAAAGTCCTAAACCCCTATCTATTAGAATGAATATGACAATGTTAATTTAGATGATCTTCCTGTCAATGGTCTTGCACGCATGTAGTTTGTTGTGTTTTCTGTGAATCCATCGCCTTCCATTTCAGTAAAACCTATTGTATTCAACAGGTTGTTCACATTTATACTTAGCTCTAAGCCTTTAGTAATTTCGTAACTTGCATATGCGTTTACATATACAAATCCAGGCAGTATAACTTTATTGGCATTTTGCATATATACTTTTGTAGTTCCAATAAAGCTTAATCCAATTTGAGCATTGCCTATTGCGTACGATGGATTAAAATTATACATTAATGCAGGTACACGGCGAGGTATATTGCCTACAGAGGTTTCATCAAGGCTTTCCTTAATTTTTGCATTTGTATAAATAGCACCTGCTGTCATATTTAATCCACCAACATGAGCAGAAGCCTCCAATTCGGCACCATAAGATTGAAATGCAATTAGATAGATTTTATTTTCTGTTACATCGGCATTTTGTTCCTCAACTTTTGAGAAGTACGGGGTAGCCATTAAACTTAATGAAGGAGAACTGTATTTAAATCCTAATTCGACTTGAGTAACCATATCCGCTTCCAAGCCGGCAATAGTTTTACCTTCTGCAGTAATAAACGGTGAGTAAAGTAAGCGGTCAGCATTTGCCCGTCCCCCTTGGCTTACTCTTGCAAAAACAGCTTTCTGATTGTCTAATTTATAGTTAGCTCCTAATGAAAATGATAGATAGCTATAATCATAATCTACAGCATTTGGATGTGTATTATCGACAATATTACAACTGCTTTCAACTGGAGAAATAAGGCCATCCTGATTAACGTCTACTGAAGCAGACTTACTGGAAAGGTAGTATCCGTCCACTCTTCCCATGTCGTACCTGATACTGGCATCAATGTTAATGTTATCATTCAGGGTAACACCAATGTTAGCATAGGGTGCTCCAATATTATATTTCATATCATATTTACGACCTAGTCCCCACTGACCATAAGCACTAACACCACCTTCAGTATAATATGAGCTGTCAGCACTGGCTATATTCATTAATTGGGGTGCTTCAGACACATCGGTGATATATCCTTGCCATGCCCAATATGTAGCAATTTCCTGATATGCTTTATAGTATCCCATTGTAACATTTACATTATTGAATTTCTTCGATACGTACATGTCATTGGTGAAATTATTAAAACTGTTAATATCTACATCAAATGAGGCTAATTCCATCATTAAACCATTTCCGTTTAAGTTTGACAGTTCGTCAGTTGATAATGTCTGGTCAGCATTTGGTCCATTTGCATAACTAATAGTGTAACCAGTAGCACTTCCACCAAGTCTATTCTGTGCTATCTCATCAGCAGTACCTATCAACCCTGTTGGAAACAATGTTCTAAAAGAGCCACTTGTAATAGCTAATCTGTTTTTATTAATTATTTTCCATCCATCGCCAATCTCAAAAGAAAATTCTGTACCTGCAGCATTAGATATCGGATGCATACCGTCAGAAATGTTGGTTGTACGAGGATTTCCGCCTGCATCAATACTTGCCATGTTATAGAATTCTGAATTTTGGAAAGTAGATTTCTTTAAGTCAAAACCTTTTATGGATTCATACGTAGGATTTTCTCCGGTACCCGAAACAAGAACAGGCATTGGCATATAGGATATTGCCCTATCATCTAGATGTTTAAGATATAGGCGCACATATCCATTTTTAAATTCTTTTGTGATATTGGCTTTAATCTGTCCGCCCATGTTTCCATCGAAGCCACAATTCCTGACGCCCTCGCCCTGGCGGTAAAAGCCACCAATATTAAATCGAAAGCCATTACCTATTGGCCCCCCATAATTAAAATCGGTCCGAAAGCTCTTATAATCAAGGCCTGTTGTAATACCAACAGAACCACCTTCAACTATACCATTATTGCTAATGAAGTTTATAATACCCCCTGGTGAATTACTTGCAAATGTCGATGCAGAACCACCTTTGATAGCTTCGATACGACTTAAGCTTCTATCAGCTCGAAGAAAAATGTCAGCATTTCCAAAAATTATATCTCCAAATTGCATTACAGGAAGTCCGTCTTCGTATAGTTGCATGAACTTTGATCCTCCAGTTGAAATTGGAATACCACGAACCGAAATATTAGCATTCCCCTCGCCTCCAGTGGATTCGGAATGAATACCCGGTATCGATTTAAAAACTTCCGCAGTAGAAACCGTACCGAGCTTTTCTATCGATTTAGGTTTTAAGGTGGTAACAGAAACACTCGATTCCAGTGCCGATTTTGGATTTACAACACCAGTAACAACAACCTGCTCCAGACTTAAAAGGTCAGCAGCTAAGCTAACATTTAAGGTAGTGGTTTCATCAGCAACAATTGATACCTTTTGAGTTTCTGCTAAATATCCGGTATATGAAACCTTAATATTGTATTCCCCTTCATCCAGTTCAAGAGTATATAATCCATCAATATCAGTAATGGTGCCTTTTGATGTACCTTCCACTACAACAGTTGTTCCAATTAAGGTTTCATTAGTGGTAGCATCGGTCACCTCTCCGGTAACTATACCTTTTTGAGCATTAATAGCATAACTAAAAAGTATAGCCGGAAACATAATAAGTAAAAATCTTCTTTTCATAGTTAGATAATTAATTTTACATGTTTGATATGCGATTTTTTATCGCCTTACACATTGAATTCAACAGCTCAAATATATGAATGTAAAACGCATAAAATCTACACTTTTATGCACCCTATGATAGCATTTGGACATCAACCGGTTGTGCAACCGGTTGCGGTTGAAAACTTTCCGATTTTTTTTTTGTGGGATAAATATTGCAGCCTCCATTTTTTTGTGATATCATTGTATAAATGCGTCCTTCAACTATAACTATAAAAGATATTGCGAAACTGTTAGGCGTTTCGAAATCGACAGTAAGCCGGGCCCTGAAAGACCATCCTGATATAAGTGAGGAAACAAAAAAAGCCGTAAGGAACATTGCGGAGAGCTTTAATTACCGTCCAAGCCAGCTTGCCCTTTCACTTCGATATAAAAAAAGCAAACTTATAGGTTTGATAATCCCTCAGATTTATAATTTCTTTTTTCCTTCTGTCATTAAAGGAATTGAGGAGGTTGTGCGCAAGCATGGGTACAACCTGATTATTTTACAGTCCAATGAATCATTTGAAACAGAAGTAGATAATATTGATTTTTTGATGGCCAATAATGTTGAGGGAATAATTGCTGGTGTTTCCAGGGGCACAACCGGGTATGAGCATTTTCAGTATATCATTGATTCAAAAATTCCGATTGTTTTTTTTGACCGGGTCCCGAAAGAGTTAAAAGCAGACATGGTATTGCTCGACGATGTTCCGGGAGCCTATCAGGCAACAAATCACTTAATAAAAAAGGGATGTAAAAAAATTGCCATTTGCATCGGAAAACCTGAATTATTAATCAGTTCCAATCGCTTACAGGGATATAAAAGTGCGCTCGTCGACAACAATTTACCCTTTGTGGAAGAATATGTTATATCTGGTCAGACCCCACTCGAAGTCAAAAAAAAGGCAATCGAATTATTAAACCTGCCAAATCCACCAGACAGCATTTTCACCATTAGTGATTTAACCATGGCAGGGGTTATGCAGGCTATTTATGAGAAAGGCATAAAAGTACCGGAAGAATTATCGGTTATTGGCTTTAGTGAGGAACCTTTCAGTACAATGTATAAGCCTTCCATTACTTCTATACGGCCCATGGGACTGGAAATAGGACGAAAAGCTGCTGAAATTGTGTTTGAACGGATTAATGCTCCAGTTTTAAAGTTAGAAAACAAGACCTATTACATTCCTGGAGAATTGATTGAACGGGAGTCATCCTAAGAAACGCTTTGAATTTCATCAGGTTTGCAAACAATACATTTGTATTGAATTTTAATACCAAGGACTGTATGCAGGTACTTGCTAAATATACTGTCACTTTCCATACTTAAAATATTCATCGTTTATTGCAAAGTTACTTAGGCAGTATATTTTTAAAGGAAGATGGTAAAAATAAAATAGTACTGTGCATTTTGCACAGTACTATTATCAAGTACATGAGTAACTATTTATTATCCGATCCGGTATGTTCAAATTAGTATTGTTCAAACTCCGAATCACCGTCCTTATTGGGTTGTAAATTTTTCTGAGTACTTTTTACTTTAGGAAAAGGCATGTTTGTATTTTTATAGTCAGTTATTGGCGTTTGCCGATCAGATTTCTTTCTGCCTCTTTGCCCATTGGATTCTATTTTGAAATATGAAATAACATCCCTCAATTGTTCGGCCTGACTGTTCATTTCCTCTGAACTGGTTGCAAGTTCTTCGCTGGAGGCAGCATATTGCTGGATAACAGTATTAAGTTGCTGAATGGCACCGTTCACCTGTGACGCTCCATTGTTCTGTTCCAGGCTGGAAGAGGAAATTTCCTGAACTAATTGTGTGGTTTTTAATACTTCGGGTAAAATCTCTTCCATCTTTTTACCAGCTACTTCAGCCAATCCTAAACTGTTTTTTGCCAAACCAATAATTTCGCCGGCAGCAGACTTCGCTCTCTCTGCAAGTTTGCGTACTTCGGCAGCCACTACAGCAAAGCCTTTTCCATGTTCACCTGCTCGGGCAGCTTCAACAGCAGCATTTAAAGCCAAAATATTTGTCTGGAAAGCAATATCTGTTATAATGTTGATCTTTTCAGAAATCAATTTATTGGCTTCTACCGTTTCAATGGACTGTTTGCTTACTTCTTGGATCCCTTTGGATGCATTGGCCGATATTTTTTCTGTTTGCCCTGCATTTTCAGTATTTTGTTCAATATTCGCGGCTATTTGCTCCATTGTAGATGAAACTTCTTCTACCGATGATGCTTGTTCATTGGCTCCCTGGCTCAATTCTTGCGAAGAACCACTAATTTGATGACTGGCAGAAGCTATGTTGTCTGAACCGGAAATGATTTCAGAAACTACATATTTAAGCTTTTCAACCATGCGAGTCAAGGCTTTCACCATATCACCAACTTCATCATCCTGTTCGTGAACAAGTGCCTGGGTCAAATCACCATCTGCAACACCATTAGCAAATTCCACAGCCTTTTTAATTGGATTGGTAATAAGGTTAGAAAGAGTAAAACTCAATCCAAAACCAATAATAATTCCAAGAACAATTAACAACAGGTTAATTTTTACTGCTTCTTTTTCATGCGATTCTGCTTTAAAAGCAGATTCAGCAGTTGATTTTTCAATAGCTTGCAGTAAGGAGTCCACCTCGTAATTGATTTGGCTTAATTCCTTTTCAATAAGCTTTTCGTGATCATCTATTTTGCCAAGATTTCTTTGAGACACGGATAGAAATAAACCTTCAACTTCCTTTTCAAAATCCTCATGTTCTTTTCCCAGCTTTATCAAAACATTGTAGATACCTTGAAATTCGGCTATTGCTTTTTCATTCTTCTCATGGGCCATAGCAGCTTTACATATGTCTTCGGCTTCTATTAGTTCCTCATCTGTTAATCTGGCTAAATCATTAAACTCTGCTTTAAGCTCCTGAATTTTCTGCTCTTTTATTGAATTGTTTATTCTACTATTGTGGGTATATTTCAATATTTGCTCAATAATGATACTTTGCTCAAATTGATGAGCCTCTATTTTAGTAACCTTATTGCCCAGCACAATATCCTCTTCAGCAATGCTATACAATTCTTCACCAATAGATTTCATGTATACAAAGCCTACTACCCCAATTCCTGTCATTACAAAAATAAGAACTATTGCAATAGACATTATTTTTCCACCAACACGTAACTTTAGGGCCGTTTTTTTGTTAAACAGAAGAAAGTAAACCAAACCCAAAAACACAAGTAAGATAATCAATATAACCTTTACTTTACCAGTTCCCTGAGTTGAGTGCTTGCTTGCTTCAACATTAAGGATTGCGGCATTATCAACTCTTTCATGAACATCTTCATCTCTGGCAACATGTACGGTAGTTTTATGCTCTACTGACGACAAGAGGCTTGTTTGTTGAGGATGTTCTCCCATCCATTGGACCTTTCCAGTCGACAGATCATAAACAGCCCCTACAATTTTAAGTTTCCCGCTCTTAACCAGTTCAAGGGTTCCATGACTGTTTTGAAGAAGATCTTCAATGCTTTGCCAGACATTTAACTCTATCGATGATTTTAACAGCTCATCTGAGAAATGTTCTCCATGCAACTCTTTTGCTTTAACAACTGCTGAATTAATATTGCTGACAAGAGCAGGTATACTACCATGGACTTCATCGCCCCTTGCCACGGCTGTAACAGCACCGCAACTACTATGCCCCAATACAACAAGTACAGGAGTATTCAAATGCTCTACACCATATTCTATGGATCCGATCTCATCTACATTACAAACATTTCCTGCTACCCTGATTACAAAAATATCTCCAATACCTGCATCAAATAAATGCTCTATAGGCACCCTGGAGTCAGAACAACCAATGACAGTTGCATATGGAAACTGTCCTTTACTGCCAGTTTCTTTGCGTCTGGCACTATTTAGATTCGGATAATCCCGCTGATTGTTTACATACCTATCATTCCCTTCTTGTAGTTTTTGCAAAACCTGATCAGGCGAAATATCAACCCCACATACTGTAGAAAGGCCCATTATGCTTAATAATGCTGCCAGACTAAGAAAACTCCTCAACTTTTTCATATTTCATCATTTTAGTTTATAGTCCTGTAATCGTTTTACTATTACTTTTTTTCACTCATCTCATTAAGGGTCCGGTAGTGGCAATATTGAATGGTTCTACTTATTGCTTTGAAAACATTAGAACATAGTAAGCTTATTCATTTACAATAGATACAGAGGGTGAATTGGATTGTATATTGGCAAGTTCTCCTGAAGAAAGAAGTTTATTTACATTTAAAACTATGGTAAATTTATCGGTGCTTTGTGGTTTATATAATCCGAGCACAACATCTTCTTTTTGATTTTTACCGACAAGTGGCTGAGGCTGAATCTGCTCCTGTTCTATTTCTATTACTTCATCAACTTCATCGACCAGCATGCCAATATTTGTCTTTGTGTCTCTACCCGAAACCTCCATAACAAGAATACAGGTGTTTACTGTGTTTTCTGAAACACAAAGATTTAGTTTTTTCCTTCCATCGATTACTGGCAATACCTTTCCACGCAGGTTTATTATTCCTAAGAAATAATCTGGTGATTTTGGTACTTCAGTAATCGTGGTCAATTCCTGAATATTTACAACATTTGCAACATTAGCTGCATAAATCTCTTGGCACATCCTAAATGTTAGATAGTTTGTAATGATATGCCTGTCATCTTTTTTCTGTTCCATTTCTGTGTTCACTTTTAGTTGCTTACTTCTATTTTATTCATTCTTTGAAAGTTGCAATATTAGCCAACGAATTAGATTTAGTTGCCAAACTGAATATTATCCGGAAAATGGACTATTCCTTTCATAGCTAAATCAATTGCTTTGAACAATTGAGTGTAGATGTCTGGTTTGAAAACACAGCCTTTAAATCCCGATTCAATAAGTGATCTTAAGTAGACTTTTTCGGTATACATAGTAATTGCTATTATTTTCAGGTGTGAATGCATCCACAGCGCTCTTTTGGTTGCTTCAATCCCATCCATATTTGCCATGGCAATATCCATGAGAACAATATCTGCCAATCCTAAATTCTTTATGTCCAGAAACTCAATCCCATCTGATGCCTCACCAATAATGGTGCAATATAGGTTGCTTTCTAAATAGTCTTTTAAACTTGTCCTAAACTGCACATTATCATCAACCATTATTATTTTAAGATTCTTCATGTAATTTCTTTTATATAAAAATACGAATGAAAGGAGGCTTGGGCCTAGAGGAATATCTACTATTCACATAGGGGTTTTTCCCTAATTTTCATCGAGAGCTTATCTTCTATTCCATTGGCTATACAGTTTATTGGTTACTGCCAATCAATATAAAATAAGACACCAGAGCAGTAGTGAAGGGGGAAGAGCTGTGACGGATCGCTGCGTTTCTTACCGCATTAATATAAAAACTGTATAGTTCCTATAAAACACAATGGTCCAACTTAAAGCTTTTTGAATGAGACTCTCAAAGATGTTTTGTTGTATCCCTACGAAACAATGAAGCATCATCACAAGTTCCTTCCCAGATGGTAAATGTGAGCAAAAAGCAAACCCATAGCCACCAATCCTTCTCCAGCTTGGAGAATGTGATCCAGCTTGCTGGACCGGATGAGATGAATGTTGACAAATTGCTGCTATATCAACTTTTCTCTTCTCTACAAGGGCAGATGCGTCTGGTTGTATTTGGTGTTTTTTACCAAGGACATTGCCCTGTGCCTAAATAATTCATCTGTATAGCAGCAGGTATTTTAAAGCCAAACTCCTTTTCAAATAAAACTTATAGTAAGATAAGGAATTATATGTTTACTAAGTCAATTAGGTAAAAGATACGATTCCATTTTTCACTGCATAAATCACAAGTCCGACACTATTTTTGACTCCTGCTTTTTGTAAAAGATTAGAACGGTGATTGTCTATGGTTTTGTTGCTCAAAAACAGCATTTCTGCCATCTCATTTGTTGCATAGCCATTACATATGAGCTTGAGAATTTCTAATTCTCGACGCGTAAAATGCACCAAGTCCTCTGATTCTATCTCCTTCTTTTGAGGTTTATTAATTTCAATAAGTATATTCCTTAGCAAGTCGGATGAAAAATAACTATCCCCATTGCCAACTGCATAAATGCCATTGTTAAGTTCAGTTTTCCCTGATGATTTCGTGATAAATCCTTTCACTCCAAATCCTACAAGTTTCGAATAATGCGAGTAATCGTCATACATACTTAATACCAGAATATTTAGGGATGGATATTTCTCCAGAGCTTTTTCACAAGCTTCAATCCCGTTCATAATGGGCATATCTATGTCTATCAATACAATTTCAGGTTTACAGTTCTCCAATAAATCCAAAAACTCTTTACCATTAGAAGCTTCTCCAATTATTTCAGCAATATTTTCTTGTTCAAGAATGGATTTTAATCCATTTCTGAACATAACATGATCATCAACAAGAATAGCTTTAAGTTTTTTTGTTAGCATCTTCACTATGATTCTTTTAATGGCAATTTAATATTTACTTTAAAGCCTTTATCCTCTTTTGTATTAAAAGAAATTTTTCCATCTAGGGTTTTTATCCTCTGTATTATATTTTGAAGGCCTAATCCTGTTTTGTTACTCAACACTTCTGATAAATTAAATCCCACACCATCATCTTCATAATTAAACTTAATTCGTTTTTTTTCAGGTTCTATTGATAATGTAATAAAAATATTTTGGGCATTCGCATACTTTATCGTATTATTTATTAATTCTGACAAAACCCTGTAAATTGTAATTTCGATCTGCGAGATAAACCTTTCTTCACTGGAATATTCAAATTTTATATTAATTTTCTTGGTTTGGTTTATTCCGGATATCAAGTGTTTAATGGCTGGTATTAAGCCAAAGTTTGTTAATATACGTGGACTTAGGTTATTCGAAATTTCACGTAACGTTTGAATAGCATCATTTATATTGCTCAAGCCTGTATGTGCTATACTTTCACGTTTTTCAACGTTTGTAGTGTCTGCAAGCCATTGAAAATAAAGTTTTACAGTTGACAATGCAGGTCCGAGTCCATCATGCAACTCCTGAGAAAACTTGTTTCTTTGGGTTTCTTCAGTAGATATTATCGCATTTAAAATTCTTCGGTCAGTTTCCTTTTTTTCTGTTATATCGCTATGGCTGCCTCTTCTTCCTAGGTAATTTCCATGCTCATCAAAAACTGATTGGCAAACATGTTCGATCCAACGCTCACTTCCATCTTTATGGATTATCTTGTATTGAAAACTATTTGCTTTATTGTGTTTCAAATGTTCATTAACATGCATATAGTAATCTGTACGATAATCGGGGTGGATTATATTATATAGTAAATCAGTGTTTTCAATAAACTCCTCTGCTTTATATCCGGTTACCTTAAAGCAGGAGGGTGAGCAATAAATATATTTTCCTTCGGGGCTTGTCCAAAACTCCCAGTTATAATTATTGTCAGCTATTATCCTGTATTTTCTCTCCGATTCTATCAAGGCTTTTTCAGCTTTTTTCCTTTGGGTAATATCTTGCTTAACTGCAATAAAGTGAGAAATCTTTCCTTCCTTTTCTTTAACAGGTGTTATAGTCATGTATTCGTAATAATGAGAATTGTCTTTTCTTCTGTTTGTTAATTCACCATGCCAGGTATTTCCATTTAAAATGGTTTTCCACATTTTATTAAAGAATTCTTTGTCTTGGACTCCGGAATTGATCAATTCTCCAGGATCGCGTCCAATTATTTCATCATTTGAATACCTTGTTAATTTAGTAAAAGATTGATTGAACCAGATTATTTTTCCTTTAACATCTGTAATGACTATTGCATTAGCTGTAGCTTCAAGTGCTGCATTTAAAACAAGTAGTTGCTTTTCATATTTCTTGCGTTCTGTTATGTCAATAAAATAGGTCAGATAGTGTTCTACATTATTCAGAGTAATAAATGTGACTGCAGCAAGGGCATCCCTGATTTCTCCATTCTTCGATTTGAACTGAAATTCATAAGAATCAACCTTCCCCTCCTTTTTTAAGGTGTCGATTATTTTCTCACGATCTGCTGGATTTACGTAGGTTTCAAGTTCAAATGTGGTTTTCCCGATGATTTCCTGATAGGAATACCCCATGATTTTTATAAATACTTCATTTACATCAACAATAACTTCATCACTGCTACGAAAAATAGCACTCGCAATCGGACTATATTTAAATGCTGTGGAAAAACGCTCTTCACTTGCACGCAAGTCTTCGTCTGCCTGTTTTTTGATTTTTTCCAGTTTTCTGTGTTCAGCCCTCACTTTAGCTTCACGCAACTCACGATCAATAGCTGGCACTAATCTTTTCAGGTTATTTTTCATTATGTAATCATGAGCACCTGCCCTCATGGCGTCTACAGCAATTTCTTCCCCAATTGTACCTGAGATTAGTATAAAGGGTATATCGAGCAATGACTTTTTATATAAAAGAAGGGCATCTAGCCCATTAAAGTGGGGCATTGCATAATCAGACAATATAATATCCCAGCTTTTTTCTTTCAGGGCTTTTGCCATATCATCTTCCGTCTCTACACGTTCATGATAAATAGTATATCCGGCCTTTGTAAGCAAGTGGACAACTAAAACAGTATCATCCACAGAATCTTCAACAACAAGAACGTTAAGCTTTTTGTCCATGATGCACTAATTTTTCAATTTTCCCTTTTAAGTACTATAAAGAAGCTTGTTCCTTTTCCAACCTGACTGCATACCCTAATCTCCCCTTCATTTTTTTCAATATATTCTTTGCAAAGCAACAGTCCCAGACCTGAGCTGGGTTCTCCATTTGTACCTTGTCTATTCATTTGAGTATTAAGTTTAAACAATCCTTCCTGCAATTCATTATCCATTCCTATTCCTGTATCTTTTATTTCTATTTCAAGTTTCTTCTCACTAATATTTCGGGCACTAATTGTTACCATGCCTCCCTTGTTTGTAAATTTAATAGCATTGGAAACCATGTTTCTGATTACAAATTGCAACATGTTTTTATCTGCAAAAACAACCAGATCTTTGGATATAGTATTTTCCATTTTAATGTTTTTGCTCCGGGCGAATTCGGAATGAACAGCAATACTTAAGTCTGTTATTTTCGATAAAACTACTTTTTCTGGTTTAAAAGGTGATAGTCCCTGTTGTATTTTTGCCCATTGAAGCAGGTTTTCCATTAACTGGTAGAGGTTATTGGCAGAATCGCTTATTTCTTTAAAAATGTTTTGCAATTTAGGCAACGGTATGTTTAACATATTTTCGGCAAGCATCCCTGTTATTCCCATCAAACTTGAAATAGGACTCCTTAGATCGTGAGCTATTATTGAAAAGAACTTATCTTTCTCTTGATTAAGCTTTGTAAGTTCATCGGTTTTAATCTGTATTTCTTCTTCAGCTTTTTTCCGTCTTGAAATGTCACGGATAATTACCTGGATTGCTTCTTTTCCATGATACAATGAAGGAACTGCAGATACTTCAACATCGACTTCGCTACCATCCAATTTGATGTATTTTTCTTCGGTGTATGGTATGGGTAACCATTCGAGATTTTGGCTTAAAAGTTTTTCAACCCTTTTAACCCAAGTTGGGTGCACAAACTCCAACATTGACCTTCCAAGGATTTCTTTAGCTGTTTTAGCTCCAATAAGCTCAATGCCTGCAACATTAATAAAGACAATTTTATTGTCCTGGTGAATAACTATGGCATCCGGAGACATTTCCACCAACCTACGGTATCTTTCTTCACTTTCACGTAGGGCTTCAATTGCATATTTCCGCTCTGTTCTATCTACAAAGGTCCACACAATTTGATGGATTTCATCATCAAAATTGAATTGGGGCACAGCATCAACCATTATCCAGACGCTATTTGCTTTAGAGGGACGATATACTTCTATCATTATATTGCGAAATGGCTGGGATGTAAGCGATATTTCTTTTATTATGGAAAGGAAGCCGGAAAATGTTGTACCATCTTCATTTTTTGCTGTCCATCCCTGTGGAATTGAACTTTTACCTGTTATCTGGTCTTCTGTTAAATCCAAAAGCTCAAGTGCTTCATTATTGCTTAATAGCAGTATTCCTTCAGAATTGAACATAAGAACTCCAACATGCATATCAGCGATTAAATTCTTAAACTTTGTCTCACTTAATTTAATGGCCTCAGCTTCTTCGTTTTTCTTTTTCAACAGTTTGTTCTCAGCCCTGGTCTCAGCCTCCTTCAATTCTCTTTGGATCGCAGGTACAAGACGCTCTAGGTTGTTCTTCATCAGATAATCATGAGCACCTAACCTCATTGCCTGTACGGCCAGCTCTTCTCCAATTGTTCCAGATACAATAATAAAAGGAATGTTTACATCCAGTTCCTTCGCAATAGCCAGGGCTTCAAGCCCACTAAAATTAGGCATATGATAATCAGACAGGATAACATCCCAGTTCTCCTGCATAAGGGCACTACACATCTCTTCAGGTGTTTCAACCTGTCTGAATTCAACATCTATCATGTTTTCCTTGATCTGGTGGACTAACAAAAAGGCATCATCATCAGAGTCTTCTACAATTAAAGTTCTCAGTTTAGTTTTCATACACCTTTACATTTACAACTCAATATATATCAGCCTTTTAAAACTTTACAAGGCAATGAGAAATAAAATGTGCTTCCAACATTAGGTTCCGATTCAAGCCAGATCTTTCCACCAAGTAAATCAAGAAACTCTTTAACAATAGCAAGGCCTAAACCTGTACCCTCAAGAAATTTGGTGCCGTTCTGTTCCAGTTTAAAAAAGCGTTGGAATATTTTTTTATGCATTTCGGGTGGAATACCAATTCCCGAATCTGACACATGAAATACTATATGTTGGTTTTTATCAAATTTATAGCCCACCTCCACATTTCCTTCATCTGTAAATTTCAAGGCATTGTTGAGCAAATTAATGAGGATTTGCTTTAATTTCAAAGGATCAGATTCAATAGTAAGAGTTTTGCTATAAGACTTAAATATGAATTGAATATTTTCTTTTTCCAGTCTTATTTTGTTGTTGTCAAATAAAAGAAGCAGGTCATCGAAGAGCTCTTTCAGTTCACATGGACCATAAAAAACAGACAATTGACCGGATTCAATTTTTGCAATATCCAATATGCTATCAATAATATTTAATAGATCGTTACAACTGTTTTGAATTATTTGGGCATAATTGTTTGGTTCTCCACAACCTTTGTTCTGATCAATGAGTAAATCGGAGAATCCGAGTATAGCATTCATGGGAGTCCTGATTTCATGGCTCATATTCTGAAGAAAGGCCGTTTTAAGCTCATCACTTTCCTCTGCATGTTCCTTTGCAACAATGAGTTCCTTTTCAATTCTTTTCTTGTTGGTTATATCCTCTTCAATAATTACATAATGGATGGTATTGCCATCATTATCTTTTATAGGTGATATAGCAACACTTGTCCAGAACAAAGTTCCATCTTTTTTTTGCTTTTGAATTTCCTCTTTCCAGAGTTTTTTTAATTCAAGATATTCTACAATTGAAAGGTTATTTTCTCCATAAGTTTTTTCATCATGAAAGGATGAATATTGACTACCAATAAGATCTGCGCTCGTATAACCTGTTATATCTTCTAGCTTTGGATTGACATAACCAATAATTCCATTTGTATCAGTTAATATTATCATTACCGGACTTTGTTCAACTGCATGGGAAAAAACCTTCAACCTCTCCTCTGCAAGTTTCTTTTTTTGCTCTAACAATGTTCTTTCTGCACGGAGTGCGGCTTCCTGAATTTCCCGCTCAACTGCAGGGAGCAGCCGCTTAAGATTATTTTTCATAATATAATCATGCGCCCCAGCACGCATTGCCTCAACAGCAAGCTCCTCACCAATGGTTCCGGAAATAATTATAAAGGGAATGTCAAGCTTTGATTTCTTAAGTAATTCCAAGGCCTCTATACCATTGAATTTTGGCATGGAGTAGTCGGCTAGAATAATATCCCATTTTTCTTCTTGCAAGGCCTCTACCATTTCATTTGCCGTATCAATGCATTGAAAGTATACTTCATAACCACTTTTTTTGATCTGATTAACTTCCAATAAAGCATCATCCTCTGAATCATCAATAATCAATATCCGTATTTTCTTCTTCATTCTTAAGGATTAATTTTGTTTAATGGAGGGGTTTGGTTGAGTAGCAGCCAATACAATCCCAGGCTGTTCACAGCCTCAGTAAATTGGATGAAATCAACTGGTTTTCTAACATAGCTGTTAACGCCAAGCTTATAGCCAGTAATAATATCCTGCTCTTCTTTGGATGAAGTAAGTATTACAATTGGGATGTATTGTGTGGCAGGATTTTCCCTTATTCTCTTCAGGACTTCCAAACCATCAATTTTAGGAAGTTTAATATCCAGTAAAATTATTGTGGGCATGATTGACAAGTCCCGGCCTTCAAATTTTCCTTGTCCAAACAGGTAATCCAAGGCATCGGCACCATCATTGACAACAACAACTTCATTTTGTATGTTGTTTTTCTTGAAAGCATGAAGTGTCAGTTCAACATCATCAAGGTTGTCTTCAACTAGCAAAATGGTTTTATTTTCCATAAGTGTATATTTTTTAGGGTAAAAACATTTTTGTTCCTTTTTCTAATTTTCCTTCTGACCAGAGCTTGCCTCCATGCTTGGTGATTTTCCGATGAACAGTAGCAAAACCTAAACCGGCACCTGGAAATTCGCCAGGGGAGTGCAATCTTTGAAGAGCAGATTTACTAAGGTCTACAATTTTAATGATTTCTGCATATTTTTGGACTGTCTTGGGATATTGGTCAAAGTACGCCTCCATGTCTACAACACCTTCACCCCTGTGACTTTCAAAAAGTTTATTAACTTCAGTATGATTTTTCTCCCAGATCAAAACCGGAGTGTTTTCAATCACCATGCTGTACCGTTTCTCACTTTCCAGCAAATTTTCATAATCATTTGCCCCTTGAATATCCCGGTTTATTTTATCTATGGATTTAAGATACCAAAGGTGGCCTTGTTGATCTTGCTCCGATTGACTGCACTCAGCAATATCACTATTGTTAGCATGGTTCAATTCGGTTGATTGCCCATCAACCAGTTTCTTGAGATTGTTTTTATTGTTGAGCAACAAATCCTCCTGCTTTGTTTTTTCAAGAAAAACAGCAAGTAGTTGGCTGGCATTGCTTATCTGGTTGTAATCTGTTGTATCTATCGGATTGCTGGAAGTTAGTAGAATATAACCGTAGTTTTTAAGTCTTGTGCAAGCTTCTATTGAATTGTCGCTATCAGTAGGTTTGTCTGAGGTCCATTTAAAGCTTAACTCATGGTAAATTTCATTCATGCTTTCAATGAAATGCTGAATAATCCTATCCTTATTGCTCAATTGCGATAAAGCAGTGGTTAATAGTAATAATTCCTTAGTCAAATTTTTCATAAACCATTAATCATTGAGTAACTTGGCAGCTTTTCTTAGTATAGTGTCCATCATGTTCTCTATAAAATGCACCAGCATTGATCCCTCACCCTTTTATGTTCTATAACAACACTGATAATTAGCTATTCCAAATTGCAGTTTTTCCAGACCAGATAGCATATTATGCATGATCAAACCTCCTGCCCCTTTGTTTGTTGCAAATAGCACAAACACCTTGAAACACATTATTGTTGGTTGGACTGGGGGATTTAAGAGATTACAACTTCGGTTAATAGCAACAATAATTCATTGTAAATATTTGTTTTTGGTTCGTATTTTCAATTTCTATTTAATAATTAAGATTAGCCGACTTGTAGCAATCTTATCTTATTGATTTTGAATTTACAATTTATTTCGATAAAAATAAAGTGATGCCCATGTTTTATGATTTTGGGTTAAGGTTACCAAGGGTAAAATTGAAAGCAGACCAAAATTTTAAAACAACAACCGTTATTTCATCTACTTGTTTGTTGGTCCCTTTCTAACTATCAAAGGTTTCAAGAAGCCTTTATTTTGGTACTGGCAGAGTTTAGCACATAATTTATTTGAGGTTCTATTTCAATCTGATTAGCTGACTTGTCAATACAAATCGAGATATGACCATTTTCAATCTCACGAATCAATTGAAAAAAACTGCCGTACTTAATAATCACAAAATCAAGTCCACCACAGTCAATATCGCCACGTTGTTTTGCAATCTTTAAAATTGTAGGATTAACCAATAATTCCTCATATGTATCAGAATCCGATGAGCTTGAATCATTCAAATCATCCCGCTGCCAACTTTCCAAGTTATTGTCTTGATAAATTGCCACGTATCTTATCGAATCAGAAATCTGTGATATTTTCTCTATCAGATTATTCATTTGTAGGATGTTTCTTCCGCTTGCTTTCAACAAACCAATAAACGCAATTGCGTTTATTTATTATCTATCATTTTCCCGAAATTTATGGATTAATTAACTAATATGCAGTAGGTTAATCGGCATGAAGCGACTACAACTATAAACGGATAATAGTGGGTTTGTTCTATATTTTTTGTTTCACATTCTATTTCCATTTTCGATGGTCTATCTTCTTTTTTACTTTTTTACTCACACCGACACTTCCACATCTTCTCTTCCCGGGTAGGAACAGGCGAACCAAAAATTGCAATGGCTTAAAGAGGTGCAATCTTTGCAAAAGAACGCAAACGAAGTAGTTCAATATGAACTCATCGACAGGTCTTACAGGCCGCTCAAGGTCCTATTTATTATGTAGCGATATTATATTATTCAAGACACTTTCCTTTACTTTAAAAATAGTCCCATGCCTGGTTCCATCCGGAAAATTAATTATATCAGAAATATCTGTCCAATTTATTAAATCAGAAGAACTAACAGCTCCCATTTTGTGTTTCGTATACATATCAAAATAGACAATCCATTTGTCCTTAATTTTCATAATGGTTGGTCCTTCCACCCAATTTTTGGTTATTGATTCTGAGGCTTGGCTCCAATTATCGAATAGATTGTCACTTTCAGCAATCTTTATATTTTTTTCAGGTTTTGGGTTTAATGTTTCATCTTTAAGGAACATCATATATGAGTCATTCTTTTTTAGTATAGTTGCATCTATTACATTAAATCCTTTATCATAAAATAACTTTGTGTCGCTAAAATCAACAAAATCTTTTGTAGTTGTATAATACATCCTATGGTTATATCCATCGTCACCCAAAGAATCAGTATCAGGAAACCTTCCTGGAATAGTTGTAGCCCAGTATATTAAATATTGTTTGGATTCATTATCGTAAAATAATTCAGGAGCCCAACAATTTCTTGCATCAGGTTCATGATGCATAACAGGAATGAACTTTTGTTCTGACCAATTAATCAAATCGGTTGAATTAGCATATCCAATTCCCTTATCATTCCAACCTACCGTCCATACCATATGGAATTTGTTGTCATCTCCTTTGATAATACAAGGATCACGCATAAGCTTATCTTTTCCCACGGTTGGGTGCAAGAATGTCTGATTATTGTTGAGTGCCTCCCAATTTATACCATCCCTACTGGCAGCTAAATGTAATCCATCTGTGCCATTTCCTTGAAAAAAAGAAAAAAGGTACACATCAGGTTCTTGTTTTGTACACCCAAGTACTCCTACTAATATTAGTATTGATAATAATTTTTTCATAAGTTTTTTTTATTGCTACATAACAACCCAATAAACGCAATTGCATTTATCTCTTATCTATCATTTCCCCTAAATTTATGGATTAATTGACTAACATGCAATAGGATAATCGGTATTATGTGATTAAACCCGGAATATGCATTAGAAAATCTATTACATATTGAAATTGCTTCAATATAAGTCGTTTCACTTACTTGTTTCGAAGCACCATAGCGGTGCTATGGTTCATCTCACCAAGTCCTTCTATTTTTGCATTTTCAACCTTCATAACGAAGTTCTAATACATAATCCGGGTTAAACTATAAAAGGATAATAGTGGGTTTGTTCTATATTT
>JBNKPU010000026.1:0-12192 GCA_050295515.1 Bacteroidales bacterium | reverse complement strand
AAAAAATATTTTTAGAAATAATTTTAGTAAAACTGTTGGATCTGCTATGCACTTTGAACTTTCCCGCACATTGATTACAAATAACCTAGCATACAACAACGATCATTTTGCTATATACACCAGTTACTCATACGACACCTTAATCAACAATACTTTTGTAGATAATACTCCAGCGGATTTATATACATACGAAGGCTCAATTATTGCTAAAAACTGCTATTTTGGCGTTTACTTTTCAGATAATACAAGCAATTCATTTTCTTATTGTAATGTTGGTAATACGATTGTTGATGGAATAGGAAATATCAGTTCCGAACCAAATTTCACAAAAAGCAGTACTTACTATTATAGTTTGGAAGGATATAGCCCTTGCGTAAATGCTGGCAGTCCAGATTTTACAACAAACCCTATACTATCAGGCCTTGATTTGTCAGGAGGATTCCGAATTGACAAATTTACGAATGGAAAAAGAATTGACATTGGAGCATATGAGTATAATGGTTCTGCATTAGCTTGTGGACCTCAGGAGATTATAATTGCTGAAAATATAAACAACGGTGTATTGATTGATACTATAGAAGTGCATTATTATAACAATAACTCTTTGTCATATTCATTTTTGTCAGGAAATTCGGGTAATATATTAACTCTCGATAACTCAACAGGTGAAATTTATGTCGCCGATTCTAGTAAAATAGATTTCGAATTAAAAGATTCTTTGTTTTTCGAAGTCCTGGTCAGCGATGGTATTCTTTCAGATACGTTCAACTATAGGCTCTTAATAAAAAATGTTAATGAACCATGTTACATAAACGGTTGGTCTTTTGAAGTAATGGAAAATGCATTAGCTGGAACACCGGTTGGACTTATAGATGCTTCTGATGTCGACAACGACCAATTAAGTTTTTCAATCCTATCGGGAAATACGTCCGATGCTTTTTTAATAAATAGCGAAACAGGGCAAATTAGCGTAAATAATACCGAAATACTGAATTTTGAAACTATACCAACATTCAATCTTAATGTACGTGTTTCTGACGATGAATTTTCAGACACAGCTACTATTACAATACATTTAAGTGATGTAGTAGAAACTGGGATTTCACCATTTCAAGGATTTGCACGTTCCGGTGCAGTAAATTTTGTGATTGATAGCACTGTTTATATTGGATTAGGGGAAAGCATTGATTCTGCGTATTCCGATTTCTGGTGTTATAATATTAAAACAGATTGTTGGACTGAGATTGAAAGATTTCCAGGTGCTGCGCGCAGTAGTGCAACTGCATTTGTTATAAATGGCAAGGCCTATGTGGGGTTGGGAAGAAGCACAAATCCAACTATATATTATAGTGACTTTTACGAATATTCACCAGATTCCAATACTTGGAAGCAAGTCGCAGATTTTGGAGGTAGCGCAAGATATGATGCTGTAAATTTTGTAATAGACAGTTTTGCTTACGTCGGAACAGGTGGAAATGAAGTTGATGAACTTAAAGATTTTTGGAAATACAATGCATCAACTGATGAATGGTCCGAAATTGCTGAATTCTTAGGTGACAAACGTAGAGGTGCTGTAGGCTTTGAAATCGATGGAAAGGGTTATGTTTCAGGAGGATTGTACTTTGATACGTACACAGTACAACTAAGTGATATTCAGGAATACAATCCAGTTACAAACAGTTGGACTGAAAAAATATATGCAGATGGAATTAATCTTTCGTTTTTTTCAGCATCTACCGTCGAAGGAAAAAATGAAGCTTTTATTTGCTATGGAAATAAAGACCAGATAGTTCGATACGTTCCTGAAACAAATCTGGTTGAAAGTTTGGGTGACCTCCTAAATCTTAATGAAAATAGATGGAATGCGGTCTCTTTTATTTTGGGCGATACAGTTTATTTTGGATTGGGTTATTACTCCCAAGGTTTTGACACATATTATCAGAAAGATATTCTTGCATTAAAATTACCATTTATACCAACTGGCGTAAATTTATCAAACAATAGCTTAGATGAAAATCAAAATAAAAAAGTTGTAGCTGGAATACTTTCAGCAGAAGGTTTTAACAAGTCTGATACATATACATATTCCTTGATTTCTGGGGAGGGTGAGTCAGATAATGGTTCGTTCATTATATCACAGGATACTTTGTGGGCAGTTAATTTAGACTTTGAAACAAAGCAGGAATATTCAATTAGAGTAAGAGGGACAAATCAAAGAAGGGATTTCACAGAAGAATCATTTACACTTACCCTAAATGATGTTAACGAAGCACCTACCGACATTTTTTTATCAAATAATGCAATTACAGAAAACAATGAATTAGGGATTAAAATTGGTGTTTTAAGTGCGCAAGATGAAGATTCTAATGAAACTTTTGTCTATGAACTTGATAATAGTTTTGAAGATAATAACAATGATTTATTCAGTATAATTGACAGTAACCTTATTGCGAATACAGTTTTTGACTTTGATAAACAAAATATTTGTCTACTGGGTATTAGAACTTCTGATAAAGGTGGCCTTTCTGTAAATCAGTATTTTTATATTTATGTGAATGAAGATTCAAATATATCGATTGTTGAGCCAGTAAGGGAGTATTTCAGTATATATCCAAATCCTGTTTCAAATGCCTTGAGAATAAATGCTACCTCTAATCTCGGTAATGTTAACAGGATTAAAATCTATGATATCCTCGGAAACCTAATAATAACAAAACATTCCATAAGCAGTTCTGAATATTCTATTGATGTATCGAATGTTGCCCCGGGAACTTATTTCTTAGTTTTAGAAGCAAACAATAAAACATTAATTGAAAAAATAATTATTGAGTAATAAGCAAATACTTATTGTTTAAAAAAGTGTAATTAGAGCCTGCTATTGCTAAAATGGAGGAATAGTTGGTTAAGAAGTTTGGTGATCGTAAACATAAGTTATAAAAAAGTCCGTAGCAATATTTGGAAAGAAAAAAATATTTGTTTTGATATCAAAGGTATTCCATTCACAAATAAATTCTCCTTTTTGTTCCATAGCTATTGTGTCTTTCCAAGCCATAGTAATCTGATTTTTTTCAAATTACAACTTCAAAAAGTGTAAACTATGTCCCTATATCGTACCCAACCCCGCTATGAAATATATACTTTGTTATGCTTACTTTTTTTTATTCAGATTATTAATTATCAATTAATTCGTAGTCCTTTTTAATAATGATTTTATCTAATGCAGCATATAAATCAGCAATACTTGAATTGGCATTTTCAGTAAATGTTCCACCATTCTTAAAGCAAGGAGAGGTTATGATGAAATAATCGCTAGTTTCTCCGAAATAAATAGGAATACACCATGAATAGAATTGTTGAGACTTAATGAATTTTACCAAATCATCCTTTTGCTCAATTGGATAGAAATTTAAAATCAAAGAGGGATTTACATTTGTTTGTCCAATACCATCAAACTCCCTATTTGAATTATAATATTTTACAATTGCAATTGGAGTGTCGGCATTTTTAGGAATGTCGATAGGATTAAAGTTGCTTTCAATTATTTCACAATTCCATCCGTCAGGTTTTACGCTACTAAAATCTTCAAAACTTGTATCCATTACATCTTTATCACAAGCAAAAAGAAATAGCATAAACATCATTAAAAATAAATTTTGAGGTCTCATTTTGATACAATTATTTTAGTTTTTTATAATACTATGATGTTTTATTTTCGTGTAAGGTTGCTTTCTTTAAATTAAACACAACAACCAAATAAACTCAATTGCGTTTATTTCCACTATAAACTTGCTTTATTTTTTTGAATTCATACAACGCTAATATTCAAATTTATTTTCGATTTTAAACGTCTAACAAGCAGATATTTCCTTCTATATTGCCTCCCTAATATACATCATTTCATGGTATTGTAAAATTTTTATCGGGCATGTTCCATAAAGTAATTTGTTAGAACCTGGATTGAAATACACGCACAATTGAATTAGCCAATTATTATCAAAGGTTTTTATTGAGTAATTCTTTTAGTTGAAATTGCTGACATGAGAGAGTACGTACACTTTGCAAAAGCGTGTGAGTGAGGACCTGTTGCCTAAAAACAAAGACCGTCCGGTATCATCCGGACGGTCCATAAATGTGCGCCAGCTTTCTGGCATTTACTGTTTTGACAACAGGAACAGGGAACAAATTCTTAAGATCCCAAACAGCTTGGTTTTTGGAATTCCCACTTCTGCTGAAGTACTGGTAGATAGGGGATGACTACCGTACTACAGATATTTTATAAAGTTTCCCAGCTATACTAAGGAAATAGAGACCTTCATTTAAACTACTAATATCCATTGTGTTTTCGGATATAGCAACATCCTGCTCCAATACTAGTTCTCCTCTGATATTATAAATGAAAGCCCTATCATTATTTATTCCTTCGATATGGATTATATCACTGGCCGGAACCGGATAAACCCGAAGGGTTAATGCTTCAGCTGGGTTTTCAATTCCCACAGTATTGAAATTGACACTTACAGGTACATCTGAGTCAACAACATCAACCGTACCAGTAATATCATCAAACCCGTCCAGAGAAACTGTATAATCAATTCCATTTTGTGGTTCTATAGCACTGAAAACTGCCTGTCCTGAAGAATTTGTAAATTCAGTACCTATATTGCCCAGAACTACAGTTGCCCCATCAACAGCAACATTGTCCTTAGTAACCGAAAAGCTTACAGTATATGTTACTCTTACGAATTTAAGATACTCGGTAACATCTGAATCACTGACTGTAATAGATCCCAATAGTACATTATTGCCAGTTGCGTTGGCTGTATAAACTATGTTTGAATCTGGCTGTACAGCAAGGAAACTTGCAATTCCATCGTTGTTGGAAATCCGGCTTCCATACCCATAAAGTTCGATAGTGGCACCAGAAAGTGGATTTCCGTCCATATCTGTAATATTAAAACTCACAGTATATGTAAGAGATTCTAAAACAGCTATATATGTAAGAGATAGATCATCGATCCATGCCCCACCATCGTATTGTGTGGAATAGCTATCATTCCAATATAAGAAATCATACCCATCGACAATAGGCGTAGGAATTTCAAATCCGGTAATATCAGGGTTATTTGAAAAAGCGCTGTAACCAATTTCTGTCAATGAAGTACAAAGGTTGATCAGAACAGTATCAAGATTATTGCCATAAAAGGCCTGACTGCCAATTGACCCAAGATTTTTACAATTATTTAGATCCAACTGAAGAATAGAATTATAGTAAAACGAATAATCATTGATGGTCTGAAGTGCTGCACACGAATCAAATGAAATGCTATCAATTTCATTGTAATAAAATGCATAATTGTCTATGTTGGTCAAGCTTTTGGCTTGCGATAGATCAACAGTTCTAAGTTGGTTTTCTTTAAAGGCTCTCTGTCCAATAAACTCAATGCTTGAAGGAAATGCCACAGATAGCAGTCCTTTTCTCTCAAAAACTCCCATATAGCTAAAGCCATCGGAAATTCCAACAATAACCTGTCCGTCCAAGACCTGTGGAATAATAATATTATTGGATTTAAAACTATTTCCAGCTTTAACAATAACTCCGTCAATTACCTCCACATCATCATCGGTGAGCGTATATTCAGGTAAAACGGCTAAATAATAAGAGAAAAGGTTTGTTGCAGTATCGCCCCCAGCCAACATATTGTGATCCATGTCTGTCCAATTTTCAAAACCGGCTAAATTAGGTGTGGGCAACACAAATCCATCAAATAAATTTAATCCAAAGGCATTCTTTCCAATAGATACCAATTCTTTACAAGTACTTAAATCAACAGTGTCTAAACTATTGGAATAAAAAGCATTGACCCCTATTCTGGACAGAGTTGAATTTGGTCCTAAAATCAGTTTCGCGATATTATTGTATGCAAAGGCATAATAACCAATGCCACTTAAAGCCGTATTGCTGCTAAAATCAACAGTGTCCAATGCATTTTGAGAAAATGCACTAATACCTATTTCTTTCAGGGCTGTACACCCTTCCAGGTTCAGGCTGTTCAAAGTATTTGATGCAAAAGCAGAAGTGCTTATTTCAGTAAGCTTATTCTTGTTGCTTAGATCAAGTGTGTCAATAGCATTAGAATAAAATGCATACACCCCAATATGCTCCAGGTTGTTACAACCTACTAGATTCAGGCTTTTAATATCATTATTGTTGAAAGCATAATCTTCAATTGATTTTAAGCTTGCATTTGAACTTAGATCCAACTCTTTGATATCATTCGAAATGAAAGAGTATTTTCCAATTTTTTCCAATCCTGAACAGATACCAAAATCAATACTTGTAAGACCAGCCCCCATGAAAGCTGAATCGCCAATTGCCTTTATTCCGGCAGTTAGAAAATCAATGTGTTTAGATATACCTCCATAGGACACAATGGTTGATGAATCAACAGAACCAACAATAGTCCTACCGTATATCAGCCCATTAGATGCTTTTCCGTCAAGGGTATCAACTATATTACTGTTGAAAGCAGCGGGTGCAATGCAGGTAAGGTTGCTGCAGCCCCTTGTGTCAATTTTAGAAATTTGGTTGCCGTAAAAAGCCATGCTGCCTATAGTATCAATCAGGGAGCAACCACTAATATCCACTTCTGCAATTCTGTTAGAGAAAAAAGCCTGTTCACCAATTTTTTTCAATGAACTACATGATTTCAGACCAACTGTATCAATTCTGTTGCGAGAAAATGCAAAAGGACCAATCTCCTGAAGAGAAGCATAACCGCCCAGGTCAACCTTGGACAAATAATTGCCATCGAAGGCATGACCTTCAATATATTTAAGCGATCCTGTATTCGAAGTATTAAACTTATAACTATGGCTCCAAGCAAAAGCATATTGCCCAATTCTTTCCAATGCTAAATTGTTGCTTAAATCCAGGGAATCGAGATCATTATTAGAAAATGCATAATCGCCAATAAACTCAAGGGTTGTTGGAAGTTGAATATCCATTATTCCTTTTCTGGCAAAAATACCTTCTTCCTCCACCTTTGCATCTGCAATTCCTATAACCGTTTGTCCATCCAGGACATTTGGAATAATTATCCTATTTGCTTGAAAATTATAGTTGCAACTGATAATAACCCCTTCGTAAACAAGTACGTCCTTATCTTTTAAGGTATAGACAGAATTCACCCAGTAAGAATTGTACACTCTAAATACAGTATCACCCGGAGCATAGTAATTACCAGTTTCAATTTCATAATTGTTGGATTGCCAATTGATGAACCCTTCTATATTTGTTTCAGGCAGAACGAAAAAACCAATCTTGCTATCAAAGGCATTATAACCTATTCGTGTAAGCCCGATACAACCAGTTATATCAACACTATCCATTAAGTTATTATAAAAACATCTATCTCCGATTGAAATCAGGTTTTCAGTATTCGTAAAATCAATTGTGCTAATCTTGTTATAAGTAAAAGAATAATTCCCGATTTTTTCCAGGGTAGGACATACATTAAAGTCGAGTTTACTTATATAATTGTAATTAAAAGCATCATGATCGATAAATGTTAAACCTGTAGATTGTGACAGGTCAAGTTCAGCAATTCCTTTTCGATAGAATGCATTTGCACCAATCCCATTGATTTGTTGTCCCTGAAGCCTTTGAGGAATAAGTATAGCTTTGCCCGACAAGTTGTTACTGCTACTAATAATTACCCCGTCTTTTACAACTACATCTTCATCTGTTAAAACATAAGACCTTACTGCCAGGTAGGCATAGCTCAATTCAGACATATAAAGACTGTCAGGATGTAGGTATTTTCCATTGACATCTCTCCAACCTATAAAATCACTGGATGAAATTTGCGGCAATTGGATGGTGTCCAAATTATTGCCATAAAATGCCCTTTCTTCAATTACAGCCAAAGAGGTATTAAGGCTAATATTTACTGAATCGAGGTTGTTATTGCCAAATGCCATTATTCCAATATTTTGCAACAATGTACTGCCCTCTAAATTAAGGGTACTAATACTGTTATCCATAAAAGCAGCAGTTTGTATAGATTCAAGGGCGGTACAACCACTTATATCGAGATCAGAAATGGCATTATCAGAAAATGCATAAGTATAAATTGAAATCAAAGAACTACAGTCCTTTAAAATAAGGGTATCTATTGAGCTGCTTTCAAAAGCTCTTCCTTGAATTGTTTCCAAGGAAGAACAACCCGCTAAATCTACTTTATTGAATTTATTATTGGCAAATGCACTTTGTCCAATGTATTTAAGTTTGGTGAACCCATTAAGGTCTAGATTTAGTATTTTATTAGCTTCAAATGAATTATTCCCGATTGTCTCAAGGCTTTTAGGAAGGTTTATTCCTTTCATGCCTTTTTGTTGAAATACATAGTCTCCAATACCTGTGATCAACTGTCCGTTCAAGGTATCTGGTATTGTTATTAGGTTTGCTATAAAATCATAGCTGCATGAAACAATTACCCCATTCTGTACAACAACATCACTATCGGTCAGAGTATATGGTGAAAGGGCCTGATAAGAGCTGGTTAACAGGCTTGCCCTATCTCCAGGATTATAGTTGGTACCATTATCATCCTGCCAGGCAATAAAGTTTGGCATATCTGGGGTGGGCAAGACAAATCCAGTTAAATTGTTGGAGTTAAAAGCTGATTCACCAATACTTGTAAGCGATGTACAGGTAGAAAGGTCTATTGTATCCAGATTATTGGAAGAGAAGGCTCCATCGTAAATAAGTTGTAATGATGAGCAGCCTTCCAGGCTTAAGGTATCTATTGAATTATATGCAAAAGCAGAATTATTAATTATTTCCAGGCTACTACATCCAGATAATAAAACTGTATCAATAGATCCTGATCTGAATGCCTGATGTCCAATCAATGTTAAATCTGACATTCCTCTCAAATCAACAACAGTTAATTTATTGCTTGCAAAGGACCTTGTTCCAATTGATTTCAAGGAAGTGTTACCATTCCAGTCAATGTATTCCAGTTGATTTACATCAAATGCATAGTCCCCAATTGTTTCAAGCTGCGAAGGCAGGGTCACGGAAACAATATTTTTACTATTGAATACCCTGAAACGAATACTCTTAATTACCTGTCCGTCCAGAACATCGGGAATTGTGATTAGGTTGGCTTCAAACGAATAATTACAGCTAATAATCTCCCCATTGTTTACAACCACATCATCGTCGGTAAGGGTATATCGTGCCAAAACTTTATAAGCAGTATTAAAATCATTGGCCACCTCACCGGCAGCATATGAATTGGTATTATTATCTCTCCATTCAACAAAACCATCAATCGATGGACTGGGCAACTGGAACCCAGATAAGCTGCAAAACCTAAATGCACCAGTTTCAATGCTCAACAAACCTGTGCATGAGCTCAGGTCGATAGTGTCCAAAGTATTGCCACTAAATGCCCACGCTGAGATAGTCTTTAAAGAAGTATCGCCCTCAAAACTTACTGTATCAATTGAATTGCTCGAAAATGCACTACTACCAATTCTTGTTAAAGCAGAGCACCCATTGAGGTAAAGTGTATCAATACCACTGTAATTGAAAGCACTGTTGCCTATTGTTTGAAGCGCTTTACAGTTGCTCAGGTCAACTACATTGAAAATATTGTCCCTGAAAGCTCCATTACCAATAGTAACAAGGTTGGCATAGTTACTTAAATCCAAGGTAGTGATATGACACCTATAAAATGCATCATCGCCAATTGAAATAAGCGTACTTGGTAAAGCAAGTTCTCTAATGTCCTTGTCCCTGAAAACTCCTTGCCCAATACCTGTGATGGTTTGCCCGTCGAGCACTTCCGGAATTATAATTGACTTATCCTCAAAAGAATAATTGCAGTTTGTAATAACCCCGTCAACAACTGTAACCTCATCGTCGGTAAGGGTATGTAAAAACATAGCCTGATAGAATGTATTCAGGGTATTGACAAATGCACCATCAGAATAATTCTTTCCATTTCCATCCAGCCAATAGAGAAAACCTACCTTATTAGGGCTTGGTAATTCTAATCCAGAAAGAGGATTATTGTAGAAAGCCCCGTTATCAATAAACCGTAAAGCCATTAAATCAGAGATGTCGATATTGGCTATTGAGTTACCATTAAATGCATAATATCCTATTCTTTCAAGAGAACTACAACCAGACAAATTGATTGTATCTATTGAATTATATTGGAAAGCTCTATCACCAATAGTTACTAAAGCCGAACAACCACTTAAAATTAGTGTGTCAATAGAAGAGCTTTGAAAGGCATAATTGTCTATATATTTCAATGAAGTACAATTACTTAAATCTACCGCATTAAACTTGTTGTTACTGAAAGCTTGCTGACTAATACGTTCCAATGCAGTATAGTTACTTAAATCTAAAGTTGTTAATTTATTATTCCTGAAAGCTGAATAACCAATATATTTGATCGTTGACGGCAATTCTACTGACAGCATTCCTTTCGATTCAAATACCTCGGAAGCAATTCCAAGAATTGTTTGATCATCCAATGACGACGGAATTGTTATTGTTGAAGCTTTAAAGCTATAACTGCAACTAACAATCTCACCATCTTCAACCACTACATCAGCATCGGTTAAAGTATATGCTAACGAAGCAGTATATTCCACAATAAAATCAGTTACTTTATCGCTGCTTGCATAAGAATTTCCGTTAGCATCAATCCAGGCAATGAACCCTGATTCTGCATTTTCCGGCAATGCAAAAGAAGTTAGATTATTGCTCGCGAATGCTGAATACCCAATTGATCTGAGCAATGTACAAGAGGTCAAGTCAAGTGTATCCAGGTTGTTACTATAAAATGCCCTAGAGTTAATTATTTCCAATCCTGTACAAGCTGCTAAACTTAGGGTATCAATCGAATTATAAGCAAAAGCATTGTTCCCAATATATTTCAATCCGCTACAACCTGTAAAATACAGTGAATCTATTGAATTGTTATAAAAAGCATAATCCCCTACATAGGACAGGTCAGAAAATCCGCTAAAATCTAGCGTTTTCAAGGTGCTATTTCTGAATGCGTTTGAAGCAATAGAATCAAGAGTTGATGGTAAACTAATTGATAGAATGCCTTTATCTTGAAAAACACCTGCTCCTATTCCTGTAATGGTTTGCCCATCAAGAAAGGAGGGCAATACAATAATATTGGCGTCAAAGCCGTAACTGCAACTGGTAATAACACCATCTGTAACCTCAACATCAGAATCTGTCAGTGTGTAAATGAAAGTAGCCCTATATGAATTATTTACACTTACCTCGTCCAGGTTATTATACTCTACACCACTTCCATCCTGCCAACCAAGTATGCCGGTTTCCGTATTTTCAGGCAATAAAAAGGTTGCGAAGGTATTGGATCGAAATGCATTTGAGCCTATTGTCCTTAATTTGTGGCAATTGCTAAAGTCTATTGTATCAAGGGTATTTGAAGAGAATGCATTCCTCCCAATATCTGTTAAAGATGAACATGAAGATAAATCAAGTACCTTAATGTTGTTAGAATAAAATGCGCCATTCCCAATGGTTTCCAGCCCTGTGCAACCTGTTAGGCTTATGGAATCAATCTCATTGTAATAAAAAGCATTGCCCCCAATATCTTTTAACGCGGTACAGCCTGTAAAGTATAGGGTATCTATCGGATTAGACGAAAAAGCATTTTGTCCAATATATTTTAAAGAAGTATAATTTGTAAAATCGAGTTTATGCAAGTTATTGCCGGAAAAAGCCTCTGCTGCAATTGAGTCAATGGATACAGGCAAGTTTATAGAAACTATTTGCTTATTCTTGAATACCCGGTATCCAAATCCGGTAACAGTCTGTCCATCCAATGTTGCCGGAACTGTAATAATATTGGCTTCAAAGCCATAGTTGCAACTGGTTATTACACCATCTGTAACCTCAACATCTGCATCGGTTAAGGTATGTCCAAAAGTAGCCAAATAGGAAGAGCTTACACTTACTTCATCCAGGTTATTATACTCTATACCATCTCCATCCTGCCAACCGAGCATGCCGGTTTCTGTATTTTCGGGCAATAAAAAGGTTCCGAAGGTATTGCCCCGAAATGCCGATAAGCCAAGAGTCCTTAATTTATGGCAACTGCTCAAGTCTATTGTATCAAGGGAATTTGA
>JBNKPU010000025.1:0-21496 GCA_050295515.1 Bacteroidales bacterium | reverse complement strand
GCCTTGGGCAAAAAAGCCAAATAAAACCTGACGCATCTGACTTTGTCAAGAACAGATAGGTTGATGTATGCGGCAATTTGCAATCATTCGCCTCATCCGTCACATCAAAACGTCTTCGCTTTTCCAACCCCAAAAGCTTGATGTTGGAGCATGGTGTTTCATCTGGAATGTTCAGGTTTGTAATTCTTCTTATCAAAAAAGACCTGAAAGGGCGTTATTATTATAGCCCGGGGCAACGCCCTGGGCAAAAAAAAGCCAAATAAAACCTGCCGCATCTGCCTTTGATGAGAACAAATAGTTTGATGTATGCGGCAATTTGCCAATAATCACCTCATCCGGCACATCAAGTCGTCTTCTCATGTCCCTGTCAAAAAACTTGGAGCTGGCGCATGGTGTCTCATTTTAGCAGAAAACTCTTTTGTATCAGATTAGTATGCTTCAAAAAACAATTTCACCTTAGGATCAAGCTCTATTTTCGAAGGTTTATCTTTCACCTTAGAAACAAATACATTCAATGGTTTATCAACTTGAAATGTTTGGTATTCCTTCACTCCAGAAGGATATTGAATTTCGATTTCAAGAGCAAACTGAAATATTCCTGTTTTTTGTTTTTGTTCTATCTCAAGATACAATTCACCCTGCCTATATTCATAGTTATAGTTTATTATAGGATGACCTGGCACATATAACCATTGAAAAAAGAACTGTTGATGATGTTGCCCGGAAACTGAGTCGACAATGTACTGAAAATCCCTGGTAGAAACACTACTATATTTAAACTTTGAAAAATAGGTTTTTAAAACCTTTAAAAATTGCTCCTCCCCTATCCTATTGCGTAACATATGAAGAAACCACGCTGCTTTTTCATAACTAATTGGACTTAACAAACCGTTGTCTATTGGTAGTGTAGTATCAACAACAGGGTGAATATTCTCAGGCAAAAAGGTAATTGCAGTTTTCCTTTCTGTTTTTAACCTTTCCTTAAAAACCATCTCCCCATATTTGTTTTCAAAATACATATCTGTGAGGTATGTAGCAAACCCTTCACTCAGCCAGAGATGTAAAAAATCCTTTTCTGTAACAGTGTTTCCAAACCACTGGTGTGCAATTTCATGTGCGAGCAAAGATTCTGTAGACCTATCACCTCTAACTGATCTTTCAGTATAAAATATGCAACTGGCATTCTCCATACCACCATATTCAATTGTGGACTGCACATTGGCTAGTTTTGAATAAGGATATGGACCTACAAGCTGAATGTAATAGTTTAATGGTTCCAAAGATAACCGATAGTCATAAAAACCTTTCTTTTTATTTTGTGGATACACCCAGCTTGATACAGGAATACTATCTAGCATATAGTTATCGACAGCAAATTTGGCTACTCCAATTACCATAACTTTAGTTGGGATAGGCACCTTTGTTCTCCAGCGCGTAATATTTTCGTCTGTTTTCTCTTCAATTTGAATGAGTGAACCATTTGAAACAACCTGGTAATCTGAAGGTGCTTGAACTATAAATTCAACGGTTGCCTTATCTGCAGGATCGTCAATACAACAAAGCCAATGATGAGCCCTGTTTGGCCAACAATCAGCAAAAAACACCCGATCACCAAACATGTTTTTAGTAATGTCAAATCCAGTTTTGGGAATACCGCTATAACTGATCTGGAATTCTTTGACCAAACCTATTTTTTCGGACTGATAGGCAACAGCTAATTTTTCGGGATACTGAACATAATCTAGCTTTTCACCTTCACATCCCACATAATCAACCGACATCCCTTTTCCATCCTTATCAAAGGCATATAAATCGAGAAAAAGTGAGTCAATGGGATGTAAAATCTTAAGCTTAATCTGGGCAGATATGTGCACCGAATCAGTATAATCGCTTAAGTGAATTCTATACTTATAATGTAAAGCATCGACAGTTCTACAATTGAAAGATTCATCCTGGGAGGCAACGTTATTCGACCACAGTACAAAAATAATTGCTAATAAAAACCTGCCCTGGAATATTGCCTGGGTTATAAAAATTTGGTTGAACATACAATGATCTTATATCCATATTCGTAATGAAAATATGAAATTAACAGGAGGAGTGCCAAATTATATTGATGAACATATTGCATCTGTAGTTAAAAATAAAATAACCGTTTAATTTTTCCACTTTACATTCTATATCCAAAAACATGCATATCGCTCAATTTACTAGCCTGATCAAATAAAAGGTCAGCAATTGCATAAAATCTGTTTTCCATTTAGAATATAAATAAAACATAATCCTTATTAATAACTAAGGATTTGCTTTTTAATATCCGGGTTCAAAATGGAGTATCTTGGGTGCGACAATTTCTTCCCCCTCACCTCCGGCAATTTTAACTATAGCCCAGCATACTATTGCCGTAGTAATATAGGTGGCTATTGCATTTTGAGGAAACCAACCTGCCTGCATCCCTTCCATAAGCAGAGCATCGCCCTGTTCTACCAACTTCTTGCTTGGTTTAAAACCCTGGGCCGAATTTAAAAGGTTTTTAATAAACAATTCTGGGTTTTGTTGTCTTCCCTTTGTCATACTTTCCAAAGAAGGAGAACTTTTGCCAAATAAAAAGCAGGCTCCACCAAATCCAAGGTTCAAGGGTTGAATACACCATTTTCCGGCTTGTTGCATTGAATCATTCAAGTCATAAACCAGGCTGGTTTCAAAATCTGCAGAATTTACCACCACATCTATTTCTTTTAAAGATAGCTCTAGATCTTCTTTTTCGAAATGTTTGGCAAAGGTCTCCAACACAAGGCCGTCATCAATTTCCTGAATATGTCCTGCTGTCACAACAGCTTTATTTTTGTCCATATCTGCTTTTCTAAAAGCCTGTCTGTTTAGGTTGCTTTGGCTAACGTTATCTTTGTCCCAAATTTTAATATTTCGTATACCAACACGTACTAATGCATGGGCAATCTGTGAAGAAAGGCCAACCCCAACCAGGGCTACCTTCAACTTAGCTAGATTTTCCTGAGTCTCAAGATCAATAAATGGATAATTCCTTGTGTACAACTCTTTCATTTTCAAGTTTTCCATGTTCTATTTCATTTGCAGTTGACAATAAGGCAAGTTGTATTGCCCTGTTCTTTATTAAAGGTATAGATTTATTTGAAATTTCTGACATCATAGCCACAACCTCTGCGTCCCGCATGCTTTTCGGGTCAGTATAAGGCTCAGAAATCCTTACAAATCCAAGCCGCTTATACAAAGGCTCCTCAATAAGATATGTGTCAAGAACTATATGAGTACTTCCTATTTTCATAGCACATTGATATGCAGCAGCTATCAGCTTAATAAACAAACGCGAAGATCTGTATTTTTTTTTAACTGCCAACCGGCATGCTTCAACCAGAAAACGTTTTTTTCGAATACCAGTCAATGGGCTCAACCTTTCAACCGGAAGACCAATCATGCTATCAACGACAATGCGTATTACTCCAACAATTTCCCCTGTTTCTGCATATGCAGCATAATTATGGGCGTAGTTGTCATACATGTCAGACAAGCTATCACTTTCTTTTGAAATGTATCCTAGTTCCTCTACAAGTATCTCTTGCCGAAATTTGAATACTTCCTGTAAGGCAACATCCGTTGTAATTCGTTTTATATGCATCATATTATATATTGGTTTTATGGATTCAATAATATGAAGCACACCATAAGCAAACAATGGTGCAATACCTTGTCTGGTTTCAAGTCTTATTACATTCAAAATATGTATGGAAATTTACCATTGGACTTTGTAAATTAGTAGTTATTTATAGTGTGCTAGTTTCTTCCCCACATAGGGGTTATGGTTATGGCTTCGTGTTTAATTAACGCTTTTGTTGTATTTATTGTTACGCATATCCAGTATAATTTACACAACGACACTATACTATCTCACTCATATTCAAAACGTAGCACACTACTTATCCTTGAGCTCATCATATTGTTCTCCTTGGATTCGAGAATAATAAGTTTGCCGCTATCGCTATAGGTTCTATATTCCTCCCTGATCAATTTAAAATCAGCTGAATAAAACAAACTTTTTGAAAGAAGTTTATCATTATACTCATGTACAGTATAGTGAATTAACTCTCCAGATGCAGAATATCCCGATTCTTTAATGAGCTGCCCCTTAATATTGTATTCATTTTCAGTATAATACAAAAGTATATTTGCATTGTCGTATTCCTCGGTCCTAATCAAAAGGGCCTGTGCATAGAAAAACAAAGTATATTCCGAAGAACTTATCCTGGGATATTCTTTAATCTCTTTGGCTTTCAAACCTTCAGTATTATATTCATATTTAGTATTGATTAGGTTTATGTAACCTGTCTCGGAGTTAAGGTTAGCATTGAATTCACGTATTACAACTAACTGATTGTTTATATTGTATTCATACTCATCGTATTTGAAATACTCAATAGTTTCATTGTTAGGATTTGGTGTAAATACTTTGCTTATTCTGCCTTGCTTATCATACTCATAAACTTCAACTACGCTTAGAGGTTCTGCTGAATCTATATTTTCATATAATAATACTCGTTTAAGCTTGCCAGTAACGTTGGAAATTTCTGGATCATTATCGTGCAAGTCATCATCACAACTTAAAGGCAACACTAAAATCAATAAAGAAGCGAGGTAAAGGGAAATAGGGTTTTTCATCTGTTCTGAATTTTGGTTGTTCATAAAATTCACTGACACTTTCTACATGTTCAAGAACTGCGGTATACTACTTCAATCAACTCCATACGTTTAAATTACGATTAATAGAGTTCATATACAACTCATTTTGCATCAATATTAGGTTGTTTATATGATGCAATCCCCCATCTAATAGTTGCGTTAAGACAATTCAAATATTAAGAAAGCTTGTAGAAAATTTATTGGTTGGCATTCTTTTTTCTGAATAAAAGTGTAAAACAGCCCTATAAAATCATGTTTTAACTAAATGCAACCAAAATTTGCCGCAATTATGTTGCCAAAAGCTATTTAAAATGAAATTATTTTTGAAACAATGAGTATTTTTTACAAAAAGATTATAGATTTGTACTCAACTTTAAAAAGGGTTTGGTTGGATTTAGGTAGACGGGAGGTTGTTCCATTCTTGGGCAACCTCTCACTTTTTTATAGGCCAAGGCTATAATTGGCAAATATCTCTATAACCTGTCATAACTTTAATAGAGACTGGAATCACTCAATTATTTTTCTAACCGTCTCGGGCTTATATTTTCATGAAAGTTAGGTAATCCATATTTCCATCCTTGCTGTTAATATCTTTTAGCTCCAACAAGTCATTTTCTTGTTTTATCAGCAGCCAATCTTCGTTTAATTTTTCAAGAGGTTCTGAAACTTCCCCAAATGCCATTGTCATTTTTGGAATACTGTCCTGCAATTCCACATTCCAATTTCCCAATACGGTATCACCCGCAAAGACAGCACTCACATCTCCACTTTGAGAAAACAAAAACTCATAGCCGGAAAATTCAGAGGTCAGGTCTTCTCCACCAACAATAAACTTTGAAATTACCAGATTTTGATCTTCTAAATAGTTTTGCATCAAATTCAACTTGCTAATCCCCAAATCATCAAGACTAACATTTATCCCTTCAAAATCTTCGCAAGAGGTAAATGTAACAACCCCTAAGATAAAACCCACAATCCATTTCTTCATTTGATTTATATTTAATTAACACTCAATGGGAAAAAGTGCTAAAACGCACTATTTTAACATTGTCACATACCACATTAATAAACGGCAGCATATACCGAATGTTCCTCAATTTTAGGTGAGATGTCTCATCCTTTTGATAAAACAGCAACTATTAGGGTTAATCAGCTTTTGGCTCATAGTATTGTTTTGTTACCTAGTTGAAACATAAAATGAATTTGACATGAACACGATATTATGGGGATGCCTTTGCCCCTAACAACAATTTTATTATTTTCACACCAACAAAATGATCATAACTTATTGTTCGTTAGACTAAATATTGTATTGAATTTGAATAACAGCCATGCAAAATTTTATTAACCGCACCATTGAGAAACTTTATACGAACTTGCATAAAATTGAACTTTCCGTCTTGTTTGTTGTGTTAATAGGGATTGTGTTGAAATATCTTGAAATCGAAGCGTGTAACTATGTTATATATGCTGGTCTTATTATCCTTGCTATTATCTATTTCTCATTTGGATTTCGATATATCGACAGCAAATCGAAATGGGATGATTTCTTGCTAAGGGTGGTATTTTTCTCCTTGAGTATTTTTTCTGTTGGAACAATATTTATGCTGAATGTATGGTCTGGAAGGACAATTATTATACAAGCTGCAATTATTGGCTCAGGAATGGCATTATTACTGTTAGTACTTGAAATGAGTTGGATAAAGAAAAGTAAGGCTATAGGCAAAAAAGAACTAATCAGAATAGCCATTGCCCTTCTAATATCGACCGGACTTTCTCTTAGTCCATTGAGCAATGAAAACCACAAAAAAAGGTACGAAAAGGAATACGAACACGAGTACCAGGAAAAACTGCCCGAAGCAGAATTTTAGTGCCCAACTAATTGCATACGACTTGTTAATAAACAGTACACCTTTCGCTATCCATCCAATACCTGTAATCAGGACCACTCCTACCAGAGCACGAATAAGTAAGTGGCTGCTAAAACCGATTTTACCAAGACTAGTAAAGTTCTTTTAATAGTGCTAAAAAAAAGAGGCATTGTCGCTATCTTTGGTGAAAAAGCAAAACAGTATATATGAAAAAAAATATTCTCATCTTTTTAACACTGGTTTTTTCTACTATTCCAACATTTGTGCAAGGTCAAAAAACAAGCCTTTCTGTTGGCACAGATATTCCATACCAATTTTATTTAGGAGCGACACTGGAAACACCCACAATTGACATTTCATACCGTACCGGAATATTAGTGCCCCCCTACTCCAACATTATTTTAAATACACTTGAAGCATTTGGCACTAAAGATATTTACATAAAAATGCTCGACGATTCATACAACTTTGGGTGGATGAACAGTATTGGCATGTATTATAAGCTAGGAAAACAAAGGAGTTGGTACTTTGGTCCCGAATTTCGTCTGGATTATCTTACCGCCTCCGATACTCCTTTTGATCTTATCGAAGCGGTTACCGGATACAACATGTTCATGCTCCCCTGGACAAGTAACAGAATAAATGCAGAGTTAGGGTTAACCATGTATGCAGTTGGATTACGTTTGGGGCATTCAATTGTCCTGGACAAGAACAACCATCATATCCTCCGCACTGAATTTTCTTTAAGCAAGCACATAGCCACGCAATCTTCACTTTTTATCAATAATCAAAGTGCAGATAATATCAACCAAAAACTGGATAAAAAACTTTGGGAAGATGTTTTTAAAACATATGGATTTGTTGGCGGTATAGGTTTATCCTATTCCTATCGCTTTTAATTTAATCTAACCACTACAACCAAAATGCAAACCACAACATACTGTTAAACAAGAATAAAGCAAATAACAATAGTCTATTTAAGGAGTTTCTGAATAATAGAAAAACGATACATTAAACACAGATTATGCATTAGAACTTCGTCATGAAGGTTTAAAGTGCAAAAGTTGAAGGACTTGGAGAGATGAATCATAGCACTGCTATGGTGAACTGACCATAGGGAGCTCATGAATGCAATAAAAATAAAGTGAGTATGAATAACCGAAACAAGTAAGTGAAACGACTTCTATTGAAGCAATTTCAATATGTAATAGATTTCCTAATGCATACTCCGGGTTAAATACTGCTTATAATTCCCTCCATCCAGTCGTCTGGAACCTCCTTAACGGCCTGGGTAAGTTTTTCGCCCCACAGATGTGAGAAAGATGAAAGATCCTTCTCCTCGAAGCGTTGCACCTTTATCTTGCCAGAATCTTTCGAGTATACAATCACATCTATCGGATACCCAACATCATTTGCTGAAACACGGGTGGAGTCGAACGACAGGAAACTCGTCTTTAGGGCAAAACGTATACTCGATTCGTAATTTATTGTACGTCTTAATACAGGGGTTCCATAGCCCGAATTACCAATTATTGTAAAAGGTGAGCCCTTCCCAATCTCGATCCAATTGCCTTGGGGGTACAAGAGGTAAAGCATATGTTCTTTATCTCCTGAGAGTTTTCCGCCTACTATGGTGTTGATATTAAAATCGAGGCCACTGTCTGCAAGCATTTTCTTGTCTTCTATGGCCACGCGTTTGATCTGGTCGCCCAGGGCATTCACCACTTCATAAAGTTTTTCGTATTCGTCCAGATTTTTGTTGAGTACCTCCGAGAAGTAGGTTAAGGTTTTATCCCTAACAGAACGCAATCCGGAGGTCATTAAAAAAATATGCTTATCTCCTGAAGAATACACTTTGTATTTCTCCGCAGTAGTAGTCTCGTTACCAGAGGTTACCCTGGTATCACTCAAAGCAACAAGTCCTGATTTCAGTTTTATCCCTAAACAATATGTCATTGATTTGCATCTTTTATTTGTTCCTCTACTAACACCATATAATTGGTTTGGTTCTGTCCAGGGCCTTTAATTACACCTTTTAGACTGGAACAATCAGAAATATCAGTTCCATGGGCAATTTTAATGTAATGGTGATCCGCCAAAAGATTATTGGTTGGGTCAAAACCTTTCCAGCCAACTCCAGGAACCATTACTTCAACCCAGGCATGAATTGCCGATGCCCCCTTGTGTCCATCACCCGGGTTCAAGTATCCACTCACATAGCGTGCAGGCACTTTCGATTTATGCATTATTGCCAACATCAAGTGGGCAAAATCCTGGCAAACCCCACATTTTTCGTTTAATGTCTGGTCCAACCTTCGCATTGGGTCAACGACCGAATTGTCATAGGCAATGTTGTCATAGACAAAAGCATTTACCCTTTTTGCAAAGTTAAAAACGCCTTCAAGATCCCCTTTAACCGGCATATGCCAATCTCCTGTAAAAGCTGTGAATCCTGAACTGCCTAGGAAAGGATAATGATCGACCTGAAAATCTTCTGAATTCAACATCAGCCATTCTTCATCGTAGGGCATTGGTGTGAAGTCAAATGGATTTATCTCTTTTTTCTCAACTTTTGCATTTAAACTGAATTTAAATTCTCCTTGCAGGTTTTTTACTCTATAATGGATCAGCTCAAAGCCAAAGTTATTGGATGTTAGGTATGAATGCACATTGGGCTTGCATTCGAAATTATAATTGATCAGTTCTTGTCCTGACTCATTTGCAGGTAGCACCAAGAATTCAAGAACAGCCTCAATTGCCTCATGGGTATAGGTATTTACCGTAGAATAAGAAATCGTGTATGTCGGCATTTCAATTAAAGAATTCGTCAACAATCATGTCGCTAATTAAATAAATCTTTGCTAAAAGGTCTTCAAGAAATTGCGGCAAGTTATCATCGATCTCCTTTAATTCCAAGTATTGAATAGGTGAAATAATTTTTGCTACACGGAACTCTATGCTTTTTTTGTTTTGCTTCTCGGGATTGTTGATCTTTTTTAGATATTCCAACACCATTAGCAGCCGACTAATTACTGACCTGGGGAAATGTGGGTTAAGCAATAAAAAATCTATTGTATTTTCCCTGTTGGGAAGGCTTGTATAATATTTCTTGCACATATCTTTGGCTTCCACACAATCCAGCAAGATATCCCATTGTTGCTCATGCATTGATTTGCCAAGCTTTAGCTTACCTATTTCCTCAATATCGTTAAGTTTACTGATCATGATTCGAACAACCTGAGATGCACTTTCGATACACAACCCGAGTTGGATAAACATCCAGCCAACATCGTGCAGAAGTGTATGCAGAACCCTTCCCCTTACATTTGAACAGTTCTGGATTACATTGATCGTAAAATCAGACAAGCCTCTAGTTTTGTAAATGTCAATAGGGTAACTGTCCACAAAATGATAAAAGTTGTTGATCGCTTCCCAGAGTTCTGACGAAATACTGTCGCGCACGCTTCGTGCATTTTCCCTGCTGGCAAACAATACCGAAATTATAGATACCGGATTCCCCTCATCCATTGCCGCTGAAACCAGAATTTCTTCTTCTTTAATATCTCCTTTGAGATCGGGCTTGGGCAAACCAATCATGTCGGCAACCGAAAGCAAAGCAAGCTCATGTAACCGCGGATGTGAACCATCCAATGAAGAAAAGTATTCGACATTAATGTAACGGGCAAGGTGCTCTGTCCTTTCAAGGTAGCGCCCCATCCAATATAAATTCTCTGCAACTCTTGATAACATAGGCTATACGATTAAACTCTCCCCTCTGTTTCAACGGGAGGAACATTGTGATATAATAAAATAAGTGGAACTCTTAACCAACCACCCAAGTGTCTTTTGAACCACCCCCCTGAGATGAGTTCACAATCAGGCTTCCCTTTTTTAATGCTACCCTGGAAAGCCCTCCTTTGAGAACATATTGATAGTCCTTTCCCATAAGCGTAAACGCCCTAAGGTCGACATGACGAGGCTCGAACTTTTCCTTGTTTTCTATGTATGTAGAGTGAAGAGATAAATTCATCACAGGTTGTGCAATGAACCCCCTTGGATTTGATTTAATTTTTTGCTTTTGCTCCTCAATATGCTCCTTGGTTTCATTGATGCCTATAAAGATGCCATAGCCACCAGACTGGTCTACTGGTTTCACCACCAATTCATGCATATGCTCCATTACATAAGAAGCTTCTTCCTTCACATCGCACCTGTAAGTTGGGACATTGTCCAGAATGGGGTCTTCGCCCAGGTAATATTTAATGATATCAGGCATAAAAGCGTAAACAGCTTTATCGTCAGCAACACCAGTACCCGGAGCATTGACCAATGTTACATTTCCTTTCCGGTAAGCACTCATCAACCCTGGTACGCCTAAAACCGAATCAGGGTTAAAAACCATCGGATCAATAAAGGCATCATCAACCCTACGGTAAATCACATCCACACGCTGAGGTCCATGTATGGTTTGCATGTAAACAAAATCCTGGTCAACGAACAAATCGCGGCCCTCAACAAGCTCTACACCCATTTTTTGAGCCAGCGATGAATGCTCATAGTAAGCAGAATTATACATTCCTGGTGTAAGTATGGCACATAAGGGTTCGTCCACCCCATTGGGCTTAACAGAATGCAATGTTTCTAATAATGAAAATGGATAATCAACCACCGTTTCGACATTGAACTGTTTAAAAATATGTGACAATGTCCTTTTCATAGCCTCACGGTTGGCAAGCACATAACTCACACCCGAAGGACATCGGACATTATCTTCAAGGATATAATATTTTCCATCTGAATGCCTGATAAGGTCAGTACCCGAAATATGCGCATAGATGCCCCCTGGAGGTGTTAGTCCATCCATTTCTTTAAGCATATGACCCGAAGAAAAAACCAACTCTTTAGGAATTACCTTATCCTTCAGCACCTTTTTATCGTGGTACAGGTCGTGCAAAAACGCATTAATAGCATAAGTCCTTTGTAACAATCCTTTTTCGATTTGCTCCCATTCATTATTTGAAATAATCCGTGGAAACAGGTCAAAAGGAAAAATCCTTTCAATGCCTTTTGGATTCTGATTATATGTTGCAAAAGTAATTCCCTGGTTCAGAAATGACTTTTTGGCATATTCATTAATGATCTGGTATTCGTTTGCATTGATCGATTGAAAATTTGAGATAAGCTGTTCATAATATCCCTTAACTGGACCTGGTGAAGCTATAACCTCATCAAACAAGCCTTCTGTGCTAGGATAACCACTAAACAAGTTGTCCTGCTCTATTAAATTTAATCCCCCTGCTTTCATATCTCAAATCCTTTTTTTTAGACACAACCCCTAATATTCGAGGGTAAAAATACTTTTTTTTAATGTTTTTTCCTCTACACCCCATCTTTTTTTTCGTTTTACTTATATTTTTTCTTGTTTATTTTATTTTACCCCTCTCTTTTCTTATATATTACAATCAATTTATAGATTTTATTTTTTTAGCCTAAAAAATTTCAGACCGGAGTTAAGAAAGTGCCATAAAATAAAAACCTCAAAGAAGCATGAACACATCCATTCTTTGAGTCTTAACCTATAAGTTCGACTAACTCTTTAAGAGGATGGTTTAAATCCGAAATATGTATTGTGGATACATTTATTTTACAAGAAACTATTTATATATAATGGTGTTTAATAAATAAGAAAAACATTTAAAAGTGGCAAACACAAAACCTGAAAGAAAAACAATATTATATATAGCCACTAGCCTAGATGGTTACATCGCAGGGCCAGGGGATAACCTTGATTTTCTTTCACTTGGTTCACTTGAAGGTGAAGATTATGGGTATAAGGCATTTGAAGAAACAGTCGACACTATGATTATGGGGCGCAGGACTTACGAATGGGTTATGCGTCAATTAGAAAAATATCCTTTTTCCCACCTGGAAACATACGTACTAACCAGTGAGCACATACCCAACAGCCAACATCCAATATATTATAATGGTGAAATATCATCATTAGTGGCCAATCTTAAGTCTAAGCCTGGAAAGCACATTTTTGTAAATGGTGGTGCCAAACTTATAACAGCGATGATGCACCAGAACCTCATAGATGAATACATTATTTTTATTTTCCCAATTTTACTGGGAGACGGCACAAGGCTTTTTAGATCGGGCAGGCCAGAAGAACACCTAAAACTTGTAGACACTCACGCCTATCAAAAGGGAATCGTTAAAGTGCATTATGTTAAGGAACAATAGATTAGTCTTAACTTAGTCTTTTAGATAAAAATACTCCAGCAAACAATTGAGCAATTAAATCCAGATTATGTATTAGAACTTCGTCATGAAGGTTGAAAATGCAAAAATAGAAGGACTTGGTGAGATGAATCATAGCGCCGCTATGGTGCATCGAAACAAGTAAGTGAAACGACTTATATTGAAGTAATTTCAATATGCAATAGATTTTCTAATACATATTCCGGATTAAAACAACACCATTACTCCCTTATCTTGCAAAGTTTTGATTTGCGATTTTTTTATTGGATTTCCAATCAGGTTAACATATTCCAATCCACTTAGGTTAAACAGCGGACTGACATCATCGACCTGGTTCCCAGAAAGGTCTAAAATCCTAAGCCGGTTAAGGAAGCTTAGCACATCAATATAACCTATTTGGTTGTTGGCTAAATAAATCTCTTCCAGCCTTTCTAGTTTGGCTAGTTCTGTCAAATCGCTTATCTGGTTGTCGGATAAATCGAGTACTCTAATATGTATACAATGATCAACGCCATACAAAGACTCAATTTGAGCTTCGGAAAGCTCATACTCCTCAAAATCATGCAAATAGTAAAGCGGGAATTCCTGGTCCACATCTCCGTACATCCTTATTTTAACAGCATTATAAAAGTTTTGCTCATACTCATAAAGATAGGGCTCATCCTCCTCTTCCCCATCGCTTCCAACAAAACTGTAACTATTGTTATCTGGCTCATCCCAAATAAACCCAGGATCATAATCTATGTCATCGTCGATATAACAGACACTACTGTCTTCCTCAATATCGCTGAGCAGTAAAATATGGGAGAAAGCATCGAGTTTTTCCTTGTTGCCATCGCTATAATGCTGGTGTAGGGTCTTTCTGTACTGCTCCCCTTTGTCTGGATGATACAGGGTAACCAACTTGAAAAAGCACTTTGCCCCTTGCTCCTCATCAATAGGAACATAGCTGGAAATGCGGTTAGCCAGTTCCTTAATTTTACCATAGCTTTTGTTCTTGTGCAAAACGATCAGCTTGCCGGTAATCCGGTTCAGATTTTCCGGACTGTAGGCTTCGCGCAACTGTAAATAGAGATTCTTTAATTCCATGGCTAAACAGTAGCTGCAAAAGTAGTTATTTTAACCCGGATTATGTTTTAGAACTTCGTTATGAAGGTTGAAAATGCAAAAATAGAAGGACTTGGTGAGATGAATCGTAGCACCGCCATGATGAACCGACCATAGGGAGTTAATGAATGCAATAAAAATAAGTGAGTATGAATAATCGAAACAAGTAAGTGAAACGACTTATATTGAAGCTATTTCAATATGGAATAGATTTTCTAAAGCATATTTCGGGTTTAATTATGAGTGCTACTACTACCTGTTTTTTCCAGCTCCTGCAGTATAAAAAAAGCACGGTTCGGAAAAGTCATATTATTCCGACCGTGCTCCAATACCATATAAAATAGTTTATTGTACTGATCCAGAAAGACCACTACCTGGTTTAAATTTCACAACTTTTTTGGCTGCAATTTGTATTTCTTTTCCGGTTTGAGGATTTCTACCAGTCCTGGCAGCCCTTTCAGAAACTGAAAAAGTACCGAAACCTATAAGAGCAACACTGTCTTCCTTTTTTAAAGCTTCCGATGTTGCGTCAATTAGAGCTTCTAAAGCTTTTTTTGAATCTGCTTTTGTTAACCCGGCTTTTTCTGCCATTACATCAATTAATTCTCCTTTGTTCATTTTTTATAATTTTTGGTTTTATTTTGTGTGGTCTAAAGTAATAAATAATATGTAAAAACGTCACACGGGTACTGTGTTTATAGGCTATCAATTAAGAAATAGTCTGTGAGGCAATGCAACCTATTTTCTAAGGATTTTGTGACACTCCACACATTTTCAATTAATTAAAGCCCTTTTATTTCAGAACCCCGTCTCATTAATGAGTACGATTAATTTTTAATGTTTTTGTTGCGCTTACCTGGTTTGAACTGGAATTGATCAGAAAACAATGGTATTAAATACACCCTGCAAGGGTAGAAGAAGGAATTTATATTCATCTTGTCACTTATACCCGGTACTTATCAAATTATATTATTGCGTGAAATATATCTAACAGGGCTAGTAGAAACCTACTTTATATCAGATTTGGTCTTACATGTATCAATTTTATATGATTTAGGTACTGGTTTTTCATTATTATATAGTTTTGGAGGAAAATACAACTGTTATGAAGTTCAACATATATTTATTTCTACTACTAGTAACATTTTTAACTTTTTCGTGCACATCAGATAATAGCCAGTTAAGCCTGCCTAAACTTGTTTCTGATGGAATGGTACTGCAAAGAGATGCTAAAGTCAAAATTTGGGGACATTCAGCAGCCAGTGAAAAAATATACATGGAGTTTCTAGGGCAGGATTATTCCACTAGAAGCGACAATAATGGAAATTGGCACATTATCCTTGAAGACCTGAAAGCCGGCGGACCATATGCCATGAAGATAAAGGGCAAAGACAGCACCATAGTCCTCAATGATATTTTAATAGGAGATGTTTGGCTCTGCTCGGGCCAGTCAAACATGGAAATTCCAATAAGTAGGGTAGAATGGGTTTATCGAGATGAGCTGTCTCAGATAAACAATGACCAGATACGGCAGTTTTATATACCTAGAGAATATAGTTTTGCCACAACAAAAGAAGATGTAAGTTCTGGTGCATGGGTTCCTGCTAGTCAGGAGAATCTGGGGGATTTTTCTGCAGCGGCCTTTTTTTTCGCCCAGGAAATGTACCATACAAACCAAGTGCCAGTAGGAATCATTAATTGTGCCCTGGGCGGTTCTCCCATTGAGGCCTGGATGAGTGAGTCTGCTTTAAGTGCCTATCCAGAACAGTTAAAAGAAGCTGAAAAGTACAAGGACAGTACAATAATCCAGGAAACGGTCAAAACAAATAGGGAACAACCCCAGGCATGGTACGAAAAAGTCTGGTCTGATAATTACAATGCCTATGGCAATGATGTCGAATCACTGAGTAATTTCAGTGACTGGAAAACCATAGAACTACCGGGCATGTGGAATGGTTCGGAAATGGAAAACATTAACGGAATGGTCTGGTTTAAAAAGAAAATACAAGTTCCGGCAGAATTTGAGCTGAAAGATGCAATGATCGTACTAGGCCGTATTGTTGATGCCGATTCTGTATTTATCAATGGCACTTTTGTTGGCAGAACTACCTATCAATATCCACCCAGAAGATACCATGTACCAGATGGAATTTTGCACCCCGGAGTTAACAGCATTACTGTGCAGGTAATTAGCAATACAGGAACTGGTGGTTTTGTACCCGATAAGCTATATGCAATTACTACTAATTCTGATACCCTAAGCCTAGTGGGTAAATGGCACTATTTAATTGGAGCAAAAAGTGGCCCTACCCCACCCACAACATTTATCCGCTGGAAACCAACCGGGCTATATAAAGGCATGCTTTATCCTCTACATAATTTCTCAGTAAAAGGTGTATTGTGGTACCAGGGCGAATCAAATACCAGTCGTCCTGAAGAATATGCCGACCTGCTTCCTAAAATGATTAAGGACTGGCGAAGCCTTTGGGACTATGATCTTCCTTTTATAGTTGCTCAATTACCCAATTTCATGGAACCTAGAGAACTGCCACAGGAAAGCAGCTGGGCAATGTTACGCGAGTCACAGGCAAAAGTCTTGTCTACCGAAAATACTGCATTGAGTGTAAATATTGACTTAGGCGAATGGAATGACATACATCCGCTTAACAAAAAGGATGTTGGAAAACGAATGGCCATGGCAGCACGGAGCCTGGTTGATGATCCTGGTTTTAAAGGCTTAAGTCCTATGTATAAAAGCATTTTACCGAGTGGAGATACTGTAATCGTTGAATTTAAAAATGTTTACGAGGGACTTGAAGCTCATGGCTCTGGCAATCTCCAACAGTTTGCAATATGTAGTGAGGACAAGGTCTTTAAAAAGGCCAACGCAAAAATTGTGGACAGCAAGGTTTACGTCTGGAGCAATGAAGTGAGCAATCCTGTTGCTGTTCGATATGCCTGGAGTGACAATCCTGTTGGCGCAAACCTATATAACTCGGCGGGCCTGCCAGCATCGCCATTTAGGACAGATGAGTGGTAGTTTGGTGGAGTTGGGAACTAGCAAAGCAGAGCATCCAAACTGAATTAGTTTATGTGCTTAATGAAATCCTCTAATCCCAATATCCATAGGGCGCAGGATAGGTCAAAAGGGCGCAGGAGACAGTCGTTATACCGCAGGAGACCAAAATAGAGCGCAGGAACACGAGAAAATTCCGCAGGATTGAGTCAACCAGGCGCAGGAAAGCATTAGTGCCCAGCAGGACTGTTCCATGCCCCCGCAGGACACCCTCAAGATGGCGCAGGGTGTAATTCCCCAAAAATGTCCTGACTTTTACAATCAGTCTATTACGTTAAGCCCTAAAGAATTTAAGTCGGCAGAGCTTTGCCAACATAAATAGTGAATTTGCCAGGATCAACCACTTCGTGTATCTATAGGTCGTACAACTTTATATTTTCGGGGGTGATTTGAAACTCTACAGTTTTCGATTTTCCTTTTTTTAGATATATCTTCTCAAAACCTTTTAGCTCAATTGCTATGCTTTGTTATTCTATTTCCATCAATACTTTTTCAGCATTTTTATTCTTAGGATTTAATTCCAGTGATTTTTTATATGCTATAATTGCATTTTCTTTGTCACCCAATTCCAATAGACATTCACCATAACTATCATAAGTATTGTAACCTTCTGGATATATTTCTGTATTTAATTTAAAAATCTTTAGTGCCTCATCTTTTAATCCTTGACTCATAACCTGATAACCAAAACTATTAATTCCACTTTCAGACAGGTCATATTCCGATTTTTTAATATCTTCTAGTTTAATGAACTGAACTAATTCATCAATACTTTTTCCTTCATTGAGTAAATCTGATAATTTTTTCTTGTTCATTCGTTTAACTTTCTCTCTCTGCTGAGCCAAAGTTTCCACGCCAAATTCGATTCTTTCAGCATCTGTAATCTTTGTTGTGTCTATTTCGCCCAGTTCCCAAGATTGGTCTTTCATTTTCCAGTATTGAGTGCCATAAATTTGAGGTTCTCCCTTACTTAATAAATATCTGTCTATTGCTGCTGCTAATAACCATTTGTTTGCTGTTGAATCCAGTTCTATAGATTTTCTCATAAGTTTAACAGCCATTCCATAAGCAACAGAATCTCTGCCATGTTGAAAAATCATTGCTGCATTATGAAAATCTAACGATGTCCGTACTTTATTTGAATCTAACAATTCATAAATTCTGACTTCTCTTAAACTATCCCTTTTTGAAACTATACCCCTATCAATTGGCTGTGTTTGTCTATCCGCCTGGTCAGCATTATAAATTTCTACTAATTCTTCATTGTCAAGTATTACTTCACTTTCCTTATCGGATTTCTGGTTACATGAAAATACAATTAAAACAATAATTACATAAGCTAATTTCCTCATAATGTTAATTTTTGTTGGTTTCAATTCTAAAGCATAACGGTGAGTATATGGCAAGTAGGCGATTGCGTGCTTCAAACCTTTCAAACCGAGAGGAAGTTTGAGCAGGCTACAACCGTTGAATTCCCTACTATCCCGCCTATTTGCTATATATTGTTAGGCGTTCGCCATTTTTATTCATTTAATAGTCCTTCTAATTCTGATAAATTTAAAAAATAATTAAATGTTCCACATGCATAACAATCAAGCTGGTATGGATTAAAAAAGAATCCAACTCCTTTATCTGTCATATAAATATTTCCGATACTTTTCTCAAAGTCCTCAAGTTTATGCTCTCTATTATCTTTCTCAAATAATAAGTTTGCAATTTTTGATTTTGTGTCTGGTTTAAATATGTCTTCAAATTTTAATCTTGTCATTTTATTTAAATCAAAAATATAGTAAGTCTCAAAACCATATCCATGTGCACCACCTTGATAAACATATCCGCTTGTCTTATAATTTAAAATACTGTCAATTATACTTACGACTATTCCACTCATATTGATTTCGAAATATTGAGGATATTCTTCCGAAAAATCTTCATTTAGGTATTCTGAATAATTCTTAGTAATGTACTTATTGTAATAATTCCAAGTCGAGCTGTAAGATTCTCTTTTTATGCCAAAAATCTCAGGAATAATTAAATTCATTAATTCTCTATTCTGCTCAAAATCGGGGACTTCAATTGAAATTTGAATTGGGTACGAGTGTTTTTTGTGATTTTGAAATGTATGAGTCAATTCCACCTTTTGATTAAAAATTTCCCATTTTATTTCCGAGTCCGTTTCAGTCAACTTAACATTTAGCTCTTTAGCATTTGTTTTCCATGTTCCTATAAAATCATCATTTAGGATAAAAGTCCCTCCTGATTCTGTTTCCCAAGTCCCTTTGATATCATTTTGTTCTGTTAATTTTAATTGCTTTTGAGAATAATCTCCAGAAATTTGAATCGGTTTTCCATATTTCTTATACATATAATATCCAGTCACTTTTGAGCTGTCATAGTTTAAAAACATCTGAATCGGATATTTATCTATATATCCATCAAGGACTTTGACATCTTGTCCGAAAATCAGATTAATGTTGAATATTAAGCTTATTATTAAAATCGTCCTTTTCATGTTATGTTTCTATTGTGCAATGTCGCTCTTTTGGTGACGCCTAACATCCCAATAAACGCAATTGCATTTATTTCTAATCTATCATTTTCCCGAAATTTATGGATTAACTGGCCAACATGCAAAAGGATAATCGGCATTAAACGATTACAACCGAAGAACCGAATGGTGGTGAGCTCAACACACTCTTATGCTGAAGCGTTAGCGTAAGTGTAAGCTAAACGCCTATAAACGGATAATAATGGGTTTGTTCTATATTTTTTCACCTACCAGGTCCAATTTCAATTGTATTTTGTTTAATCCAAATAATTAGTATATTTTGAATTGAGTTAGTATTTTAAAATGAATAACTATATCCCAATTTCAAGATGTTAGATTTTACCTTAAACAGGGAAGAAACCGACACATTAGAATCCATCTGAATATATGCTCTATAGATCCCAGTTAGATCGTGACGTAATTCGATGTTTAAACTTTGTTTTTCATTAATGTTATAATTAATTCCACATCCAAATAATAAACCAATAGAAGAATTGCGGCCCTGCAGGTAATCATAATCCTGTTTTGATATATTTCTGGTATCCAACATACTAGCACCCCATCCTTCCACAATTGAGTACTCCATATTTAGCTCCTTTACAGTAAAGTTATAATGGTAGTTATAGCTTAGTCCAGCATTTATATAAGGACTCATCTTATTATAAAACAAGAAGTCCCTTTTAATAATTATTGGAAAAGAAATACTTTGATGTTTAATTGATAATTCATTGTTGGAATACTTTTCTTGTCTATACCAGAACTCCAGCTGAAATGACAATTTCCTGTTCGGAGTAATATTCAAATAAAATCCCGGGAAAACGAAAAACTCATTAAACACCATATCGTTATCTCCAAAGTTTTCTCCGAAATTTGATGAATTTATTGTTAATAGATACTCATCAGTCCCAACAAAAAAAGTTCTTCCTTGAATCTGGTTTCTATTTTCTACTCGTGTAAAACTATTGCCTATTGCAATTCCTGCTTTAATTTGTATTTTTTCGTCTTTCAAGCTTCTTTGCTCTCGGGTATAAATAATACATTCTGCCGTATCACAGATATTATCATGATAGTCCTTTGTTATTTTTATAAAAGATCTAGGACCGAAATCCATTTTTTCTAAAAGTTTGGTAGTACCCGGAGATTCTCTGGTCAAGAATTTTAATGTTCGGATATATTTATTTGTGGTGCCAATGTATTTTTTACCATCAATAGTTTTTTCTTTTGGGGCATTGGTTAACTCGTACAAGACCCCCTCCTTTTCAATAAAATAATACTCAGCGGCATTCTGATCAATAAAATAATAGAGGTTCATTGCTCCTTTAACCAGGTACTCTAAAAATAATCTTTGCTTTTGACCATTTAAATACACCTCTTTCGAAACCGAATATCTGTAATTGCCAACGGTAATACTCTTTAATTCGTCTGGTAAGTATTTGTGTGGTTTTAAAGTTGAGTCTTTTTTGAAATAGCAATAGTATGCCCTGTTACGTGCATTTCCGTATTCTATGTAACCTTTAACAGTATCACCTTCATTGGTTACAATATAACCCAACCTGTAATCAAACTGGCTGTATACGGAAAGAGTATTAATTACTAAAATTATACCAAGCCAAATTAATGTAATTATATTTTTCATTTTATGATAATATTATCAATTATTAGAATATCCCTACAAGCCTTATTGCTAACATCAGTCTGTCTAAAAACAATTTTAAGCCGCTGAAAATTCAATATTTGTATAAAAGTACAAATAGGTATGCGAATATAAATACACACTTATTAACCTGAGTTCGATTAAAATTAGCGAGCTCAAATTTCAGTAAATGATTGATTTACAATATAAATTTTTGAGACATAGCGAGCTATGGTGATAAAATTTAGAGCCGTAAATCGATTATTTAATGAAAAGCTATGAAT
>JBNKPU010000024.1:0-22820 GCA_050295515.1 Bacteroidales bacterium | reverse complement strand
GACAAAGTAATATCCAAACTATACAAAGACTATCAAGGAGATTTATGGATTGGCACCTATCTGGGAGGTTTGGCTAAGTTTGACAGAAAAACCGGTAAATTTCTCTCATACAAACATGATCCAACAGATAACAATTCAATAAGCCATAATTATGTAACCGATATTTTAGAGGACCGCAGGGGCAACTTCTGGGTAGGCACAAATGGAGGTGGGCTGAACCTGTTCGACAAAGCAAACGGAACATTCAATCATTTTAAGTCTTCGGAATCCGATCCTGACAATACCCTGGCAACAAATTATGTTGTTTGTATGCAAGAAGATATAAATGGGGATATCTGGGTAGGTACTTACTGGGGCTTAAGCCTGCTGGATATCCGCAACCTGAGTTTTAAAAATTATACTTTTGAACACAACAAACCTGGAAGCCTAAGCAACAATGTTGTACTTTCCATGCTACGAGATTCACGGGACCGGCTATGGATAGGTACAAGAATGGGACTGAACCTCTACGACCGTGAAAATGACAATTTTATCATATACTCCGAAAACGATGGCTTGGCAGGAAGTACGATAAATGGAATTTTGGAAGACCAGGAAGGCAATATCTGGATTTCCACCAACAATGGAATTTCAAAATTTGATCCCCTATCTGGCAAAACCAACAACTTTTATGTGGAAGATGGCCTGCAAGGCAATGAATTTTATCACGGAGCATGCTATAAGTCCGACCAGAACGAATTCTTTTTTGGAGGATACAACGGATTCAGTAATTTTTTCCCCGATTCCATAAAAGAGAATAACTTTGAACCCAATGTAATCCTTACCGGACTGCAAATATTTGAAAAAAGAATACCTATCGGACAACAAGAGGATGGACGGATTATATTGTCAAAAAACATTGCTGAAACAGATCAACTGAATTTAAAGTATAGCGATAAAAACATCACCCTCAATTTTGCTGCAATTGATTTTATAGAAGGGGCTAAAAGCATGTTTGCTTTTAAATTGGAGGGATTTGATGAAGATTGGCGATACACAACTCCTGAACACCCATTCGCTACTTATACCAACCTGAGCCCGGGAAATTACACGTTTATAATAAAAGCGGGCAAGCCTGAGATAATTGACAAAATTGATAAATACACCCAAATTGGAATAAACATCAAACCTCCTCTTTGGAGGACATGGTGGGCATATATCCTATATTTATTGTTGCTTTCGTACCTTATTTATTATTTCTGGCACTTATCGATTCAACGGTTAAAAGAGAAAAACCAGATCAAGCTTGATAAAATTCACCGCGAACAGATAGAGTCTGTCACCCAGGCGCGCATGAGCTTTTACACCAACATATCTCATGATATCCTCACTCCCTTGACCTTGATTATAGGCCCATTGGAACAGCTTTTGGGTAAAGGCAAAGAAACCGCCCCCTACAGAAAGCAACTGGATATAATGCTTAAAAATGCACGTAGGTTGCTGCGGTTAATCAACCAGCTTCTTGATTTTAGAAAGATTGAGATGCAAAAGATGAAACTGAATGCTGAAAAATCAGACCTTGTGAGATTCATTAGGGAGATTATGTATTCTTTTGAAGAGTTTGCTGTTGAAAAACAGATCGACTTTAAACTTGAAAGTTCATGTGAGAAATGTGATATCTGGTTTGACCCGGACAAGTTTGACAAAGCTATGTTCAATCTCATTTCCAATGCCTTTAAATATACTCCGGAAAAAGGACAGATATGTGTAGGGATAAAGCCTAACGTCATGCTTGAATCTAATCCTGAAACCGAATATACATTAATTACTGTTACAGATAATGGCAGAGGAATCCACAAAGACGAGCTGAACAACATTTTCGAACGTTTCTACCAGGGCAACCAGCATACGAAAAATTCACAGCAAGGATGGGGATTAGGACTATCACTTAGCAAAAATTATATTGATTTGCACCAGGGCATAATAAAGGTAGAATCTATTGAAAGCGCAGGTACTGCATTTAAAGTTTATTTGCCCCAAGGCGACAGCCACCTAAGCAACCAGGAAAAAATTGTGACCAGTGAACCCGGCATCAACAAATACATACATCTCTCGACAGATGCCTACCGCTCTAATGAAAATGCATCTAAAGCAAAACTTGAGAGCAATCAAAATGCAGCACAGGTGCTTATTGTAGAAGACAATATTGACCTGAGGGATTTTCTCATTGAGGAATTAGGACCTTATTACAACTGCTTTGAAGCCAATAATGGTAAAGAAGGCTTCGAGATGGCAATTGAGCTGATGCCCGAGCTTGTAATTAGCGACATTATGATGCCTGAGATGGATGGTTATCAAATGACCAAAGCACTTAAAGAAAATATAATTACTAGTCATATTCCTATTATTCTCCTTACTGCAAAAACTGGTACCGATGACCAGATCGAAGGACTGGAATCGGGTGCTGATGCATATATCTCAAAACCTTTCAGGCCCGATCGACTTATTGCCAACATTAACAGCATTCTCGATAATAGACAACGCCTCAAAGAAAAATTTGGAAGCCTTCAGGATTTCTCAGGCAAGAATATAAAAGGCTCTGCCGAAAGTAAATTCCTGGGCAAAGCCAATAAGGTAATCGAAGTCAATATTAGCAACAATCAGTTTGGAGTAAACGAAATGGCCAGCGAACTAGGTATGAGCCGTGTACACCTACACCGTAAAATGAAAGCTATTGCAGGAATCGGACCTAATGAATTTATAAGAAAGATACGATTACAGAAAGCTGCAGAGCTACTTTTAAACGAAGAAATTACCATTTCCGAAATCTGTGAAAAAGTGGGTTTTAATTCAACTACCTACTTTTCAAGCTGCTTTAAAGCTCAATATAACCTTAGTCCGAAAGAGTTTGTGGAGAAAAGCAGGAGGTGAAACACATTTACCACCAAGAAAACTATTCTTTGTATTTAGTTGTATGCAAAAACAAACCCACAATAAAGTTAGAAACACCAAAGGAAATACCCCATATTTTCATTAACGGGAGTGCAACGAAACGATCTGTTTATGAAAAGCAACAACTGTCTACAACGGATTTAGAATCAATATTTCTAAATCCTGACAAAGATCCTTGAAATATCTTCTGACCTGCTAAATATTTCTTTTGAGATTTCTACAGGCAGTATATTTGCTTCAATATTAACCTCACCCAAATCTTTTCTGACAACAGTTATCCCTGCAGTCCCATTCAATTCATAGATTACCGGAATACCACACAGACTAAAGCCCAAAGTTTTTTCTGGCAATTCAATTGTTTCTTCCTGCCCGTTACGGATAAATGTCCAGTTTTGTGGCATATTTAAAAACTCCGTTTTATCCAATAGCGACGAATCAAAATGGATTTGTCCTTCTTGTACCCTCACTCCAAACTCACCAAACCTAGAGATGATATCTTCTTTAACCTGTCCAGTCATGCCTGGTTGCTGAACACCAGCAAAGGATGGGGTGTGTGAATAAGGCTCTGTTGGAAAAGCCCCGTATTGTTCTGGCTTTTTGTGAACTCCAATGCCATCCTTAATATCAAAGTACATGTGTTTTATTTTATTCAATATTTGCCTTGAAGCGTTTTCTTTTTCTGCTTTTTGCCAAAGCTCTTGAACAGCCAACAACAATTTGGAAACCATATGCCAATAAATGCTTCCCAACCCTTCGTACTTATAAAAAGTGCCGGAACGGCCTGTAAACTGTTTGTGTTTAAAAATATCTTCAAACAATTTGCAAGCTTCATTTATATCGTCATAAGGCATTGAAATATCCTTTTGTAATGCGAGGCGCAGATCCTCTGAATTCTTGAACACTCCATTGAAATGAATGTTTCCATGCAGATCTTTTTCAATAAAGCCTGTTCGTTCAAATTTGAGTTCACGTTGTACCCAGGATGAAGCCTCTGCTTTTTGTTTGGGTATACAGTTTTTTTCTAAGAACCTGGCCAAGGATCTGTCAGGATAGAGCATATAGCTGTTTTGATCTTTCCTATAAATCTTACTTGCTCTAAGTGCATCCAGCAATGCTATTGACTCATCAATGGTCAATAAACCTGAACTAAGTACTGCTACCTGGCCTTCGAGCATCTCATAGAGGTGCTCAATTTCATAACCATCCGAGTTAAAATGGACAAGGTTGTATGCATTGTACAATCCGTCATGTCTTTTGTTTGCTTTAATACTATGGTCTATATATTCCAGCGACAAAGCCAGGAAACCCATTATATCTTCTCTGGATAATCCTTTCTTTGTATAGGTTAATCCGTCATAGACCTTGTTCCGGTATTGTTCACCAGCCGCACCTAATCCATCAACAATTTCTTTGCGGATAACATTGCTTATTTCCCCTTTTAACTGTCCCAGATGTTCTATAAACACACTACTTATATTTTGAAGTAGGGCAATAACCTCTTCTGATATCTTGAACTCATGGACTGAATCCTGCTTACTTATCAATTCCTGAATAAAACTGAAAAAGCGTCTCATGTAATACAAAGTCACCATGGAAACACCATAACCTACAAGCGCATTGTTGGCATCGTTCCATTCTGGTCGCTGTGTGTTCATCCAGATACCACCTTCAGGAATAAAATTACTCAGTTTAGAAAGTGCTGTGGCCATAAGTTTTTCGACCATGCTCACCTTATAAGGCAGACCATCTTTTCCAAGGTGCATTTTACCATCGGCACCCAATTGTGCAAATTGACCATCAAGCTTATTGGCAAGTGCTCCATTGAACGATATGCTGTTTCTTGGATCACTGACCAGTGCGTTGTAGCCTTTTAGTTTATAAGGTACGTTGGCATAGACAAACAATTCCTCCTCCAACAATTCACCCAACTTTTGGGGATGGTATTTAAATGAAAGCTCCAATAATTTTTGAAGGTAAATTATTTGATGATCGCCCCAATAGCCAATGTTCGACCAAGGATCATCAGGGTCAAGCAACTCCCAGTCAATTCCATCTTTGGTAACCCTGTATGGATTGAATCCATCCGCAGTCGAAGCATTCAAAAACTTAGCTATAAAGCTTTCGATATATTCCGGGTACGAAAGAGACAAAGCTTCCCAATTCTGGAAAATGTCCCTCCAGTTTCCCTGAAAGTAAAGGTTTTCTGTTCCGTCTTCCTTTTTAATCTGGATCGAAAAAACATTCCACGGACGACTGGGGTCTCCATGCCTGCGGCTAAAGGTCAAGGGCAGGTATTCCATCAAAAGTCTTTCCAAATCGGGATCATTCAACTCTGCAATGCCCCCCTTAAGCACTTGCAAACTGGTTTTTTCATCCAGTTTTTCCAGATACATTCTGTGACGTTCAAAAACAAGCGCATTCCAAGTTTTGATAAAACCAATAAAATCGCTCTTTCCGATGGTATATTGTTCATTAAATATTCCTCCGCGCATGATGTTATAAAGCGTATTGGAAAAATGTCGGCTTGTGTTCAGCTTGTCAGCAGTCAGTTGCTGTCCATCGGCTTGCGCAACTAGGTCCCTCAACCTGGCAGTTCCCAGATCAATATCTTTTTTTACTTCATCCATTAAATCTCCTGCTTCGATTTTTGAAATTAATGCAGGGATATCTGATGGTCCCAGGTTTATCTCTGCTACAAGATACCAGGTAATTTCTTTTTGGGGATTTAACTGTTCAGAAGCATGAATAAAGAATGCTCCACGCTGGCCTTTCTTAAATGTTTCTGTTTCTAAGGACTTTCCTTTCAAAAAATTCATCAATTGCCTTTCTGACAGCAAGTAATCTGCATGTGTCAATCCACTCTGCCAGACAGTTGTTGCTTTTAACGCCTCGCTCGGTTCTGCCTTATCAGTTAATATCGAGCTCAGGGTGAATATACCCAACCCTGCAGCCTCTATCAGTTCACTTTGCTTATAGCCATCTACCAGGGTGCTCATGTTGGTTTGAAGTCCACGGTTGACTCCATAAGGAAGGATATTCCTCATGCCATCAACAATATTTACCTGAACAGCCTCTTCTCCCCTATTAAATAATTTGGTCTCTTTAACAAATCCAAACTTATCGCTGTTGAGCCACGAATATGAGAAGGAAATTTCCAGGTCATGGTTTATTTCTTCAAAAATAATTTTGTTGCCAATGATGGACCGGTAAATATTTCGCTCGGTATGATATACTTCCATTTGGGATTGGAAAGGCTCCCAAATAGATGATTTATCCCCCTGTGTTACAATTAATATACTTTTAGGTCCTGTATTGGCCACAGAATCATGGATCTTATCATCGGTATAATAAGGAAACAAGGCATTTTCAGGATCTTTTCGCCCACAAGTCAATCCACCATTGCTCGATAAAAACATCCAGTGGTCAGAGCTGCTGGATATTGAAATAAAGAAGGGGGGCATTTCAGAATAATTGGATATTTTGTAATATTCTTCTCCCCCGACATTCACAACTTCTCCTTTAATTTCTTTCTCCTTATCGCTCAGCTTAGTATTTCCCAGATATAGTGCCATAATCAAATCTTTCTAAATAAGTAAAATTAAATTAAGGTATTTAAAGCTTAAGATAAATCCGTTGTTTCTTGTCACCAACTGAAAAGGTAAAATACCCCGGCTCTGACATCCATGTGTTTTCATTCCCGACAAACTCGAGGTCTTTCACCGATAGGGTAAAGGAAACTTCTGTTTGCTCTTTAGGCCCCAGTTCAATTTTCCTAAACCTTTTAAGTTGTTTCACATTGGGGGCAATGCTGGCCACCTCATCTCTCACAAACAGTAAAACCGATTCCTTACCAGCCATATCTCCTGTGTTTGTTATTTCAACCTGAACTGTAAAATCATCCTCAGGTGCAATAGTGTCGGCACTTAACTTAAGTTCGCCGTATTCGAAGGTTGTATAACTCAGTCCGTAACCAAATTCATATTGAGGATTAAACCCATTCAGCCCAAAATCAATATCCCGCTCATCGGACAAAGGATGGTCATAGGTCCATAAAGAACCTGAAAATTTTGGATAGGTAAAGGGCAATCTGCCTGAAGGGCTATATTTTCCAAAAATCAGGTCCGATATTGCACGCCCTCCTTCATTTCCGGGCAGGTAAGCCATAATTATGGCATCTGAAAGTTGTTCAATTTCCCGGATTATTCTGGGACGCCCCTGAACCATAACCAGTACAATTGGTTTCCCTGTTTTAGCCAGTTCTTTAACAAGTTTAACCTGAACACCGGGAAGGTCCAGGTTTTCAATATCGCTTGGTTTCTCCGTTGCTGGTTTTTCACCTATACAAGCAATGATCAGGTCAGCTTGCCTGGCCTTTTGTACAGCGTCGTTAATATCAATATCCTCCAAATATGAAGTACCAGGTGCATAGAGCACATTTTCTTTCCCAACTTCTTCCTGCACAGCCTCAAGAATTGTCTGTTTTTCCTTATCGTTATACTGAGGGTTCTCGCCTGCCCAGGTCCTGGACCAACCTCCGTTCAGATAATTCAATGAATTGGCAGAAACACCTGCCACAAGGATTTTCTTTTCTTTTTGAAGGGGTAAAAAATCACCCTTGTTTTTAAGCAAGGTAAGGCTTTCCTTAGCGATTTCAAGGTTTGCCTGATGCGACTCCTTACTGGCAAATTCCTCGTAGTTATATTGCTCAAAAAGTGGATCATAAAATACTCCTGATTTAAATTTCAAGTACAATATCCTCCTGACGGCATCATCGACTCTTTCTTGCGGAACTTCACCCTTTTTAACCAGATCGACAAGGTGATCAACAAAACTTTTGTCATAAGGCTCCATACAGATATCGAGACCGGCGTTTACAGCTAATTTAACAGCCTCGCGCTCATTTCGAGCTACCTGATGTACGGTCACCAAGTTATCTATATCTCCCCAATCGCTTATAACAACACCTTTAAATCCCAGTTCCCCTTTAAGTATATCAGTAACCAACCACTTATTGGCATGGCATGGCACCCCATTCAATGATCCTGATGACAGCATAACAGTCAGTAATCCCTTATCAATTGCAGCTTTAAAAGGCGGCAGCAAAACCTGTCTGATCATTCTTTCCGGCATATAAACAGGAGCACGGTCTTTTCCATTATGTGGTGCCCCGTACCCTAAAAAGTGTTTTCCTCCTGCCAATACATTAGTATAAGCCGAGGGATCATCGCCTTGCATTCCTTGCATCATTGCTTTGCCCATTTCAGATACCGTATAGGTGTCTTCTCCAAAAGTCTCATAAATTCTGCCCCATAGCGGATTTCGGGAAACATCGAGATTTGGGGAATAATTCCATGGCGTGGCACTTGCCTTCATTTCATAAGCAGTAATTTCTCCTACTTTATGGGCACAAGCTGTATTAAATGTTGCTGCTAAGTTGATTTGCTGCGGAAATAGAACAGAACCTGCGGTATAATTTGCACCATGAACAGCATCAATACCATACAGAACAGGGATTTTCAGTCGAGAAGAATCCTGTATTACCTTTTGGATATAGCCAATGTAATGGTGCCATTCTTCGGGAGTCAATGGAAAATTACCTTTATTTTGAACCGATCCTGCACCAGATTTAAGCAGAAGGCTGTGTATTTTTTGTTCATCATATACCAAGGTATCCCGCGTAGAATAAAATTCTCCGGTAAGTAGAGCAGGCAAGCCGAGATTAAGCATCTGTCCTGCTTTTTCTTCCAGTGTCATCAGTGAAAGTATACTGTCAACCTTCTGGTCAATGTCGGATCCGTTACCTTTCTGAACCCTACCACCAGAACATGAAAAGAAGAAAAATACGAGCAATACAACTAAAAGAATTCCTTGTGACAAGCGCATATTTAGTATGTTTGTATGAATACTTTTTATAAATTTTTTAGTTAGAAGGTTCAAAGTAAAATTATAGTGCTTCTAGCATCGTACTTTAGCGTCAAGTCGGGCCTCTGGTTTCGCCTGCTCTCAATTGCCCCAAGCCCTTTAAGCAATGCCGTTAAGTTAAGCCTATTCACTAAGAAACAATCTCTGAAAACTACTCTTCGACTGAGTTTTTATTGAGCAAATCCGAAACACTCAGAGGACAGTCAGGCTGAGCGAAGTCGAAGCCTATTTCCTTAACTTTATGGTATTGAGCTTCAAACTTCTGTCTTTGTGCTTCACTCCACAACCAAAAATGGAATATTTGCAGTAGCAGCATGGTTGTTTCCATCCAAAACATAGATAAAAATTCTGAACGCCCCTTTATTTTTTGGAGCATCAAAGCTTTCAACAGGACCAGCTGTTGTTTTCAATAAAGTTTCAGGACGGGTTTCGAAATCACCTCCATCGCCCAAATCTGTACTTTCAGGAAGGATTTCCCATTTATAGGTCAATGAATCCCCCTCGTAATCACGGGCAAAAACAGCAACTTTCAGTTTTTCACCCACCTTAACTGTAATGTTATCATTAGCCGTTTGCCCATTTAACCGTAATGAGTCTAATGTTGGGCAACGGTTTTCTGGCCATTTGCCACTCCAGATATAATGCATGGCATCAACGGTTTCGGTTTCTTCTCCACTTTCGAGGAACATTCCATACCAAGTTGGAGTCCACTCCTGTTTTTGTCCCCATAAAAAGACATAAGAGCCAAGACAATTTATACTATCTGCTTCAATGGCCTTTTTGTACCTTTTAATAAAATCATTGGCTTTTCCCTGGCTTGTTTGTTCTACATTAGCTCCCCAAGTAGTCGTGAAAACCTCCCAGTGACCTGTTGCACCCCATTCTGTAATCATATAAGGACCATCCCAACCGGCATCAGCTATTCTTTGTTGCAGGTTAACAATATCACCATACATCTGAATGGATAGAAAATCAATGTCGGTACAACGTTTCTTAATTTCATCTGCTTCAGCTTTTCCTATACCTGCAGTAGTAGTTGTCGTTACATGATTTGGATCGACTTCGTGGATCATAAGTGAAAGATCGTTTACAGCATCGTAAACCCTCCAGTCGTCTGTCCTAAGGTTGAGCTCGTTACCAATAGCCCATCCTAGAAGAGCAGGGTGGTCTTTGAGACGAATTACTTCACCTTTAAGATACTTGAACTGTTCTCTGACCTTGGCTGTATCTCCATAATCAAAACCATGACGTTGCCTTCCCACTTCAAGTCCCATTAAAACTTTTAGTCCATTTTTCTGAGCTTTGTCCAATATTTCAACAGCATCTTCTTTTCCATTTTCGGTACGCCAGGTTCTAAAGGAATTGCCATTATGAGCAGCTAGAGCATCGATGTTTCCAAATTCACAGCCTGCTCCCTTCACAAAGAAAGGTTTGCCATCGACATAAAGCAGATATCTGCCATTGGTGTTCTTAAGTTCGACCTTTGATGGTCCGGCTGTATCTGACTGTTCTGTAGACTTACATGCACCAGAAAACATAACTAAAACCATTAATCCAATTAGTGAAGAAAACAATCTCATTATACTATTCTTTAATCCGCCAAAGGCGAAGGTTTATTATTTCGATTTAACCAATGTATTTTCAAGTTCTTCAAGCGATTTTCCTTTGGTCTCAGGAAGTTTAACCAGCACAAAGATTAAGCCCGCAACAGCAAACAGCCCATAGATAAAATAGGTTCCTGAGCTTCCTATATTATTTAGCTCCCAAGGAAAAACCTGTTGAACAGAAAAGCTTATGGCCGAATTAATCACGCCTACAAATGAAATAGCCAATCCTCGTAGCCTATCAGGGAACAATTCCGAAAATAAAATCCACATGACCGGTCCCAAAGAAAAGGCAAAAGAAGCTACAAATCCGACAATACAGATTAAAACCAACCATGAATTTATGGAAATTGCTGCAGATAAAATATCACCTTCATATTTTTTTGCTGCATTACCTTCTACAATAGCATTAACCTTCTTCTTAAAATCAACATCGCTTTTAAAAACTTCGCCTTCTAGCTGTTTAATAGAGCTAAATTCCTCAAAGTGCTCATGCTGTTCCAATTTTGCCATTGCAGTACTGTCAAGTTTATATTCTGCCTTGTTAAAACTATAAGCCAATAAAAACATTGTGATTATAATACCTGCCAGGCCGAATGATAGAAGTGGTTTTCTTCCAAACCTGTCGACAAATGCTATGGCAACAAAAGTAAATACCAGGTTGGTCAGACCAATAATAACAGCATTGGCAAAAGAAGCATCGGTACCAATTCCAGTCTGTTCAAAAATCATAGGTGCATAAAAGAACACTGCATTAATACCAGTAATCTGCTGCAGTACAGCTATAACAACACCAATGGTCAACACAAATTTCATCGCTGGTTTAAATAGTTCATCAAGCGGAAGCTTTGCTTTTTTTCCATCGGAATTTAAGGAAGCCTTTATTGCTGAAAATTCCTTCTTGGCCAATTCCTCACCTCCAAATTTAGTCATAATCCTTAAAGCACTTTCATCTTCTCCATGCATGGCCAACCAACGTGGGCTCTCAGGTACTGTGAAAAGAAAGCCGAAGTAAAGGATTGCCGGCAAAGCCTCCAGGACTAACATATACCTCCAGTTATTTGATTCTATATTCAGATTGGCTGCCAATTCAGAACCCGAATCACCCATTTGCAGAATGAGGTAATTTGTAAAAAAGGCGGCAGATAATCCAATTACAATATTCAGTTGGTTGAAAGACACAAGCCTTCCACGTTTTGCCGGTGGGGCAATTTCTGCAATATACATGGGAGGCACGATCAATGCAGCGCCAACACCGAGACCTCCAATCATACGGGCAATTATCAATTGAATAAAACTTGGAGACAAGGCAGAATATACAGCAGAAATAAAGAATAACAAAGCGGCAAAGATCAACGTCTTTTTTCGCCCAATCTTATCAGAAATTGGCCCTGAAACCAGCATGGCCAAGGTCGATGTTAGCGTCAAACATGCCACAGCAAATCCTTTTTGCACATCGGTTAATTCAAACTCTATCGAAATGAATTTAATGGCACCCGAAATCACAGATGCATCAAAGCCCATCAAAAAACCTCCCAAGGCTACAGATAAAGCTACTATTATCAGGTTTAAACTAGTATTGGTTCTTGACATTACCTTATTATTTAATTGTAAATTTCAGATTTAACTCTACATTGGAATTGCTTCCTATGCCGGCCAGAAAATCATCGGGCTCTGTTACATATTTCATTTCCTGATTATAAAAACCAAGTTGGTTTGATGGAATTCTAAATACCACTTTCTGATATTCACCTGGTTTAAGGGCTACACGTGTAAAACCTTTTAATTCACGTACGGGCCTGGTACGGCTTCCAACCAGGTCGCGTGTATACAGCTGAACTACCTCTGTTCCTGCATATTTTCCAGTATTTTGCACAATTGCTGAACAAACAACAGTATCTCCCAGCGATATTTCAGCAGACTCCATCTCGATTGCTGAGTATTGAAATTGGGTGTAGGACAAGCCATAACCAAAAGGGAACCAAGGTTCCAAACCATAATCGATATAATGATTGGTATTGCCAACAGAAAGCTGGAATGCTTCCTCAGGTATATCATACATTCTTTCCCATGTCTCGTCAGAAGCGGGCTTTCCACTATTCTTATGGGCATAAAAAATTGGTATTTGCCCCACAGTACGTGGAAAAGTTACTGGAAGTTTACCTGATGGTGAAACTGTCCCAAACAATACTTCGGCAATAGCCGGACCAGCCATTGTGCCCGGATGCCAGGCGTACAATATCGCATCCAGGTGTGTTGCAGATTCTTCGAATGTTAATGGCCTACCGGCCAAAACTATGCCCACTATAGGTTTTCCTGTTTTAGACAAGGCTTCAATTAATTCGTCCTGTATACCTGGCAGACTTATGTCTGCGCGGCAATGCGACTCTCCTGACAAAATAGATTCTTCCCCCAAAAACAACAATACAACATCTGAACTTTTAGCTGCTTTAATTGCATTGGCAAAACCTTCCTTCGTCAAAGTTCTACTAATCTCCATTCCCGGTGCATAGTTCACTTTTTCTTCCCCAAGAAAACTGCGGATAGCTTGTAGAGGTGTAATTGAATTATTTTTGTTCCCATCAAAAATCCATGTGCCCAACTGGTCATGAGGAGCATTGGCAAGTGGACCAATAACTGCAACTTTTCCAACTTTGGTTGAAACAGGTAGAATTTCATTTTCATTCTTTAGTAAAACAAGACTTTGGGTTGCAACTTCCTGTGCCTGCTTTTTATGTTTTATGTTTAAGGTATTTGGGTAATCCTTTGGGTCGGTATATGGATTTTCAAATAATCCCATTTCAAATTTAATACGGAGAATATTACGTACTGCCTGATTTAACAACTCCATGGGTATATTGCCTGCCTCAATATGTTCTTTCAGGTAATTTTCATAGGTCGTACTGGCCATTTCCATATCAGTACCGGACAGAAAGGATTTAAGTGCAGCCTCCTTATCTTCTTTTGAATATCCATGAACCACTAATTGATGTACAGACTCCCAGTCACTTACAACAAAGCCTTTGAATCCCCATTCGTTACGCAAAACCTGTCTCAATAAAAACTCATTTCCTGTGGCTGGAATTCCATTAATTTCATTGAATGCAGCCATAAATGTTCCTGCCTGTGCATCTACTGCCGCTTTAAATGGAGGCAGGTATACATCTCTAAGTTCATTTTCAGAAACAGTAACGGTATTGTAATCGCGCCCCCCCTCAGCAGCACCATAAGCTGCAAAATGTTTGGCACAGGCGAGCAATGCATTTTTGCCGGATAAATCAGTACCCTGATACCCTTGAATAGTGGCTGCCCCCATTTTAGAAGTTAAAAACGGATCTTCACCATAGCCTTCGGCAATCCGACCCCATCGAGGGTCTCGGGTTACATCGACCATAGGTGAGAAAGTCCAGCGAATACCAGAGCTCCTGGCCTCAACTGCAGCTATTTGAGCACCTTTTTCAATCAATTGAGGATTCCAAGTTGCTGCTTGTCCTAAAGGGATTGGAAGTATAGTATTGAACCCATGGATTACATCCCGGGCAAATATCAAAGGAATACCATGTGGGCTTTCTTCAATGGCTATTCTTTGGAGCTCATTAATGGCATCAAGATTTATTTCGTTTAGTATCGACCCGATTTTCCCTTCCCTTACCAATGTTTCTTGTCCATTGGCTCCGTTCTTCTGCACGAGTTGCCCAATCTTTTCATCAACAGACATAAGCTGAATCAGACTGTCTGCCTTTCGTTCCGAACTGGACCTAGTATCCTTTTGTTTGGTATTGCATGCAACAACCAATAAGCCCACTAAAACATAAAATAAAATTGAGTGTCTATTCATAGGGTTGTCTGTTTTCATTTTACACTCGTAAAAATATCGACCTATATTAAACCTGCCAACAACAAACACTCATCTTGAGTACTTCACTCACAGAGTTTTATACATGAATCTTACTTCACAAACACACAACACCCTGATATGGTGACTGTTGCTGAATGCAGCCTTAAAGATGCCTTTTCGTGTTTTCCTTATTCTTTTTAAAGAAAATTCTCTGGCTACTTTAACCCGAAATATGCATTAGAAAATCTATTATATATTGAAACTGCTTCAATATAAGTCGTTTCACTTACTTGTTTCGATGCACCATAGCGGTGCTATGATTTATCTCACCAAGTCCTTCTATTTTTGCACTTTCAACCTTCATAACGAAGTTCTAATACATAATCCGGGTTTAAAATTTGCTGCTGGAAAACAAGTACACTATCAGTGAAATAGCATACAACTGTGGGTTTAATTCTTCAGCATACTTCAGTAAAACTTTCCGCGAATTTTTCGATGTGCCCCCACAACAAGATGTTGATCAAAAAAAAAATAAGCATAACTATTTATTTTTTACTCCAAGAATTACTTGATGTGCTAAGAGTTAATAGAACAAGAAACAACTAAAATATTTGATGAACTTCAATAATTTATCCCATTCCTCCCTCTCATTATATTTTTATATACAATCAAAATGATATAAATTAACGTTAGTTTTATGTAAACAGATGAAAGAAATTAACTTTAATACCAAAATTATAAAATGAAGCGATTTATATTTATCAGTATTTGGGCCACAACAAGTTTATTATTCTTTTATTCCTGTGTAAACAGCACAAAAAAAACCAATGAAGACCTGACAAATTCAGGTAGCAAGATAGAAACGAAAATCACAATCCCACTATTTGATGGATTTTATGCTGCTGATCCTTCGATTGTAAAATATGAAGGAAAATATTACATCTATGCAACCATTGATCCATGGGGCGGCGATGAGCTAGCTGTATTTGTCACAGAAAACCTTGCTGATTGGCAACAAAAGCATATTAACTGGCCTACTAAAAATGCATGTACCAGCCCTACTTCAAATTCAAGTAATGTTTGGGCCCCTTCGGTAGTAAGGGCAAAGGATGGAAAATTCTATATGTATGTTTCGGTAGGCAGTGAAATATGGGCAGGAAGTAGTAAACACCCCTTAGGTCCATGGTCAAATATTAAAAAGGATAATTCACCCCTGATAAAGGGTGATTTTTTCCCTGGCTACCATATGATTGATGCTGAATGCTTTATCGATGACGACAATCAAGCGTATCTATACTGGGGATCTGGCTTAAACTGGGTTAATGGAAAATGTTTCGTGATAAAGCTTGAACCAGATATGCATACCTTCGATGGAGAACCATTGGACGTAACTCCGCCTAATTTCTTTGAAGCTCCATATATGTACAAACGCAATGGAATTTATTATTTAATGTATTCTGAAGGAAAAGCCATTGATGCAACATATAAAATCCGCTATTCTATTGGCAAAACGCCTTTGGGCCCATGGACTGAGGGAAAAAACAGCCCCATCATAAGCACGTCGGCCGATAGCACAACCGTTGGACCCGGGCATCATACGGTTTTTAAGGTTAAAGAACAAGAATATATTTTATACCATAAAATTCACCCTCAAGAATCAGAATATGTTTTAAGACAATTATGTATTGACAGTTTAAATTTTGACAACTATGGGAACATAAAAAGCATACTTCCACAGGCTATTTCCGAGTTAGAAATAGATTAAGTGTTTAGCAGCAAAGGTTGGAGCGATGGTATTGACCTGATGTCATGTTCAGACCTTGTAATTGATGATGTGTTTATGCGTAACTCAGATAATTGTATCGCTATTTATGGGCACCATTGGGATTTTTATTGAACTATAAAATCTATCTATTAAAAACTCAATTCTTTGGGCTGATGTTGCACATCCAACGAATATTGGAATATATGGAAACCTTAAAAAGTCAGGCGGAGTAGCTATTTGGATAAAAGAACCTGAATAAAAAAGATACTAACAATGAAAATTACTCAATATTCTACCTTAACATTGCTTTTACAAGAAAACTAAACATATGAAAAAGAAAACAATTAGTAAAACAGTATTTGTTTCCGGATTAATTATTCTTTTCTTTTCCTGTAGTTCACAGACTGCATACCAAGAGAAATTCACATTAACTAATCCCTCAAATTTTGATCGCTCATCAGCTGTAATTAGTATCTCAGGATCAAAGCTTGATGGCATTAATGGCATATCTGATTTATCAAATATCCTTGTTAAAGACCTATCAGACAATGCTTACCTCCCTACACAATGGGTCGATTATGATGGAGACAGTATAATGGATGAACTTTTAGTGTTGGTAAATATGCCTGCTCAAAGCAAAAAAACAATTCAAGTCTTTTTTAAGAAAAACGGCAGCAACCTTCAGCCAAAGCCTGAATACACCACATATTCGCGCTTTGTTCCAGAACGTATTGACGACTATACCTGGGAAAATGACAAAGTTGCTTTTCGTGTTTATGGACCTGAAGCTCAAAGATTGGTTGATGAAGGAGAACCTGGGGGAACCCTATCAAGCGGAATAGATCTTTGGTTAAAAAGAGTCAGTTATTCCATAATTGACAAATGGTATGCTGAAAATGTAAAAAAAGGAGGATACTATCACATCGATCATGGTGAAGGCTTTGATCCCTACCATGTTGGCACAAGCAGAGGTGCTGGAGGAATAGGAATATGGGTGGATGACGCTCTATTGACTTCAAAAAACTTTACAGCTTACCGAACTATTGCCACAGGACCTTTGAGGACAATATTTGAACTGGATTATAGTTCATGGAGCAATTTTGGGGTAAAAGAGACTAAAAGGATTTCTCTTGATCTGGGCTCCAATTTTTCGAAAGTGGAAGTAAGGTTATCTCCTGATACCATTCCTCCGAATTATGCAATAGGCATTACCCTCCACAATAATGAAGGAGAAACTGCCATAATGAAGGAGAAAGGCATTGTTAGTCACTGGGAACCTATTGACGACAGCTATCTTGGCGTGGGGATTATACTTAACCCGGATGTTGTATCAGATGCTTTTGCAGTTCAAAAAAAGGCTGCCGATCAAAGTCACCTGGTAGTGCTTTCTGATTCCCAAAAGCATATTTTGACATATTATACTGGATTTGCCTGGACAAAAAGTGGGCAGGTTACTACTCAACAAGATTGGTTTAGTATTCTAGAGCAGCAAGCTGATTTTCTGGCACATCCTATTATTGTGGAGTAAATAATAAGTCAAAAAATGTTGAATAGGCTTTCAGGGCTTTTACATTTAAAAATTAAAGTTAAAAAGGAATGTCAAAATCGACATTCGAAAAGGTTCTGCAATAAAAGGAGTATGTCTAAAATATATTATCTGGTTGTTCATTATTTATTCTTTGGACTCATTTTATCTTGTGGAACGAATGATCAGAACAATGAACACATAATTGACAATCCTATTTCACTTTATGGTTTTTATGCAGGTTGATTCAATCATGGGGAAAATTGCAACCTAAATTAACTTTTCATACTTGTCAAATTAAACTGGCCGTTTATCAATTATACACCTGCATCTAAAATAAAATAACTACTTTCGATCCAGGTTAAGTTTTTAATTGTATTATACACCTATTATTATTTTACGATATCAATGGATACATTGCACATTGAGGGCACCAAACTACTTCCAGAGATCTTTTTTAAACCTAATGGGCAACTGCGTATTGCCGGTAGGCTGATTAATGATCATCTAGTTGACTTTTTTCAACCATTGTTTTTATGGGTAGATAAAGCTGCTTGTGAATGTGCCCAGATTGATATTGAACTCGAATACTTAAATACTACAGGTGTATTTCATATTGCGGAACTCATACGCCGTATTGAAGCAAACACATCTATTAAAAATATTGAGATTATTTGGCACTATGAAGAAGACGATGAAGAACACTATGACCTTGGCGAACTTATTGAGCAACGAATAAAAAGGGCTCAATTTAAATACATGACCTACTGCACTTAAGGTTTTAAAAATATAGTTTATTCAGTCTACATTGTTATTCTCCATCCTCTCCTTTCTATTCATAAAAACAATACCTTATAAGTTGGATACAGATTAAAAACCTAGCCTGAACCTGATTGCGGAGAAAGAGGAATTACTCTCCCGATATCTCGGGTTCGTGAACCCGAAGGTGCATATTTCGAACCTTTTTTTTGAGGATTTGAATCGGCTATATAGTTTGAGGGATATGATTAAATTGAAGTGAGCAGTTAAATCATAGTGGGTTATTGTATTATGAATACGTGGGTTTTGTGGGACTAATATATTAACATGTTTGAAAATAAGTCATAGACTTTCTCTCAATTAAACTTCACAATCGCAGACTCTCAAGTGTGGGGGAGAACTATAACGGACAACTATTTTAAATATTAATTAAAATAGTTGTTTGAAAAAGAATATAACTATTAAAGTAATGCTACATTATATCCTTTTTAAATCAAGGATACGCTTAGTTTATTTTCATCACCATTTGGGTTTTACTTTCAACTCCATCATTAATTTTCAAGAAGTACAGTCCATTTCTTAGGTATCCTAAGTTCAACTCAACATTAGCAAGTCCTTCATAAACTAATATTCCAACTTGGTTATACACCTTGATTTCTTTAGTTCTATTATCTAAAAAATATATTTTACTAACAAAAGGATTTGGATATAGTAAATATTTTTCATCCTTCGATTTTGATAACTCTAACCTTTCAATATCTACAATTGATCCAGTACTTTTAAGATTTGAATAAATAGAATCAAACCACTTTCTTCTTGCAGGTATATCATTTAGTAAATTTTCACCTAATAATCCAGGACCTATTGGTGGCCAAGTAACATTTTTTCCAATATAAGAGCCAAAAAACGAGGGCATTTCATCTAAATAATATGATGTGTCATGTAAAAATTGGTATTCATCTTTCAAAGTTAGATTATCATAAATGTCATATTCATAACTTTCAAGTAGAAAGCTTGTTTTATCTAATCCATAAGCAGGGGAATTTTCATTTCCTACAATATTGGCATATTCCATATCGTCGATGGTTAGTCGATTATAATATGTATAGTTCCTGAAAAATGTATTATATGATCCATTTGATCCCCAATGTGAATCAGCATGAATTCTATCTACCCTATTTCCTTCGAATAAGTTTGCGTATGGATAAAATCCATGCAAATTTAAATCACCCAATGTATTTCCAATTCCATCTGTTTGTTCTCTGGAATAGTTATAGCCAAAAACATTACAATTTGAACCATGTTGAACCAACGTAGCATGCCTGAATTTTTTGAACATATTATTTTCTACTTTGCAAAACATACTTCTACCACCTACTAAAACTCCATAGCCTCTTCCACCACCTCCATAGTAATATGCTTCATGGAAATAACTGTTTCTCACCTCGATGCCTTGAGATTCACCAATCCCTAATGCTGCTGATAATGATTTTGTAACTTCTATATTATTAATCCAACAATTTTTGGCTCTTTCAATGTTAATTAAGCATGAGTTTAGACTATCCTCTTCTACATAATTAAAGTTGTCACCATACCTTACAGAAAAATCCATTAGCCCTACTTCCTGTATTGGCAAATATTTATATGCCTTAGCTATATTGGTTTCATCTTTAAATAACTCCCAGGATAGATTAAAATCATTTTCTAATTTATAAATAGTACCAGAAACTAAAGTAGCTTTAGAAATTATCCCTGTATATTCATCAGGTTCAGGGTCCGAACTACTCCAATTTGGCTGATAGTGCCACTTCCCGTTAGTAAATAAAAGTTCTGTCATCCAATCTTTCCCATCAGAAATATCCAATGTTTTATTTAGTGTTATTTCATTGGATTCTTTGTTATAAATAGCTATTACTGCGGCTTCATCAATATTTTTGGGGTATTTTTGGCTCCCCCTAATATTAATAAAGTTTTTTGCATATTTGGAAGGGGCAGAGATTATGTCAAAGACCAGTTCTGTGTATTCTCCGTTTACTGGCAACGATACAGTACCTTTTCCCCTTAGGACTAGGTAAGAATCATTTGAATAATAGCCTAAATCAATTGAATTTTTAAATTTATAAGTACCAGACTGAAACTGAATTAGGACATGTTCATTAGGGTATAGCTGAATTTTTTCTCTTGCAGCAACTAATGCTTGTTGAAGATTGCTTTCATTAATATCAGTATTTTCAGATGCTTTAGGCATTTCAATTATATGATTGAAGGTTGCTGGCAGAGATTCCCCACCCCTATAGCCGGAATTTTCCCAATCAACTCGTCTATCCACCGGTATTGTCTTAGTAAAATCTACTGGTGTATGTAATCGATATGTAAGCACATTTCCAACACTTTCATAGCTCCAGGCATCAGATTTAATATTTGTTGCAATCATATCATCTGTTCCATCTCCATTAATGTCCCCAAAAAGAATATTTCTATTTATTCCATCAGATAGTGTGTTTGTAATTTCATAATTGAATTTTTCACCATCAGACTCACATAGGTATAACTTTTTTCCATCGGCAACTTCTTCAACAAGCACCAAATCAACCTTATTGTCTTTGTCTGCATTTGAATTCATAAAATACATTTCACGCCCTGCGCTAGTTGAGAAAAGAGTAGTCTTCAAGTTTTCAAAAGTTGTTCCAATCGATTTGAATGTCCAAACATATTTCTCAATTCCACTGTCTTGAGATAGGATTAGATCTTCTTTTCCGTCGCCTGTAATATCAGCAAAATATTCATCTCTAGGGTTGCCAGAGGTAATACAAGAATCAACAAGGCTAAAATCACCATTGATAAACTGATATGTATATATACTTTTATTTGTCCCCTGATTCTTTACGAGCATTAATTCCTTATAGCTGTCTCCATTTATATCAGCAAAATATTTTTTAGATCCTGATGCACCTATTAGTAGTGTATGTCCCAAATATTTAACCTCATTAGGTAGAATCTCAAAAAACCAAACATTCAAATTTTCATCTTCATCCAAGAACTTAATAAGATTTGCCCGACCGTTTCCATCAATATCTGCAATTTTATAGGAATCAAAGTTTGAACTACCTGTAAAATAGATTTCATTAAGATATGTAAACTTCCAAAGAGTACTGCCCGTATAGAATTGTTTTAATCTCATATCCTTTACATTTTCAATAGAAATAGAAAGAATATCAGCATATTTGTCTCCATTAAGATCTTCAAGAAATAATTCTTGACTTTTAAGTGATAAAGTAAATAGCATGGTTGCTACTATTAAAATAAATTGACGATTCATTGTTTTTTGTTATTATGTGAGAGAATGTATAACTAACTTAGTATGTAGTTATGTAAAATATATACATTCCTTTAGGCTCCTAAAGTAAATACTTATTTCCTTTAATTTGAGCTATAAATTTAAGAGTTTTTGCATTTAATGAGGATATTAAAAAACTTAGGTCGATAATCTTCTCTCAAAGATTTAAGTTACATTTTTAATTCTTTTAAGTTTTGGTTTCCTTCTTTCTGAAATTCAAATTTAGAACAAGTGTCAAATTTTCAAGTGAATTTTCCAAGTTAAATACTTGTATGTCTTTTTTTATTTCACGTGGGTTTAGTGGCACTAATATAAAGATACCTTTTCAGTTCGTTGAAATTTTATCACAAATTTTTTCCATATAGTCTTCACATTTGCAAGTTGTGAGGTTCTAGGGATGGAGTGAGAGGTGTGGTAGCAGACTTAGTCCATCAACCATTTACTTGATTAAAAGCAGCTATTTATCTATTTTGCTATTTAAAGGTTTTCTTTATTGATGCTGACAATTCTATTAATATTCTTTCATTTTTTTGAAGAGCCTTATCTCTCGCAAGTGCAAATTCATTTGATTTATTTATTAATGTTTTTTCTTCACTATAGTCAAAATAAGTTTCCGATAATTTAACATTAATGGATTTAATATTGAAAACCATACGTTTAAACCTCTGTAAATCTATTTCTTCGAAATAGATCATTAATTCAAGAAGATTTTTATCCAATTCATTTAATACAGGAAAAACTATTTTGTCTATTTCCTTTGGAGGTAATTTACGTTCCAAAATATCATAAATGGCAATTTGGTTCCACATCAATTCTGATTTAGAATAGTTCTCGAAAAATCTGTTGACAGTTGAAAGTCTGTTTTGTTGAAAAAGATTATGATTAACTTCTGTCTTTTTTGAGCTTAGGTCAAACGCTCTTTTCGCAAAATATCCTACAACTGCAAATAGCAATAAAAACTGGCTCCAATATGTTGTTAAAATTTCAGTAAGTTCCATTTGTTGAGATTATTTTTTTATGTTGTAACTTCTATGTTGTATTCCAAATATTTTCACTGTTTTTTTTACAATTACACAGATAATGAACGGAATAGCCTGTTGCTACATTTCACTTCGGGCAATATAGAGCCAGAAGGTCAT
>JBNKPU010000023.1:0-36325 GCA_050295515.1 Bacteroidales bacterium | reverse complement strand
GTTTCCTTTTTCTTTTTTTGGACAAAATGAATTATCACAAGAACAAGTTTTAGAAGACTATATCATTTTCAAAGAAATCTTAATAAATGGACATCCAAGTTTGTATGAGTATACTTCAAAGATTGAGTGGGATAGTATTTTTAGTTCATTTGAACAGAAAAACATTAAGGAAATAAGGACTTCTAATGTCCTATTTAAATCCATTAGCTCTATTGCTGACAATATGTTAAGGATGGACATTTGATAATAAACCATCCAAAAATGGACACTGTTCCTTCGTTGTTTCCGTTACTTTTGAAAATCATTAATAGAAAACTATATACCGATACAGATGATTTTGGTATTCCTTTGGGTTCTGAAATAATGTCTATTGATAGCAAGTCTACTCAAACTATTCTAAATGACTTATTGAAGTATGCACCATCAGATGGTTTCAACCTAACGAAAAAACACCTCCAGATAGAAAAGGAGTTTGGCATACTTCACCATTATGAATATGGAAGTAAAGAAAGCTATTCTGTAAAATACACGAACACAAACGGTGAAATTAAAACAATTAAAATTGCTCCAAAATCATTTGAAAGTATAGGTAACCGATACCCTAACGGAAATTCTCATTTTGCATCATATCACCAAGATGCAAATCGAGTGGAGTATTTTAAAAATAGAATAGCAGAAAAGTGGCCATTTGTTTATTAACCTGAGTTCGATATAAAACTAATGGCTCAAATCGCTTATAAATATTGAGTTTCAAGGAATGTTTGCGAAAGCATAGCGGGCTATGGTAAGCAAATATGACGTAGAAAATCGGTATTTATAAGTGAAATTCATAGCTTTTCATTAAATAATCGATTTACGGCTCTAAATTTTATCACCATAGCTCGCTATGTCTCAAAAATTTATATTGTAAATCAATCATTTACTGAAATTTGAGCTCGCTAATTTTATATCGAACTCGGGTTAATACTCATCTGTAGGAGTAAAAAGTTTGAAAATATATTCTAAGACTAAAAATTGGCAATTGCTTTTCAAACTACTATCTTCACATTCTTAAAATCACAATCAATGATGCTAAATTTTATAACTTGGGATGTCCGTCCATGGATTTTTGAAATCGGTAGTTTTCAGGTACGCTATTACAGCCTCCTTTTCGGTCTTGGATTTATTATAGGTTATTATATTCTTGTCAAGGTTTTCACGAAAGAAGATGTTTCTGTAGAATTCCTGGACAAACTAACAGTTTATGTTATTTTAGCCACCATATTAGGGGCCAGGTTTGGCCATTGTCTTTTCTATGAGCCTGATGTATACTTAAAAAATCCCCTAAAAATTATTTTACCTTTTCAGGGTACTATTGGCAAGGATTTTCATTTTACCGGTTTTCAGGGTCTGGCTAGCCATGGGGGTGCTATAGGTTTACTTATTGGATTGTATTTATATTCCAGAAAATTTAAGATTTCATATTTGTGGATTCTTGATCGTATTGCCATTGTTACAGCTTTGGCAGGGGCATGCATCAGGGTTGGCAATTTTTTCAACTCAGAAATTACTGGTATTCCTACAACTTTACCTTGGGGTGTAAAATTTATGCGGGTCAAAGATGATTATGATCTGGCTGCAGGACAAATCCTTCCAAAACATCCTGCACAACTCTATGAGGCAATAGCTTATATCCTCATTTTTGCCGTATTAATTTATTTGTATAAGCATAGATATGAGGTTGTTAAAAAGGGATTTTTTATTGGACTGTTTTTAGTGACAGTATTTACTGCCCGGTTTTTCATTGAGTTTATTAAGGACATACAGGAAGACTTCGAGAAAGGTATGACATTGAATATGGGGCAGATACTTAGTATCCCTTTTGTTCTACTGGGTATTTATTTGCTGGTTAGAAAAGATAAAGAACCTAAAGGGGCTTTTAAGCCCGGAGCAAAAAAGAAGATATAAAATAGAAGGTATCCAAAAAGTCGATAAACCCTTGTTTTGTCACATTGAGCAGAGTTGAAAGGTATTGATTATCAGCAGCAATAATTCTTCGAACTCCGCTTCGCTAACACTCTAGCTTAAGGTAATGTGGTCAGAATGACTTGAAATGGACTTTATAGACAGCCTCCTTTTGTTTTTATTTGTTCAATTAAAAGATCATTTCTTCCTCAACACTTTCTTTAACAGCCGGATTGCTTAATCCTTCCAGTCATTTTGAAACATTTTAAATAAAGGTAACTTTGTAGCATGTCTTCAGAAAATACAAATAATACACATAATACCCATAAAGCGCATGGTCATGGACATACCCATGGACATGGACATGGTCATGCTGAGTTGAGTGGCAAGAATTTGCTGATTGCTACTGTCCTGAATGTGGTAATTACTATTGCTGAAATTGTGGGTGGGTTATTGTCTGGCAGTTTAGCCTTGTTATCTGATGCTATTCATAATCTTGGAGATACATTTGCTGTTTTTTTAGCCTATGTGGCAAATATAATGAGCAAAAGAAGTGCCAATGAAAAACAAACCTTTGGTTACAAACGTGCCGAAATTCTTGCAGCCCTGTTAAATGCGGTTGTGCTTATTGTTATTATTGTCTTTTTATTTATTGAAGCTTGGGATCGTTTTCATGAGCCAGAGCAAATCGATGGTTTAATTATGTTTGTGGTAGCAACTATTGGACTTTTGGCCAATTTGTCTGCAGTATGGCTGCTCAAAAAAGATTCATCGAAGAATATAAATATAAAAGCTGCCTATTTACATTTAATCGGAGATGTTATCTCATCTGTGGCAGTAATCATTGGTTCAATATTTATTTATTTCTTAGAAATTTACTGGCTCGATCCTGTAATTACAGTCGCTATTAGTTTATATATTCTAAAAGAAACTTTTTCGATTCTAAAAGAATCGTTGGATATTCTTATGCAAGCTGCTCCAAAGTCTCTGGATTTGGTTGAAATTAAAAAAGAGCTTGAGAAATTTAAGGATATTGACAATATCCACCATGTACATGCCTGGAACCTGACAGATAGCCAAATCCATTTTGAATGCCATGCTGATCTTGCCAAAGATTTTTATTTATCAGAAGCTGTCTCAATCCGAAACCAAATGGAAAAACTTTTAAAAACCAAGTTTGGTGTTGATCATGTTACTATACAATTGGAGTATGATTGCTGCGAAGGCAAACAACTCATTCATAAAAAGTAGAATTGATTAGATCTAAATATTGAATAATTACAATTAAGGTTAAAAAGTGGGAGACATTCTAATTTCATTTGATCTTTCAATTTCTCAGTGGGCCCTCTTTATTCTTTGTGGGGCTCTTATTGGAATGTCCAAAACCGGATTGTCTGGTGTTGGTCTAATGGTAGTTCCCTTACTTGCTAATATTTTTGGAGGAAAGGTATCAGTTGGCATATTGTTGCCTATTCTAATTTTCGCCGATTTTTTTGCTGTTGGATATTTTAACCGTCATGCCGATTGGAAACATGTTCTGCGTCTGCTTCCCTGGGCAATTATTGGAATTTTAGCAGGCGCTTTTTTTGGCCAGCACATCAATAATGAACAATTCAGGTTTGCTTTGGGAGCCATTGTTATTGCTGGAATTCTATTAATGGTTTTGCAGGATCTGAGAAAAGGGAAAATGGCAGTTCCAGATTCTTGGTTATTTGCAGCAATATTGGGCCTTGCTGGTGGATTCACTACTATGGTTGGCAATGCAGCTGGTCCAGTTATGGCTTTATACCTTTTATCGATGCGATTGCCAAAGAACAACTATATTGGAACAGGAGCCTGGTTCTTTTTAATCATCAATATTTTAAAGGTTCCACTGCATATTTTTTATTGGAAGACCATTGATCTAGATTCTTTTGTTTTGGATTTGTTTGCTTTACCAGGAATCGTTGTTGGAGCTTATATTGGCAAGAAAATTGTTGGTTTGTTTCCTGAGAAGGTCTTTCGGGCATTTATTCTAATTAGTACCTTTGCTGCTGCGATATTTTTATTTTAAGCAACAATTATTATTGAATATTGGGGTTTATTATTTAATAATTTATGTTGAGTACATTTAAAATCAAAACTTATGAGACTACTAATCTTACTATCATTGTTTTCAGTACCTTTTTTCGGTATGGCCCAGGGTTCAGATAGTTGCCAGGCATCTGGCGATTTTACAGCTGTACAGGTTTATAATGGCATTCAGGTTGATTTGATAAGAAGTGAGGAAAACAAATGGTGTTGCGACACAAGTACAAATTTCAGTGACCTTGATTTTGCCCTTGAAGAAGGAGTACTTACTATACGCAGGGCACCAGGCTCTGATAAAGATAAAGCTGCAATTGTTAAGATTTATTATACTAATTTAAAGAGTATTGCTGCATATAATAAATCAACAATAGGCACACCAAATCTTATGAAGACAGATTCAGTTCTGGTTACACTAAGAACTGGGGCAATATTTTATGGAAGCTTTGATATTAAATACCTTGAGGCCGATGTATCTGAAGGATGTTTATTTGGTGCAGATGGTTATGCCATCGAGCAAAAAGTTATTGTATCACTTAAAGCTACTTTTTCAGGATTTGAACTTGAAGGAGAGAAGGGGGAGATTAAGGCTACTTCAGGTGGAAAAGCAAAGGTAAATATCTTGGAAACACTCAAAGCTACTGCAACTGCTGGAGGATACATAGGCTATAAATCCAGCCCAAAAGTTGAAGAAAAAATAAGCCTTGGTGGGAAAATTGTCAATGATAAAGACTAGTCTTACTACATAAGGACTTCGGCAATTTTTAAATCTTCCGGAGTGGTAATTTTTATATTTTCCCGGTTGCCTTCAACAAGCATGACTAATCTTTCGTTGGATTCTACGACTGATGCATCATCGGTGAAGGATTCATCATAATCCTGTTCGTAGGCTTCAAGTAAAAGTTCAGCGTCGAAGACCTGGGGTGTTTGCACAAGCTTGTAATTAGTCCGGTTGACCGTCATTGAATAATCATTATGGACTTCACGGAGTGTTTCATGCACATCAATAACAGGAATAGCAGCTCCGTATTCTTCTGCAGCTTTAAAACATCTACTGATTGTATCTTTGCTTACCAGGGGTCTTACTCCATCATGTACCGCAATGAGTTTGCCGTATCCAATATCCTTAAGCCCGTTCTTAACAGATTGAAACCTTGTAATTCCTCCTTTAAATATTTGATGTTCCAATATAAATTTATATTTGGTGCACAATTGCTTCCAATAGTCTATTTGAGATTCAGGGAGTACTAATCTAATTTCTATATTTGGATTATATTTTTTGAATTTAAGCATAGTATGCATTAAAATGGGCAGACCTCTAATTAAAAGGAATTGTTTTGGAGTATCAGATTTCATTCTGGATCCACTTCCGCCAGCAACTATAATAGCTGTTTGTTGCATTGTTATTGTCCTTTTGTTAATTATATAATAATATATTGTGCAATGTAACTATTTTTAAAAGTTCAAAACAAATGATATTTTATAGATTCAATTCATGAAAAGCCAAATTCTCTTCATTTTTGCATTAATCAGCACTTTTATAGTTTCATGCTCAAAAAAAGAGCATGGTGTCTTTACTGTTTCAGGGAATCAGCTTCTTGATGCGTATGGGAATGAATTTATTATTCGGGGAGTGAACAATCCTCATATCTGGTATCCAGAAGAAGCATACAATGCTTTGCCGTTAATTGCCAAGTATAAGAATAATACTGTACGAGTGGTATGGCAAAAGCATGGAGATGTTGGGCTTTTAGATAAAATATTAAACAAATGCATTGAACTTAAAATGGTTCCAATGGTCGAAATGCATGATGGCACAGGAGATTCTACACAGGTTAAACTGCTGGAAATGGCAAATTACTTCACTATTCCTGAAGTAAAAGATGTTCTGTTGAAATACGAAAGGTTTTTATTGCTAAATATTGCCAATGAATGGGGAGATCATTCTGTAACTAGTGAATATTGGAGAGACTCATATATTAAAGCGGTAAGTGCAATTAGAAATGCGGGCTATAAAACTGCAATTGTAATTGATGCACCAGGGTGGGGGCAAAATATTGAGCCAATTATAAAATATGCAAACGAAGTAACTGCCAACGATACATTGAATAATATTCTTTATTCGGTACATATGTATGGTAGCTGGAATAATGAAGATACAATAAAATTGAAACTTGAGGAAGCCCACGATAAAAACATCCCTCTCATTGTTGGAGAATTCGGGTACAATTTTCAAGATGGCGATAATAACTTGAGGTGTAAGGTAAATCACTTGGCTATTCTTGAAAAATGTCATGAATTGGGTATAGGTTTTTTGCCTTGGTCTTTTACTGGAAATTCGGGAGGCAATGAATGGTTGGATCTTGTGGATAGTAATGACTGGAAATCCTTAACTTGGTGGGGTGAGCAAGTATACCTAGGAAAATATGGTATAACGAAAAATGCAGAAATTGCTTCTGTTTTCAGGGAATGTTACAAGCATTAATGAATTAAAGTTTACTAATGAAATTTTGCATTAATCGAGTAAATTCTGTTTTTCTAGTTTGAGGGATCTTAAAAACTGAGCCATTTACCATCTCTATTTGGGAGCAATTAATTGCCTGAGTAATTGTTTTTACATAATCCATATTGATCAGAAAAGAACGGTTTATTCTATAAAAATTACTGTTTACCAGGGTTTCTTCATAGTTTTTTAATATTTCGTTCGATTTTATCTTTCTTCCTGATCTTAATCCAATGCTTGAACCATTATTTCGTGATTTGATGAAGATTACATCACTCACTTTAATTGTCGATATTTCATTGTTATATTTTGAAGTAATATACTCACCGTTTTGCAATGGCTGTCCTGAAATTATTTTGGTCATGTGGCTACTGACTGTTTTATTCAGAATGGCTCTTCTTACAGCTTTTCTTAGTTCAATAGGGCTAAACGGTTTTAAAAGATAATGCGAAGCATCATGGTTGAAGGCCATTCTTGCCTGGTCGCGGTTTCGTGTAGTTATGATTACTTCAAAATCAATATTTTCAATTTGATCTAAAACAGAAAATCTATTACCATCCTGTAAGTCTATATCAAGAAATACAATATCAGGTTTTTCTTTCTGGATAAACTCAATACCTTCATCTATAGTCTTGCTTACTGCAGAAATCTCAATTTCAGGACAATACTCCTTCAAATAAAACCTTAGCAGATTTGTCGTTTTCTCCTCATTTTCAATAATGACTGTATTATAGACTATCATACAATATAGCTATCCAATTAAGCTTGGAAATTATGAATATTCTTATTCCTTAAAAATAAATTACCACTAACGCCTTAAAATATTTGGCCAAAGTACTGTTTCTATATATGGTTAAAATAATAGTTATTTAACCAGCACAAATTTACTCTCAGGAGGGCCTAAATAATTTGGCTTTTGAATAGTCTTTTTCTCAAGTACAATTTTCTGTAGAACAACTCCTTGGTCGATGGGCCAATATTTCAATATATGGTTGCCACTTTCTGTTATATCAAAGTTGATTTTTTTAACGATGATATTATTGCCAACAGCAGAATTCCACCAGAAAGGATACTTCCAGTCAGGTTCTTTGGCATCATCATGGATATTTATTTCGATAGGTTCATTATTGTCCAGTGAAACAGCAAATTGCAACCCTTCTGATTTTTGAAAATTTAAAGTTGGTGATAAAAATACTTTAAGTTTATATTCTCCTTCTTCTTGAATAAATACAGGGTATGCGAGATGCGCTGCATCTTTGTCAATGGTTTGCTTATTAGCAGTAACAGGATGGGTAGTAACTGCAGAGCCTGTTTTGCCAAGGTTTGGTATTGTGGTAAATTGTATTTGGTCAGTACTTTTGGCTTTTGAGTAATTTGTAGCTTCAATGCTTATTACCCCATTGTTTTCTATAAAGCCTTTTGCATTATTCGGTTCACATATTTTTATAGGAGCGTAAACTACCATTTTTACATTTTCCCCAACGACTTCAAATTCTCCCTTTGTGCTTTCATCTGGACAATTTTCCCAATCAACTTCTACAAGGACCTTTGTGGTTTGTTCAAGTTTTCCTTTTGTAGCACTTAATTTCAACCATTTAGATTTGCTTTTTATTTTAAATTCAACAGGTGATTGCCCTTGATTAAAAAGTTCGATATAATGAGTTTGTTTATTGATACCGTCAAATTCTGGGAGCATTATTTTATTGCCTTCTTTTGGCCACCAATTTTCTGTTCCTTCAATTGTTAAGGCCAATTTACCTTCTGCAGGTACATCAATTGTTTTTACTTTAGGCATTGAGGCTTTTTGTGGCTGCTGCCAATAGGTATACCCAATTCTGATTTGAGACATCATATGGTTCCATTTGCCATCTGCAATTTCTGTATGGTAATATACCGAGAGGAGCGAGTCATTTTTAAAATGTTTGGCTGTTTTCTCAGCAGTTTTGTTGGTCTCGTTTCTTTTTTGATCCGCATACAGGTGATTGAGTGCGGCAGCATAGTACATTTCATTCAGATTTGCACAGGCTTCTATCGGAAACAATACCAATTGATGGTAAGAGTCTTTCTGGTTTGCTGGTAAAAGAACCCCTAATTTTTTGGCCTTTTGGAGTAAAGTATTGTATTCTTCAACAATTTTTTCAGCTTCATTATAATTGGTAAGGCTATAAGTAGTTGTATCGATCATTTCAGGTTTGCGCCGCGAATTGTATTTGGTATAAAGTGCAATTAACTCACCAATTTCTTTGGCATGTTTTTCACCAAACTGCTCTGCTGCCCATTGGGTATAATATTGGGGCAAATCATTAGCAGACCAATTATTTGGATTCCAGGCAAAATCGAGAAAGAAACTGATAGGGAATTCCATGGGTTTTATGTCACCTACATTTACAAGCCATATCCTATCTACACCGTGTTTATAAGTCAGCCACATTTGTTCCCATACTCTTTCAATTTGATTGGTGTTTAGCCATTTATAATTTCTTGGGCCACCTACAAAATCGAAATGGTAATACATACCATAACCACCTTCGCGTTTTTCGGCATTTGCTGGAGGAAGTATGCGGACATTGCCCCAATTGTCATCACATAAAAGGAGAGTAATATCCTCAGGAACACGCATACCCTTATCATAATATTCCTGAACCTCCTTGTATAGTGCCCATACTTGCGGAGTCTCTTTTGCAGGTTTTCCTGTTACTTCCTCAATGATTTGCCGTTGGTCATGTACAATTTTTTCCAATAAAGGAATTGCTGCTTCTTCTGACATTGCTTCATCACCATCACCACGCATTCCAATAGTTACAATACTTTCGTTGCTGCCCATTCTTTCAATGCCGGTGCGCCAGAATTTTTGAAGTTCTTCAGGATTTTTTTCATAATTCCATGGACCATTACCATATTTACGCCATTCAGCATGAGCACGCATGAGGGGCTCATGATGTGATGTGCTGATTACCACACCATATTCATCTGCTAAAACAGCATTTAATGAGTCGTCATCGTAGAAAGCACTGCCCCACATGGCAGGCCAAAGAAAATTACCTTTTAACCTTAAGATCAGTTCAAAAACATGGGCGTAGAATTTATGGTTAAATCCACCAAATTTTTCACTGGACCATCCACTTAATGCCGGAGCTTCGTCGTTAATAAATATCCCTCTGTATTTTACTTTAGGTTCACCAAGTGTATAGCTTCCTTTCTTGACATAGATTGAAGTTTTAGTTTTCACGGGGACATCTGCCCACCAATACCATGGAGAAACACCAGCTTTTTCGCTAAGGTCATAAATACCATAAATAGATCCACGTTTGTCGCTACCAATAATAAGCAATGCTTGGCTTATTTCAGGTGTAGGGTTTTCAATAGTTTGTATAATAAAAGTTTCCCATTTATTTGTTAGATCTGAAACATCTATGTTTTTTTCAGAAACGATTTGATCAATAAGTTGACTTGTACCTAATGTACCTATTATAATGGCAGTATTGCATTCTGCATTAATAGATGTTGAAACAGGGGGTTTAATTTCCGATACTTTTTCAAGGTCTGACTGTAAATCATAAGCAGCCCGAATTACTCCCGGATAGTCGTTTTCAGAATATATGATTTGAGAGATTTTGCCTTTTTCGAGAAGACAAAAGTCACCTTCACTTTTTTCAGTGCTAATGTATTTAAGGTCGTTTATGGCAAAAGAGGAGGTAAAGAATCCAAGTAATGCTAGGAACAGAAAACCTTTTTTTAAAAATTTCATTATTGCAGCTAATATCTTAAACTATTATTTCTTGATATGCTATTAAATAGTCTGTTGGTTACTATTTGAAAGGTCTCCAAGCTTTCAACCAGGTTATGGTTAAAAAAATGGAGCCCTTGTTCATGAGATATATCTACCACGATATCAGAATCATCTTTGAGAAATACCACATATTATTTGGTTAATATTGGTCAGTTCCTATTGAACAAAATATTACGATGTGGGAATCCGGTGTTGTCAGCTATGAGCATTTGCAAACATTGTTGCAATATTACTGGATTGCTAGATAGTGCATTGCTTTTCAATATTAACATTGCTCATAAAACACTGCCAAACACCGTAACCACAATTGACTAATAATAAATACATTTTATAATCGAATCAACCACAATTTTGGGTTGATTGTTTCTGTCAAAGAGCAAAGGGTAATCATACCTGCCGCGTATTGGGAAATTGTTTTTCCATGATTGATTGTCATTTATACCCCAAAGGGATACTCTCGAAATTTTATCGTTATGCTTAATGAATATCTTAAACAGATCGACATATCGCTGTGCCTGAACTACCTTCATAGAATCCGGAATACCATTAGCATACGGATCATTCTCATCAGAACGCTTAAAACGTAACGAAATATCGGCATTGCCTTCTTCAAATGGATTTGGCAATATACTAATATCCATTTCAGTTATCATAACGTTTGCTCCAGTCGAGGCATATGCTTTGATAGCGTCCTCCAATTCACTGGAAGTTGGATAATTAAGCCCGGCATGCATTTGCATACCAATGCCATCTATTTGTACACCTTTTTTTCTCAGGCTATCAACAGTCTTAACCACAGCATCTCTACGGGCTGGGTTGGTCATAGAGTAATCGTTATAGTAGAGTTCTGCTTCAGGATCTGAAGCATGGGCATATTGGAAAACTTTTTCGAAATAATCTTCTCCAATTATCTTTAGATAGGGTGTTTGACGCATCGAACCATCATCATTAAATGCTTCGTTAACAACATCCCAACCTTTTACTTTGCCTTTGTATCGTCCTACTACAGTATAAATATGATCTTTTAATCGTGCTAGTAGGGTGTCACGGCTGGCGGGTTTGCCGTTTTCGTCCTCAAATACCCAGCGAGGAGTTTGCGAATGCCAAACCAATGTATGACCCACAAGAAACATGTTGTTCTCCTGTCCAAATTCAACAAATTTGTCTACAGCCTCGAAATTATATTGCCCGGGCTTGGGATGAATCATCTCCCATTTCATATCGTTTTCAGAAGTCAAAGCATTGAACTGGGTTTTGGCAATTTCAAGGCTGGTTGTATCAATTCCCATAGTTTGCCAGCGGTTGAGGGCTGTGCCGAAATAAAACATATCGGCAAAAGCATCTTTTAAAGCAGGTTGATCAGAACTTGAGCTTTTCTGAGCTTTAGTGCATGGCACTACAGAGATGAAAATTGTAACGATTAAAGCAGGTAGTATACTATATGTTTTGAATTTCATACTGATTATTTTATTCTACGTGCTGCTAATTCAGCTTCAATTTGATCTTCTTTCTTTTTGTCTATTTCATAAAAGAATAATAATATACAGGGGATAATAAATGCTATAAAGGAAAACAAACTAATCATAAGTTTCATACCTGTTACAGCACTTTCGGATTGAACAGATATTTCACTATTATATCCGAAAGCTGAAAGGAAAGTAACAACCAATGTACTTCCAATAGTAAGTCCACCCTTTAGACCTAATATCATTGCTGAAAAGATAATAGCTGTTGCACGTCTGTGGTTTTTCCATTCAGAATAGTCTGCAACATCTGCGATCATAGCCCAAAGGATTGGAATAGTAACACCATAAGTCAATCCATGTAAGATTTGTGAGATAAACATAAATTTGACGTTATTTGGTGGAATTACAATGAATATTAATAGAAACAAAGAAGAAATAAAAAGAAAAATCCCAAAAATGTTTCGTTTACCGTATTTATCTGCAAGTGGTTTTGAAAATTGAATTCCAATAATCATCATGATTATACCACTGCCATTAAATAGTCCAAATGCCGATGCATCAACTTCTTCGGGCCATTTGAAATCTGGCCAGATATTTTGAATACCCTCTATTAGATTGTTAAATCCAATATTATCAAGGAATACTGCCATTTGACCATTATCTACATAGTACTTAAAATAATAAACATAAGTACCTCCTTTTAGAGATATGGTAACAAAAATAAAAACAGTAACAAAGAGCATTATTATCCATGGCCTATTTTTCATTAAATCTGAAAAATCCTCTTTTATGCTTGAGTTTGACTCAGATTCTGGTACAACTCGCTCTTTTGTAGTTAAAAAAGTAATAACAAATAGAATTACTGAAGCTATAGCAAAAACCATCATAATTTTTTCAAAACCAACAGCTTCGTTACCATCACCAATTACTAACACTAGAGGACGCAATAGCACTTGAACGATAAACTGAGCTATCATTACAGCAATAAACCGATAACTGGATATGCTATTCCTTTCTTTCATATCTCCTGTAATTACTCCGCTTAGAGAAGAATAAGGAAGGTTATTTGCTGTGTATAAACTCACTAAAAATAAGTAAGTAGCAAAGGCATAAATTACTTTACCATTGTAGCTGAAATTTGGAGTAGTAAAAGTTAAAAAGATAATTATTGCAAATGGAATAGCTGTTATTAATATCCAAGGACGGTATTTACCCCATTTTGTTTTAGTTCGGTCTGCAATTATTCCCATAATTGGACTAAATATTACACCACCAATAACTCCACATGTACCTATGACCCACTGTGCAGTACTGGGTTCTAGTTTGTATACATCTGTATAATAATAGGCTATAAAGGTTACTAAGGTTTGAAATACCAGGTTAGCGGCCAAATCACCCAGACTATAGCCTACTTTTTCTATAATTGAAATCTTTTGCGTCCCGTTATTCATTTATGTTTTAATTAAATCGTATAATTATTATGGTTCATTATCTTAGGTAGAGCCAACAAGCAAACAAAAATGCAAAATGGATTATTAACCATCATTATAAAGGAAAATAATAGATACAAGAGCAACCCATTTTGCGACATTTCAGTCAGCAAGGTTTTAGTGTTAGCAGAATAATACTATCGGGTTGATTATGATTTTAACCTGTACATAAGGAGGATGCCCTTACAATTAATCGGTGGGTAAGCATGATTTTATCAGATTTATAGGACGAATCATTGATTATTTTTAGGATGGTTTTAGCTGTTATTTCACCCATTTCTTCTCCATCATAATCGACAGATGTTAAATTAGGGCTCACTACAGTTGAGATCGGATTATTATTAAAACCGGCCACAGCAATATCTTCCGGAACTTTAATACCTTCCTTTTGTAAACTGCAAATTATACCAACAGCCGAATTGTCATTCGAAGCAAAAACAGCATCAGGAGATATGCTTTTATTTGTAATTCTAAGGATTAGTTCATTCTTGGCAGAGTCACTTAAATCATTGGCAAATAGCATTGTTTCCTCGAAGTTGATATTGTTTTCTTCTAAAGCCTTTTTATAACCTAAAAACCTTTCTTTATAAACACTACAGTTCAAATTTCCAGTAAAGTGGAAAATTTTTCTGCGGCCTTGTTCTATTAAATGGTTTGTAACTTCATATCCAGCTTTAAAATTATTGATAAAAACACTTGTGCAACTTGTATGGTCAATAGTGCGGTCGAAAAACACTACCGGAATTTCTTTTTCAAGAAAAAGGTTCAAATGCTCGATATCTTCAGTCTGGGCAGAAAGTGACATAATCACTCCACCTACCCTGCTTCCAAAAAGTGTGGACACACATTGTGTTTCTTTTTCGAGGGATTCTTGAGATTGACTGATAATTAGGTTGTAGCCAGCCTTATTTAATTCTTTTTCAATACCATATATAACCGTGGCCATAAAATAGCTGTCAAGTCGTGGTACGATTAGGCCTATTGTATTTGAGCTTTTTCGTCTGAGGTTACTGGCAAATGTATTTTGCTGATACCCCATTTCTTTGGCCATTGCATTTATCTTTTCTTTGGTTTTTTTATGAATAGAGGGGTGTCCATTTAAAGCACGGCTTACAGTCGAGGCTGAAATATTAAGTGCATGAGCAATATCATATATTGTGATTTCTTTGCCTTTTTTCATTGTTTGTCCTTTGTTTTCACCTCATTTTGGTTGATGAACAGGTATAGGGATTGAAAAAATATCTACTGAATATATCAAAAAAGCTCAATAGTACTTAATATATAAGTGAAATTTTTTTTAGAGCAAATCTGACAGGTTGTAGGGACTACTGTACAATAATGTTCAAATATTTCTTTTCAGATACACTAGGTACTGATATGGTCCGTTTTATCAATTTCTCAGAAAAAGAAAAGAAAGAATTTCATGACAATTAATTATCTTTAATACAATTATATTGAAGTTTTGGGCTATATTAGATAAATATAGCCTCCTTGGATCCTGGAAAGGGGCAAGGATTATTTTTTCAGATGGTCTATTTCAAGTGAATAAGTAAAACATAATTTAGGCTAGTTTCCAACATCCATTTGGGTGTCAATGATAATAACTATTGATTGATTGAAAAAATAAAAGTCGAATGTATAATATTGTTAACCAGTACTAGGTAAGTTTGATTGAACTAAAAATCCTTGTTTATTGATTATTAAATTGTTATGGTGCCTAATAATTATTCTGATTATCCAAAATTTCATGTTGCAGTAGACTGCGTGATTTTTGGATATGAGCAAGATGAGTTGAAATTGTTGTTATATCCCCGTGTTTTTGAGCCATCAAAAGGTAATTGGTCATTAATGGGTGGGTTTGTCCGTGAAAATGAAAATATGGACGAGGCTGCAATGCGTGTGCTCAAAGAACGTGTAGGATTAGAAAACATTTATCTTGAACAAGTAGGTGGTTTCTCCGGAATTGACCGTGACCCCGGAGGACGTGTAATCAGTATGGCATATTTTGCCCTAATACGGATAGATGAGCATGATAAAGACCTTGTAAAAGAGTTTGGGGCACTATGGGTGCCAGTAACAGAATTACCCAAATTAGTCTTTGACCATAGAGAGATGGTTGATAATGGTTTAAAACGTTTGCAACGCAAAGCTAGTATAGATCTTGTTGGTAAAGAATTATTGCCTGAACGATTTACACTGACCCAGCTTAATAACTTATACAATGCGATATTCCAAAAACAGTTTGATGCTGGAAACTTTCGTAAAAAACTATCTACACTAAATGTTTTGGAAAAGTTGAAAGTTAAAGATACTACCTCCTCGAAACGTGGTGCTTTTTATTACAGGTTTAAAAAGAATGTGGAAAACCAAACAACCGACAGAATTGTTAAAATCTAAAATCATTTATTACCAACATTATGCCTGATAATTTACCGCAAGAGTACCTTGCCAATAAGTATTATTCGGGTTATATCGAGAAAAAAGGCTTTTTAAGCAGGATACAAAAGTTGCTTTATTTTCGTTTTCTCTCCAAGATGGCCAGAAAAACCAAAAAGGGTATTATTGTAACCATGCGTGGCATGGGGCAGGAGGCCAGAGAGACCAAGGATATGGCAAGGTCTTTTTTTAGGTTGCTGGAAAGCAAGTTGGATATGGAAAACCGCAAGACACCTCCATCTCCAGAAGAAGTCAAAGAAGCAATTGAACAGTTAAAGGATGTAGGAAGGTTCTCGGTTTTTGCCTCAGTTTCAATCTTACCGGGAGGTGGATTTTCTTTAATAGGATTAGAAATACTGGCGCGCAAATTTGGCATCAAGAATTTTACTTTTATTCCTTCGGCATTTCGGAAAAAGGAAGAAACAGAAAAAGACAATTCAGAGAAAAGAAATAAAGATAATCTTGACATGTCAGCACCCCTGACACAGGAAAAGACCTAGAGCATCTTATAATTTCAATTTTTACTTTGGTATAATATATTACCAACAAGAAAAGTAACCTTATATATCATGAGAAGTATAGTGGTTAGATGAGTACATCATCCTGATAACCAATCCTGATCAGGTCAATTTTCGCTGGATTGGCAGTGCCCAACTTATGTCTGGTATCTGCCATGAGTATATGTTTTGCAGGGGGATTAAGTGGTGTTTCTTCTCCGAAATAATCTGTGCGTTTTGCCTGTAGAACTTTTAATCCAACTGAGTCTACAGCTACTGGATCAAATCCCACAATTATACCATTATATTCCCAGGTAAACTGCTTGTTATAATGATGTGGTCCAATACCATGGAATAGTGGCGTGAGCATAACCAGGATATTCAATCGTGTTTTGTTTTTTACATGGTCGAGTTTCCAGATTTTGGCCAAGTCGGCACAAGAGTCTCCGTGGTAATCTGAAGGACGTTGAACAAACATGATATAGTTTTTCAAAAGGCTGCCAACTCCTGACCAGGCATGTGTGCGCATAGGGCGAGTATTGATCAGGGCGGTAGAACGCTTAAAAACTGGATCGTAAAGTATGCTCCTGTCATTAATGGCGATATCATTTTCGTGAATGCCAGTTTTTAATGCCCTTTCTTTAAGTATTTCTTCCAACTCAGGTGGGGTGGCTAATTTGCGCCAGATATTGGTTTTAATTCCTAAAACATCCTCAGGTTTTAAAATTTGTTTCCAGGCTTCATCAATGTCGCCTATTCCTGTAAGTTTCAGAATGGCTTCATTCAGCATGTTTTCAAGAACAGCTTTATTTACTTTTCTGTCTCCCTCAAGAACTTTTTTATCCCTGACCAGGACAACCTTTGTAAGATTAACTTTTTTTCTACCAAAGACTTTTAATGGGGAATTAAAAAAAAGGGATGCTCCTATTGCAGCAATAGCTGAGTTTTTAAGCAACTTTCTACGAGTAATTGGTTTTGGTTTCATATTCAAGGATTTACTATTTTAGTATTTGAGATTTTTTTCTGCTCGTTCTAAAATGGTCTCCGCTTCTTTTTTTGATGGGGCATTGTAAACCCCAATCAGGTAGTTGTCATAATAGGATGCAGTCATCCATGTGCCATCTTCAATTTTAATTGTTTTGCTTTTCCCGTCTAGAAAATTTGTGTTGAAAGCATTGAATGCTTTTTGAGTATTCGGCTTGTCAGGATATTTTATAATAAGGAGATAGTACTTCACTTTTTCTTTGCCATATTTACCTATTACGGCTTCACAATCGCCATTGATATTCAGAATGTTTTCGCTCGATAAAAAGTAATAAGCATTCAGCCAGATATAATGGTGAAAATAAATAAATCCATCTTTTACTAAATTTGATTCTGGTAATAATTCTATTATTTCAGGAATTGAACCAGTTTCTTTGATCTGACTCTCAATTGATGTTGAAATTAATTGTATTGCATTTTGAATTTCCTGGTTATCATCATCGGCAATTACTGAAACAAAATATTTACCCTTCCAGAATATTTGTGCCCCGGTAAAGTACTGCGATCCCTGACCGAAATTCTTTTCATCATGGGTTCGTGTGTGGCTGTATACGCCAAATGCATTTTTAGGGAGTACCATATCGAATATTTCAATTCTGATTTCTCCAAAACTTACATGCTTAAAGCGCTGGCTTACAACTGATATCATTCCGTATGATATATACAGTTCGGCACCTCCATCAATGTATTCATATAGATTTTCAGGAGTATAGGTAATAGTTGGACCATCTTTTTGCCACCCCGATGGAAGTGTAGGGTTAATGCTTTCTGATTTGGATTGTGCCTGCATATCTTGAAAAATTAAAAGATAAAAGATAAAGAAAATTGAGGCGACATAATTTTTGAGCATGATTTTATCTGTTTCAAACAAATTTAATAAAGGAAGACTAGAAAAGAAGGCTAAATATTGAATTATTTTAAGAGGTTGCTAATTAGAATTTATAGGATGTAATTGTATTGATAGATATAAGGCAATTGGACAAAACACCCTGGAAAATTTTTAATTTACAAACAAAAATTACACCTTTGTTTTAAACTCTATAGAGTTAGCAGATATGGAAGATTTAATATTGGAACCAACCAAAAGGACTCCTTCAGTCACTTTTATTAATTCGGGCAAGCTTGTCCTTGCCGGTTCACTTTACTCCGAGAATGCTGCAGAATTTTTTGATCCTCTTCTAAAGTGGATTGAAAACCTTAAAGCATCCACAGTTGATTTTGATATTATTATTGAGTATATGAATACTGCTTCAGCTAAGCAGTTACTGAGGCTCTTAATGATTCTACGTGACAACAAGGATGTTACTAATGCTACAATAAACTGGTTTTACCAAAAAGATGATGAGGAAACCCTTGAAACAGGTGAAATCCTTAATGATTCGCTTAAAGGGATTAATTTTAAATTTGTAGTTTTTGACCAATAATAAGTAAACAATTAAGCATGATAAATATAAAACCAGTCCATTTTTTGGACTGGTTTTTTTGTTTTATGGATTTGCCCCTTCAATTTGTGAAGACAGAGAATTAATAGTTGCAAATGCAGGTTGAATAATGTATAGAGAAGGGCAATACAGGAATATAATTTGTATTGCTAAGGTGGCATATGTAAAATATCCAGCCCAGGTAAAAGTCCAATTTTTCTCTGAAGGTGCTCTTTATTTCAGGATATTTTAACCTTCACAAGATGTTAGGAAATATGATAAAAATTCCCACTATATAAAAAAACAGTTACCTAAATGCTATTGATCTGGATATGTCCAGCCCTTTGTTGAGCAAAAGTCAATAAGAGAAAGGGTTAGCAAGCTATGAATAGTAGCTAAAAGAAGCATTACTTAAAAATATAATACCTTAGACTTAAATATGGGCTTATGAAAAGCAATAAGAGATATTTTCAACGAATGCTAACATGGGTTGAGAAAGCCGGGAATACTCTTCCCCATCCTGCAACTTTGTTTGCCCTTTTTGCTTTAACAGCTGTATTGCTTTCTGCATTAGGTTCTTTTTTAGGTTGGGAAGTAGTTCTTCCAGGTACCGATGGTGAAACAATTCAATGTGTAAACCTGCTATCAAAAGAAGGAATACACCGCATGCTACTTGAAATGGTTGAAAACTATACTGGTTTCGCCCCTCTAGGTATTGTTCTGGTTGCTATGTTGGGTATTGGAATTGCTGAGCAAAGTGGATTAATAAATGCAGTAATCCGTTTATTGGTTTTAAAATCGCCCAAGCATATACTCACTTTTGTAATTGTGTTTACAGGTATTCTGTCCAATCTGGCTTCGGATGTTGGATATGTATTACTAATTCCTTTGGCAGGTGTTATTTTTATAGCTGTTGGTCGTCATCCAATTGCTGGAATGGCTGCTGCCTTTGCAGGTGTGTCAGGAGGTTTTAGTGCAAACCTTGTACTGGGAACTGTAGATCCTTTATTGGCTGGGCTGACCCAGGAAGCTGCTCAAATTATTGATAAAGGTTATGAAGTAAATGCCACCGCAAATTATTATTTTATGGTTGCCTCTGCCTTTATCATTGCCTTTGTGGGCACCTTTGCTACTGAAAAGATTGTTGAACCCCGACTGGGCAGGTATACTGGAGTAATAAGTGAAGAGGACAAGAAATTAGATAGGTTGTCTGGAAGGGAGAAAAGAGGCATGTTATGGGCTTTTCTCACTTTTTTTGCACTTTTAGTTATTACCCTCATAGGAGTCGTACCGGCAGAAGGCTTTTTTAGGGGTACTGACGGTGGATTTCTTTCATCTCCGTTAATCAAAGGTGTTGTTGCAATGTTGTTCATTACTGCAGGAGCTATGGGGCTGGCCTATGGAATAGCAACAGGAAAGTATAAAAGCGACAGCGATGTAATGGATGGAATGGCTTTATCGATGAAAACCCTGGCTACCTACCTGGTCCTCGTTTTCTTTGCTGCCCAGTTTGTTGCTTATTTTAAATGGAGCAACCTGGGAATTATCCTTGCAGTAAATGGTGCAGAATTGCTTAATGCAGCCAATCTTGGTTTGATACCAACCATGTTGTTGTTTATTGTACTCTCTGCTACAATTAATATGCTAATGGGAAGTGCTTCGGCGAAATGGGCAATACTGGCGCCAATTTTTGTGCCCATGTTTATGCTTATGAATTATTCGCCGGAGTTAACACAAGTAGCCTACCGCATTGGCGATAGTGTGACCAATGTGATTTCTCCAATGATGAGCTTCTTTGCACTAATCATTGCTTTTTTCCAAAAATATGAACCTAAAACCGGGATTGGGACTATTGTAGCAACAATGTTGCCCTATTCAATTCTCTTTATGGTTGTATGGTCACTACTATTGATCTTATGGCTTAAATTAGGAATGCCTTTGGGACCCGACGCAGGAATACATTATGTATTGCCTCATAATTAAAAATTTTGAGTTTCATTTTTTGTACGATCAATGATTTTCTGTTTTTTTGTTATAAAACAATTATATGTAATGAGAATATTAATTTATGCATTTTTAGGAGTGCTCGTGTTTACAGCATGTACAGAGATTCCAACAGGAGCCATTTCAAAGAACAGAACCTGGGTTTATGTTGAGCTTGAAGTGGTAACAACTAGTGATACTTCCAATTACTATTATTATGGACAAATGAAACAGGATTTATTAGAAAGTTTTGACAAGGTTGAGGAAACAAAAGGCCTGTTTACATTAACCAATGTCAGATACTATGATAACAACGATGTTATTATTCCCTATGCTGATGAAACTGATAAAGGTTTGCTTATTTTCCGATTAAAAGATATTTTAAAAATTGAGGTACTAAAAGAGGATCCGATGAATATCAATCTGGTAAGTGAGCCAAGCAGCTCCGATTAGGAGCGATTTTTTCTTGTAATATAATACTATCAGGTCCAATTATGATCATACGTTAAATTAGTCTATATTTGCGCGAATTTTATAAGTATCAATATGTTTAAAGCAAACCAATACTTCGATGGCAAAGTAGCATCGATTAGCCATGAAGGTTCAGAAGGAAAAGCAACAGTTGGAGTTATTGCTTCGGGCGAATATGATTTTGATACATCAACGGTTGAAATAATGACAGTTATTTCAGGGATAATGCTGGTACAGCAACCTGGTGAATCGGAATGGAAAGCATATAAGAAGTTTGAGTCTTTTAGGGTAGAGAAGGGCGTGAACTTCAAGGTTAAAGTTGAAGCAGATACCCCTTACCACTGTCTGTATTTGTAGAAATTGCAAAAACTGGTTATATTTTCAATAAAGCATAGCCAGTTTTTTGCCAATAGATCAGCTTACAATGCAATTTCTTTAAATCCCTGATTTAGCAAAAACTGCGCTGTCATTAAAATTTGATTTCTTGAACAGCATATAAATAGAGGCATTTTTATCCAATTTGTTAAGCTTGGTTTTTATGGCTGGATTATAAATAAACCATAATTCCTGTTAAGTCTATCTCATTTTCATTTTAGCTTGGAATATCTTATATTTGATATACTCGTCAGGGTTTAATTTTCAATTAGCACAGTATATTAAAACGTGTAATTATGGGTCCATTTAAAGTTGGACTTCTGTTACTTCTGACTTCAGGGACATTATTTGCACAACCTTACAGATTTCAAATTCCTGATTATCCCAACGAATCAATGGGCTATAAGCTCTATTATGGATTTTTCAAAATAGGCCAGGCCCATCTTGAGTTTAACAACACACAATGTAAAAGCGCATTTATTGTTGCAGAAGCCAGAAGTGTTGGTTTAATTAAATTTGTTAAAGATATCCATTATCGCTATGAGTGCTGTATGGATACTAATACCGGATTGCCTTTTTTTGATTCCAGGATATTGATCGAAGGTGATTATCAGGATTTAAATACAGTTCATTATAACAGATCTTTCCGCAGTGATTCAACAATTGTTTATAGCGTCAAGACAGATTCAGTATTGATTCCAAAAGGGATCTATGATTTGCTTTCCGGATTTTATTATTACCGTACTAACTATATTCCCTATCACCTTAATACTAAAGTGGATGCTTCAATTACAACCTTCTTTATTGATGAAATCTGGAATTTAAATATCAGTTATATTGGTACAGAAAAAATACAAACCATTTTTGGAGAGAAGGATTGCTATGTAATTAAGCCCGGAACTGTTGTAGGTCATTTTTTTTCTAAACCAGATGCAATGACTATCTGGATCACAAAGGATCAGTATAAAATACCGGTCAAATTTTGTATCGATTTTAAAATTGGAACACTTTGGGGACGAATAGATTCTTACAAGAAACCTGACAACCGTTTACCATATGTTTACTAGTCAGTTCTGCGTCTTCTGAATTTATATTCAAAAAATGTCAAGGCTCATCTAATCCATATTCCGGGTTTAAGCAAGAACATACATAGCTATATCTGGTCAAGGTTATTCCATTACCGCTTACATGGTCAATATCTATCCATCGTAGATGAGAGAAAAGATATAACCAATAATTAATGACAATAGAAGCCTCCAGATATATTTTTATTGCAATTTTGAAGAAAATGAAGATACTGAAATTAAACTAGTGTCAAGTCAAGCATGAAAAGATGGTATAAAGATTGCCTACACTTACTCTTTAAATGTTCGCTACTTTCATGAGACAGCTTCGCTTGGTTCTTTAAAGGGATCATTCTATGCGGGACAGCATTTCCCATTAGAGCCTGTCCCGATTTTCCAACTAGTGGCTATGGGTAATTGAGGGAAGGTAAAACTTGAGGCTTGACTTAACAGTAGTTTTTCCGGACTGTGCAAAAAACGGACTGACAGGATATATTACGGTATTAATGGAAAAATGTCTTACTGGATAATTACCAGAGCAATATAGATTGCAATTCACTATTTTTGCAAGAAAACATCAATTGAAAATCCTAAAACAACTTGTTAGTGATATGCTAGCACTAGAAAAACCACTCGGAAATAGCGATAAAAAAATGTATAAATTAATTCACCACCTATGATAGCAAAGGCTACCTTCAAAATTGCTTACATTGTCTTTCTTGCGATTTTAACCTCAAGCACTGGTTTTCCCCAACATCAACAATTAACTCATGAATTTACCAGGCAGGATACACTAAGGGGTTCAATTACAACAGAAAGGGAATGGTGGGATTTAAATTTTTATGATTTAAACATTAAGGTTGATATTTCAACTAAAAGTATTTCAGGTACAAATCTGATCAGATATAAAGTCCTTGATCAAAAGAAACGAATGCAAATTGATCTTCAGCCTCCAATGATGATAACAAGGGTTGAACAAGCAGGAGTAGAGCTTGATGTTAATAAGGAAGGAAATGCATGGTTCATTACTCTAAGAGATGATCAGCTGATAGGTTCATATCATGATATACTGGTTTTTTTTAAGGGGACTCCACATGAAGCAGAAAATGCCCCGTGGGATGGAGGAGTTGTTTGGAACAAAGATGACAATGGGAAACCTTTTATTTCTACTGCTTGTCAGGGTGATGGCGCCAGTATTTGGTGGCCCTGCAAAGACCATATGTACGACGAACCCGACAGCATGCAAATCTCAATAACCTGTCCGGATATACTAACAGCAGTTGCAAACGGTAAGCTTGTCAATTCTTTTTCTGAACATATTGGTGAAAAGACATTTGTATGGTTTGTATGCAATCCAATTAACAATTATGGTGTGAATATGAACATTGGCGACTATGCTCATTTTGCAGAAGTTTTCAAAGGGGAAAAGGGCGAACTTGATTGCAATTATTATGTGTTAGAAGATAATCTGATGAAAGCAAAAGAGCATTTTAAGCAGGTGCCAAAGATGCTTGAAGCTTTCGAATACTGGTTTGGTCCATATCCATTCTACAAAGATGGTTATAAACTCGTTGAAGTGCCTTATGTGGGCATGGAGCACCAGAGCTCAGTATCTTATGGCAACCATTATCAGAATGGCTACTTAGGACGAGATTTAAGTTCTGTGGGTTGGGGAATGAAGTTCGATTATATAATTATTCATGAATCGGGACATGAATGGTTTGCCAATAATATTACCTACAAAGATATTGCAGACATGTGGATCCATGAGTCTTTTACTGCTTACTCAGAATGTCTTTTTGTGGACTATTATTGGGGCAAAAAGGCGGGATATGAATATATTATTCATACACGCAACAGGATATTGAATGATGTTCCGGTAATTGGTTATTACGATGTAAATAATACTGGCAGTGTCGACATGTATTACAAAGGTGCAAACATGTTGCATACAATCCGTTTTTTAGTGAATGATGACGATAAATGGAGAGCTATTCTTCGGGGTATGAACAAAGATTTATATCATCAGACAGTTACTAGCAAACAAATTGAAGAATACTTGATAGAAAACACAGGATTAGACCTTCAATCAATGTTTGATCAGTATTTAAAGGACATAAGGATTCCTATATTGGAATATACAATATTTCAAGATAGGTTGATGTACAGATGGAGCAATTGTGTAGAAGGTTTTAATTTACCGGTTAAAGTATACCTGGATACAAAGGAAATATGGCTAAAGCCCACTACTGGGTGGTCAGCAAGAAAGATTAGCCCAAAAGTAAAAGGGCTGATTGTTGATAAAAATTTTTATGTGGCATCGATGAATATTTGGGGAGAGTAATTTAATTTGAAAAATTATTTAAATGCTGATTTTAAAATGAAAAATGGATGGAAATATTCAGGAGTCTTCCTAATCAAAACAGTACTTTTTTTACTTGTTATCACCAATAGTTATTTTAGTGACGCACAAGATTCAATTGAGCATAAAAATGTTAGCTTCAGGGTTAATCCAAAATCTGATGATGTTCGTTTTTATTTTAAGGATGCAGAAGGAAAAAGGTTTGGAAGCATTGAAAACCTCAAGAAATATCTGGATAGCAAAAACAGGGATCTTGTATTTGCCATGAATGGGGGCATGTACAAACCTGACCATTCTCCTCAGGGCTTATATATTGAATATCAACATGAGATATCTAGTCTTGATACCTCATCAGGATATGGGAATTTTTATATGAAACCAAATGGTGTATTTGCTTTGTCGACAGACAATGAACCTGGAATTTGGACAACAGAAGAATTCATTTGCTCAGACAGCATAAGTTTTGCTACACAATCCGGACCGATGCTGGTCATTGATGGAAAGCTGCATCCTGCATTTAATAAGGGTTCAACAAGTCTGCATATTAGAAATGGCGTTGGAATTTTGCCTACAGGTGAGATATTATTTGCATTGTCTAAACAGCAGGTGAATTTTTACAATTTTGCGACCTACTTTAAAAATGCAGGATGTTTGAATGCTTTATATCTGGATGGTTTTGTTTCACGGACCTATTTGCCATCAAAAAACTGGACTCAACTCGATGGGGATTTTGGAGTAATAATAGGGGTTATTAAATAAATTGGCATTTTCCCCACAGATCTTACTTATTCCCCAGTTTTGCTTCTTGATCCGTTTCTATGATCTATAGAATGTTTGACTATTCCAAACTCATTTTTCCTGATGAACCCTGATTGCCCATCCTGCTATAGTAATGTCTTGTTATTACTTTCTTGAGTTCGCGGTCAAGTATGAGTTCTGTTACGATCTCAGAAAGTTCAATATCTGTTCTGGTACTCGTCTCGTCATTAATTTTCTTCTCAGATACATCGATTTGGTAAAGCAAAGCTAAAAGTAAGCGGTTGTGCTCACTTAACAAACGGTCTACATGTACATTTAGTTGTTCAAATAGTTGATTATATGCCCAATTGATATCATCAGGAAAATCAACATGCATACCAAACAGGGCAAAGTCTTTGATGACCTGTCGGGCTGTTTCACGCACTATACGTTCATCATCACGGTATCGTTGAAGTTCCTGTTCTGTTAATTTTAATGACATCTAAGTTATTTTGTCACAAGATAGTACTTGTCATTTTAATATCAATTCAATATAGTCATGTTTTTCACGAAATGCATTGTTTAGAAATATATATTGTTATGTGATATTTGCATGCGATGGTGGTTTTCAATATTCACTATTAAAACGGATAAATTTATTTTTTATTTGTAATTTCACTTTATTGTTTCAGTCTTGATAGGCATAAATTAATAATCCAAAACCTCTAAATTCAACACAATGCATACACATGATTATCACCCGTTACTTTGTGCAATTCCTCCACATATTGCAGAGGAAATCCTTAAAAAAGGGAGTAAAAAGCAAGCTGAGAAAGCAAAGAACACATTATCCCTCTCTGGTCAATTAAGGGGTAAACGTCAATCAATTTCCGATATATCAAGCAAACCAAGCGCTGCCATTGGCAACAAACACAGAAAGGTTTACGATGCCCGGAATAATTCTGATTTACCAGGTACCTTGGTCCGGAGCGAAAGTGATGGGCCCACTGGCGATCCTGCAGTAGATGAAGCCTTCGATGGAGCTGGTGCTACTTATGATCTGTATTTCGAAATCTTTGAACGTAATTCAATAGACGATAATGGTATGCAGTTGATCTCAACTGTCCATTATCTGCAAGGTTATGACAATGCCTTTTGGGAAGGTGAGCAAATGGTATATGGCGATGGAGATGAGGATCTGCTTGAAGAAGAAAGGCTTTTTAACCGTTTTACCAGTGTTATTGATATTATTGGTCATGAACTCACCCACGGTGTTACACAGTATGAGGCAAACCTGGTTTACCGGAATCAGCCGGGGGCATTAAACGAATCTTTTTCTGATGTTTTTGGGATTTTAGTCAAGCAAAAGGTTAACAACGAGACAGCTGCCGGTTCGAATTGGTTAATTGGCGAGGGACTTTTTACTTCAAATGTGTCAGCAAGCGCACTACGGTCAATGAAAGATCCCGGATCTGCATATGACGATCCTCTTTTAGGCAAGGATCCACAGCCAGGCCATATGGATGATTATGTTGATACGATAAAGGATAATGGTGGAGTTCATATTAATTCAGGTATCCCCAACAGGGCCTTTTATGAAACAGCTATCCGAATTGGTGGCTATGCTTGGGAAAAAGCAGGTAAAATTTGGTATGTCACTTTAAAAGATAAATTGAACGAATCCTCCAATTTTCAGGATGCTGCCGATAAAACTTATGAGGTTGCCAAGGATTTATATGGTAAACGAAGCGATGAAGCCAATGCTGTAAAGGAAGGATGGGAAGCTGTTGGTATAGTTCCGGATGCAAGCAAAAAGATAGGGTGCCCACTATCATTTACCGGACGGAGAAAAGAGAATTAGATTTAAAATGGAGAAAGACTTTACAATAACAATGGAACGTACGGGTGGATTTGCCGGGATCACATCTATTGTACGTGTAGAGAGCATTAAGCTTGCTGAAAATGAAAAAGAAATGCTCCAGGATTTGATTTTAAATTCCGGAGTATTAAATTCCCAGGAGCTTGATCATGTTCATTCTCCTGTCAGGGATGCTTTTCAATATTCAATTAGCATTGAAGATGGTAATGGTATCCAGAAAATACAGGTAAACGAATCAATCCTTCAGGTAGAATGTCAGTATTTGTTTAGTCACTTAAAATCCTTAAGTAAAAAATAGTCTTTGTTTAAAGGAGCTCAAAATCCCAGGTGATTTTTGCAGTTTTGTTCAGCATCTCAGCAACTGAGCAATATTTGTCAACGGCCAGTTCAAGGGCTTTCCTTAATTTAAGCTCATCAATCTTACCCTTTAAAATATAGTGTATATGAATATCGGTATAGACTGCTGGCACAGAATCTGCGCGATTTCCATTGACTACAATTTCCAGATCATCAACAGTTTGGCGTTGCTTTTCAAGGATAGATAGCAGATCGAACGAACTGCACCCGGCAAGGCCCATCAGCACCATTTCCATAGGACGCAGTCCATCCCCTTCGCCACCGATAGCCGGAGGACCATCCAAAACAGCAATTTTACCGTCGGCATTTGATGCAATAAGTTTATATCCCGATTCTCTTTTTAACCTTACTTCAACCATTATGCTCTTTCAAATCCGTTGATTACCAGCTCTTCAAAACCCTTGGGCAGGGGAACAACATCAGTAAATCCCATTTTAAGCAGTATAGGGGCAGCCCGGTTGACACGGACACCACTTCTGCAGTGTAAATAGGTTTTAATGCCTTTATTGAGGTTATTGGGCATTAAATTGTTCTCCAATTCACTTAAAGGCACAAATATGGCATCTTTTAAATGCCCTGCTTCCCATTCATGTAATTCACGTACATCAAACAATTGTGCGTTGCCTGATAATAAATCTTCTCTTAGCAAATCAATATTCATTGTGCAAAATATTTTGAATCAATATCAGTAACATTTTCTTACCAGAAATTGTTCCCTTGTATTTTTTCTTTTTATTTTGCAACAGAAGCTTAATTGAATTGAAATAATCAATTCAGGTGTTTTTATTCGCAGAAGAATTATTTTATGCCCGATCAGACAGAACCAATTGCACAGATAACGTATAGGTATATTAACAATACCAACAGGAATATTTTCCTGACCGGGAAAGCCGGAACCGGAAAAACAACACTTCTTCGGGAAATTTGCTCCAATACTCATAAGAATGTTGTTGTTGCTGCTCCTACAGGAATTGCAGCCATCAATGCAGGAGGTATTACCTTGCACTCTTTGTTTCAATTGCCTTTTGGCTCCTTTATTCCTCAAAACACAACCTGGGACAGTACTGTGAATATTCAGCTCACTACACCCAAAACGTTGATGGGCTCATTTCAGATGAATAAGCAAAAGCGCGAAATGATCAGGGAGATTGAATTGCTGATTATTGATGAGGTAAGCATGCTCCGTGCCGATTTGCTCGATGCTATTGATACTATTTTAAGGTCTGTTCGCCGGGCTAAACATTTGCCTTTTGGAGGAGTGCAAATATTGTTCATTGGCGATTTGCTTCAATTGCCACCTGTTGTTAAAGATGCCGAATGGAGAATACTTTCAAAATATTATAGAGGTTCTTATTTCTTCCATGCCAAGGTATTGGAGAATAACCCACCTCTTTATGTTGAGCTGGAAAAAATTTACAGACAATCCGACAAGACTTTTATAAAGTTGCTCAATAATTTGCGGGTTAATCAAGTAACCGATGAGGACATAAAATTATTAAATCAACACTATCAGCCAAATTACAAAGCTGGGCTAAATGATGGACATGTACACCTGGTTACCCATAATCGCATGGCAGACGAGATCAACAGGGAGTCGCTTGACAAGCTGAGGGAGCCGTCACATTATTTTGAAACTGTTGTTGATGGAGATTTCAGCGAATATCTTTATCCGGTTGATTTTAACCTCGAACTGAAAAAAGGGGCGCAAGTAATGTTCATTAAGAATGATTATTCGGGTGAACAAAGGTATTTCAATGGTAAAATTGGATTTGTAAGTGAACTCGATGAGGATGAAATCATCGTAAGTTTTAAGGATGGTTCTGAGCCAACCAGTGTTGAACGGTATACCTGGGAAAACAAAAAATTTTCCCTCAATCCGGAGACAAATGAAGTTGAGGAAAAGATTGTTGGTACCTTTTCACACTATCCCTTGAAACTGGCATGGGCTATAACAGTGCACAAAAGCCAGGGGCTCACTTTCAAAAATGCTATTATCGATGTTTCAAAAGCATTTGCCCCCGGACAGATTTATGTTGCTCTATCAAGGCTGACATCATTGGATGGACTTATACTTTTGGCACCAATTCCTGAGAGCGGGCTTAATCAGGACAGTACAATCAGTGATTTTGCTCAAAGCAAGAAGCAAATTAATGAACTTAACATTGAGTTTGAGAAAGATACCCTAAAATACATTTGCGATGCCGCTATATTTGCTTACGATTTTAATAACCTGGCTTATGGATTGAACACCCATGTACAGAGCTATACAAAAGATGAGAAGAAATCCATAAAGCAGCAATATAAATCATGGGCAGAAAAGTTGCATCGGGATACCCTTAAGATTAAAGAAGTAAGCGATAAATTCCAGGTCCAGCTTAAGAGAATTTCGGCAGAACAGGGCAATCATTCCATTCCGATTTTAAAGGAGCGTCTAATTAAAGCCAAAGAATATTTTGAACCACAAATCAGGGACCTTGCAAAACAGGTAACAGGGCATTATAATGAATTATCGACCCAAAGCCGTATTAAGAAATATCTGAATGAAATACATGAAATTGAAAATCTCTTCTATAGGCAGTTGCAAAGGATTTATAAAGCCGAAGCATTGGTAAACAGTGTGATTGAGAATACTGAACTATCTAAGGAGGATATCCAGAAATCTGGATTATACCAAGAACGTGCCAAAGTAGCAGAGAAGGTTAAAAAGCAAAAGCCCACAAAGAAAAAAGCCAAGAAAGAAAAAGGTCCAGACACTAAAGAAGTCAGTTTTAATTTGTATAAAGAAGGTAAAACTATTGAGGAAGTAGCCAAAGAAAGAGACTTGGTTGTAAGCACTATAGAAGGACACCTGGCACATTACGTGCAGCTTGGGGAGTTGCCGATCAGCGATTTCTTAAACAAAGACCAATTGGATGAAATCTCAAAAACCATTGATGAGTTTGACACAGTACATCTAAAGGAGCTAAGGGAGGCCCTTGAAAGCAAATTCAGCTATAGCCTGCTTAAGATGGCAGTGGCACATTTTAGCAGGAATAATAATAGCGTTGATGAGTAGTATTTCTTTTGCCCCTTAAACCCTAAAGTTACTGAAAAGATGCTATAGTAGTTGCCCAGCGCCCTTAGAGTTTGTGTATGTAATTGTTCTCGTATTGAAAAACGGGGACTCAATTCAGTTCCGTTTAATAGAAGAGACTTGTCGAGAATGGGTATATACTTTTAGTTCTTCCTCAATTGTAATAAGTTTACCCCGATCAGGTCATTTTTGCAGCATAGTAATATACTATTTCATCAGTTAAATTGTTTCTAACATTGATTTCTTCATCTATGAATTTAAACATGTAAGGAGTAAGTTCTAATTCGTTAGAAAAGAACTTGTTTTTATCAATTTCAATACCTAAAGAAATGCCTCCAAAGTTGAATTCGGTGGGTTGAGATTTTTGGTAGGAAAATGGCTCCCAGCGGGTTGAGTATGGCTCAGATTTATCTTGAATATATTCTCCATTTTGTGTCCTTATTCGCGATAGTCATAATTTTTTTATTTTAGGGCCATTCAATTTATTTCTAAATGGCGTTTTTTATTGAGATGTTGTTTCTTTTTCTATAGAGATTCCAATTTGCAGAAGTAAATACCTATTTGTACCTGGAAAATAGTTGTTGTTAAACATTTGGTGATTCTTGATTTGTTTGCAACGAATATCAATACGATCCAATAATCCAATTTTTCGAATCATTGAAAGCTTATTATTGTGCAAAGAAAGTCCAATCCCATATTAGAATATCCATTAATATAGTTTAGAGCTTTTCCATTATTGCATATAACATAATCAAGTCCAACCCTGAAAGAGCTGTTTATTTAATAAAACGGATTTTCATTTTGCTTTAGATAGTAACACTAATTTGCGCTGTGATGTTCCAACCGTCCTCAGTATAAAAAGTCTGCAATGGCTGATGTCTTTTCTCAAGAAACATTAACCGGAAAGCAACTTTATCATAAAAAAGAATACTGCCTATCAAGGAAAAATACCGTGATCCGTAATAGAGTCCTATTCCATATTTCTCATCATAATCGGCAAGCAGTCCAATATGTGTTAAAAGACTGTATTTATTACTTTTCGTATTTTCTATTAGTTGAATATTTTTTATAATTTCATTATTTAGCTGTGGATTCAGATTGATATGCAAAGGTAATTTTACCTTATAAATGACTTGTGTACCTATTTGATCTATACCTGTTTGTTTATAATATATAGAATCACTCCTGTCTTTGTATTTTTCAATAGACTTCATTGAATAGGAAAAATGAGCACTGGCACCAACTGTCAAATTTTTGATATGACTTACCAATCCCAGTTGTAAATAATTTGTTTTTATTTTCAATTCTTCCAATACACCATTTTCAGTATCAAAGGGATAATTATCATAGATGCTGTAGATGCTAAAATCAAATATTCGCCGAGAAAAATTGAATGATACTCCTGGTGAAAGGGAGAAATTATCGGAAATTTTAATATTGTTAGAATAACCAAAAATATAATTATATGATTTCTCAGGGGAGAAATTGGAATAGTCATACCCCAACCTAAAAGAGCTTTTTATGACATCAATTGAACCAATTGCATTTACTTGGTAGTCAAAAGGGAAATTTGAATAGTTAGTCCACGAAGTTGCAAACAAATAGTCAATCTGTATAATGTTCTTGGTTTCAATAAAACCAGGATTAAATATGTAGGGATTATACATTTCTAATCCTTTATATCTATTTCTTGTTTGAGCATCAATAGTTAAAGGAACTTGAACCAAAACTGCTGCAACAAGAATAGCCTTAAAAAAAATCTTCATAAATTCATTCTGTTTTGAATTGCTTATAATCAATCCTGTTTTATTTTAAGCACATATACCCTGTTTTCGAAATGGTCTTTGTGGAAATAGCGCAACCTGATTTCGTTTTCTGAAATAGAATCGACCTTAAACATCAGGTACTTTTCTTTTGCCCTTTCGGGTATAAGGTAAAGCAATTTGCTTTTGGGGCGGATAGACCATTTGCCTTTATAGTTGAGTCCCTCAAAAATAAATTCAACATTTTTGTTTTCTTTTACCTCAATTTCGAATTTAATATGCCTGTTAACTTTTTTTGTTTCTCCATTTTCTATTACAGCAACAGCCTTCCAGTTTTCCTGGAAGTATTTATCAAAATTTGCTCTGAAAATATCACTGCGTGATGGAGTAATTGACTCAATAGTATTTTGTGTATATGTTTTGGAATACCTTTCTGCGTTGAATTTTTTATAATTCCTGACATTTTGCGCCTGTTGTTTTAAGGCAAGAGAATAGGGGCAGAACTTCGATCCTTTGTCAATATAGCTCATGGCCAGGTTAAATTCTCTGCGTTCGGCATGATAGCTTGAAAGTGCCAGATATATTTCTTCAATATAGTTTTCGTTATAGTTCATTTTGTCATTCGATTCAAGGGCTTCTTCAAGCCTGTTCAGGAATTCTTTTCCTTTGGCTATCTTGTCATACTTTAGGTAATTATCAATTGTACGTACATAACAATATACATAATAGCGTTGAAATTGGTCCCGATTTAACAGAAAGGGGAATATCTCGAAATAATGCTCCAGTGAATCAATACTTGCTTCGTAACGGTTGTCGGTAAAAATATGCTTGCTGCAAACATTTTCGATCAATTCGCGTGTGTCCAATTGATCAGGGTTGGCTATATAAGCAAAATTAAGCTGGGATAAGGCACTCGGATAGTCTCCGTTCAGATAGTAATAATAGCCTAGTACCCTGTAATAGGTTTGGTTATAGGCATCCATATCTATAGAGTCCGAAAGCAAAGACGAAAACTCATTAAAGTAGGCCTGGTACTTTTCAATATGTGGATGTTCAATTACCAGGTCATTCGAAACACTGCTAAAAAACTGCTCACCTGCGTTGAGTGCATCGGCATTGTTAATGCTTATGTTTAAGTACTTGGCCAGGGTTTTGCCTTTATACTCTTTATCTCTGTTTTCCAGGGCGAGCGAATTTCCCAGGGAAGCAAACAAGAAAAACTTTATTGTTTCTGAGGGGTAGATAAGATATGCTTTTTCGAAATTTTTTTGCGACTCCCTGAACTTTGATTCATTATATAAAGAGATTCCTTTATTATAATATTGTATTGCAGCCAATTGATAGATATCAATAGACTTATTCTGATCGTAATGCTCGTTGAACAAGTAGTCTGTTGAATGTTGATTATACTCTTTTTCAGAAATAATTTTATTGGAGAGCAAATAGTTCACATAGTCCTTTTTGTATTTTTCGTCATATACTGCAACTCCATGTTGAGGTAAGGTGGTTTCAATTTTCACCTTGTTGTAATCCGGATCAGCAATAATATAAACATGTGTTGGAGTTTCTTTCACCTCATATTTTACACCATAATGGTCGAGAATTAGGCATATAACTGCCGAAGCTGTCACACAATTATATTCACCTGTCCTGAAAGCATCGTTAAAAAATGCTTTCTCACTATATTTTTTGAGCAGGGTGGCATGTACCTTTTTATATATTTCTTTGATCTGCTTCTTTTTATTTTTTGTTGCAATTTTTTTGACATCCAAAGCAGCAACAATATCCTTTATTTGCTTTTTAATCTGTTCTGTTTCTTTTTTGTTATAATCGAAACTCAATAATAAATCCAATGCATCTACAGTATTGGAATCAACAATACTTGTAATCAGGTTTTGTTCTTGCGTACTGGAAAAAATGGTGGTATCAATTGTAGCAGAATAGGCTTGAATTCCTAAAAAGATTAAAGAGAATAGTGCTAAAGTTTTCATATATATAAACCTATATAAAAATTAAAATAACGTATTTACAGAACGGGAAGTCCTTTGGTTTGCAATATACTATTTTTTTATGTGAAAGATTTTAAGTTGTTTGCAATGTAAGAATTTTAGAACTAATCTGAATAAAGGCGATACCTGTGAGCCCAGACGTAGTAAATGCGAATTACTAAATGAGCATTCCAACTAATCACCGTTACTCAAGGGTTTGTTCGAGAAACTTTCCGAAAGAAAATATTTATCTTCTATAATTGTACTAGATATTCTTAGGCAAAGGTGTTGAGTTTGTATTTTCGGAAGTAAAAACCACCCTTGATTTTGGTAAGCTTTCCGGATAATTTTCCTGTAGGAATTTGATAAGCCCTTCGCGCAGGTATACTCTCAGATCCCAGGCTGTTGGAGAGTCATGGGCACTTACAAGTACTCTTACTTCAACGGTTTTTTCTGTAGAATCGGTAACTTGGAGTACATTTACATTTTTGTCCCAAAGCTCAGTTTTATCCAGCAACTTTTTAACTTCTTCTCTTAGTGCATCAAAATTAACTGTATAATCGGTATATAAAAAAACAGTACCAAGTATTTCGGAAGTTGTCCGGGTCCAGTTCTGGAAAGGCTTTTCGATAAAGTAAGTGGAGGGCAAAACTAAGCGTCGCTGGTCCCAGATTTTAACAACAACATAGGTAAGGTTGATTTCCTCAATGCGGCCCCACTCATTTTCTACGACAACCACATCATCTAAACGAATGGGTTGGGTAATGGCTATTTGAATGCCGGCAAGGACACCCCCAATAACTTTTTGAGCAGCAAAACCCAGGATAATTCCTGTAACACCAGCCGATGCAATTAGGCTTACCCCTATTTTTTTGATCTCGGAGAAGCTCATCAGTATAAGTGACAGAGCTATGATGACAACTATAAAATTCAACACTCGTTGTAAAATCCTGAATTGAGTATACACCTTTCTGGCCTTGAGGTTATCTTTCTGGTCGAAGTCGTATTTTTTCAAAACCAGATACTGGATAAGGTTAATAAAACGGATCGCCAGCATGGAGATTATGGCTATGAGCAAAATCGATAGCACCTTCAAAGTAGGATTAGCAATGGAATCAGGCACTTCACTAAATGTAAAGGGCAGCCATAGGGAGCAAACAATAATTAGCAAGATTACCGGTAGCCTATAATTTATCCGCAAGCGTTTGGCAAAGTAGTTCTCAGTTTTTTGCTCAACTTTTTTAAATACCTGATTCGTGATCAGATAAAGAACAAAGAGAACCACAAAGATGGAAACAAAACCAATTCCGTAGGTAAACACTTCTTTTGTTGGCCAGCTCATGGTTGGTACTTTAAATACTGGTTCTCCAAGGAATATCATAGGCAACAATTATGGATTTTATTGTAAATGTAGACCATTGAGTTTGTATGTGCCAGAAAGTGATGTTATCTATATGTTAAGGTTTAACCCGAAATATGCATTAGAAAATCTATTAACCTGAGTTCGATATAAAATTAGCGAGCTCAAATTTCAGTAAATGATTGATTTACAATATAAATTTTTGAGACATAGCGAGCTATGGTGATAAAATTTAGAGCCGTAAATCGATTATT
>JBNKPU010000022.1:0-5781 GCA_050295515.1 Bacteroidales bacterium | reverse complement strand
TATTTCACGCCAAGCTTTTCGGCAAGCTGAACGGCATCTACAATGGAATGATCGGAAGAATACTGTGATGGCAACAATAATACCCGGACATTTTCTGGCCCTAAAGCACGTTCGGCTATAACCAAGGTTATTGCAGAATCGATACCCCCTGAAAGACCAAGAATTGCATTTTTAAATCCCATCTTTTTAAAATAGTCCTGAACTCCTAAAACCAAAGCATCATGAATTTTTTCTATCCTTCCTGGTACTTTAAACTCACATTCGATAGTATCCGATCGTAAGACATCATCCAACTCAAAGGTTTGCAAAACCTCCTTAAAAAATGGCAATCTTTCAATTAATACTCCTTTACGGTTAACAATCCGGGACCCCCCATCAAAAATAATTTCAGTATTTGCCCCAACCTGATTTACATAAAAGACTGGCACATTATATCTGGATGCGTTTTGAAATAATATCTGACGCTTTGCTTCATCATGGTTATAAGCAAATGGAGAAGCGGCAATATTTATAATAAAATCTGGACTTTGTTGCGCCAAAATTGCCATTGGATTCTTTCGATAAAGCTTATCTTTTCCAAATCCTGTGAGCAAAGGCTGTTCGAACCACAGATCCTCACATATTGTTACAGCTATTTTATACCCTTTCCATTCAACAATTTTTTGCTCTTTGGCTGGCTCGAAATACCTGTACTCGTCAAAAACATCGTAGGTTGGCAATAGGGTTTTACCAATAATCTGTTTTACCTCCCCCTCTGCACAAAACAAGGCTGCATTGCGTAAATTTTTTCCAGTTTCATCGGTATTGAGAACCGGTGCCCCAAAAACAGCTGCAATATCAATACAATGGCTGGCAATTTCTGAAATTGATTTTTGAGCCTGCTCAATAAAATACTTATGTTCAAGCAGGTCAAGAGGCGGATAGCCACAAACCGAAAGCTCACTAAACACAATTAAATCGACATGTTCAGTTATAGCTTTTTTAATTGCTTCCACTATTTTAAGCGTGTTCTGCTCAAAATCCCCAATTTTAAAATTCAGTTGTGCGAGAGATATTTTCATGATATGAAATCACATAAAAAGGGCAAAATTGCCGTTGTTGGTTTAATTGCTAGACTGCAAAGTTAGAAATAAGGGTGTAATATCCGAACACATAACATTCGAATATACAATGTAGAAGACGATTTTAATGATCAGTTCTATTGATTTCTAAAAAACAATCCCAAACCTGAGGCTCAAAACTCTTGAATTTGTCCTGGGACCAAATTTAGTCTGATCTAAAAAGCCATTATGATAAAGCAGTCCTACTAGAATTGCTGTGTCTTCTCCAAGGGCATATTCAACTCCTCCTCCAAAGTGATAGCCCATATTAAACCATGCAATCTCGTCTTTTATGGAATCGCCTTCGAGTCCATTCTCATTATCAGAGCTTGCTTTGGCATTAATATTTAATTGGTTTGTAAATCCCAGGTTTACAAATATTGTCGCGTAGCCAATTTGATTACTTTTCAGTTTTAATCCCATAGGAATTGTAATATACTGAAGCTTGTAGTCCAACTCACTACCTGCTGGCAGAGTATCAACTTCATCGTATACCTTTAAAGGAAGTTCATATTCATATTTCAGTTTCCCACCTTGATTTCCCAGGCTAATCCCAGTTGAAAATGCATAGTTTTTCTGAAAATACTTATCAATGATCAGCCCTCCATTAATTCCAAAGACCTTCCCTGTTGAATTAACATCCCGGGACTCTGGTAGCATCCAACACATTTGGGGATCAATATGCACCCCAAACTTTACTTCCTGTGCATTTGTAATACTAAAAACAAAAAGCACGCTAACAAACAATAATATTCTCATGGCTATAGGCATTAATTACACAAAAATACAGCCCGAACAGTCACAATGCCTAATAAAGATTTGAACAATTCTTTGATGATAATTACTTGAAGAGATGTATGATTCTTTTTGTGTCGAAAAAATCTTCATCAAAGTACTTTCTAATGTCAGTAGAAGTGTACCAATCCTCAAAGGGCTCAAGCTCTTCTGAGAGGTCTCCTCCTTTGAGATAAATAATACCATTTGGAATGGTATGTCTCGGTTTTTTTGAAATATTAAATCTGACCCAATTATAAAATTTAGGCAAAGGAGCTACTGCCCTGCTTACAATAAAATCATATTTGTCTTTTACTTTTTCGGCGCGTATAACCTGGGCTGAGCAATTTTCCAACTGAAGTTTTTCAATAATATCCACTACGACCTTAATTTTCTTCTCTATTGAATCAACCAACAGAAACTGACATTCGGGAAACATTATAGCCAAAGGAATACCAGGAAAACCACCTCCTGTACCAACATCCAGAATTTTAGATCCGGACCGAAAATCGATAAACTTGGCTATGGCAAGACTGTGCAAAACATGTTTTATGTATAAGTGCTCAATATCTTTTCTGGAAATCAGGTTAATTCTTTCATTCCAATACAAATAAAGTTCGCCAAGCTGTTTAAATCTTTCGATTTGCTTGTTTGTTAAATTCGGGAAATACTTTAAAACAGTCTGCATTACATGTGGTGGGTAGTATGCTTAAGTATATTGAAGAGCAATTCACGAGCCCTAAACAATTGAGCTTTAACTGTACCAATAGGCAATTCTAGTTCTTCTGATATCTCATCGTAAGAATATTCTTTGAAATACCTAAGTTCAATTAGTTTTCGGTATCTTGGTTTTAACCTTGATACGATTGACCGCATTAATTTAAGTTTTTGATCCTTTATCAAAGACTCTTCCGGGTCAAGCACCTGTGCCATAATATCTGTTGGTGCCTTATCATCATCATCATCGTTCTGATCAAGTGAAATCGTGTTAGCTTTCTTTTTACGAATAAAATCGATACAATTATTTGTTGCAATTTTAAAAAGCCAGGTACTAAAAGCGTAATTTGGTGCGTATTGATCTATGTTTTTAAAAGCTTTGCCAAATGCCTCAATAGTAAGGTCTTCTGCATCACTAGCATTATTGACCATTTTAAGCAGCATAAAATAAATAGCGTCTCGATACCTGTCAAGCAGCTCTGTATACGCTTTCTGGTCACCCTTAGTGGCCTTTTGCACTAAAATAAAATCCCTTTGCGCCTTTTCTGAAAGATTATTATTTACTTCCATTTAATTCTTCTGCTCCTAATTGATAGTATAAAATATGCAACAAAATTAAAAAACAATGAAAACAGGTCAAAGATAATACAAGTTAGCCATAAATTCTTTTCTCCAAATCTTTTGCCTGCCCTAAAATATAAAATTATCTGTAAAACCCCTCTAAATCCAGCCATCGCGATTGCTGGCCAGAAAAAAAAGGGCATAAACAAAACCAGGACAAACAGAAAATAAAACCAAGCTCGTGAAATTGGTTCTAAGCCTAGCATAAAAACATGTTTCTTCTTATATCTGTTTGCTGTTGACAAATGCCTAATCTTTTGGATAAAAAAATCGTTCCATTTTGTCTTAGCCAAGGAACGTGTAAAAGAATTTTTTGACACTACTATTGTAGTATTTGACTTATTTGCCACTTCATTTACAAACAAGTCATCATCGCCCGATAACATGCCATAATGACTTGCAAAACCTTTATTTTGAAAAAACAGGCTTTTTTTATAGCCCATATTCCTTCCTACGCCCATATATGGATTGCCCGACAAAGCAAATCCTAAATACTGTAATGCAATAGACATCGTTTCGTGTCGGATATAGTTATTCAACAGACTTTTTTGTCTGACATAACCTCCGTATCCCAAAACAATACTATGATTTCTGTATCCTCCTGACAGTTCCATCAACCAATATTCTGAGTCAGGCCTGCAATCGGCATCTGTGAATACCAAATCCTCGTTTTTAGCCGATTTAATGCCTACAGTTATGGCTAGTTTTTTACCATGCGAAAATTTCCTATCCAAGGGTATACTGGTTATCCGCAGGTTAGAGAATTCTTTGATAAGTTCTCCCAAAACTTCATCGGTACTATCTGTCGAGCAATCATTAACCACGATGACTTCAAATGAAGGATATTTCTGGCCCAATACAAACCTTAAATTTTTCTTAAGGTTTTCAGCTTCGTTTCTAGCACAAATAATAACAGACAATGGTGGTGTATTAGTTTTAGGCACCTGAGCATTTGTATAGGTTACTGGTAAATAATACCTTAGCAAATAAAATATTTGAACAGCAAAGAAGAAACCAAAAGCACAAAAAATGCCCAGTTCAATGAATTCTATAGTATTTGCCCAGTTATACACATTATCAGTTTAAGGACTGTAAAGGTATTTTTAGGTTGGAATTTATGCAACATAAATCAGCAAATATTATTCACAAGTTTAGAAATCCTAAAAAAAAGAATTTAACCTCTTTTAACAGAACCATATAGCAGTCTGTCTTTTGATCTCCCTATTTTTACTCAAACAATGACTATATTTGCGCGGAAATATTCACAGATGAAGTTTGAGTTAATAGCAAAAGACAACAGAAGCAATGCCCGTAGCGGAAAGATTACTACAGGGCATGGCACAATTGAAACACCAATATTTATGCCTGTTGGTACTGCAGGAACAGTGAAAGGTGTACATCAAAGAGAATTAGAGGACGATATAAAAGCTCAAATTATTTTAGGCAATACCTATCATTTGTATTTAAGACCTGGCATTGATATTATTCAAAAAGCCGGCGGTTTGCATAAATTTATTAATTGGCAGCACCCTATATTAACTGACAGTGGTGGTTATCAAGTATTTTCTTTAGCCGACAACAGAAAACTTAAAGAAGAAGGGGCTCATTTTCAATCTCACATTGATGGTTCAAGGCATTTATTCACGCCAGAAAATATCGTAGACATACAAAGGACTATCGGAGCAGATATAATAATGGCCTTTGATGAATGCACACCCTATCCATGCGATTTTAAATATGCTAAAAGCTCCATGGAACTTACGCACAGATGGCTTAAAAGAGGAATAGACCATTTTAAATCGACAGAACCCCTTTATGGGTACGAACAAAATTTTTTCCCTATTGTACAAGGCAGTGTATATCGCGACCTCAGGAAAAAATCTGCTGAAGTTATTGCTTCGCATGACATGCCTGGAAATGCTATTGGCGGATTATCGGTTGGTGAGCCCGAAGAAGAAATGTATGCAATGTTATCTGAAGTAACACCACTTCTTCCTGAAGATAAACCCAGATACCTTATGGGAGTGGGCACACCTGTAAATATCCTGGAAGCAATTTCGATGGGCACCGATATGTTTGACTGTGTTATGCCAACAAGAAATGGACGAAACGGAATGCTTTTTACTTCAGAAGGGATAATTAACATAAAAAATAAAAAATGGGAGGATGATTTGTCCCCAATTGACCCGAATGGCAATTGTTTTGTGGATAAAAATTATTCTAAAGCTTATCTGCGTCATCTAATTGTTTCAAAGGAGATATTGGGAGCACAAATTGCCAGTATCCATAATTTAAGTTTCTATTTAAAGTTAGTAGAAACTGCCAGAAACAAAATAAATGAAGGAACGTTTTCGACCTGGAAGGATATGATGGTTGTAAAACTTGCTAACCGATTGTAATTAATTCAGATAATGTAAGCAAACATGAGGATACCTGGATTTTATAAATTAGACTTTTACATGATCAGGAAATCTCTGGGTATGTTTTTCTTCATGATCATTCTTCTCATGTTTATATTGGTAATTTTTGACCTTTCGGAGATATTGGATGAATTTATAGGAAACCAAGC
>JBNKPU010000021.1:0-9466 GCA_050295515.1 Bacteroidales bacterium | reverse complement strand
TTTGCCAGAAGGAAACATTTTAGCAATTCGTTTATATTCCTCACCTTTAAGATAACCTGTGTCGTTAGGACCTGGATTTACACAATTTACACGGATATTTTCTTTTGCCAAAGCAGCAGATGCCTGGATACTTAATCCACGTATTGCCTCTTTTGAAACAGCATAGGCAATTTCATTCGGCATTGGCCCTAAATAGTGTTCGTCTATAAAGTCCAACTACTGCGTTGTTGCTCAACCGAGGCTTGCCGAGCTCAACGTAGTTAAAATCCAAATCCTCATATGCGCTAGTATACTGCGGTTTGGATTTTTTCACAACGTGTTTCATTTTTAATTGTGTTCAAGAACTCACTTTGTTCGGTTCACACGCCTTGTATTTAAACTTTATACTCCAAACACCCGACTTTATGGACAGACTCTAAATATTGTCCACTGGTAAAAAGAGTGATTGCTGCCTTTATGTTATGAGTATGTTGTTTCACAAAATGATGAATGAGCATCATTGCTGCCCTTACATTAATGCTTAAATGATGATCAATATGCTCTGGTGTCCAATCTTTTAATGACTTAGATGTAGAATATGCATGATTAATAACAAGACCTGTCAATTCGCCAAAAATGTTATTGGCCATATGGATTATTCTTTCAGGTTCCTCTTTATGTAAAAGATTTGAAGGAGGTAAGGCCTGAATATTGAAACCTTTTGAGTTCAGATCTCTAACAAAATCCTCAATAAAACTTTTTGAGGCATCTGGGTAATTCATTTTTTCATCGTACAAGGGATATCCATGTATGATAATATTTGCACCAGCCTCGGCAAATCTCTTTGCAAGCCCAGCTCCAATTCCAATTGACCTGCTTACTCCAGTAATTAAAATATTCTGACCTTCTAATGATAACTTGTTTTGCATGCAAAAAAAAATATGGTTGAATGTGTAGAAAAAAGATTATCAAATAGGCAATGCTAATCTAGGTATGTTAAAAAAAGCTGAACACTCAGTTGCAAGTTCAGCTTTTACTCGGTTATAAATCAAACTAATAGTAATTTATCGCCAATGACCAATTATTTAAAAATAATTGAACTAATATTTTTTACTGGAACTGTTGATTCACCCACCTGATCTGTAATAGGGTTCTCAATTTGTACAACCAACTCATTATATCTATCACCCGTCCCATAGCATGAAAGAGTAATTTCAGCATCTTCTAAAGTAAACGTTTTTCCATTTCTTTTTTGAACATAGATCGTTGATTTTTCATTGCCAGCAGCTGATTTTTTGGGTTCTTCAGTAAATCCTTCAAGGATAATTTTCTCTATATCTTTATAATCCGTTAGTTCGGTAACATTACCCATGAACATACCACGGATTAAAATATAATTATCAGCCAAAATAGAACCGTCCCCGCATTTGAGCTGACCAAAATGCTTGGCATCAATACTTCCACCATCCTTAAGGTTAATCTGAACCGGAGTATCAACTCGCTGGGAAAAAATAACAAGAGAAATGGAAGCCAAAAATAAAGTTAGTAGTGTTTTCATTTGTTTATATTATTTATCTGAATGTTTAATTCATCCATAAATTCACAGGTTGAAACATTCATCTATTAAATACTATTTTGCAGCAATAAAATGAAGTGTATCTGTTGTTTAATATACTGCGTAAAAAATGCAATTTAATTAAATTATCCTAGTCTTAAAACGTAAATCAATTCTTTTTATTGACTTCTACTCGGCTTATTTCAATAAACTGAAAATCTTCTTTTCTCAACTATGTAGCCAATATAAACAATCAATCTAACTTTTACTTAGTGTAAAACCTATTGCTAATCAGGTTTTATTTTCATATTTGTAAAGAATAGATTACTGATAATTAGGTTGCCTTAGCAGCTGAAAATTATTTATTAGCAATTATAAAACAATATCAGCAATGAATATTGATGGCTCTGCTTATAAAACAATATGGCTACATCCCGAGGATAATACGGTTGTCCAAATAATAAACCAGAAAAGCCTTCCCTTCAAGTTCGAGATAAAAGACCTGAAAACACCTGATGATGTTTTTATCGCAATAAAAGATATGGAAGTCAGGGGTGCCCCTCTTATTGGAGCAACAGGAGCTATGGGCATATATTTGGCCAGTTTACTGCTACAGGAAGGAAGCAATCCGAAAGCTATTCTTCAAGAACAGGCTGAATACTTAAAATCTTCACGTCCGACTGCCGTGAACCTTGCGTTTGCCATTGATTCAATGCTAGAAAAACTACTTCAACTGAGTAGCTTGGAAGATATTAGAAATATGGCCCTAAACCTTGCCCTTGAAAGGGTTGAATTGGAATTGGAGTATTGTGAAAAAATTGGTCAGCAAGGCTTATCATTAATAAAAACTATCAGTGCCAATAAAAATGGGAAGCCCGTAAACATACTCACCCATTGTAATGCCGGCTGGCTTGCTTGTATTGATTATGGAACTGCAACAGCTCCAATATATGCAGCACATGAAAAAGGTATAAAAGTACATGTATGGGTAGATGAAACCCGGCCGCGTAACCAAGGCAGTAAACTTACAGCCTGGGAACTAACCAAACATGGAGTACCCAATACAATAATTGCAGATAATACAGGAGGGCACCTCATGCAACACGGCATGGTCGACCTGGTTATTGTGGGTAGCGACCGTACAACACGAACTGGCGATGTCGCCAACAAAATTGGCACCTATTTAAAAGCTTTAGCTGCTAAGGACAATAATATTCCTTTTTATGTTGCTTTGCCATCATCTACTTTCGATTTCAAATTAGTTGACGGAATAAACGAGATACCGATTGAACAAAGATCATCGAAAGAAATAACCCATATTGAGGGCAAGTTAAATGGAGAAATAGTAGAAATTGACACAACAACATGTGAAACTGGCTATGCGAATTATGCCTTTGATGTAACCCCAGCCAGGTTGGTATCGGGCTTAATTACCGAACGTGGCATTTGTCGGGCCAGCGAGGAAAGTATCAGTTCAATGTTTTCTGATCTAATTGAACAATGATTGACGACGGGTACATAAAATTCAATTGCAACTGGCTAAAACAAACCATTGATATTCTTAATGCTGATTTTAAAACAATAAATCAATGGCGTGAAAAATTATATAAACTAGGCTTAATCGGCATGTATGACAATGGTATTGGATTTGGCAATTTAAGCCTGAGGATTACTCAAAAGGAGTTTTTAATAACGGGAAGTGCCACCGGAGAAAAACCGGTACTAACCATTGACGATTATGCCATAGTAAACGATTGGAGTATAGAAAAAAATGAAATTGCCTGTCATGGGCTAATAAGGGCATCTTCAGAATCACTAAGCCATGCTGCCTTGTATGAATCAGATCCAGAGATTAATGCAGCTATCCATATACATTCAAAAAAAATGTGGAATAATTATTACGATAAGCTTCCTACATCTCCAAAAGACGTTTCTTATGGCACGCCTGAAATGGGTTTGTCATTAAAAAAGCTTCTCAACCAGGCTAAATCAAGAAATATCAAGGTTATGGTAATGGGTGGCCACACAGATGGGCTTATTTCTTATGGAAGTGAAATGAAGGAGGCAGGGAATGCAATATTAAACTATTTCACAACTCCTTAAAAAGTGACCCCATAGAGTTATATCCATTTATGTGAAAAGACATAATCCCGAGACTTGCAGAGGCATCAATATTTATTTCAGTATCATCGATAAAAAGTGTTTTCTCTGGTTTTAGTCCCAACTCGTCCAGAACAATTTTAAACATGCCTATTTCAGGCTTCTTGATTCCTGTTTCATGCGAATAATAAACCTTTTGAAAAAGCTGGGCATGATCGGTATTATAATCACGTTGTAATATCGCTTGGTAATATTTTACATGAATTTCGCTTGTATTGCTCAACAAATATAGGTTAAACTTATCAGCTAGTTTTCTTAACATCTCAATGTTTGCTGCAGGAGTATCCAGCAAAAGTGCGCACCATGCACCACGAATTTCTTCATAGGTAACATTATTAGGGAGAACAGATTTCAATTCCATTAAAAAATCGTCAGATGAAATCATACCGGTTTCATACCGGTTTAACAGGTCATTATGGCGATGATTGGTAAAAAACTCATTAAAATTCTTAAGCCCTAACCTATCGAATGCTTCAACAGTCCTGGACAAATCAATATTTGTAATAACCCCTCCCCAATCGAAAATAATATTATCTATGCATTGAAAATCAATATTTTCAGGATTTGATATTTTCATTACTTTTATACTAAATTTTTACTATTATTACAAAGATAGTAGCAGTTCGGAAAAGTGCCAAGTTTATGAATAAAATTGCCTTGGTCCTGGGATATGGACCAACATTTGAGTTTAATGCAGGAAAACCTGAAGAATTAAACATTGATACACCTTATGGAAAACCAAGCAGTCCGGTTTTTAAAGGAAATATCAACGGAAAAGAAATCTTCATTATCTACAGGCACGGAGTTGACAATTCAATTCCCTCCTTCAAGGTAAATTATAAGGCCAATATTTTTGCACTTTATGAACTTGGTTGTGAGGCTATTTTCGCTACTTCTTTATGTGGAAGCCTTCAGGAAGAAATCTGTCAGGGAGAGTTTGTTATTTTTAACCAGTTTATTAACCTGACCACACATAGTGAGCTAACTTTTACTGATAAAATCGAGCTTAAAAAACTAAACCATTCTTCATTCCATAAACCTTTCTCGGACGAAATGCGTGATTACCTGATTGAAGCAAGTATTGTCAATGGATTTACAACGCATACTAAAGGTATTGTTTTAGCCGTTGATGGTCCAAGGCAATCCACCAGGGCAGAATCTAATCTTTTCAGGAAATGGGGTGCCGATGTGGTCAATACTTCAACAATCCCGGAAGCGATTCTGGCGCATGAATTAAGCATTCCTTACGGTGCTATTTCCCTATGTACTTATTATGATTCATGGAGAACTGATATTCCCCCGGCATCGCGATCTGAAAAACAAGGAATCATTGATTTAAACGCTGAAAGAATCCTAACCCTAATTAATAAAGCTGTGCATAGTCTTGTTGAAGAATATTAGCATCGAATCTTGTTGTGTGTCCTTGTTGCTAAATTGTTATACTATCCAAAAACAGCAATATCCTTGCATAAGGCCGACGCAGATTAATAATTTCGCAAATAAAAAAATTGAAAAATATCAGAAAAGCTTCTGAGTGCTTGCAAAATATTTTTCAAATGCTTAATATTGCACCCGCTTTTAACCGCAGTAGCTTTGGCGAAGGTGGTTTGAAGATTGAAGCCAGTCTTCGCAATAGCTAGAACTGGCAATGAAGAGCCCATAGCTGCCCGCAGTAATCGGGATTAGAACATTAAAACAGTGCACAGGGTCTTCTTAAAATACGATTCGACAGGGCTTTTGCCCTTTTAGAATAGGTCCCATAGCTCAGCTGGTTAGAGCACCTGACTCATAATCAGGGGGTCCATGGTTCGAGCCCATGTGGGACCACAAGCAAACAACGAAAAACCCCGTTAATCGTTTGATTAACGGGGTTTTGTATTTATATTGTTATCCTAATTCTAAAGTTGCGCAGTATTGGATATACAACAAATCGTACTATAAGAAAACAAAAAAATTGAAATGGACTCCTTTAATTGATTATAAGGGAACCCGACCTATACTCCTTCTCGTTAATACTAATCTTGTAAAAAATTATTTCATTATTCCGGGTAAATTCCGATAAGTTAATTTCTTTTACATTTCCTGTTGATACTCCCATAAATGTTTTATTCATCAACACACTGCCATTAACAGCATAAAATTCAACACGAACATTTTCATCAGTCTGTGATTCAATCTTTAGTTTTACTACATCTGTAAACGGATTGGGATAAAATGAAATATCTGAAGAAGTTTCTTGGGTAGCTCTTATGGAAGTGGCTATTTCAATTGAGAAAGTTACCTCATTAGAAAAAAGGAAATTGTTCTCCTCACCATCTACCGGCTTTAAGAAATAGCTTACCGAATATTCCCCATTTTCAATGCGCGATGGATATATACGTATTTTTGCCTTAGCAGAATCTTGTGCATTGACATGCACAGTTGCTGGGGAAATCAAAACGCCATCGTCAGGAATATTTTTACAGGAATCAATAAGTTCAATTACCACCATTTTTGAACCTGCATTGTATATAGTTGGCAAATCAATAGTTAAAATAGATTCACTATCTATTAGCCCATAATCCAATAAAGGATTCTCAAAATTTACGACTGCTTCTGCATTTTTAGTAACCTTATCAACAGTAAGACAATAAACATGATTATCACGGCTTCCAAAATATAATTTCCCGTTGGAATAAGCCGGAGTGTTAAATACCGAACCATTTAATGATATCCTGTTCAAGACATTGCCATCATGATCGAGAACTGTTAATCTGCCACTTCCCTTCTCAGTTGAAAGGTCTTCATAGGTACCATATCCGGACAATACTATAATAAAATCTTCGAGAAAAGTGCAGGCGTTATACACCCCTCTTTGTACAGATTTACTCCAAATTAAACTGCCTGTCAGAGCATCGAAAGCTTTGAATGTTTTTTCATCTGAAGTTCCCAGGTATAATATGCCATTCTTTATAAGGGGTATTCCACTGTACCACGATCCGAATTTATCACCAACAGACCATTCTGAGGCTCCTGTAAATCTATTTAAAACCTGAAATTCACCATTGAGAATGCCAAAATACAGAAGATTCTCATAGACTTTCAATTCACCTACAACAGGAGCAAACCCACCATATGGTTTTGTCCCGTCATTGGTCCTGACCTCCCATATTAAAGATGAATCTTTTAGGCTTATGGCATACACGTAACCCTCATCGTCTCCAAAATAGGCAGTATCATTTATTATGTTTGCTGTTGAACGGATATGATAAGCTTTTTCTGTTTGATATTTGAAAACCTCCTCACCGGTATATATGTTTATACCATAAAATCGTCCATACTCATTCCCATAGTATACATTTGACTCTTTCAGCACTGGGGATGATGATTTTAGATCGGTTGAATAATTAGAAATTGTAGGTGTTTTACCGGAAACTTCTTCCGGCTCGTGTTTCCATATTTGCTCCCCGGTTGATTTATTGAGCCCGTATAAGCGATTTCCACTGTGTAAGCAAACAATTGAATCCTTTACAACTGGTGTGCTTTGTATGGCATAGTGCGAATTAAATTGCCAAACTTTATTACCTAGTGTATCTAATGCATAAAAAATACTATCATGGCTACCGATGTATACCATATTATCAGAGATTATTGCCCCTCCGAGTATATCTCCTCCGGTTTCAAATTTCCAGTCAAATAAATTTTCTTGCTGAGAAAATGCATTGAACGAGATGATTAAAAGAATAAAGGTTATTGTTTTTTGAAACCTTGTTTTCATGGATTTGTGCCTATTCATAAGTTGTTTGTTTTTATTGTTGAGGCAACAAATAACCAAAATCATGATGAAATAATTGTCCTGATATTATTATCAGGACGCTTTTCTTTGAAATTAAGATAATGTTTGCTCTATAAGGCCTATGGGATTACTGAGTTTCTGTATTGTGTGGGAGACATACCGGTATTCTTCTTAAATGCTGAGTTAAAAGCACTTTTTGAGTTAAAACCTGAAGCATAAGCAATTTCAAGAATGGTCTTTTTACTTTCTTTGCTATTTGCTAAGAGTTGTTTAGCCTCTTCAATCCGGTATTCGTTTATATATTCATAAAAGTTCTTCTGGTAATATAGATTTAGTAGTTCAGAAATATGCTTATTGTTTGTGCTTAATTTTTGGGCAATTCCGGAAACATTTGCATCGAAATCCAGATATGGCTTATCATTTTGCATGAGTGCATCCAATTCCTTCTGCAACTGCTGCGCTTGTTTCTGGTTTAGCGAATGATATCGTTTTTTTTCTTCTCCGTAAGAAAACTGGGAGCTGGATAAAGCCTTATAAAGTATTGTTGTAAAATATATAGCAAAAATACCTACTACAATGGTTCTAAAGCTTTGAGAGCTGGAAATTAAACTATCAGACAAGATAACCAGATCGTATACGATACATGCTGTAAAATAACCATAAACAATAAATCTAATCCACTTTAATCTATGTTTCTGTTGTTTTGTAAACTGCCTTGCCGAACTTTTTATATACTTCTCTACTATCAATATTGTGAGTATATTGTAAATAAACACCTGAATTATTATTGCTTTATTAACTATCCAATAATATCTTATATAAATAAGTTTTCCACTGGTTAAAAGCTCTTGTTTTTTAAGCTCTGGTTTAATATGAAAACTAAATACCAGATACAGTGTAAACAAGATAGCAGGAAGAAAATGGAGAAGTTGTTTCCAGCTAAACATCTTAATTTTGTTTAGATCGAATAGTATAGCCAGAAAAAAAGCAGGAGCCCAAACAAACCAGAATGGAGGTGCAATATTATGCAAATGCAGGTATGAATCTGCCATTTCTTCCGATGAGTATAATATGATGTTAGAAAATGTAATAAACTGGGAAGTAAAGAAAATTACGAAAAACACATTAGAGGTTCTTTTTCCGATATTCGGAATGAGAACAAGAATGAGCATAAAAAGTACAAATAATATGATTAATGTAAAAACTATAAAGGCATTGAATATCATAACTCTCGCTCTTCAAGCAATAAAAACCAGGTTCTTTTAGGTGGTTTGCAAAATTACTTTAGTAAAGTTAAAATAAATGGTAATTCACTAAAAACAAAAATATCATGAACTTGTAATAAGCAATATCTATTCAACAAATAATGTTTATCTGGACAGTGCGCTGATAAAGCCTTTAATATATAAACGTTAAAGTGTAAAAGTGTCCAGGTTTCCAACTAAGAACCCCGTTAATCAAGCGATTGACGGGGTTTTGTTTTTTACTGATACATTTGAGAAGTTAAGAAAGCATCGTTGGATTATTGAAAATAATATTTCTCATTTTGTTAATTACCAATAAAACTTATTTATGAGATAAATACATTGTACTCAATAATTAATCAAAGAGATTGATCCTAAAATAAGCAGTAAAGGCGAAAAAAGAGAGGTCATAGCTTTGAGTGATTGGTATAATTATTACATAAATAGCTTTTTTCAGATGATTTTAGCTTTATTATTTTCTATTAACCTGAGTTCGATATAAAATTAGCGAGCTCAAATTTCAGTAAATGATTGATTTACAATATAAATTTTTGAGACATAGCGAGCTATGGTGATAAAATTTAGAGTCGTAAATCGATTATTTAATGAAAAGCTATGAATTTCACTTATAAATACCGATTTTCTGCGTCATATTTGCTTACCATAGCCCACTATGCTTTCGCAAACATTCCTTGAAACTCAATATTTATAAGCGATTTGAGCCATTAATTTTATATCGAACTCAGGTTATTA
>JBNKPU010000020.1:0-54091 GCA_050295515.1 Bacteroidales bacterium | reverse complement strand
CCTAACAATGGTTGTTGTAGGAGCAGGTTCTGTTGCTCCTGCTGAAGGCGAACATATTTATAGTGCCGGTACAGAGGTTAATTTAAGTGCGGCCCCAGCAACAGGATATATATTTGACGGATGGAGCGGGGATTTAATATCTGGCAACGCAACAGCATCTGTTGTAATGGACCAAAACAAGACGATAACAGCTACATTTGTTGAAAATGCCCCTCAGTATTACACAGTTACTGTAGGGGTTGTTGGAAATGGGTCAGTTACTGTATCACCTCACCAGGCTGAATACCTTGACGGTTCCACTGTAACTCTTACAGCAACAGCAGTTGTGGACAACCACTTTGTGTCCTGGGGCGGTGATGCTTCTGGGACTACTGATGTTGTAGAAGTGGTAGTGGATGCAAATAAGTCTATTACAGCTACATTTGCTCCCGATGGTAATGCACCATGTGAAAACCCAACAACTATTTCTGTTCCATTTAGTCAGGATGGCGCCGGTAAATTCTGCTGGTTTACAACAGATGAAATTGCTCACATCAACAGTTGGAATATGGAAGTAGTTGAAATAAATGGAGTTGATTATACAGACGTATGGTCAAACAGTATGCCTCCTAAGCAAGATGGTGGATATTATATCTATTATCAGGCAGCCTATGGATGGTCACATTTCGAAATTGCAGGCACTAAAAGTGTACTGTTATCTAAGGAAAACTTACAGCTTTATCCAAACCCTTTCAGTGAATCACTGAACATTGAGATTTCAAACATTGAATCAGTAAAATCAATAACTGTTCTTGATCAACTTGGACGGGTTGTAGTTCATTACAATGCAAATGAAGTAACAAAATTTATGAGTATTGGTAAGGAACTTCCAAATGGTATTTACTATTTGAATATCACAGAACAAAATGGATATACTAATCATATCATAAACAAAAACTAAGCTACTAAGCATGGAAAGTACCCCTACCCAAGGGTGCTTTCCTTTTTTTACACTTAACCAATTCAAACACAAAACTTGGAATTATGAAAAAACTACTATTTTCATTTTTACTGATTATTGGCTTCCTAAACATACAATCACAGGAAGTTTCTATAAGTGGCAATAAATTTACTGTTGATGGAAGAGAAATCTGGTTCAACGGTATAAATACGCCTTGGCATTTATTTGTAGATTTTGGAAGGAGCGATTTTGACCCAGCCTGGTGGGCTGATGAATTTGCACGATATAAAGACAATAACATAAACCTGGCCCGTGTTTGGATCTATTGTTCTGGAGAGGTTAGCCCTAATATAGATGAGACAGGTTACGTTTCGGGAGCTAGCAATCTTTATTGGGAACATATGGATTATCTTATGCAGATTGCCGAAGATAACAAGGTATATGTATTGCCCGCCCTGTTCTCCTTTGACATAACAAAGGAAATATATCCTACTTCTGATAGATGGAGGCTTTTTCTTCAAAGTGAGTCAAATATTCAGGGTTATATCGATAATGTTCTAGTTCAAATGGTTCAGCGTTATAACAACAAGCCTTATCTGCTGGGTTGGGAAATCTGCAACGAGCCGGAATGGATGTTTTCAAACAGCGAACACGGACCTCAATCGTTTGATGATGTACAACGTTTTCATGCCATGTTAGCGGCAGCAATTCATGAAAACTGCGACAAGCCAGTTACTACTGGTTCAGCAGCTCCAAAATGGAACAGCCCAATTTATGATGCTTGGGGAGATCATGAAGGAAATATGTTTTCTGACGAAGCCCTGTCTTCTACCATAAACAATCCAAATGCATTTTTAGACTTTTATCAGTACCACTGGTATCCATGGCAATCAGAATGGATGGGTTCTCCATTTACCAAAACCACAGCTGAATATCAAGTGGATGACCGGCCTGTAATTGTTGGCGAATCTGAAGGAAACGATGTTTGTGATGCATATATTTGCCAGACCATTACTGAAATGTATGAAAGTGCACTAAACAATGGTTTTGACGGAGTATGTGCTTGGAAAACCCCACAGAACGATGGCTATGGTACTTTTGATAATATTGCTGTTGCCACCAATGCATTCTATAATAATCACCCAAATCTTGTATATCCAATTGATATTGTTCCTGTGGATGTAACAGGAATCTCTTTATCAGAAGGCTCTGTTACTGTTCAAATTCGTGATACATATACACTTTCTGCAAATATTATTCCTTCCGATGCAACAGATAAAAGGATAACCTGGACTTCCAGCGATGAGGCTGTTGCAACAATTGCAAACGGTAAAATTACTGCTGAAGGAATTGGTGTAGCTACAATAACAGCCAAAACAATTGATGGAGGTTATACAGCTACCTGTGCTGTAGAGGTAATTGAACGTCAGGCTATTTGTTCAAGCCCTGAAGTGAAAACATTGCCACTTTCGCAAGATGGTGCCGGTACATACTGTTATATTATAACTGGAACGATTGATAATATCAATTCATGGGGAATGGACCACCTTGAGATCAATAGTGTTGATTATTCAAATTCTTATTCTTCAACTATGCCTGAAAGAGTTGATGGAGCATATTATATCTATTATGAAGCTAGTGCCAGTTGGTCGCATATGGAAATAGGTGGTTCTAATGGTACCGTTGAGGAATATACCCTAACAGTTAACGTCGATGGTGGTGGTACAGTATCAGGAGCAGGATCCTATATAGCAGGAACAACTGCAACATTAACAGCAACAGCTGATGCCGGATATGAGTTCTCTGGTTGGAGTGGAGCAGTTACTGGAACTAGTGCTACAGTTTCGGTTCTAATGGATGGACTTAAAACAGTAACAGCAACATTTACACAAGTTCCTAATCCTGTAGAATACACATTGACTGTTGCTGTTGCTGGCGAAGGTGCAGTAACTCCTGGAACTGCGGCTTATACAGAAGGCACAGTAGTTGAGCTCACAGCCCAACCCGCAGCCGGGTTCATCTTTGCTGGATGGAGTGGGGCTTCAAACGGACCCTCCTTGACAACTTCAGTGACTATGGATGCAAATAAAACAATAACTGCAACATTTACTGAGGATATACCTGTATATTACACTTTAACTGTAAATGTGTCCGGAAACGGTACTGTTATGCCTGATGGAGGTTCATTCCTTGCAGGTACTGTTGTTGCTCTTGTTGCAACACCTGATACTGATAACCATTTTGCTTCCTGGAGTGGTGATGCCGATGGTATATCAGCCAGTATTTCGCTAACAATGAACAGCGACAAATCTGTTGCCGCAACTTTTGCTCCTGATGTTTGCTGCGGTATTCCGATAACAATTGCACTTCCATTTAGTCAAGATGGTGTCGGTCAATATTATTGGTTTACTAGCGATGACATTTCCTATATCAATTCCTGGAATATGGAGGCAGTTACAATCAATGGTGTTGATTTTACCAATACCTATAGCAACACTATGCCACCTAAGAGCGATGGTGGATATTACATTGAATATACTGGGTTATATGGTTGGTCTCATTTCGAAGCTTCAGGATTGAAAGGAGCAGGATCAATGGATAATACAATAGCACTTTATCCAAATCCTTTCAGTACTGATATTACTATTGATTTCAACAAATTAGAAGATGTTCGAAAGATAGAGCTTTATAGTTCACTCGGGCAACTTGTTCAAACAATTGATGCTAGCCAAATTCATAGAAAACAAATACAGATAGATATCAATTCTTCTGGAAATTACTTCTTGTTAAGGTTGTACACAGGTACTGATATAATTACAAAGAAAATAATCAGACAGTAAGCCTTTATATAGAGCACCATCAGAAATCCCGGTTTCCTGATGGTGCATTGATTGACACAAAACATAAAAAAACTTTGTTATGAAAAAATTAATAGTCCTTTTTGCAGCATTTTTTATCTGGACAGGCATTTTTTCACAAGACTGTAACCAGACTTTTACAGGAGAAGGAACCTTTTATGGTTATGGAGGGGGAGGAAATTGTAGTTTCCCAACACCCACATCTCCTGTGTTAACAGGGGCAATGAATGAATTGCAATATGATGGCTCTATGACCTGTGGAGCTTGTGTTGAAGTGACCGGTAATAAAGGTTCTTTAGTTATCAGAATTGAGGACCGATGCCCGGAGTGTCAGTATGGCGATATAGATCTAAGTGAAGAAGCTTTTCCTTATATAGATGATAAAATAAATGGCAGGGTTCCCATAAGCTGGAAGTTTGTGCCATGTCCGGTTCAGGGAGCTATTAAATTATACTTCAAGGAAGGATCGAGTCAATGGTGGACTGCTGTTCAGGTACGTAACCATAAATATCCAATAACAAGGCTGGAATATAAGGTAGACGGTCAATGGGTAATTGTGCCTCGCCTAATGTACAACTATTTTGTTGTTGAATATCCGGGCATGGGGCCAGGCCCTTATGATTTTAGGATCACAGATATGTATGGACATGTAATAGAGGAAAACAATATACCACTACTTGTAACAACCGAAATCAATGGTAAGAATCAATTTCCTGATTGTGATGGGAGTTCCAATGTATCTGTTACAGGAGTGAGCTTGTCCGAACAATCCTTTACGATAGCTTCAGGCTCAACAGTTCAACTTACAGCAACTGTTTTACCATCAGATGCAACGAATAAGGCAGTAAGCTGGATATCAAGTGATGCGACAGTAGCTACAGTTAATTCGGTGGGTACTGTAACGGGCGTAGCAGCAGGGAGTACAATAATTACTGCGACAACCAATGATGGTGGCTTTACTGCTATAGCTACAATTACTGTAAACGGTAGTGCACTGCCACCACCTATAACTTGCGATAATCCTACAACTGTAAGCATACCATTTGCCCAAAATGGAGCAGGCGATTACTGTTTTTCAACCTCGCAGTCAATAGCTCACATCAATTCATGGAATATGGATCTGGTTGAAGTAAATGGCGTAGATTTTACCAATGCTTATTCTAGCAGCTTGCCGAATCCGATCGATGGGAAGTATTATATTTACTATAGAGGTTCGTATCCATGGTCACATTTTGAGGCTGTCAATACAAAAAGTACAAATGCTGTCAATAACACAATTGCTCTTTACCCAAATCCTTTTAGCAAGTCGGTAAGTATTGATATCATTCAGCCAGAAAAGGTTGAAGGTGTTTCTGTTTTAGATCAATTGGGAAGGACTGTGCTTGTAATCGATAAAACTCAAATTTCTTCTAGCTTTGTTTTTGGAGAGGATCTTATAGCTGGACTGTACTTTGTAAAAGTGAAATCTGAAAATAATGTGCAAACTTTTGTGCTAAACAAAACTAAATAAGCCCTATGCAGATTGTGTGTCCGCCAGAAGGTGGATGCCTACATCATTTGACCTTAAAACAAACCAATCCCGACTACCCATCGGGACTAAATCAACCAATATGAATAAAAGAATTTTATTTCTTGGAATACTCTGTTCGTTGAGTGTTCTCGGTTTGCAAAAAATGCAAGCCCAAGATTATGAAAACGCGCTTCGTGCTAGCATTGATTTCTACGATGCCAACCGATGCGGAAATGATGTATCCTCAGATAATGTCTTCGATTGGCGGGGTGCTTGCCATACCGGAGATGGAAGTGTTGTTGGGCTTGACCTGACAGGAGGTTTCCATGATGCCGGGGACCATGTTAAGTTTGGTCTGCCCCAAACCTGGTCGGCAGCAACATTGGGTTTTGCTTTATACGAATTCCGTGAGTCGTTTGACCGTGCTGGTGCTACTTCCAACATGCTTTCAACCTTGAAGCATTTTACGGATTTCTTTCTAAAATGCCACATCAATGCCAACACTTTCTATTACAATGTTGGCGACGGTAATGCAGATCATAGCTACTGGGGTTCTCCTGAGTTGCAAACAGGTGACAGGCCTGTAATTGCAGCTACTCCTTCTAAGCCCGCATCTGATGTCTGTGGCGAAGCCGCTGCTGCTTTAGCTCTAATGTACCTAAACTATAAAAATGTTGATGCAAACTATGCTAACCAATGTTTGAACTCAGCCGTTGAAATCTTCAATTTGGGTAAAAATTACCTGGGACGTAGTGATGATGGTGGTGGTGGAAACTTTTATAAAAGCACATCGCATTTTGATGACTTAACCTGGGGAGCTGTTTGGCTTTATACTGCAACTGGCGACAACAGTTATTTAAGCAATGTTGATGCATGGATTGCGACCCCAAACGATTATGGCGACGATCCTTACAACAAACACTGGGCTCCGGCTTGGGACGATGTAACCGTATATGCTATGCTGAAATTAGCTGAAATTACAGGTGAACAAAAATATTACGATGGTGTGATTAATAACCTGGAATGGTACCGGGACGATTGCCAAAAAACTCCTTACGGTCTACCATGGTTAGATTCATGGGGAGTATTGCGTTATGCTTCTTCTGAAGCTGGTGTGGGTTATCTTGCAGCTAAAAAATTTGAATATGCAGGTTATATTGCTACTGCCGATTTAACCATGAATTATACACTTGGCCAAAATCCAAGAAACAGTTCATATATTACAAATTGGGGAAATAATGCACCACAACATCCTCATCACAGGGCGAATGAGCCAAACCGGGATGGTGTTACCAACAGTATGCGTGGGGCACTTGTTGGTGGTCCAAACAACTCTGATGGTTATGCCGATGATGTAAACGATTATATCATGAATGAAGTAGCTATCGATTACAATGCTTCTTTTATTTTGGGAATGGCCGGTAAAATATATTATGAATACAATACACCTCCAAGTCCAAATGTGCCGCCAACAGTGTCTATCACTTCTCCTTCTTCCGGTTCATCTGTTGATCAGGGTGCAACAATTTCATTGTCTGCAAATGCATCTGATAGCGATGGAAATGTAAATTTGGTTGAATTCCTGGTTGGAGGTTCAAAAGTTGGAGAAGATGCAACAGCTCCTTATTCCATCTCATGGACTGTTCCGTTAGCAGGTAATTATACCATATCTGCCCGTGCAATCGATGATAGAAACGGATCAACAGTTTCATCAGGAGTAAATATCACAGCTGTTTCAAATATACCTGACCCAACTACTCCAAACCTGGCATTAAATAAGACTGCTGTTGCTTCATCATTAGAAAATAGTGGGCTGCCAGCTTCCAATGCTGTTGATGGTAGCTATGGTTCGAGATGGAGCTCTGAGTTTAGTGATCCTCAGTGGATATATGTTGACTTGGGAGCCAGTGTTTCAATAAGCAGGGTTATCCTGAATTGGGAAGCTGCTGCAGGTAAAGTTTACGATATTCAGGTTTCTGACAATGCATCAAACTGGCAAACTGTTGCTGCAATTACAGGTGGCAATGGTGGTGAGGATGATATTATATTCGCTCAGGTAAACGCCAGGTATGTTAGAATGTATGGTACTGAACGTACAACCCCTTATGGCTATTCAATTTATGAATTCGAGGTATATGGTGGTGGAGTAATAGAGAATTATCCTCCAACAGCAGTTATTGCTGCAAATCCAACCAATGGCTATATACCGTTAGCTGTGGCATTCAGTGCTGATCAGTCTTCTGATTCAGATGGAACTATTGTAAGCTATAGTTGGAATTTTGGTGATGGGACTTCAGCAAGTAGTGTCTCTGTTTCAAAAACATATCAAACCGCAGGTACTTACCAGGTAACACTTACTGTAACAGATAATGATGGCGCTACTTCTGCTTCTACTACTAATATCCTTGCGTCAGAACCTGATCAATGTACAGGGAATGGTGCTCCAACCGCAGCTATTTCCATAACCCAAGCCTCAACTGAGGCTCCATCTACTGTTACTGTAGATGCTTCCGGAAGTTCTGATCCTGATGGTGATACATTAGCATATAGCTGGACATTCGGCGATGGAAACAGTGCTACAGGTGTTGATGCTGTTAATACTTACACATCTGCCGGAACATATAATATTACACTTACTGTTTCAGATGAATGCTCAAATTCTGATTCGCATCAATTATCAGTAACAGTCGAATCTGGTGGCGGGTCATGCGATTCTCCTTCAATTGAAGATATTCCTTTTTCATTTGATGGTTCAGGCGAACACTGCTGGTTCCTTAGTGGTAATGTTGCATATGTAAACTCATGGAACATGGGCATTGTTGAGATCAATGGTGTTGATTACAGCAACAGCTGGTCGAACAGCATGCCGCCAAAAATTGATGGAGGATACTATGTTTACTATAATGGACAATATCCATGGTCACATTTCGAGATGGCAGGAACAAAATCTGCACCTGCTATGTCATCTGGACAAAACAAGGTTGTGGTATATCCAAATCCATTTGGTTCAGTAGCTCAACTTGTTCTAGAAGATCCTGAAGAGGTAAGCATAATCAAGATTTTGGACCAAACAGGCAAAGTTGTCTCGACAATAGAAAAATCTCAGATTAGCAATCTGCTCACTATTGGCGATCAATTTGTTGCTGGTGTTTATTTTGTTCAGATTCAAACAGATGTCGATATCCAGACCCTTATAATTACTAAAAACTAGCATCATTTTCAAAACCCGGAGTGCCATTGCGGCATTCTGGGTTTAACAAACTATATACTACTTACAATGAAATTTAATCCTTGCAACGTGAATAATTAAACAAAACTAAAACTAAAACAAACTAATTATGAAAAAACTTTCTTTCGCGTTGGTTATTTTGCTATCGTTGTCCTTGTGGGCAAAAGCACAAAGCCAGGGCTTCTTTTTAGATGACTGGGAACCCAAAAGCATTAGCATTACAGATTATGTTGATGTTTCAAAACCTACGGCCTCTGCTACAGCTATCGTCAATATTGAGGCAGGAAATGAAATTTCGAAAGTATCGAAGTATGTATTTGGCAATAATGCCAATGTCTATATGACCCAAATGGTTGATCAGCCTCAGCTCCTTGAGAACATTAGAAACCTTTCACCGAATGTAATCCGGTTTCCTGGTGGTAACATCAGTAACGTTTTCTTCTGGGACATGGAACCAGATCAGTACTATGATGACCTTCCAGCTGATTTGGTCGATGGAGCCGATGGTAGTATTGATCCTGCTGGTTACTGGACTGGTAAAAACACCTCTGGATGGACATGCTCCCTTGACAATTATTATAATATGCTTGATTCTACCGGACAAACAGGTATAATAACAGTAAATTACAGTTATGCCAGGTATGGATTAAGTGATGATCCGGTTGCAGTAGCTGCAAAGTATGCTGCTGACTGGGTAAGGTATGATAACGGCCGTACCAAATATTGGGAAATTGGGAATGAGAACTCTGGTCCATGGCAGGCAGGATATAGAATAAACACAGAAACCAATAAGGACGGACAGCCAGATACAATAAACGGAGGGCTATATGGCCAACATTTTGTTGTTTTTGCCAATGCTATGAAGGCCGCAGCCGCTGAGATTGGACATGAAATCAAGATTGGGGCACAACTTATTCAATATGAGTCTATAAATGGCTGGAACCCAACAGAAGATGATTGGAATGAGTTGTATTTTCAGGCTGCGGGCAATGCTGCTGATTTTTATATTGTCCACTCTTATTATACCCCATATAATCAGGATTCACCTGTAGAAGTCATTTTAAATACCCCCACTTCGGAATCAAAAAACATGATGGACTGGATGAGGGAAACAACTTTAAGAGCAGGAGTGGATATTAAGCCTATAGCCCTTACTGAGTGGAATATTTTTGCAGTTGGGTCCATGCAGATGGTCTCTCATATTAATGGAATGCATGCAGCCATGAATGTAGGTGAGTTAATAAAAAATAAATATGGACAGGCTTCACGCTGGGACCTGGCCAATGGATGGAGTGATGGAAACGACCATGGAATGTTTAATCAAGGAGACGAACCTGGCAATGTGCCACAATGGAATCCGAGGCCAGACTTCTATCATTTGTACTATTTTCAAAAATATTTTGGAGATAGGGCTTTGGTTTCCCAAAGTACGGGTAAGTCCGATATACTTAGTTATGCTTCCCGTTTTTCTTCAGGGCAGACTGCTGTTGTTCTGGCCAACCGGGGAAGAACTGATGAGGTTGTACAACTAACCTTTGACGATTTTACACCCGGTACAAGATATTATTGGTATACAATTGAGGGGGGAGACGACAGTGGTGACTTTTCGCGTAAGGTCTTTATCAATGGTGAAGGAACAGAATATGATGCTGGTGGCCCTGCCAATTACCAAACAATAACCGCACGTTCCGCAACTTCTGAAGGCGGTTTGAAAATTAATGCTCCAGCACTTTCAATAACCCATGTAATCATAGACGAAGGTTCCGGAGTTACCAATACCCCTCCAATAGCGGCTGTTTCTGCATCCAAAACTTCAGGGGAAATTGCTTTGTCAGTCGATTTCTCGGCTGAAGGTTCAAGTGATCCCGATGGAGACAGCCTAGAATACATATGGGACTTTGGTGATGGTACAAGTGCAAGCGGATTAAGTGTAGCACATACTTATTATACTGCCGGTAATTATACAGTAACGGTTAACGTTTTTGACGGAATGGATATTGATCAGGCATCCATAGAAGTTTCTGCTTTAGCTACCGGAGCTACTTGCGAGCATGCAACTGTTAATACACTTCCTATGTCTCAGGATGGTGCCGGTGAGCATTGTTGGGTTGTCGAAGGAACAATCAATAATGTGAATTCCTGGGGAATGTGGGCTGTTATTATCAATGGAGAGGACTTTACGAACGAATACGCCGATCAGTTGCCAGCTAAAATCAATGGCAAGTATTATATCTATGTCAATGCTGGTGAAAGTTGGTCACATGTCGATATTGTTGGCGAAAGCATTCCTGGTACAACATATTCCCTTACTACAAGTGTTGTTGGTCAGGGAACAATAAGTCCTTTGGGAGGAGATTATGATGAAAACACTACTCTTACCCTTACAGCCACACCTGTAGAGGGTTGGGAGTTTGTAGAATGGTCAGGCGATATTTCAGGTACTTCTAATCCTACTTCAATTACTATGGATTCAGATAAATCTATTGCCGCAACATTCGTCCAGGAACCACCAACCCATGCAATTGATGTAACAGTTTCTGGTAAAGGTACAGTTGTCCGTAATCCTGATCAGGTAGGATATATTGAGGGAGACGTGGTTTCCCTTTCAGCCTCTCCTGCAGCTGGAAACATTTTCAATGGCTGGACCGGTGACATTTCAAGTAATGATAACCCACTTTCTGTTACTGTTACAAAAGACATAAGCCTGACAGCTAATTTTATTGAAGAAAATGCCCCTACTTATTCTTTATCAGTACTAATTGATGGGCCTGGTACAGTAGATGGAATTCCATCCAAGATAGATTCTATTCCTGAAGGAACAATAATTACACTTGAAGCTATACCAAATGCAGGAGCTAAATTTAATGGATGGTCTGGAGACATATCAGGCACAACTAATCCAACAACCATAACCATGGATGCAGACAAAGAGATATTTGCTTCATTTGTTGAGGTTGGGATTCCTTGTACAGATGCTGCTGATGTGGCACTTTCATTTGCCCAGGATGGTGCAGGGACCTATTGTTTCAAAATAACAGAAGATATTGCTTATGTAAACTCTTGGAACATGGGTTCAGTAACTATCAACTACCAAGACTTTACCAATACATGGTCAAGCACTATGCCTGAAAAAATAGACGGTGCATATTATGTCTATTACGAAGGCAATTATCCATGGTCGCATTTTGAGGCTTCAGCCCTGAAAAACGCAGGTGAACTATCAAAGGTTGAAGTAAAGCTATATCCAAATCCATTTTCGGAAACTACCATGATCCAGCTACAAAATCCTGAACTGGTTAAAAGTGTTGAATTGTTGGACCATACAGGAAGATTGGTATTGGTTATTGATCAGTCTGAAATTACATCAAACATATACTTAGGATCTAACCTGGAAACAGGTTTATACTTCTTGAATGTTAGGAAAGACAATAGCGTTAAGGTTTACACCATTGTTAAATACTAACTTTTAATTGGTCGATGAGTGGAAGCGCTGAGATATGTGCTTCCGCTTTATCGCCCCATTATAAACACGACTAAACTATACTTATGCAAAAAATAAAATCTATACTGATTGCGGCAATGATCATGTTTGCTGCAGCAGTCCAACTTGAAGCACAGAATTACCTTAGTGTTCAGGGGAATAAACTGATCGATTCGCAAGGACAGGAAGTAATCCTAACTGGTGTTAACTGGTTTGGATTTGAAACCAATAACCTTTTTCCTCATGGTATTTGGTCGCGCGACACCAAAAGTATGCTGCAGCAGATCAAGGACCAGGGTTTTAATGTGATCAGGCTGCCCTGGTGCAACAGGATAATGGAAGCTGATGCTACCATCAATCTAAATGCCTATGGTGCCGATCCATATACTGGCGTATCGCCAATGAATGAATATGAAAGCACCCTTTCAACACCACTTGAGTTAATGGATGTTATTGTTCAGTGGTGCCAGGATAACAACATGAAACTGATCCTTGACAACCATTCACGACAGCCCGATGGTTATATGAATGAAATGTTATGGTACACCGACCAGACTCCTGAAAGTCAGTGGATCGCTGATTGGGTAACCCTTGCCAACCGTTACAAAGATTATGATGCTGTAATCGGTATGGACCTGAACAATGAACCTCATGGCAGCTATGGTCAAGGTTCTACTTGGGGCAATTCAAATTCGGCAACTGATTGGAACAAGGCAGCTGAACGATGTGGAAATGCTATTTTGACGGTCAATCCTAATGTGCTGATAATTGTAGAAGGTATTGAAAAGTATGGAGATGATGTGTACTGGTGGGGTGGTAACCTTAAAGGTGTTGCTGACTATCCTGTTCAATTGAGCAATCCTGCAAAACTGATGTATTCACCCCATGAATACGGACCAACGGTATTTAACCAACCTTGGTTTTCTGCTCCTGATTTTCCTGACAACATGCCTGCAATTTGGCAGGAACATTTCAATTTTATACCTGATCAGGGTATATCCCCTTTATTGGTAGGAGAATTTGGAATACGTGATGCTGATGGAACAGATGAGATATGGTTTGACACGTTTATGGCATACATGGGGCAAAATGGTTATAGCTGGACTTTTTGGTGCTGGAATCCAAATTCTGGTGATACTGGAGGACTTTTGGATGATCAATGGACTAACATAGTCGAATGGAAGATGGCTAAACTTCGTCCATATTTAGCACCCGAAATTCCGAATGGAAGCAGTCAGCCCATTAACCATGCACCCGATGCAGTTATCTCAGCTTTGCCTGTGAGTGGTGTTATTCCATTAACTGTAGACTTTGATGCAAGTGGCTCATCCGATGTGGATGGTGACAATATAACATACTCTTGGAGCTTTGGTGATGGCTCAACTGCTACCTCAGTAATGGTTTCACATACTTATACTGAAGTTGGAAACTATCAGGCAGTTTTAACTGTAACCGATACCGAAGGAGCATCTGATATAGCAGCAGTTGCCATACAGGTAATTTCTGATAATCCTCAGGAGAATACACCTCCAATAGCTGTTGTTTCTGCTAATCCTGTGGACGGTAACGAACCACTAACCGTTTCATTTTCAGCAGAAAGTTCGAGTGATGTCGATGGGGATGCTTTAACCTATAGTTGGGATTTTGGGGATGGCAATTCAGCAAGCGGTATTACAGCTTCTAATACCTATGCTTCAGGTGAATATACAATTACTCTTACAGTAAGTGATGGTGAAGATAGTGATGTGGCAACAATAGTCGTGACAGTTGAGCCATCGCAGGGAGATCCTTGTGATGTACCTGTGGCTATTGCTCTTCCATATACACAGAATGGAAATGGCACCTATTGTTGGGTGACCGCAGATGAGATATCGTATGTGAATTCATGGAACATGGCCCTTGTTCAGATTAATGGAGAAGATTATACCAACACATGGAGCAATTCAATGCCAGAAAAAATCAATGGAAATTACTATATCTATTATGAAGGGGCTTATGACTGGTCTCATTTCGAAGCAGTTTCTGTTAAGTCTGCCGAAGGATTAACTGTACAAAATACTGTACAGTTATATCCTAATCCCTTTAGCTCTTCAATCAACATGGCCATTAACAATCCTGAATGGGTAACTTCTGTTGAAGTGTATGACAATTTGGGTCGGGTTGTTGAGGTATTCGAACAAACACATATCGAATCAAATATGAGTTTTGGTGAAGTTTGTGCATCGGGCTTGTATTATGTCAAAGTCAATAGTAAAACTGGCACCCAAACATTCTTAATAAGCAAAAACTAACTTACGGAAATATCTTTCTAAGTGCCCAACCCTAGGCACTTAGGGGATATTTCTAAATTGGTAACCAACAAACCTTAACTTTATGAAAAGAATTCTTGGCTTAGCAGGGGCTATATTGCTAGGGATAAACCTATCTTCCCAAACCTACAATTATGCCGAGGCATTGCAGAAAACCATTTATTTCTACGATGCTAACAAATGCGGCAATCAAGTAGAAGGAGGAAGGCTCTTGTACCGTGGCAATTGCCATGTAGCAGATGAGTTTCTTCCTTTAGGCACAGAAATGACAAATTTCTCGGAATCATTTATTGCTGCCAACCGATCGATTCTTGATCCTGATGGAAATGGTTATATGGATGTAGCTGGTGGTTTTCACGATGCCGGGGACCATGTTCAGTTTGGACTTCCTCAAACGTACTCAACTTCAACAATCGAATGGGCTTTCTACGAATTTCGTGATGCTTTTGTCAATATTGGAGAAGAGGAGCACATGAAAGAGATCCTTCGTTGGGGCTCTGACTACTACCTCAAGTGTACATACCGTGATGCATCTGGGGCTGTTGTTGCTTTCTGCTACCAGGTAGGAGAGGGCGGCATTGACCACAACGAATGGTCTCCACCGGAACTAATAGATACAGATAAGTTGCCGCGTCCTGCCCATTTTGCCACAACTGAAGAACCTGCAAGTGACCAATGCGCCGGAGCTGCTGCCTCTCTTGCTTTATCTTACCTGAATAACCTAAATGATGACCCTGCTTATGCAGCTGAATGCCTGGATGTGGCTGTTGCTCTTTATGATTTTGCTGTTGCAAATCGTGGATTAGGGTACGATGGCGGTTTCTATAATTCATCTTTCGATGAGGATGAGATGGCTTGGGCTGCTGTTTGGCTTAACATTGCAACAGGCGAAGAAAGATACCTTACTGATATAATTAGTCGCGATGCCGATGGATTTTATACTGGTTGGCTGGCAAAGATTATCCGCTCTAACGAAGACGATTGGCAAAATATATGGGTACACTCCTGGGATACAAAATGGGGCGGGGTTTTTGCGAAGTTAGCTCCTATTACAAACGACCCTTTCCATTGGTGGATTTTCCGTTGGAACCTCGAATACTGGTCTGGTGTTGCTCACGAGAATAGTGGAGATGGTAACTACCTGAAGACAACTCCTGATGGGTTCTCCTTTCTTGCTGGATGGGGATCTGCACGTTACAATGCAGCAGCACAATTCCAGGGCATGGTCTATAAAAAATATGCCGATGACCGTTTCGACACCTGGATGACTGACCAGATGAACTACATCATGGGAGACAACCCTCTAGGCCGTTCTTATATTGTAGGGTACAGCCATGATTATGCCCGTCACCCTCACCACCGTGCTGCTCATGGTTCAGCAACAAATAGCATGTTTGATCCTGTTGAGCATAAACATACGCTTTGGGGCGCCTTAGTAGGTGGGCCAGATGCAAGTGACCAACATGTTGATTCAACAAGCGATTTTATTTACAATGAAGTCGCTATTGACTACAATGCTGGAGCAGTAGGTGCCTTAGCTGGTCATGTCTATTATTTTGGCGAAGGCATGGAGCCTGTTTCTCCTTTTCCAACACCTGATCCTCCACTGGTAGAATATCAACTGAAAGCCAAATTAGGCGATATTACTTCAGAAAGTTCACAAATAACCTTACAGGTAATGAACGAGTCTGCTTTTCCTCCCAGAAAGGATGTAAATATCATGGTAAGGTATTACTTCAACATTTCTGAGCTTTATGAATATGGACAAGATGTCAACGATCTTTCTTTTGCTGTTCATTACGATGAGAATGCAGTTAATTCTGAGGCTGTTGCTGCCTTAGGTCCAATCGAAGTAAACGCTGATCTTGGAATTTATTATATGGAGTTCCAATGGCCAGAAAGCGGTTTTTATGGATGGCGTGATTATCAGTTTGCAATAACCGCCAAACAAGATGCAACTTATGTAGGTCGTTGGGATGCTTCAAATGACTATAGCAATACAGGGCTGACAGATGTTTTTCAGGAAACAGATTACATCGTTCTGTATGCCGATGGCGTAAAAATTAGTGGAACACCTCCAAGTGGCAACAGTTCACCAAATGCTGTTGCGACAGCTAGTCCAACAAGCGGCTTGTTGCCACTTGAAGTGGCTTTCGATGCATCACAGTCAACCGATGCAGATGGAGACAACCTTACTTACACCTGGAACTTTGGCGATGGTACAACAGCTACAGGAATTTCAACTACCCATACATTTACAGTGCAAGATAACTACAATGTAGTTCTTACTGTAAGTGATGGTGAATTAACTGATGAGGCAATATTAACTATCTCTGCCGGAGTTGTTGTTGTCAATGACCCTCCGGTTGCTGATTTGACTACAGATATTACTTCAGGGAACATTCCTCTAACTGTCCATTTTGATGCTTCAAGTTCATCCGATCCTAATAGTGATGCTTTAACCTACTCATGGAATTTTGGTGACGGAACTACGGGATCGGGTGTTACAGCAAGTCACACCTATACTACTGAAGGTCTCTTTGATGCAAGCTTAACTGTAAGCGACTATGAGTTTTCAGATGTGGCATCTGTTCAGATTCAAACTACAACTGCTCAACCCACTTGCGAAAATGCTGTTGCCATTTCTCTTCCATATGTATTCGAAAATGCAGGTGAATATTGTTGGATTACTGATGGAACCATAGACCATGTAAATTCATGGAATCTTTCTTTACTGGAAATTAATGGTGTTGATTATACCAATACCTGGTCAAATAGTATGCCTGCCAGAATTAATGGTAACTATTATATACATTTTGTTTCTTCAGTAGAATATGGACACGTTGAAATTGAAGGTTCTGGAACACCTGTAGACAATTATACTCTAAGTGTTTCTGCTGGTTCTGGAGGTTCGGTTAATACCTCTGGAGGAGTTTATCCTGCAGGTACTGTTGTTACGCTTACAGCAACTCCTGATGGAGGTTATGTGTTTTCTGGTTGGAGTGGAGATGTTATAAGCAATCAGCCAACAATAGATATAACCCTTAACAGCAATGTTTCTGTTGCAGCTTCATTTACTGCTGTAACTCCCCAAGAACATGTACTTGCCACATCACTTAACGGAAGCGGTACAATAACTGTTTCTCCCGATCAGGCTACTTTTACTGATGGCACTTTAGTAACACTTACAGCAGCTCCCGATGCCGGATGGCACTTTGTAAACTGGACAGGCGATGCCAGTGGAACCTCAATAGCTGTTACTTTAACTATGGATAGTGACAAGTCTGTAACAGCAAATTTCTTGGAAAACTTGCCATCAGAATATACACTAAGTGTAATTGTTGTAGGCAATGGTTCAGTTGCTCCATCCAATGGAATATACAATGGAGGAGAAGTAGTTGCGCTCACAGCAACAGCTGATGCAGACAACCATTTTGTTTCATGGAGTGGCGATGCTTCTGGTACTTCAACTACTGTTGAAGTTACAATGGATACTGATAAGGACATTGTTGCAACCTTTGAACCAGATGGAGATTTACCGTGTGAAAATCCTGTTGCCATAACTCTTCCTTTCTCTTACAATGGAGCTGGCGAATTCTGTTGGGAAGTTTGCGAGGAGATTGCTTATGTCAATTCATGGAACACTAGCGTAGTAACCATCAATAATGTGGACATTACAAATCTTTGGTTAGGTACAATGCCTGAGCCAAATAATGGTTGTTACTATATCCACTATGTAGCACCTTATCCATGGTCGCATTTCGAAGCTACAGGAACCAAGAGTGCACCTCTTGAGTTGAGTGATAACCTTGAGGTTTATCCAAATCCTTTTACAAATCAGTTAAACATTGAATTCAACAGTGAATTAATGGTTGAAAATGTTGAGGTTTATGACCTGATGGGCAAGCTCATATTCAAATATGAGTTCTCAACCAAAACAAATGTATTGACCCTTGGAAAGGAACTTTCTGAAGGATCATACTTGTTGAAAATCAATACTGATCAAGGTATACAAACAACTCTTGTTAACAAACAATAGGTAAAAACAATTAAGGGGCATGTTAAAAAGTTACTTGCGTGTATAGTCATCCCAAAATCATTTCGGGATCTGATCAAACTGAACCTTGGTGCCGAAACAAGTTCAGGATGACTCCCTAGGTTGAGTAACTTTTTAACATCCCATTTAATCTGCAACCCAAACACTAAACAAAATGAACAAAATCTGCATAATATTTATCATGTGCCTGACACTTGTAAACTATGTTGCAACGGGACAAAACTTATTGACCAACGGTGATTTTGAATCGGGATTTGATGATTGGGAGAATGTATTGGACGAAACTGCTGTTGGAGAATTTACACTTGAAACTTCTGATATTTATAAAGGTTCAGGTGCCATGAAGCTAGTATATACCCAACTGGGAGCTAACGATTGGAGTGCTCAAAGCATGCACAGTGCCTGGGCTTCGGTTGCTGGCACAGAATATAGGATGACATTGTATGCTAAAGCTGCTGTTGCAGGAACATCTATCCGTGCAATACAGCAACTCAATCAGTATGATGCCATGGATTTTACACTTTCAACCGAATGGACCCAATATGAGTGGGTATTTAGTGCGAATGAAAACAACCAGCAACTTAAAATTCATTTTATAGAAACTGGTACTATCTATATTGATAATATTGTAATAGAAGAATATAATGTAACATATCCTAACGACAATACCCTTGAAGTTAATACTAATGTGCGCTATCAGACCATGCAAGGCTTTGGAGGAGCTCTCTGTTTTTATGAAAATTGGGTTTATGCTCATCCAAATAAGGAAGAACTTTACCAATTGGCTTTCGAAGATCTAGGGATTAACCTGTTACGCTTAAGGAATAAATACCAGTACGAAACTAATTTTACTGCCTACGATCCTGAATTTGTCCAGAAAGGAGAAGAATACTCCGACAAAGATTTTAAAGTCCTTATGTGCTCCTGGTCTCCTCCGGCAAATCTTAAAAGTAACGGTAATGTAAACAATGGCACATTGGCACAGGTTAATGGAGAATATGTCTATCAGGAATTTGGCGACTATTGGCGCGATGCCCTTGAAGCTTATAGGGCGATTGGTGTAGATCCTGATTGGATTGGTATCCAAAACGAACCTGATTTCCTTACCGATAGCTGGGAATCCTGTAAGTTTACTCCCACAGAAACCGAAGAGTATCCTGGTTATGACCAGGCATTGGATGCTGTATACAGTGCAATCAATACAATCGATAATCCTCCATTAATTGTAGGTGCCGAGGAGTTGGGTATTGGATACAACAATTTCAATAATTATTCTGATCCGGTTAAGGATAATGCTGCTTTATGGGCTTATGGTTATCACCTTTATCATGGAGGCGATCCTGAACTGCCGGATTCATACAATACAAGTTTTAACAATATTGCTGCAAATTATAGCGACCGTCCAAATATTATGACAGAGTATGAACACTTTGAAGCCGGATGGTTTAAAACAGCCTGGTTGGTCAGTAATAATGTGTCTGTTGGTAATGCCTCTGGATACTTTTACTGGGACCTTATCTGGCCTGGTTCGGGATTGATCAATATTGATAATCCTTGGGATGTAGCCAACTGGTCGAACGACAAAGGATACACTGTCGAACCTCACTACTATGCCTTTAAGCATTTCTCTAAGTTTATTGATGTTGGCTACGAACGAGTTGAATGCGTCAATACCAACGATGCCATCAAATCATTAGTGTTTATTAGTCCCGATGGTACAGAAGTTGTCATGGTTTTACTCAATGTTGCCGGCCATACAGTTTCCACAAATGTAGTGCCTGCAGGTTGGACTGGAGAGGCATCAACAATATATCAATCGGTCGAGGGCAATTATTTTCAATACCTGGGTAGTGTTGATGCATCGGGATTGATGGATTTGCCGTCGGAATCAGTAACAACAATTGTCTACGATGGATCAATAACAATAGAACCAGTCATCACGGTTGTTCCAACTACATTGCCATTGCAGCAAGGTAATTCTTATCAGCTAACTGCGTCAGTAACTCCCAACGACGGAACGAATTATGCAATTTCCTGGTCATCTTCAAATACCAGTACAGCTACTGTAAACAGCGATGGTGTTGTTGCCGCAATTCTAGAAGGCACAGCAACTATAAGTGCAACACTGACAAGTGGAAGTACTGCATCATGTGAAGTAACCGTGCTTCCCGGATCGGTGAGTTATTATACACTTTCCTATACTGTTAGTGGCTCAGGTTCGGTTTCAGTTGACCCAACTGGATTACTGTACGAAGCAGGAACAGATGTAACCCTTACAGCTACCCCTGATGAAGGTTGGCAATTCGAAAGTTGGTCGGGAGATGTTTCAAGTACTTCAAGCAGTGTTACAATTGCCATGAACTCTGACATGGAGCTTGTAGCTAACTTCTCTGGAATTCCTGAAGGGTGCGATTCTTACGATCTGATAAGCCTCCCATTCTCTCATACAGGATCAGGCACCTACTGTTGGATCGCTCAGGGAACTATAGACAATGTTAACTCATGGGACTGTGAAACCTTAATTATTAATGGTGTAGATTATTGTGGGGTATGGTCTAACCAGATCGAACCTGTTGAAGGTGATAAATACTATATCCAATATACTTCTTCCGTTGCATGGAGCCATGTTGAAATTAATGGCACCAACTCTACAGGTGAAACATATACACTTACAGTAACCACAAGCGAAGGTGGAACGGTATCACCAGAGAGTGGTACATATACTCCCGGAACGGTAGTCGATTTGGTGGCTGTTCCGGAAACTGATTTTGCTTTTGTAGAATGGGGCGGCGATGTAAGTGGAACTGAACCGGAGATTAGCATTGCCATGGATGACAATAAATCCGTAACAGCTACTTTTAAACACATTATGGCAGATCCTGCACTGAGTGTAACCATAGTAGGCGAAGGTGCTGTTAGTCCCGCAAGTGGGATATATCAATTGGACGAAGTTATTGCCTTAACTGCAACACCAGGCGAAGGCAATCATTTTGTGAGTTGGAGTGGTAATGCTTCAGGAACTGATAATCCATTGACAATTACCATGGATTCTGATAAGTCCATAACTGCAACTTTTGCACCAGATGGTGGAACTCCTTGCGAAGGAGCGGTTACAGTTTCTGTTCCAATAAACCAAAATGGGGTGGGTGAATATTGCTGGTTTACTGCCGACGATATTGCCTGTGTCAACAGCTGGAACATGGATGTAGTAGAGATTAACAATGTTGATTATACCAATACATGGAACAGCAGCATGCCTGCAAAGATAGATGGTGGATATTATATCTACTGTAGTGGTCCTTACGGCTGGTCCCACTTCGAAGCAGCAGTCCTGAAATCAGCTGGAACAGAGTCCATGCTTTCTTCTGTATATCCGAATCCATTTACCGACAAACTTATCATTCAATTGAAAAATTCTCAGGAGATAATTAAACTCTCGGTCCTTGATGCTCTTGGAAGGGTTGTCCATGCATTTGATGCCAACTCTTTTTCAGATGAGATTATACTGGAAAAGGATTTGGGACCGGGCACCTATTACCTGAGAATTGCCAGGGATCAATCTATTGAAACAATTAAAATTATTAAAGAATAATGTTTTCCCACGATCTGAATTGGGCTTTCCATTTTCGGCAGGGAGAGCTACATAGGTTTTTAGCTTTTATAATGCCTGTTGGAAGGGGTGGCCTAATGAAGATCGAATTATAAACTAATTATTAATTAAACTAAATCTTATGAAAACTAATCTTTTTTTGAGAGCTGTTCTTGTAATAGCTTTTATTGGACAGTTTAGCTCAGGCTTCTCGCAGTACAATGAGTACACGCAGAGATTCCTTGATCTAAGAGAGAAAATTTACGATCCGTCAAACGGATATTTTAGTGCAGACGGTGTGCCCTACCACTCTGTAGAATCTTTAATGTGCGAAGCTCCCGATTATGGGCATGAAACAACTAGTGAGGCATACTCATACTGGATTTGGCTAGATGCAATGTATGGTGGAATAACAGGTGACTGGTCGCCACTTAACAATGCCTGGTCAGTTATGGAAGAAAAAGCCATTCCAACGGCTGACCTTCAGCCAACAGCCGGAAGTTACAATCCAAGTTCCCCTGCAACTTTTGCAGCAGAGCATCCCCTTCCAGATGAATATCCTTCTTCATTGGAAACTTATGTTCCTGTGGGGGCTGACCCAGTGTCGCCTGATCTGACAGCTGCTTATGGATCTAATATTTATGGCATGCACTGGCTTTTCGATTGCGATAACTTTTATGGGTATGGCAACAAAGGCGATGGTGTAAGTACTCCATCTTATATCAACACTTTCCAACGAGGCGAACAAGAATCAGTTTGGGAAACAGTACCACACCCATCCTGGGAAGATTTTAGCTGGGGAAGTAACAACGGTACTGGCTTTCTGCAGTTGTTCACTCATGAAGATGCTGCACCAGCAGCACAATGGAGATATACAAACGCTCCTGATGCCGATGCCCGTGCAGTACAGGCTATGTACTGGGCTAGTGAATTTGCAAAAGCCCAGGGTGTAGACCCGGCAAGCACTTTGCCTATGGCAAAAGCGAGTAAAATGGGTGACTTTGTACGTTTGTCAATGTTCGACAAATATTTTAAACCAATAGGTGTTCAGGATAAAATGGGAGCCGGAGGAACTGGTTACGAAAGTGCCCACTACCTGATTTCCTGGTATTATGCTTGGGGTGGCCCACTTGAGCCACAAGGCTGGGCCTGGAGAATTGGTTGTAGCCACAACCATTTTGGTTACCAAAACCCTGTAGCCGCCTATGCTTTAAGCCAATATAATGAGTTGATTCCAGCTTCTTCTAACGGAAAGAGAGACTGGTCAACCAGTTTGGACAGACAAATCGAATTTTACACCTGGTTACAATCTGCCGAAGGTGCAATTGCCGGTGGTGCTACTAACAGTTATAATGGTGTTTATGATGCTTATCCTGCAGGAGCTGCTACTTTTTATGATATGGTCTATGATGACCATCCTGTATATCATGATCCGGGATCAAACCAATGGTTTGGAATGCAGGCATGGTCGATGGAACGTATGGCCGAGTTTTACTACATAACAAACGATTCACGTGCTAAAAGCTTGATGGATAAATGGGTGACATGGATAAAATCTGAAGTTCAGCTTTATGCCGACGGTGGATTTGCCATTCCTACTACTTTAGAATGGACAGGGCAACCAGAAACATGGAACCCTGCCAATCCGGCTCAAAATACTAACTTACATGTATCAGTTAAAGAGCATGGACAGGATTTGGGCATAGCCGGTTGTTTAGCCAAAGCGCTTACCTATTATGCTGCTGCTACACGCGAGCATGCAACATTAGATACTGAAGCCCGTGATTTGGCACAACAAATCCTTGATCGTATGTGGAGCTTGTATTACGAACCAAATGGTAAAGGTGTTGCAACAACTGAAACCAGAAGTGACTTTAAGCGTTTCTTTGAACAAGAAGTTTATATTCCTCAGGGTTGGTCAGGTACAATGGCCAATGGCGATGTTATCGAACCAGGAGTAAAATTCATCGATATCCGTTCCAATTATAAGAATGATCCTGATTATGCCGCACTTGAAGCTGCGTATAATGCAGGTGAAGATTACACCCAAAAGTATCACCGTTTTTGGGCTCAAGTTGATATCGCCCTTGCCAATGCTGAATTTGGTAGGTTTTTTGGAGATACAACTATCATATCCGTTGAATCTGTTACACTTTCTGATAATGCCAAATCAGTTGAGATTGGAAGAACATATCAGTTAACAGCAACTGTACTGCCTTCGAATGCAACAGATAAGAGTGTAACATGGACTTCTAGCAATGAGGCTGCTGCTACAGTAAGTGCAAGCGGATTGGTCGAAGGTGTTGCAGAAGGCGAAGCAACCATAACTGTAACGACAAACGACAGAAGCTTTACAGATGCATGTGCAATAACTGTTGTACCAGTTGTCATTCATGATTATACACTTACAGTAACAACTACAGGCGATGGTTCAGGAACTATAACTCCTACAGGTGGTACTTACACTGAAGGAACTTCTGTTACTGTTACAGCCACTGCAGATGAAGGCAGTCAATTTGATGGCTGGACCGGTGGTGTTGTGAGCAGTTCAGCTTCTATCCAGGTTACTATGGACAGCGATGTTTCACTGGTTGCCAATTTCTCTGCCATTTCAACTGGCTGTGATTCGCCAATAGCCGTTAGTCTTCCTTTGACCCAGGATGGTGAAGGTGAATATTGCTATGTTGCCTCAGGTACAATTGACCACACGAATTCCTGGAATTTAGATCTTCTTGAGATCAATGGTGTTGATTATACAAACTCTTGGGCAAGTAATATTCCACCAGATGCGAACGGAAAATATTATATCCATTATGTTTCTTCTGTTGGATGGGGACATGCAGAAATTGCGGGTTCAGGTACTCCACTGGAATCTTATACCCTCACAGTGAATTCGACCACCGGAGGTGCCGTTTCTCCAACTGGAGGGACTTATACTGTAGGTACAGTAGTAAACCTAACAGCAACTGCAGATGCAGGGTACGTTTTTGCAGGTTGGAGTGGCGATGCTTCTGGAACTTCTGCCAGCACGTCTGTTACTATGGATGCCAATAAATCTGTTACAGCAAGTTTTGAGCCCGCGCCAACAAATCAATACACACTTACTGTAAATGTAGATGGAAGTGGCACTGTTGCACCTACAGGTGGTACTTATGAAGCCGGAACAGTTGTTGCCTTAGTTGCTACTGCTGCTGCTGGAAATGTTTTTGAAGGCTGGAGCGGCGATGCTTCTGGAACTTCTACAACTGCAACTGTTACTATGAATGAAGACAAAACTGTTACTGCTACATTCATTCCTGAGTCGCCTGTTTATTACACACTAACCGTATCTACTATTGGCGATGGAGCAGGAACTGTAACTCCAACAGGAGGTACCTATGAAGCCGGAACAGTTGTTGCTTTAAGTGCCACTGCTGATGCTGGTAGTGTTTTTAGTGGCTGGAGCGGCGATGCCAGCGGAACATCTGATTCTACTTCTGTAACAATGAATAGTGATAAAAATGTTGCTGCAACATTCAATGCACAAGGTGGAGAACCGTGTGACAATGCAACTTCTGTATCTATGCCATTTACTCAAAATGGTGAGGTTGATGCATGTTTTGTGACTTCTGATGATATATCCTATTTCAATTCATGGAGCATGGCAAGTGTTGTCGTCAATGGAGTTGATTTTACCAATGCTTGGTCGAGTAGTCTGCCAGCTAAAATTAATGGTAACTACTATATTGAGCTAGTTGGATATTATGCTTGGTCACATTTCGAAGCTGCTGCTGCTGCTAAATCGGCAATTGCTGCTGGCGAAAAAGCGGCTGTATTCCCCAATCCATTTGATGAGTCAACTACTATTGCCATTGCCAATCCAGAATTAGTTAGCAGTATTGTAGTTGTCGATCATGTTGGCCGTGTTGTTTTTAGAGTCGATCAGGCCGAAATAAGCAATACTGTTTCTATCGGTTCAGAGTTTGCAGCAGGAGTATACTATGTGAAGATAACTTCTGAAACAGGTGAAAAAACTATTTTGATAAGCAAACAATAAATTACATCAGTTGTAGGAGTTTTGTACTAGTTAAATTAGCGCCCCCGAAAACAGGGGCGCTTTTTTTGTAACCCCATACAGGACTGATGCTCCGGAATGCCATCTCTGGCTGGGTTAGTAACTTAGAAATAAAATTTAGTCGTGCCCGACCAAGAAAGTATCCTCTTCAGCTAAATTTATGACCTTGTCTACCATAATTTTCCAGTCTTTAATCGCTTTTTCATATAAATCTTCTTTTTTTTGCTATATCATTCATTAAGGATTAAATCTCTTTGTGTCGCACCGAGGTAGTTAAGATTTAAATAGTACAAATCTGATTGGGCTAATGAAAAAAAGGTTTCATCTAACCTTTCAAATTCGTCTCCAATTGAGATGCCTCTACCTTGTTCAGGTTGCCCAAAATATCCAATTTTATTGCTCCAATTTCATGTACTTCAGAAGAATCATCCACATATAACATACCGAATAATGTGTAATAGGAATAATCATTCCAATTATACCATGTCAGGAATATTGTGTCGATAGAATTATAAGGTGGATTTCCACATCTTCCTAGAACTTTAATTCTCATATTTTATCAAATTAGTTCATGATATGTACTGCCTTTTTTTGCTTGCTGCCAACTTGTTTATAGATGAGCATTTAGTACACTTTTTATTCATCCAGACAGACATAAACTGTGCTTTTCTGTCCCTTTCTGTGTGTCGTGGTCAGCTCATTAAAGTGTTCATCCTTCCTAATCATTAATAGGTTTGTAATAAAGACATATACACCAACAACATGTCAATGCCATAATATTAATACGATCTTTTGGTAGTTTGTTTTGTGGGTTTCCTTTAGCCTAATTTACTTAGAGATTTCCTTTAACACATGCGTGTAGAGTAGAGTTTGAATGGATAAACGTAAAGAAAATATTGGTTAATATGCTGATATCGATTTGTACCTCTCGGGACAGGTGGTGCTAATTTTATAATGTGCCAATTAGGCAATCAATTTGCATATATTATAATTTGAAAGTTTGAATATGCAGGCTAATTGTCATCTATTGGATTTTTTCAATATTGATCTTGGTTTTAGGGTTAAGATTATGGGAGCTTAACCAAGAAACAGAAAAATTATTTTTTTGTTTTTGCCAATAACTCACTTATATCAACATCTAATGCTAAAGCTATCTCTACCAATGTCTCTAATGAAGGTTGCATGTCATTAGTGCACCAACGAGAAACTGTTGTCCTATTTTTCCCAACTTTTTCAGCTAACCATTTGTTAGTCCTATCCTTTTCCGCAAGTACTACTCTAATTCTATTAATCTGCCTTTTAGCCATCATTTGATTCGTTTTGCATCACACAAATAGCAATTAGGACAAACTTAATTTAATATTTTATTTTAAATTTGTTCGATTTAACACACAATAGTTGTGTAATTAGTAGCATATATAGCATAAAGCGATACATTATAATCGAATAAAGAATAAAGTGTGTAATGAAAAAAAATTGAGTGTAAAAAAATCAATCCACCTAAATACCTAATCCTCTAACAATAACTTTACATATGAACCACAAACAAATTGTTGTCAAGCTAATTGTCGAAGCCATGCGCTTTAGGCAATATGCTGCTGTTTTGCAAAAATTGGGCGTTGATACCTCACACTTTGAAACGGATTTAATGGATGTCACAGGAAGGCTTTTGGATATAGATATGACAGATGAATGGATGGAGCTTTATGTTAGGGAGATAAACAAATGTACATATTTGTGTATTGAGCCTATGGGTGAAAACCTTGTTCCGTTGGCCGAGGTTTGTTATTATACATTGTTAAGTTTAAAAAATCATGATGACATGGCAGTGTTCACATAATCCAAATTATTTATTGGGTGATAAGTGAATTAATTATTTATTTCGAAATACATTTAACAAACAACCAAATTAAAGCATATGCTTCAATAGTTGTCAAAATTTCGACAATCTCAAGATTCAAAATAAAAAAGCAAACTTAATATAGACAACTCCCCAGAGTTTCTGGCAAAAGCTATTAAAGGTAATGATTGTTCCATGCCACCATCAACTGAACCTATGCAATTTATAGTCAATGAAGAGGAAAAACCAGTTTAAGGTAAAATGGTTCAGATTAAATGAACTGCAAGGATGAGCAAAAAAGCAAGTGTTAAGGATTTTATAATTAAGTTTTGGAGTTGGAACCTATTAATTGATATAGGCATCTTTCTTTTATGTTATTCATTGTTTGCCTTTGAAATAGGCAACCAGAATACCAACTTTAAAGTTCTAATACTGGTTTTTACAGCAATTTTTCTGTTTTTTTTGCATGCAATATTCCTGACTACATTTTCAATTATTTACTTTTTCAGAAAAGGATGGATACAGGGTATATTGCTGCTCATACATTTATCCACCAACATTTACCTAAGTCAATACATGTTTATACCCTTGTTTGAGGCTATGAAACCAATTGGGTACTAATAACTAATTGTTCAGGAATTGCTATAAAATATAGCTAAACCCGCTTGCGCACTTTTGCAAAGTATGCACCTCTTTTTAGCGGTGAAAACTTAAGAAACATACAGACACAAATGGGGCATTGCAGCCCAAAACAACTAAAAGATAGACCCACCTTAACACCATCAACAACAAAAGACAAATAAATCCCTTGGATATAATGATGAAGCGCATTACATTTAGGGAAAACGACATCTGTACAAATGGATAATAAACGGAACTCTGGTGGTAGAGTTCTGTATTTATGGATGTTAGTGTTCATGCAAAATCGACCAACTTATTTCTAAAAAAAAAGATATGGTATATATAACAAAAGAGGATTCAATAGAATTTGAGGGAGAAAAAACAATTTATCATTATACTTCTATATATACTTCACTTGAATATATTTTTCCATCAAATAATCTGAGATTATCCCCTGTAACTTCTGCTTCTGATCCAATGGAATATTTGATGCCAAATCCATCTGTTTCATGCTGTGGATATGAAAAAGATCACATACGATTAAACAAAAAAATCGATGGGAAAGGAATAGCAAAAAAAATTAATGCATATTACAAAAGTTTACGTCAATTATGCTTCTGTCGAAACTCAGATATAGATTTTGAAGGACAATTCACTGAAGTATTTGAACCGATAGATCATTTTGGATTTGCTAAACCTCGAATGTGGGATCAATATGGAGATAAATTTAAAGGCGTTTGTATTGCCTTATCACGCTCCAAACTAGAAGAACAATTATCTTCAGAATATCGATTGTTTGATGTGAAATACTCCAAGAATCACCTTTTTAGGCCAAATATGGATACTTCTAGTGTTGACTTAAATGAGATTGAGGAAATAGGGGCGCAGGATTATCTGAAATTGAAATACGAATTAGAAATTAAAAAATTAACTAATAAACATAATGATTATAAAGATGAGAATGAGTGTAAGATAATTACTGCAACAGAAGATGACTTTGCGTATATAGATATTAGTAAATGTATTCAAGGAATATTTTTTACTAATAGACTCAATCATGCATATGAATCATTTCTGAAAGAAAAAGCTAATGAATATAAAGTTCCATTGCTTCAAATTTCTATAATGCGTACTGGAATAGACGTTCTTCTTTTTGCTTAGGCAATTATAAGATTACAGGTTAAAAAATAAAAAATGCACGAAACGCTAATACTAATATAAAGCTAAATAAACCGCATTAAAAAGACGGTTTATTATCAGCATTAGCAATTTTTCCCCGCATTAAACATATCCGAAATAGAATTTAATGAATTCATTTATTTCTACAGAGATGATTAAATCCTTTTGCTAACGTAAAATATGATTAGGGAAAAGTGAGGGTAATTGATAATTTTGAATAAAATATAATATCTGAAAATCAAAGACTAATCTTTACTTTAAGCAGAATTAATAAATAAAACAAAAGATAGGAATGCAGAAGGAAATTATATTAACACCCGAAAAGATAAAAAGAGTCCAAAAGATAGGGAATGTATTTTTTGCCATTTTACTCATCTTAAAAATATATGGTTTATGATTAAGCCTTTAATCTTTAGTTTTGAACTAGAAGATATTGGGGTATTTAAGCTTCTTGCAAATAATGAGACATATGTAGTACTTGGCGCATTTGTGATATTACTTGGAGTTCGGTTTTTGGTTATAAATTTCCTTTCTATATCATCAGCTAAAATCATTGGGGACAAATTAATTTTAAAAAAACAATTCAAGTCTGATGAGTCTTACTTGTTTAATCAGATAATTTCTATTAATTCTGTTGGGTATAGAAATGTGCGTTTTTTAAAAATATCAATACTAGCAAACAATAATATTAATGAGTATTTGATATTTAGTACATATTGTTTTCCTGAATTTGAAAATAAAAATTGTGAGGAGGTACTGGCAAGTTTGCAGAATATTGATAGCAAGAATAAAAATAGCAGTATTGAATTATTAAGGAATGTCGATATTTTCGAAATTATTTCAGGCTACAAAAAGAAGTTTACGAAATAAGAAAAACTCAAGTATTTAGGAAGAAAATTATCTGTATTGCTACATACAGAAGGTTTGAAAATAACAAATCGTTAACAATGTTCTAAGGGAAAGCCAAATTTTCAACAATAAAAATTAGGCAGCGAAAGTTGAAAGATCCACATGTAGAGTACCCCCACTTTACAAATGCAAAAGCCCTAAGAACGAGATTGATCCGAATAATATTTAGCGTACTCATTATGTTTTGCCACTCTTCAACCCTGCGTTTTTAATAGGTTTTGTACTCACCATTGAGCTGGATGGCTGACATGGATGCAATACCCCACTTGAGCTCCCGAAACTTAGGGATTGGAAAGCGTCAGAAAAAGTCCCATAAAGCCCCTGTTTTGAATTAATTTCAAAGTCCAATACATTTAAAGAAAACGATACAATGAAAGATAAAAACGACATCTGTTCAAATAGGAAATAAACGGAGCTTTGAAATGCCAAATGACCACATTCTCTCTGTTGGCGGTCGTTCAGGGAGACATGCCGCAAATAATTATTGGTAATTGTTATCTTTGATTTTTTAATCGAGTAAAATTATGTCAGAAAAAGGATTGATTGCACAAATTGTTGAATATTTTGAAACTTATATTTTCAAAAATCACATTGAGGCTTCGTTGAAAAACAATGCAAAATTGAAGTCCTACAATATAAATCCGATTGTTGTAAAATATCTATCGAAAGTTCTTGAAGGCGATTATACTGCAAAAGGAGTTGCAAAAGCGTTATACTATCCAAGAGTATTAGGAACTTCAATCAACACTTCGTTTGGTACAAGAATCCAAAATATGTTTGTGGAGCTCGAATTGGCAAGTGGCTCATTGATAAAAGGAATGGATATTGAATTTACAGATAAAGTTGACAAAAGGAAAAAATGGTGCCAACTAAAATCTGGACCCAACACGATTAATTCCGAAGATGTAAATCCCCTGATTACAAAATTTACCAATACGATTAATTTAGCCCGAACAAACAAAGCCTTTAAAGATGTTAACAATACCGACTTTATTGTTGGAGTTTTATACGGAGAAGCTGAAGAATTGAGTATGCACTATAAAAGGATTGATAAGACCCATCCTGTGATAATTGGAAAAGATTTATGGCATCGCATTACAGGGTTTCCAAGCTTTTATCAAGGTTTGGTTAAAGAATTGCACAAAAGCATACTAACAATCGACACAGAAGACTTGATAAACATAGGTTGCTCTAATCTGGAAGAGGAAATTAAAAATTCCCCTCTTTTTGATTTTTAATGCTGTAATATTCATTTAGAAATTTGACAATTGAGTAACCAATTTCTCGACCTAAATTAACGGGCACTGCATTTCCAATTTGTTTGTATTGTTGGGCTATAGAACCATAAAACTGCCAATCGTCTGGAAATGTTTGAATTCTCGCATATTCACGCACTGTAAAAGGACGAGTTTCGTCTGGATGGCATCTTTCGGTTTGTTTTTGAGCAGGACTGCAAGTTAGAGTCAGGCAGGGCTCATCCCATCCAATTCTGCGAGCCATTCCTGTTTTTCCGCCACCAAGATAAAAACTGCCTCCCATATATTCTTTTTGAATATCTAAAGGCAAATCACGCCAATAACCTTTTGGCGGAATTAAATCGAGAACCGCTTTTTTTGACTTAGGATATTTAACGCCATCTGATTTGGGAACATCGCAATCGAATAATTCACCTTTTTTTAATGCATCAGAAAGGTTATAGATTTTCTGGTATGGCAATGGATAATTATAAATAACATCAATATCTTTTCTGACACCTACCAAAATCAGCCTTTCTCTTTTTTGGGGGACTTTGAAATATAATGCTTTTAAAACCTGAACGGGTACAACATTATATCCTATTTCATCGAGAATAGAAATCATTCCTTGCAACGTTTTCCCATTTTCGTGGCTTAATAAACCTCTGACGTTTTCACCAATACAAATTTCAGGCGATACTTCTTGTACAACTCTGGCAAATTCGTAAAAAAGTGTTCCTCTGGCATCATTCAGACCGAGTTTCTTACCTGCGTAACTAAATGCTTGACATGGGAAACCGCCAGTTACGACATTAACTTTGTTTTTATATTCTGTAAAATTGAAATCTTTTATATCCCCTTCTAAAACATTCCAATTTGGCCTATTTGTTCTTAATGTATTGCATGCCCATTTGTCAATTTCATTCAAAGCAACACATTTTAAACCTGCTTTTTCCAGACCAACGGCAAAACCACCAGCTCCGGCAAATAACTCAAGAACAGAATATTCATTGTCAGGTTTAACATAGTTTGAGATTTCTTTATCAACGGCGTTTTTAGAAAGAATACCCAGTAAAGCATAGACATCACTTTTTCTATAGGCCCGATAATTTGACACAGGCTCCCTGACCGCAGTGAGAATTCCCTCATTATCCCATCTTCTAAGGGTTTCTTTACATTTGCCGACAAGTTCTGCTGTTTCAGAAAGAGATAAATATTCGCTCATAACCACATTATAAAACCTTACACAATGGTTACAAATATATGTGTAAATGGATTAAAAAAAAAGAAAAAGAACGAACTGCCAACAACATAAAATATTTGGCTTCGCTGAGCTCCCTGCGGTAGGTTGGCGGGAAGCGATATATTAGAGCTTTGAACAATAAAAAGTAATTTTATGTGTAGTGAAAATTTGTGCAATAAATCGCCAAACACCCCATATTCTCTCTGTTTGCTGCAAACAAAAAAAAGTATTCATCTGCAGGTAAAACATTAAATGAAATTGCAGATATCTGACAATTATAAAATTGGCAGGATGATACCTGAGTCGATTAGGCATTGTTTTTTATTTTTAATGCCTGATTTGGGGTCAAAGGGCAAATCCACTTCAGAAGGAAGTGATTTGTAGACGAAGCATCAGGGAGGAGATATCCCATCCTGGTAAACCTGTATTTCTTGTTGCGAAACATATCCCCAGAAAAAATGCCAGGGTGATTCCTATATTGGAAATTGTGATTTAATGGATTGAATATTGCTATTCATTATTTTTTTTCCATTTCAGGTAAGAATTAATATGTCTATCAGTTTTTGACGGGTACATATCTTTAACTTTGACCATTATTGCTGTTTCTTCCACATCGCCAAAGGCTTCGTTTAAGATTGTGCCATAGCAAGAGAGCGTTGGCGACAAGTTAATGTAAGCGTTGATAAGTGGAGGAATTCTCTCGCCCCTTGCCCGAACTTCCTTAGAAAGTTTTTTGAGGTCGTCCTTAAAATTGTCCGCTACCAGGATCAAAGCCATCTTTTCGCGGTCCATCTTTGTGTCCAATGGATTAAAAGGGTAAAGCAATCCTTCTTTATCTTTAAAATGCTTATCAAGAAAATATAAGATAAGGTTACGGGCCTCTGGTTCAAACGAAGTATACATGGTGACCTTGCCAAAGAGATATTTGTACTCCGGATTGTTGCAGCATATAGCTCCTAATCCGTCCCAAAGATTGTCCAATGCATACATGCTCTTTTTGCCCATCTGTGTCGATTGGTAGGTAGGCTGAACAAATGACCGTCCAAGTTCAACGGTATAAGGCAGGTAATCTTTTATGAATTTTTCGGAAAAATGGTAAAGCTTTGCTGTTGCAATCTGAAGCTTGCCTTTTTCATCTACTCCAAGATCTGCTCCCAAATGGTATCTGTACCCACCTAATATTTCTCTCTCAACCGGATCCCAGACTATAAGTTGTTTATAAGGATTCTCGCTTATGTCATATGCATCGATATCTGCTTCTTTCCCAGTTCCACCACCTGCTGCACGAAATGTTATTTCTCTTAACCTTCCGATCTCTCTCATTGTATTTGGAGAGTTGTGGTGAGTAATAACATATAACTCATTTCCTGCATTGTTTGTCTCACGCAGCAGTTTATCCCTGGTAAGCTCTTTCTCAATTAATTTTTTCTCGACAGGAGGAATTACCTCTTTCATATTATTGATCTTACATTCTACTAATTACTAATGAGAGAACGTATGTTTACACCTTTTGAACCATCGTGGGTGTTGCTCAAAGTCCTTTTTCTTTAATAGCTACAGCTCTCTTTTTTAATCCCCTTTACAGCTAGGCAAAAGGACAACAAAGTTAAAAAAATATTTATAAAAATCAGGGGTTAAGGTTTTAACCTGTTTAATTAATCATTGTATGGAACTATATCTGAAATCAACCATCCGCTATTGTATCCAGGCCTGATATATTCCTGAAGATATAATTCCCATCCATCTATTCCTTTGTAGATATATTTCATGCTTTTTGTTTCTTTGAAGATCAACAGTCCCTCTTCAAGCAAAAATAAAAATGTGCTCAGTTGATCGTAGCTGTAATTGTTTGGCGTTAGATTTATTGGAGACATGTTTCCTTTTAGCGCCTGGTCAAGTCTGCTAAATCCTAGTTCGTCGTTATTGGGTGGAATGTATTCTGCAATATTTGTGGAACCAAAGAGGTCCAACCATTTTGTATTTATTTTGACAATAGCCCACCGGTAGGCATTGTTGCCGTCGTAGGTATACTGCAGGGTAAGTGTTGCAGGGAGTGTACTCTGCTTATATTCAAAGTAACACTTGAGCTCGACAAACAGGTTGGTGTCTTTATGCATTTTAATGCCAGAACCTACCACATCAGTAAGAAACCGGAGTTCGGGTTGAGTTAATGAACGCATGGAATCACTTCTGTTAAAAAGGGTTTCGATTAGTTGCTTGCGGGTATATTTGCTTTTAAAACCGGGGCTAAGAGGCTCACCTTTTGGGTCAAGCTCAAAATTGAACCTGCCTATGAAGTCATGGATATTTTTAACCTGAATGATAAGTTCAGGAGGTATTGGATCCTTTTGTTCGATTTGTTGCGACAGAGCATAAGATAAAGGTACAACCAATAAAGCAATAATAATTGAAAGGGTTCTATTCATAATTATGATGTTGGCATTTGGGTTTCTGTAGCTTTAATATCCCCAAGAAAAATTTTCCAACGTTTATCGCCATAAAACTCATCTTCAACGTTTTCCAAAATTACTTCAATTTCTTTCTTGGTTACAGATGAATAAACCATATTGTCGCCTTCGAAACCTGTAAACTTTTGAAAAATGGTTGCAGTACCATAATACTTGCCATCACGTCCCATCGTGAAACTAGTTACATAGGCGATGTCGTAAAACTCAATTTCAACCTTGGTAAAAGGCAGGATTTTCAAGCGATATAAATACTCTTTAATTGACCGGGTAGTTTTCTCGGTTTCCCCATTTTCAAGCTTTTTGCTGGTTTCAATCTGTGCTCCCGGATAAAACAGTTTTAAGGCTTCACGTTCTGCCAGGTTACGTCTTTCCCGGCTTTCGCTTTTATTGGCCAGGATAATAATGAATTCCTGAAACTCATCAACTTTTTGCCGGGTTTTATTAATAAAAACACGGATTTCTCCTTCGCTGAGGTTTATGACTTCAGCAAAGTGCAATGGTGAATTGTTGTTTTGGCCATTGGCAAACAAACTCCCCCATACCATAAATACAATACTAATTGCTCTCTTCATACTCTTTGCCTATAATTTACGAAAATACGAAATTTCAAGTCCTATATTATTAGTGAGGACTGATTTAGCTTCATGTTTATTCCCCAAGATATCTGAATAATTGTTCTGGCTTATTACTGAACTTATTCCAAATAATCCTTTCAGCCCAAACCTAAATGAGCTGTAATAGCCTGTTTTTATTGCCATGCCTAGACTGATACACCCCTGTATATTTGTAGTGTTTAGTTCTGCAGTTCCGGTTTCAGGAGGGTCGTAGTTGTCATCTCTGAACCCCAGTTCTTCAAAGACCAATACATCAAAAGGTATATCATGGCCGGGATAATAGCCTGAATTATAAAATGTGCCTGATTTTTTATATTTTGTCGACAGCAAAAAGGAGACATTTACCCCTCCGTTAATATAAAAAGCCCATTTTTTATTTATGTCGTGGATATACTCAATTGTTAGGGGAATTCCTAAATAAACAGTGGATATTGTAGAGTCGAATTCGGCGCTGATACTATCGTAGAATAAGTCTCCATTCGGATCGGGTTCCTCTGTAGGGTCCACAAATATTCCATCAAGTTTATAGTTGCCGGAAAACAGACTGTATGTTACACCTGTTAAAAATCCAAAGGCATCTGAAAAATAGTTGCTAAAGATAATTGAAGCTGAATATCCCGGTTTAGGTGATGTAGCCCATTCGTGGTAATCAGCTTCGAACGACAAGGCATTGATGTTTTTATTTTGTATGGATGAGACTCCACCCATCAGGGAAATCCCCAATGAATTTCCTTTTCTGCGAATGGGGCTCAGTGGAATCAAAGCTCCTGTTTCTGCAATAGTGTTGATGCCTGTAAACTCAGTATACTCTTTATCAATGCTCTTAATGGTCAGGTTCTGGAAGGCATTGTCTTTTCTGTCCAGGGTTATGGTAAATATGAGAGGGTTCGACAGTAAAACCTTTTGTTTGTCGCTAATAGGTGCCGAGAAGAACTTGTTGACATACACATAGGTGAGAAACCTGCCGTCTTCGGTTGTTTCTATGTGCGAGAAATTAGCAGAGTCCAGGTTCATGCTAAGGTTTGTTATACCTTGAGTATATGCCTCAAGATATTTGTCTATATAATCTTGAATGCTGATCAATTCGTTTTCGGGTTTCTCTTCCAGATCATTAAAAACCATTGAGTTTTCTGATTCAAACAGGCTCATGAAATCCATGGTGAAAAACTTTTTATTTTCTGCTGACTCATTCGGATTGCCAATAAGTTCAAGTGCTCTGCTGTAATCCATTACCAATGATTTGGCAGATTCTTGCACTTGTACTAGTTCTTCTTCGGTATAATCAGCTTTGTTCAGTTCCTGTAAGGCCTTGTCGTTTGTGAGCTGTACATCAGAATCAATATTTCTAATCCCTACAAACCTGAAGTTTTTAGGGGTTTTGTCTTTTACTGAAAAGGCAATCCTGAACGAAAGGTTTTCTGTATTGTTGTTTTGTGCCCGGTTCATATAATTGCCATTGATTACCTTTTTTGCATTCAAGTCAATAAACCAGATATCGTTACTATGTGGTTTTGATCCGGGTGTTTCAATGGCACTGAAATCAAAGCTGACCTGCAGGCCATCCGGATACCATAAAACCAGGTTCGAAATATAAGTTTCAATTTCGTAGAATTCGCTTAACTGGTGATTGGGCTCCAGATCGTTATATACCATTACCTGCCGGTTCAGGAACAATTGGATGAATTCATTTTTCAAGCGGTTGGTTTCTGCTTCATTTGAATTGTTATTCTCAGCAATACCATTGAGTGTTTGCTCATAACTTTTGAGTAATCTGTATGCTTCTGTATGAATAATATCGATTTGTTTTTGGCTTAACTCTTGTGCAAATGCAGTATTTATGCATAACAAGTATAAGCTGGCTGCTGCTAGAATGTATCGGATTATTGGTTTTACACGCATAATGATTATTTCATTCGATTACAATTTCTTTAATAATACTGGATTTACCAACTTGAGTTTTCAAATAGTAAATACCTTTTGTCAGATCAGTGGCATCAAATGTTTTTGTAGCAGTAGATGTCATCTTTTTGAAACTGGATGACAATATAAGCTGTCCCATAGTATTGTAAAGAGCATAAGAGATGCCTCCATTGTATGTGCTTTTTATTTCAATGTTGAATCTCCCATTGGAAGGATTTGGGTAAATATCTACAGTTGTATGAGGTTCTATGTCAAATCCTTGTTTGAAATCAGTTGTTGGAATGGTAACTGTATCAGAACTTACCCAACAACCACTTCCATCGGTAATCGAGACTGAGTAAGCTCCCAGGTTCTGGTTGGCCATGCAGATGAAGTCCTTCTCATATTCGAGTAGGCCACCATTATAAAACCAACGGTAATCTGCAGCTCTGTCATTTGTGCATCCGATATACCAAACCTTTGGTCCAAAAACTTTAAGTTCAGGAGCTTGTAATGACGATTTATATCTTACTGTTACTTTTTGGGTTGTGTCGCTGCAGGAGCCATTGTTTACTATTAATTTATATTCACCGGGAACTAGTATGCCTTCTAAGGTCTCAGCATCGGCACCGTTAAAAGTACTTCCGTTTCTTAACCATTTATACACGTAACCTTCATTATATGGATATGGTTCCAACTTCATCTTCTCGTTTGGGCAAAGACCAGTATCGGGCATATCTATGAATGTCGGATCAGGATTGTCATTCACTGTTATAAATAGTGTTTGGCTCTGGTTGCTGCATCCAGAAGGAGTTTCGACATATAAAGAATATAGGCCGGATTTTATTACTTTAATCGATATGTCATCATCATCAAACTCAATAGGATCATCAAACCTATACCATTGCCAGCTAAGCGAATTATCTGTCAGTTGACTGGATAGGGTAACTGATTCTCCTTGGCAAATAATGGAGTCGTTGTCCCGGCTTAGCGCTGGTTGTGCCGGAAAGTCTTCAACTGTAACCTGAACAGTATTGCTGGTTTTGGAGGTGCAATTCAATTCATTTTCAATAACAGCGCTAAATTCCCCGGTTTTTTTTGCATAATAACTATTCCCGATGTTAAGTGTGCCAGAAGAATTTGTGCTTTTCCAATAATATGTGAATTCATCGGAATTTGGTAAAATAAGCAATACGCTGTCACCCGAACAGAACGAAACAGGTCCCTCATGCACCACCTCAAAATCTGGAGGAGATTCATCCACTTCTATCGGAACGAATGAAGATTTGCTTTTACATCCCTCGGTTGTATATGTCTCAAGAGAATAGATGCTGGGCAGTTTAACAATGATGCTGTCGTTTTTAAGGCCTGGTAATTTTTGTCCGCCCGCAATCCAGACATAACTAAGAGAGGGAATAGTATCGAACGTTAGTATGACACTGTCACTCATGCAGAATTTTGTTGCACTGAGGTTTTTAATAACTGGGACAGGAGGAGGTTCCCGGGTATCGATATAAACAGCATTTATAGATTCAGTCCAGCACCCTTCTCGTTGCAAAACCAATGAAAACCTTCCTCCAAATCTGGCAACAATAGAGTCTGAATTGCCAATAAAACCTCCATCCCGATACCATTCAATATTTACGGTTGGGTCAATAAATTCAGGCTGTATGGATATACTGTCCCCCTGGCACATCCGGGCAAATGTCGAATCCTCACTTTCAAATACATACCTTTCGTCAGGTATTAAAAGCCTTGGGGCTTCCGGTGATTCTTTAAAATAAACTTCTGTCATTGCTTCCGAGCTGCAACCAGCCACGGTGTCTATAGCCCTGATCATGAAATAACCGACTAATTCCGGATCTGTCAATACCAGAGAGTCTGCATCTTGCCCCCCCATGATATAAAAGCTACTTGTGTCGAAACTATGCAACCAGAAATATTCATATTGGGGTTCATGAACTGTTTTGAGTATTGCTGTATCTCCTATGCAAGGTAGATTGCTGTATCCTTCTTTAATTTGGAGGATGGCATTTGGTATAGGAACAATTACAACATTCTTTTCTATATGGCCCATGCATCCGTTTGTTGCCTGAATCGTAAGGCTGGCAGTATAGGTTCCGGGATCATAATACCTCCTGTCAAAATTTCCTTCTATATTGGATGAGGAGCCATCACCAAAATCCCATTGATACAAAAATACTGTTGTTTCGTTGGGGTACGATAGATCTTCGAAATGTGTCAGTCTGTCCTCACACACAGGAGGAGCATCAAACTCTGCAAGAGGGGCGGGTTTTATAACTACTAAAGCTGAATCTGTCTGTTGGGTGAGCTCGGTTGTTACGGTAAGTTTTACCCAGAATTCTCCTTGGAAGTTGTAAGCATGTTTTGTGTTTTGTTCCCACGATTCGTTTCCATCTGCAAATGACCAATGCCAGTTCAGGAAAATGTCATCTCCCAACAAAATGGAATTATCAGTAAATGTTATGGAGTCTCCCATACATATTGTATCTGCGGAAAGGCTGAATTCAACATTTAGGGTTGTAATATCAAAAGAGTCGACTGGAGCCCACTCTCCACCTTTATAAGAACCATCAATTGCCTGTACAGTCCAGTAATATCTTCCTGTTTCAAGTGTGTCGAGCAAGAAGAAGTTGTTCAGACTGGCATTGCCCAACGAAACCACAGACCTTTGTCCAGTTTGCAAAGCTGATGGGGAAACGGCTCTCATATTATCTGGGTCACTACCAACCATAACATTATAGCTTAAGCTGTTTTGAGGGGTGTGGTCGTCTTCGGCTTTAGCCCATTCCAGCTTTATTCCATACATATACTGACTGCTTTTTAGATCGAAAGGCTGTGCAGGAGGTGAGTTCCAATAGGATATATTGTTATGGTAAATAAAGATTTGTTGCCCGCTTTTTATCACAATATCCAAATCCCCATCGTTGTCTATGTCCCCAATCTTCGCCTGGTTACGATGAGGGGTTGGGGTGAATGTATATTCCAGTTTGACAAAGTTGAGGTCTTCTGTCTGAAGGTAAAGTTCCGATACCTGAGTTGAGCTTTCTCCTCCTAAGAAGAAATCCATTAAGCCATCGTTGTTAAAATCGCCCCATAATCCGCAACCACTTACCTTTCTAATCCTGTCATCCTCGTGGTGTGAAAAAGCATTTCCCGAATTGAGATAGATATCGGTATATTTAATATTATCTCCGATGGTATGCCCTGTGTAAAGCACATCGAGAGTGCCATTGCCATCAACATCGGCAGGGTAGGCTGTGCCTTCGGTAATTAAGGGTCCTACAGCCTGATATGAAAAACCGGGGTTTTGGTTTTCGTATAGGCCTCCTCCTATCCAGCTATCGGTATATCCATCTTTATTATAATCGAAACAGCTGTTGGTCGAATGACGTGGCAGGTCTGCCACTTCACCCGTTAACCACACATTGCCGGTTTCTGTGATATCTGTATAGAAGAAATTATTCCCGATCAGTATATCCTTTGCCCCATCATTGTTAAAGTCGCCCCAGGTATTCAGTATTCCATATTGGTCTGGACCGAACTCCAATAAAGTATCATACACCCCATTGTTGTTTTTAAGGAGACGGGAAACATTGCCAAACAGGAAAATATCGATGAAGTTGTCATTGTTAAAGTCTTCTGCAACAAAATTGGTAATTGTTTGCTGGATAACTATATCTATGTTTTCTTCGGTAAAAACCATGCTTTCATTTCTGAATATGCTTGCTACAGATTGCCCTCCTGAAAAAGCTGTCGAACCCAAATAAAGGATATCCAGGTCGTTGTCGTTGTCGATGTCAGCCAGTTCAATTTCACTTTGAATGGTTGACAGTGCTGATATACTCAATGTTTCGGGTATAAAAGACGGAAAGATTTCAAAAGCTTCTTCATAGCTAAAAGCCGAAGGGTTGTTGCAATTGTCAAGGGCTTGCACTCCCCAGTAATAGATACCTTCAGCCAGTCCGGAAATAATAAATGCGGTATCGTTGCCAGTATTGCCCATATCAAAAACACTTCGGTACCCATTGCTCAAATTAGCCTTTGGACCTACTATGTCAGTTGTTCCAGGGGCAGTTCCTATATACACATTATAGGTAATAGAACCTTGTGGTGTTTGGTCGTCATTGCTTGGGCTCCAAGTTAGTATAATGTCTTTTCCATCGGCAAAGCCTTGCAGGTTCGAGGGTATTGAGGGAGAGTCATTTAAGGTGTTCTGGTTGTTTTCAAAAATTCCATAGTACAAGTCATATGTTCCTGGAGAAACCCCCATGAGGTAAAAATCTACATCCCCATCATTATCATAATCAGTAGGTTCAACAATACCAGCATAGGCAGAATAATCATTGGAAACACTATCGGAGAATACCGTTGGGGAACTTTGTTTTAGAAAATGGGTTTCAATAGGATAGCTGAATCCATAATTTCCACTCAGAAGTATATCCATATATTCGTCGTTGTCGAAATTAATCGCTTGTACCCTTCCATTTTCTATTGTGTTTGCAAAATAGCTCAAGCTGGAAAAATTGCTGTCCGCCTGATAATTGATAATATAGTTCTTGTTGGCATTTGTCTGTGCTATGCCCATATAGCCGTCGTTGTCGAAATCTGCCAGACTTATGCGTGTTTCATAGCTAGTATTTAAAGCCACATCAATGTTTCTTTTGATAAAATTGTTCTCACGGTTGTTGAGATAAAGTGCATTGGCAGGATTTCCATTGTTGTCAACACCGGAAATTACTATGTCGTTGTATTGGTCTTTATTGAAATCAAAAATTTCTATTTGACCTTTGTTTATCCCCAGGATACTATGGTCAATTTCAGCAAAATTTGTTCCTCCCAGGTTTTGATATAAAAAAAGGATTACATTACCATTGTTTACCCCAGATATAATCAGGTCGTCAAATCCATTATTGTTTAAGTCACCTGCAGCAATTGCCCCGTACGTTACTGACGCAAGTTCAATATATGTGAAAACATGGGCACCTTCGTTAAAATAAATCCTGGACGGGCTACCACATACTGCAAAATCGATAAGGTTGTCGTTATTAAAGTCTGCGGCAATAATATCCTGAAAGAAACCAGAAGCAATACCTGGTATTTCTGAAAAGGTATTGCTGTTGTTCTCATAAACTTTGAAGGGGCGAGATACTGCAATATCAAGATCATTGTCATTGTCAATGTCTGCCCAGATAGCATTGCCTGATTCAAAACATTCAATAGACGTTGACAGGATGCTAAAATCCTGACTATGGCAGAAAACACTACTAATTGCCAGAAATATTGAAATAACCGTCTTTTTCACCATACAACCTTTTTTACATTGGTTAAAGCTGAAAAGGTTTTGTTTATTGGGTGTGTGTTACTTTATTCGATTGCTACTTGAGTTTGCCAGGTATGGGTTTTATCCGAAACCTTTAAAACATATATACCGGGTTGAAGTGGAAGGTCCATTTCAATCTGTTCGATAAAATTTTTCTTTATTATGTGCTCAGAAAAAATATGTTTTCCACTGATGTCAATCAGGTCCATAGTATAGCTGCCTGCATTTCCCCCTTCCATTAAAATAAAAAATCGTCCGGTACTTGGATTGGGGCTGATGGAAAGTTCCATACTGGTTTCAGGAAAATATCCTGATTTATAATTGTTGTTAGGGATCTCAATATCTTCTGAGGAAACCCAACACTCAGAGCCATCAGAAATTTCTAACCTGTAGGTGCCAAGATTTTGTCCTGCCATGCAAATGTAACTTGTTTGATCAGCCATAAGATCTCCATTGTAATACCAACGATATTCTCCGGCACTATCATTCTTACAACCAATATACCAAACATTAGGGCCGAAGACTACCATTTCGGGTTTCTCAATTTCTGAAATATATTTTACAGAAATCTCTTTTGATATACTATCGCAACCTTGGTTTGTGCAAACAAGTTTATAATCGCCTTCTTTAAGCTTGTCACTTAGTATTGGCTCAGTTTTACCACTTAAAGTGACTCCATTCCTAAGCCACTGAAACTGATATTGTTTGTAATATATATCTGGTTCAAGGCTAATGGTTTCCTCGGGACATACAAATATGCTATCAGACTTTAAGTACAGAGGTGGTTTATCATAAAATTTCACATCAATTGGTATCGAACTGCTTGTGCAGTTGAAGCTGTTCTTTGCAACTATTGTATATTTTCCCGATTGGGTAACAACCAAAAAGTTTGTAGTTGTTATATCCAGGCTGTCGCCATCTCTTTTCCAGTAATAGATGTATTCGGGATTAATGGTTGTGGACAGGGTTATGTGTGTACCATAACAGAAAGAGGAATCTTCGCTTACAATTGAAATACTTTCTATCTCAGGAACTGGATCGAAATATAGTGGAATTGTGTTAAGTGAACTTGAAGAGCAAAAGTCACCTGTTACAATTCTTAAGCTATATTCACCCTCTTCTATTGCATTAAATTCAGGGGCGTCTCCTGGTTGTTCATAGCCATCTAGTATCCAATGATAGGAATAGTTTTCATTTAAAATAGGGGTAGTGAGCAACACAGAGTCTCCTTCACAAGCGGTGTATACCGAATTTTTGGATTCGATTATGGGGACTTCAGGTGCATTTTTTATAAGAATGACCTGATTGTCGGTACCAATACAGTTTACCAACGGATTGGTCACTTTAATACCATAGGTATAGGTACCGGGTTCAACATCTTTAATCACCAATATGGTATCTGTTTCACCGAACAAATTGCCCCCCTCAAACTGCCATTGATAGGAATAGGCAGGATTCCAGTTTACTGCCAGAAGGGTACTGTCATTTTCACAAATCTGTGAATTGTATTGTTTGCTGCCAATATTTGGCAAAGAAACAACAGGCATAGGGTTCTCAGCTACAATTGTATTGTGGGAAACAGTGTCCTTACATCCATTTGCAGCCTCAATTATAAGTTGAGAAGAATATTCACCTGGTTGTGCATATAAGTGTGTGACAGAACCAATATCATTTTCAGTTCCTTCATCACCAAAATCCCAGTAGTATGCTGTTACAGTATTGTTGCTTGTGTTCGATTGGTCTGTAAACAAAGTACTTGTATTGTGGCAAACTGTAGCTGCAGAAAAGTTGGCTTGTGGCCTATGTAGAACTGTCACCTCTAGAGAGTCGGTTTGTACCGTAAGTGTAGATTTTACGGTAAGTTTTACTGTATATGCACCCCCTGAGCTATAAGTGTGTTTAGGATTTTGTAGTATTGAATTTGTTCCATCGCCAAAGTCCCAGTACCAACTTACAATGTCATCATCGCCAACAATAGCTGTGTTATCCGTGAAAATTGTAGGGCTTTCGGCACAAGCAGTATCAGCCAGAATATCGACATTGATTGAAGATACATCAAAGCTTTGTGTTGGAGACCATGCACTACTGTTCAAACCATTGTCAATAGCCTGGACAGACCAGTAATATGTTCCCACCGGAAGGTTTTGTAGCTGGTAGTTGTTCCTTGTTCCACAGTTTCCTATTTTATTGAAATATTGTTTTCCTGTACTTAAATCAGCAAGCGGACTTACAACATCAGGGGCAGTAGGAGAGGTGCCTATCCATAAATTATATGTCGATCCATCTGTTCCAGTGTTCTCGTCCAGAGATCTGTCCCAGTTTAAAAACACTGTCAGGCTGTCGAGGGTGCTTGTTAAACCGCTTGGCACTTTTGGGGCAAGAAAATTCAGGTTGCCGGTGTTTAAATCAATATAGGTCTCAAATCTATAGAAGTCAATCATTGTGAATTTCAAGCTGTATATTATATCCTGGGCAAGGTCTCCATTAATGTCAATCAAATTGGTGTAAAATGTATTGGTAACTGAGTCCAGTCTTGTACCAAAACCTTCAAAAGTGTTTTTACCCGAATTTAAATAGACCAGGTTGTCTATGTTTGTCCCTATCTTTGGCAATATCAAATCAATATCACCATCGGCATTAAAATCCATCCAGTTTGGGGTTGCTATGGCCGTGGGGCGTATATCGTTTTGTAATTGATTAAAATTTCCAGCCTGGTCGTTAATATATATAATGGAATAATTATTATTGTATACATCCCTTCCTGTAATAAGCAAATCGATGTAATTGTCCTTATTATAATCCTGGCATTTGATATGAGGAGCCATTGTGGCTATCGCAAATGAAGAAAGGTTGACTTTTGTTGGGCCTAGTCCGGGATAGAGCTCCTGAAGCTCGGTAAAACCCAAGTCACCATCATTTCTATAGGTTACTGTTTTGCCTGGAGATTCTCCATAAAAATAATAAGAACCTTCTAAAACCCCAGTTGCAATAATATCCTCATCGCCATCATTGTCGATGTCAGCAGCAGTTAATTTTGCCACAGCAAGAGTATCGTCGGTAAATGGCAGGGTAATTCTATCGAAATTTAAGCTTCCATCATTAACATATATGTAAAAATTTGTATTATGGGTCAGAATATCGGGGTCACCATCATTGTCAAAATCCCTTACAACCAGGTTTGATGTGGGTATTGTGTCGAAAAACACTTTAGTGAAGTTTTTATTTCCGAGATTGATCAGGTAACCAACCGAATCTGCTGTTGAGATTGTTAAATCGGGAAGGTTGTCGAGGTTTAAATCAGCTATTGAATATACCCCCAGATTCTTTCCAATAGTGTCTGCACTAAAGGTCATGGGTGAGGTCTGCTCATATACGATGGTACTTTGCAGATAACTTATTAGAATGTCCTGATCCCCGTCAGTATCGTAGTCAAATCCTGATATGTTCTCAATAATGTTGCCATTGGCAAAGAATGAGCTGGGTGAAAGGGGAGGAGTTATTACAAAGGATCCCTGAGAAGAAAAATATGAAGCATTGAATGCGTTATCAATGGTTTGTACAGACCAATAATATGTTCCTGGTTCTAAATTATTGATAATCCAGGATGTGCTTGACCCAACATTGCCAAATCGTGGCAGCATTAATTTAGAAGTAGTACTTGTTGGAGACATTATATCTGAACCATTTGAGGTTGTTCCGATTCTCAAATTATAGGTTAGGGCACTTGTTGCCGTTTTGTCATCTGATCCGGGATCCCAAGACAGGGTTACAGAATAGTAATCTGGCCTGTCAGTAACTGCATTCAGGTTTGTTGGTGCAGATGGCCGCAGGTTACTATTGCTTGTATGGTTTTCATAAAAACTTATACTATCAGCATTTGCAAAGATGTCCAATTTAAAATCGTTGTTATAGTCGCCAATGCAATAGCTTACTGCATCGTACATTCCCGGTATAAAAGTAGTTGTTTGGGTAAATGTTTCGTCGCCATTGTTCAGGTATATAAAAAAGTCAGATCCCTGAAAGCATGTAATATCAAGCAGACCGTCATTGTTCATGTCAGCCCATCGATATGTGCCACCAACGTAACTATCAAAAATAATTATGGGCTTAAAAGAACCATCTCCATCATTGCGGTAAACCCTAAAGTCCTCGAGGGTGGGCATTAAAATGTCCTTATCCCCATCATTATCAAAATCACCCAAATCAACGAAATCCAGATTTATCTGAGGTAATCTGGCATAAATGTTTGTAAAGTTCCAATCGCCGTCATTTCTATAGATGGTTGTTTTTTTTGTGCCATAGTTATCCCGTCCGGAAATCAGGATATCCATATCCATGTCCAAATCATAGTCAAAGCATTCTATCACACCATCATAAAGGCCGCCAATGTCAGATTCAACCAGTTCGAAATTGTTGCCGAGGTTTTTATAAATGTAGGTCTGTGGATCTTCATTAATATCTTGTCCGATAAGAATTAGATCTTTTAGCCCATCGTTATTCAGGTCCGCAGATCCAATATTTCCGCGGTCAAGTTCTATAATAGCTGTAGGTAAATAGGTCAGGCTTGCTCCATATCCAGTATACACTATTGTGTGTGGACTGTCATCGTCTCTGTCTTCGCCCATTAAAACAATATCCGGATAATTGTCGTTGTTTAAGTCTTCAATCAAATATTTAATGCTGTGCGATGGAGGAAAAAGCGGAGCACTCATAGGATAGTACTCATCGAAATAGGAGCCCAGGTCCCTATAAAACCTGACTACTGTATCGGTCCAGGAGAATGCGTAATCAGTTGTAAGAAAATCAAAATCATGGTCACCGTTATAATCATACATGCCAATAGAGCCCCCTGCATGGTCAAAACCTGTACTTTCTTTTGAGAATTGAGAAATGATTACTGGATAATCTTCTGTTTCGCCATACGAGTAATCGGTACAAGGGTCAGGATCTGAAATATTCCAGACACAGCGTACCCGCATCCTTGTTTCGCCATTCAAGGCTGATGTGGGTACAGCAAACGAAAGGGCAAGAACTTGGCCAGAAGCAGTGGATATTTCTTCCCCTAGCTTTTCGCCTGAGTCATAAAAATCGCCATCCTGGTTGTAGTCTATCCAGGCGACATAATGCATTTGGCTGAAATAAGTACCACCAGTAATGCTTATATTATAAGTTCTACCCGGGTTTAGGTTCGTTCTGTGGTTATAGTCCCATTGATAATAATGGTAGTTTGTGTCTGCCGGGTCCCCTGTTCCCAGGTTTGCCATTTCAGCAAGTTGAACGCCATCAATGTAAGTGTCGTATTGGGTTCCATAGGTTGGATTTGGAACACAATATTGCGCTTGCCCTGCCAGTATTGAAAAAACAACAAAAAGGCTGAATGACAAGACTATTTTGGTTTGGATAGGTTTCATTGCAAATGATATCTTATAATCATTAAGCTCCAGTATTATATATACGTAATATTCAGCAAGATGGTTTTATATGGCTTAAAATGAGATGCTTTTAAAGTTAACATTGTCAATTTACAACATATTCCATTGGAAATCAAGTAAGGTGTATGGATGTGGAAACAAATGTCACCTATTATTTGACCAACAGATTTTTACAGTTGATAAGATTTTGTCGGCAGATATTCTTAAATTGTAAAACCTATTAAAAATCGAACAACAGATATGAATCAAACATTAATATTCAGGGTAGTATTTTTATATTCCTTTTTTCTTTTAGGGTTGGGAGAAATTAATGGGCAGCAATATTCCTTTAAAGGATATTCGATCAATGAAGGGCTGCCTAATGCCTCGGTTAATGTGATATTGCAGGATTCACGTAATTTCATCTGGATTGGAACAGAAGGAGGTGGCCTGTGCAGATACAATGGATATGACTTTTATACCTTTGATCAGGAAAAAAACGATATAGGTGTTTCAATCAAATCCATGGTCGAATCAAAAGATGGCCGAATTTTTATCGGGACTGAAAAAGGCATTTTTATTTTTAATGGTTCCGGATTTCAGAAACTGGATGTTATAAATGATTTTAGATCTGTTGAAAAATTGTTTGTTGATCAGCAAGGTTGCTTATGGATACTGACCGCAAATGAGGGGCTTTTTGTGCACAATTTTGTTGATAATGAGCATGATGATGAACTTATAAAATTAAATCTTCCTGATTCTGTACCTTATTCTGATATAACAGAAGATGACTATGGGCGCTTTTGGGTTGTATCTGGAAATGGAATACTTGTTTTATCTAAAGAACAACCCTATGTCGAGGTTGAACTGGGAGTTTCATATGAGATACCAAAAGTGGCTGTAAGTTGTATTCATGCCGGCAAGGAGCATCAAATGTGGGTAGGTTTCGAACAATCAGGGGCCATGCTTCTAAGCTATGATTCTTTGTCGTGCTTTTCGAAGAGAACCTATAATAGTTATTTTGATAATATCAGCGATAAGATAGTTTCACTTGCAGTTGATAACAGCAAAAATATATGGTTGGCAACAGCCGACAATGGGGTAGTTTATGTTGACTACCCCTTTTTATATAAACTGAACCATGAAAATGGCTTGGAAAGCAACCAGATAACAGATGTTCTCGAAGATGTCGAAGGAAATATCTGGATAGCTACCCGGGGGCATGGTCTTCAGGTTTTCTCTGGCTGGCATTTTGAACACTATGGTACCGAATCAGGACTTTTTGAAAGTTCGATACAGACTGTTGCCCAGGATGTTTCGGGATATCTGTGGTGTTCCGGGCCAAACGGGATGTATCGTCTGATGCGAAGTGGTGGAAGACTCAATGTGTCTAATGTTTTACTACCAGAGGATTATAGCCAAAGTGTTATCACAGAGATACTCTTTAGTAAGCAGGGCGATATTTATTTAGGTACACAGTCGGAAGGTTTAATTGGTATAAGCGGAAACAAAATTTATAGTATTGGGTCTAACGAAGGCTTGCCTGCAGGACCTGTTAAAGGTTTGCTGCTTGAAAATGACAGTTTGTTGTGGGTTGCTACTCAAAAAGGAATTGCAAAACTGGTTGGAGACAGTGTTCTTGACTTAACATCAGAATTTCCCGAAGATGGTATGGAATTTACTTGTATTGAGGCCTCGAAGACTAATGGAGTTTGGATTGGTAGTGCCACAGGTTTGTATTGTGTCAGGAACATTGGGATTATTCAAGTGTCAAGAGCCGATGGACTAAACTATCAAAATATTAATGCCCTTCAATCAGATGAGCATGGATATTTATGGATAGGGGTAATGGGCGGAGGATTATATTATCTGGAAGAGGGTGCTCCAAATGACTCTATAGGGCAGGTAAAGCCTTTTTTGTCAGGGCAGGAGCTTGTGTCCGGGAATGTATACTCGTTAGATTTCCTAAACGATTCGACCTTGTTGGTTGGAACAGATAAGGGGGCAAATAGAATAAATTTACACTATGACAGGGTTCCGCACAGAAAGGCTGTATATAGTTATAACATCTCAAACGGATTTATCAACCAGGAATGTAGCCAGGGAGGATTGCTTGTTGATCAGGAGGGGTATGCCTGGTTTGCCACAAAGTCAGGCTTGACTTGCTATGTGCCCGATAAAGAAATGGAGAAAAACAAAAGGCCCAAAATATACCTGACTGGTCTTGAAGTAAATTTTGAGGATGTAAAATGGCAGTCTAAAGAACATGGTGCGACTGAATGGTTCTCTTTTCCGGAGGGGATGAAACTCAAGTACAACGAGAATTATGTAAATTTTACTTATTCGGGCATTTATTTCTCAGAAGGATTGCAATACCAATACTTTTTGGAAGGATGGGACAAAGGTTGGAGCCTGCCGACAACTCAACGGGTCATTGGATTCTCATCGTTAAGTCCCGGAAAATATACCTTCAATGTTAAAGCAGTGACTAAATCCGGCAGTCAAAGTACGCCTGCTACTTTTTCATTTACTGTTAAACCACCCTTCTGGCAAACCTGGTGGTTTATTGTTATTGTAGTGGCTTTATCTATACTTGCAATTGTATTGTTGATCCGATACCGTGAAAGAAAGTTAAAGCACGATAAGGAAGTGCTGGAAGAAACTGTAAAGCAGCGTACCCATGAAATAAGTGAGCAAAAAACACATATCGAACGGCAGAAAAAAGAACTTACAGACAGCATTGAATATGCGAAGAATATACAGGATGCTGTTTTGTCCCAACCCCAGAATATTGATAAATATTTAAAGGAATATTTTGTGGTTTATCTTCCGAGGGACATAGTTAGCGGTGATTTTTATTGGTTTGGAGAGGTCGATAGTAAATTCGTCTTTTCAGTTGCCGATTGCACAGGACATGGGGTGCCAGGTGCATTCATGAGCATGTTGGGCATAAGGTTGTTAAACGAAATCGTTCTTGAAAAAAACAATACTGACCCTGATGAAATTTTAAACCAGTTACGAGATGGTGTAGTTCATGCCCTGAAGCAGGATTCTGACAATTCAGATTCGAAAGATGGGATGGATATTTCTTTGTGTGTTTTTGATCCAAAAGAGCGGGCAATATTCTTTGCCGGGGCATATAATCCATTGTGGCTCTTGCGAAATGGTGAACTGATAATCTATAAGGCAGATCGTATGCCTGTTGCAATTTACGATAACTTGAGGCCCTTTACCGCTCAAAAAATTGACTGCCAACCTGGTGATCAGTTTTACATATTTTCTGATGGGTATGCCGACCAGTTTGGAGGCGATGATCTGAGCAAGTTTAAGCCAAGAAGGCTAAGGGAGTTGATAACCAGTATAGAAAGCCTAAGTGCTGAGGATCAGAAATCAAAGATTTTAGAAGAGTTTTATAGCTGGAAAGGTGAAGGCGAACAGATCGACGATGTTACTCTTATGGGAGTGAGGATATAGATAATTTGATAAAGATTTTACAATGGATTGGTGTGCTGATGTATACCTGGCTCTGCCTGATTTGCAATCAGGAAGCCATAGAAGCAGATTTGCAATCAGCATGAACAAGCATTAAAAGCACTAATCCCAACTAAAAAGGAATACTCTCTACTCCATCCATCTTATAAACCTGTTCTTTCACCCACTTGGCCCATTCAATTGGTCTTTTGGAAGTGTCGAATGTTTGCCAGGGGATTGGCTTTCCAAACGTTACACGAAAAGACTTGTTGCGGTGTTTGTAGGTCTCATCGGCAAGATAGAGCATCTCAAGCGCAGCTTTGATGCCAAAGAATTTCCTGATAGAGTAGAGTCTGTAGAAAAATTCCGTGTTTCTGCCACTCATATGGATCGGCACAATGTCTCTTTGATACTGCTTAGCTTTGGTGATAAAACTTTTTTGCCAGGGCAGGTCAACAATTTGTCCTTTAATTCTTCGGGAAACCAGCCCGGCAGGGAATGTCAATAGCTGGGATTCGGATTTGAATAATCTATCCAGTTCTTCAGCTGCCTTTGGGTCTTGTCTTCCATGTTTATTGATGGGGATAAAGAGAGGGGTGAGGTTTTTGATGTTCATCAGGATATCGTTCACCAGAAATTTGTATTCTTTGTAATGCTTGTCCAGAATATGCATGATCATCAATCCGTCAAATCCACCCAGGGGATGGTTTGATGCAAAAATATACCTTCCACTTTTAGGAATGTTTTCTTCTCCCTCGATTTCGATTTTAACATTGAAATCTTTTATCGAGGCATTGGCAAATTCAATCCCGTGCTTGTCGCCATATTTTTGTAAAAACTCATTGACGTACTCTTCATGTACTATCCTTTTAAGATATCTATAAACAAAACCCGGGAGCCATTTTGCCATTTTTGGGTTCTTTTCATAAAAAACTTTTTTAAGATTGATTTTGGGCACGTTTGTTTCTTCCATAAAGTTGTAGTTTTTCACAGCTTTTTAGCAGATCAAAAATAGATAAAAACAAACTGATTTGTACACCACATTTTAAAACAAGACTGCCCAGTAAAAAATATATGGTGGTTTCATAGTTGAGGGTGTGTGGGTAAAAGGTTGAAAAGCAATTGATTACAGGATCATTTTTTAAAAAATGTCTGGACATCTTTTTGCCCAGCCATTTTCATTGTTTAAATATTAAAGGAGGAGAGCCAAGGAAATTAAATGGCGCCAAGATTGAGCTGATAGTATACAGGTTTTTTATGTTGGCAAGATTTTGTGAAGCGATTGGAAAATAATATTGCTTATATTTAAGTCCAAATCATTACATCATTAAACAATGAAAAATTTAGTTTCAATAGCCCTGTTGCTTCTCGCACTTGGGGGCTGTAAGCAGGCAAATCAAAGTAGTGTAGATACTACGGATCAGTCAGAGTCCAAATCAGAAGTGCTTTCTATTATTGCATTATTGGAGAAAGCTCCAACTTTAATCGATCAGGAAATAAAAGTAACTGGCACAGTAGACCATGTTTGTTCTCATTCCGGACGGAGATGTTTTCTCATTGATAGCGTTGCAGATGAATCGATTAAAATTGAAGCAGCTGGCGAAATAGAAAGCTTTGGAAAAGAATTGATAGGTTCGGACCTGGTTGTTAGCGGAATTGTAAAAGAAAGACGACTTATGGCCTCTGAAATAGATGAGTGGGAGATAGAATTAGTTGAAAAATATGGAGATTTAGAGAAAGGTGGAGAACAATGTTCCTCGGAAATGGATAATATCAATAGCATGAGAGATTGGATGAAAAAGCAGGAGAAAGATTATTATGCTATTTATT
>JBNKPU010000019.1:0-27971 GCA_050295515.1 Bacteroidales bacterium | reverse complement strand
GTGGAGTTACCTGAAATACGAAATTACTGTTGCCCGTGAGTTTTGTGCTATTGGATATTATAAACTGAGGGGCTGGATTTAAATTTTTGAATGTGATTATATGTTGTTATATAAATAGTTGTTACACCAAGTTATAAACAGAGGTTTATAGAGTTATTAACTATCCATATAATTGCCTAATTCATTAGGCCGGTTTTAACCATTTGTAACTTTACTTGTTCTATTTGAACAAACCTTAAAAAAGCAAATTATGGATTTAGCAAAAAGCAAATGCGTACCCTGCGAAGGAGGTGTTCCAAAATTGAAACCTCAAGAAATAAAAAAATACCTGCCTCATATTCATGCTGATTGGAAGTTATTGGATAACCATAGTATTAAACGCTCTTTTGCATTTGTCAATTTCAAACAGACAATGGATGTAGTCAATAAAATAGCAGATACTGCCGAGGAAGAGGGGCACCATCCGGTCATGACAATTTCCTATGCTACACTTGATGTAGAAATATGGACACATGCCATTGATGGATTGTCAGAGAATGATTTTATCCTGGCTGCTAAGATTGATCTATTGTAAGGGGAGTATTAAAAAGTATGATATTTTGACCAGAAACTTTTAGCTGGCATTCATTCAGTGTAGATGCAAAATTTCACATCTTTCCCAATTTCGACTTTAACCTATATCGTACCTGCTCGCCGTTACTTAAGTTGAAGATTGAACACGTCCAACTTCTTTCTTCCTTCCTCAAACATTCCTTTTAAGGTTTCCAAATTAATTTAATATTTTAGCATAAATTAGTTGTTCCATAAATAAGGTCTCATATGAATGTTAAGCTAATCTCATTTGCAGTGTTTCTTACAACACTTTCCCTGGTTTCGTCTGCTGATGCCTATGCCTTTAAAGTTCCTGGTTATTTAATAACAACAAATTCTGATACTGTTTATGGTTACATAAAAGTGTATATAGGCAATTACCATTCTAATTTTACTTATTCGATTACAGGGATTAACCTGGAGAGCTATCACACTTCACTCAGGTTTAAACCGAAAGGAAAAAGGTTATACAAAACATTTTGGCCAGAAGACATTAAAGGGTTCAGCTTTATTCATAGAGGAACAGTATATACTTTTCATTCCTTCTATCTAAAGTTTAAAAGTATCTTTTCGGTTGGACGAACTGTTCCAAAATTTCTTGACCTGGTATATGATGGCAAGGTTAAGATTTATCAGGATATGACCCGAAGGGTGCATCTACATCAGGATGTAAGACCTGACAATCTAACACAAACCGAGCTTTTTTATACATACTATATATACAACGAAGATAATGGGCTAGAAGCTGTTCAAATGTCCTCAACTTATACAACTGTCGATGAAATGCTCATTCACTATGGTATTGAAAAAGAGTTTTTTGATTCGCAGCCTAAGGAGCGAAAATTTAAGGATGTCAGATACATTCTCCATGAGTATGAAATTTGGTTAGAGGATAAAAATAAAAAGACTCTAAAAACCTGACATCCATCTTCCATCACTCATAATTTATAAACCATAGATCATAATCCCCAACTTAATCCCACTACTTTTTATACGTCGGACAAGCATATTTTTGACGGCAGAGCTTATAGCCTATTGAAATTTGATGTGAACCAAAGTGGTTAGGCTGCAGTCTGTTTATTCCAAGGTCGAATGCGTAAGCAATGTCCCAGTTTTCCATGAGTTCATATCCAAAGAAAAACAGTACGTTTTGTCCAGACATTGCAAAATCGCCCAGGTATTTTCTTAAGGTCACTCCAGCCCAGAAGCTATTGTCAAAATAAAAATGGTTGTTTAAATCTACCTGAATAACATCAGAACCAAGTGCACTATAGACTGAAGATTTTAGCAGGAATTTATCATTTTTAGGTCTGAAATGATAACCTGCCAGGACAGTTGTAAAAAATGTATTGTTGCCATATTCACTATAAAGACTGGTTTGCCTTGGTATTATATTGTAAACAGCTACTCCAGCAAAGTAATTTTCGTTGTAAAAATATACTCCACTAGAGGCATTGTAATACCACTCCAGGTTCAAATATTCCCCTCTAAGTAGGGGGTCGTTAACCTGGACAATATTCATTCCTTTCTGGTCCAGGGAGTATTGTCCTGCTTTTAATGCAAGGCCAAAACTAAGGTTATGCTTTATTTTGTGCCCAAACACAATGTGGTAGGCATAGGCAAATTCCAAGCCAATGTTTTGCTCAGCACCGTTTTTGTCCCGGACCACATTAAATCCAACCCCTCTTTTTTTGTGTTTGTGAAACTGTTTACCAAACTGGGCACTTATCGACTGTATCGATGGAGCATCTGGAATTCCGGTCCATTGGTATTTGTCTGTAAAATTAAAAACCTTACAATCAGTATACCCTACTGCTGCAGGGTTTATTAATGTGCGGTTTGTATGGTACAAATTGTGTAGGGCCATTTGTTGACCGTTTGCAAAAAGAGCAAAAATCAAAATGCTTAGTATTGTAAATATAATCCTCATGGTCTGGCCTTAATATTTAATTGAGATTGATCCTTTATACGGTTTGCTTGTTCCCGGAACCTTGATAACATACCAATAGGTACCTTGTGGCAATAACCTGCCATTGGATTTTCCGTCCCAGAACCCATCACCAGCTTTGTATTGGGCAACAATGTTCCCAAAGCGGTCAAAGACCATTACTTCTGACTCAGGTTCGCTATATAATAAGGGGATTTCCCAGGTATCGTTATAACTATCGTTGTTTGGAGTAAAAAAGTTAGGTATTCCAATATCAACAACAATATCGATTGCGTCTGTGGTACTACAACCAGATTCATCTGTTACAGTTAAGGTATAGGTGCCGGTCCTGTCAACTTCAATTGAAGATTCTGAACTGTTAACCGGATCATGAATATTATTGGATTTCCACCTATAGGCATAATAGGTCGAATCTGGTTCTAAAACAATACTGGCGCCACCTTTTATAGCAGTATCATTGCCCAGTTCCATTCTGGGATTTGGCAATACTTCAACATTTTGGCAATAGCTTTTTTCGTCAGCAAGAAGGAATATATTATAGGTTCCTGGTTGATCGTAGTGTATTGCTGGAGGTTTTGAGTCAACAGTCCATGAAGATGGAGTGGCATTGTCACAACCCAAGAAAGATAATCTAGTTACATTGTTTGCATCAGTATTAGCAATATAAGTGATATAAGTATTTTCTGATAAGAAAATATTAGATATACTCATTGGTGAACTAAGATTACTTATTGCACCCAGGTTTTCAAATACAGGATTGTTATCGGCATATTCATTTGTTAATAGTTCAAACCTTACGATTTCATTCGAAGAATTTGTGATAAAACCATAGGTTCCTTCACATTCTTTATACACGGTGATGTCCAACGGATTATCCAGTACGCTACTACCACCCAATGATACTGCAGTTGGCGAAGGATTTGAAATAAGAGAGCCAAAATCTACACGTACAATATCGTCTCCATCCCTATTGGCCACAAACACAAACCACTTTCTTGAGGAGGGTTCTTGGTCAAAATAAAGTCCTGTTGGATGAATAAGTAGCCCATTAGGATTACCTATGTTGGTTCCATTGGGAGTATTATAAATGCCATTAACAAAATCTATAAAGGTAAGTGTGTTGGATTCCTGATTTAATATATATCCTTTGTAAAAGCCACCATTATTTATAATTTTTAAATCGGAAGGTCCATTAAGATCCCCAATATTTCCTAAATTAATGGCTAAGGGAGAGGGGGCGCTCAGTGTGTTGCTAAAATATATTCGAACAATTTTAGAAGAATCAGCATCTCCTCCTACTACAAATGCATAATAATCTGATCCTCTTTGAATTATCGAAATGCCCCTTAAAGGATTGGGGAGAGACGCACCTGAAATCGCAAGTTTGTCAGATATTGGATCACTCATGGGATCTGTTCCATAATAATTTCTTGTAATTGATCCATCAGCCTGATTCGTGACAAAAGTGTAATATGTTCCATTACCAGGATCCTCAAAAAAATCAATATAGGCAGGATCATTTAAAGTTCCTCCGCAATCAAAATTTTCAGATGTAGGGTCAAGTGCTAAATTTCCGATACAGAAGTTCCAATTATAGGTTTTGGGAGTAAGCCCAGTATACTCCAGACCTTTTAATGAATCTGATATGCAGATAATATCGGGAGCATTAAAACCTTGCCCATGCAAATTCAGGGTAATTATTAGCATTAATAAAGGCACAGCCTTCTTAAATGCTTTCAAGTAATTAATGTTAGTTAGCTTTATCATAGTTTTGTTGGTTATGCGCTTTTTTGTTTTTATTCTTCATCCGAGCTACTTCAATGAAGCAAAAACAGTTGTATAAACGCGAATAAAAAGATTTGGTTATAAATATCCCCTACATTTTATCCATAAATAAATACACAGCCTCATACTCTATTCATCATCTGTAGTAAAAAATGGAATAATCTGTTTGTTCGTGTACAAATCCATATAAATTCAAAACCAAGTTACATATATATTCTGAAGGTTTCCTTCTAAATATCCCCCAAAAATAAAAAGTAAAATTGGCTTATAAAAATCAATGGAGTGAGCATGTTTTGATTTGTTTCAAAAATTCTTGTCCATTCCTCAGGAAGCCTTGCTGTTGAGAGAAATTTGTTTTTGAGCTGTTCTTTATGTTTCAAATGGTTTTCATTTTTTTTGTAATTTGTTATTTCTTTGATACAAAAAACATTGAAAATGAACTACAGGACATTAGGTAAAACAGGAATAGAAGTTTCGGAAGTTAGTTTAGGAACCTGGCAGGTTGGCGGCAAGTGGGGTGATACATTTGATTTTGGCAATGCAGAAAAGATTCTTGCCAAAGCGGTCGATTTGGGTGTGAATTTTATTGATACTGCCGATGTATATGGCGATGGTGATAAAGAAAGTGAGAGGTCCGTCGGTAAATTTGTCCGCAGTAGACCAGAAAAGCTTTATGTGGCTACCAAATGCGGGAGACAGCTCAATCCTCATGTAAACGAATCCTATACTCCAGAGGTGCTGAGGAAATTTGTAGAAGACAGCTTAAAAAATTCCGGGTTAGAGCAATTAGACCTTATCCAATTGCACTGCCCGCCAACCGAAGTTTACTACAGGCCTGAAATATTTGATTTGTTTGACAGATTAAAGACAGAGGGCAAGATAGCTAACCTGGGAGTTAGTGTCGAAAAGGTTGAGGAAGCTTTAAAAGCTATTGAATATAACAATGTAACTACGGTACAGATTATTTTTAACATGTTCAGACAGCGACCTGCAGAGCTGTTTTTTAATCAAGCCAAGAAGAAAAACATAGGAATATTGGCTCGTGTCCCTTTGGCAAGTGGCTTGCTGACAGGTAAATTTTCACGCAGCACACAATTTTCGGCAGGTGACCACCGCAATTTTAATCGCAACGGAGCTGCCTTCGACAAAGGAGAAACCTTTTCAGGAATAGATTATGAAACAGGGCTGGATGCTGTAAATGAATTAAAAAGTGTTTTTCCAGATAAAGATCTAACTCTGGTTGCATTGAAATGGATCTTGCAGAACGATGCTGTTAGTTGTGTTATTCCTGGGGCATCGAAGGTTGAGCAGGTCAGCAATAACCTTAAGGTACTTGACATGCCTGATTTAAGTACAGACGAAATGATAAAGGTGAAAAACATCTATGATCGTAGAATAAAGAAACTGGTTCATCATTTGTGGTAAAAGATTAAGTAACTAACTCAAAAAAGCAGCTTGTACATTTTTTAACAAGCTGCTTTTTTTTAACAAACGCAACTTTTCTGTTCTATTCATCATCTTACTAGTATCATGTTTGTTCAGATTTACATGGTTATTCTCAATTATTTAAGCAAAACCTAAAAACCAACAATTATGAAAAGAACAACTACTTTGTTATTGACAATTTTAATTTTCGTCAATTTATTTGCTAATGGATCTTTAAGGATTTCTGATGTTAGAAACTCCTGGTGGTGGGAGCAAGGCACTATTAATGGTGCGGTTTTTACCGTTGAGCCTAAAGGTTTATATGCCCATTGTAGCATGTCACTCGATTTTACTGCCAACAACCTTGTCTTTGAAAGTGATGACAGTCTTGAGGTTCAAATGGATTTTGAGCTTCCTGAGGGGGCTATTGTTACGGACTTATACCTGTGGATAAACGATTCTGCTGTACGTGCCGATATTTACGACAAGTGGACAGCCTCCTTGATTTATGAAAGTATAGTGCAACGCCGCATCGATCCTGCTATACTTACAAAAAACCAAAACAATACCTATAACATCAAAGTATTTCCACTGATGGTGGACATGCCCAGATGGATTAAAATTGAATACCTTGTTCCTGTTACTACTTCACAAAATGGTTATTGCTCTGTTCCAATACCTGTTGAAATCCTAAAATTGTCGAACGAAACGCCTGAAACCTTTAATGTACTGTACAATGGTTGTGCAGATAGCACCGAATTGTATATCCTCGAAAACGATACTCTGGCATTTGGCACCTACAAAATGGAAGACGGTTCCAAGATTTTAGGAACAGGTCTTGGAGATGCTTTTGATTACTCATCTGTAACATTGCAATATCCAGATCCTTCTGTTAATTATAATTTAAGTGTTTTCCGCGAAGAAGACAGTAATGAAGGATTCTTTCAGTTTCAATTTCAGCCAGGCGAATTCTTTGACGAAACAAAAAATAAAAAAGCCCTGTATTTGATCGATTTTATAGACAACAAATGCAATCAGATGGGGGCAGTTCAATTTATCGATCAGCTATCGAATTCACTGCAGGAAAATTTTCAGGCAGGAGATTCAATCAATGTGATCTTTTCTGGAACAAAAAGCCTATTTCTGGAAGACAATTGGATTGATTGTTCTGAAGGGAGTATCGAGGATGCTTTCTCGGGATTGACTGATTCTGTGTTTAATACCTATTCCAATTTGCCAAACCTATTGTCGGATGGAATTGAATACCTCAAGAATTCAGGTGATGAATGCCCAATAGTGTTGATCTCCAGTTCGAATTATATACATACTAACCTGGAGGCAAATGATTTGATCAATGATGTCCTTGACCTTATTGGGGACAGGAGTATTCCAATTTTTGTGCTCGACATGAATACTGAGAATATCTATACGTATATTGGTACCAACAACTATATAAACCAGGGGTATTTCTACTCGTTCCTTAGCCAGATGACATATGGTACTGCCTCTTCCATACATGATAAGGACTTTAGAAGCATGTTTAACAGTGCAGCATCAAAGCTTGGTGGATTTATGCTTAATGTCGATGTGGATATCGATACCAAAAATGGATATACCTATTCAAAATATGATTTGTTTGGGAACGGAGTTCTTACCTACTATTACGATACTTGGTCAATAATCGGGAAATATATGGGTGACTTTCCGTTTTCTTTAACTGTCAATGCTCAACTTCAGGGGGGAGAATTGTTATCAAAAGAGCTTATGCTAGAAGAGTATGATATTTACCAGGCAGACTCAACTTTGGCAACATTATGGACGAACAGCTATATCAACACCTTGATGGCTCAGGGACAAAGCAAGGACGTGATGAACCAGGTGATCCATCACAGTATTAAAGAAAGGATTTTAACTCCATATACTGCATTTTTGGTCCTTGAACCTGGTTTTGTTCCAGATATCAGTAATGAGCCAAATATCCCTATAGATGTTGAGATTACTGATGATGTATGGTGGTGGGGACTTGAAACTGAAACCATAGTGGAAGAAAGTAACGGTTTGGACCTGGTCCTATATCCTAATCCGGTATCTGATGTGGCAAATCTTGCATTTACCTTATCGGAGCCTGCAATGGTGCGTGTTGAGTTAATAGACATTCATGGTAAAACGGTTAGCTTATTGATTGATGATTACTTCTCCGCTGGTCAACACAATACAAATTTCGAAGTGTTTGGTCTTGCTCCGGGAATGTATATCTGTAGAATAATTATTGGAGGACAGGAAGTTAAAAACGAAAAAATCATGGTCATGTAAGTGGTTTTTCTAAATAGATGTGATTTTTAAAAAGAGGGCTTGAAGTCCTCTTTTTTTATGTATTTTATTACTTTTGTCCCGCTATGTCTATATATCCGGCAACATATGAATCTAAAATTGGCTTTGACAGAATAAGGTCTTTTCTGTACGATGGTTGTTTGTGCGAATTGGGAAAGGAAAAAGTGGAAGGAATGGAGTTTCTGGAAAGCTTTCAGGATATTTCCTGGCAGCTTCAGGTAACCAATGAGATGAAAACCATTCTCACTTTTGAAGAAAATTTTCCTCAGGACAATTATTCCGATGCCAGAAAAAATGTAGCCAAAATGCGTGTAGAGGGTTCAACTCCTGAAGTCAATGACCTTATTGTAATACGCAATTCGCTTTACGCCATAATATCTTTATACAATTTTTTCAAAGGAAACGACAAAAGGGAGAAATATCCTGGTTTATCAGGTCTTGCTTCTGCAATTGCCACATTTCCTGAAATAACAAAAGAGGTTGACCGCATTATAGATAAGAATAACTTGGTTAAAGACAATGCGTCGTCAGAGCTTCGCGATATTCGTGGACAAATTAAACAAAAGCAGAACGAAGTCAACAGAAAGCTTCAGCAAATACTAAAAAAGGCTAAGGCAGATGGAGTAGTCGAGGATGATGTTGAAATTACCTTTAGGAACAACAGACCGGTAATTCCGGTGCCATCAAACAGCAAAAGGATCCTTGGGGGCATGATGCATGACGAATCTGGCTCGGGAAAGACTGCCTTTATTGAACCTGGTGAAGTGGTTGGTCTAAACAATAAGGTTAGGGAATTGCAAATTGCTGAACACCGGGAAATCCAGAGGATATTAAGAGCATTTGCAGATTTTATCAGGCCCAATATCGATCCAATAATCGATAGCTACTCCTTTCTTGCAGAGATTGACTTTGCCAGGGCCAAGGCTCGTTTTGCAAAAGAAATCAATGCCATTAATCCAGTATTGCAGGATAAACAGGAGTTTTCATGGAAAAATGCAGTTCACCCTTTGCTATACTTGCAACATAGTCGAGAGGGCAAAGAGGTTGTGCCATTAAACATTTATCTGAATTCAGATAACCGTTTGCTGGTTATTTCAGGACCAAATGCCGGTGGTAAATCAGTTTGCCTCAAAACTGTGGGATTACTGCAATATATGTTGCAATGTGGCTTGTTGTTACCCATGAGCGAAAATTCGGAAGCTGGAATCTTTAGCTCAATTTTTATCGATATAGGCGATGAGCAGTCTATCGATAATGATTTAAGTACTTATTCAGGGCACCTGGAAAACATGAAGTACTTTGTAAGACGTGCCGACAATAAAACGCTAATACTGATAGATGAGTTTGGTACCGGTACAGAGCCTGCATTGGGTGGGGCTATTGCCGAGGCTGTTTTGGAGAAGCTTTTTACTGAAAAAGTATTTGGGGTAATTACCACCCACTATGCAAACCTTAAACATTATGCCTCAGAAACACCTGGCATTATGAATGGCGCCATGCTATTCGACACTCAATCTATTAGGCCATTATATAAACTTTCTATTGGCAAACCAGGCAGTTCATTTGCAATTGATATAGCCAGAAAAATAGGCCTGCCCGAAGATATTCTTAAAAATGCTTCAGATAAGGTAGGGCAAGAGCATTTTACCTACGACAAACAACTTCGCGAAATTGCCAGGGACAAAACTTACTGGGAAAGTAAAAGACAGCGGATCAGAAAGGTAGAGAAAACCCTGGATAATCTTTATGATAAATACAATTCTGAACTAGATGCAGTACAATTAGAGCGCAAGGCCATATTAAAAGAAGCTAAGCTGGAGGCTAAAAAAGTATTGGAACAGGCCAATGCTAAAGTTGAAAAAACAATTAGGGAAATCAAAGAAGCACAGGCAGATAAGGAAAGAACAAAATCGTTGAGACAAAAACTTGAGGTTTATAAGAAAGATTTCGATAAAAATATAGACTTAAACGATAAGTTTGATAAGAAGAAAAAAGAACTTGAAAGAGCCGGCAAGAACCTTAGCCAATACAGTCCTGAACTGAAACAGGCCAAAATAAACCAAAAGAAAGAGAAGACGAAAGCAATAGTCCTTGAGCCGGGAGATAAGGTGAAATTAAAAGGTGCTGACGCTATTGGTGAAATTATCAAGATCGATGGGAAACAAGCTACAATAGCCTTTGGCAGCATGCTAACAACAGTTAAGGTTGGTAGCATTGAAGCCGGTGAAAAGCAAGAAGAGAAAAAAAGTACAAACTCAGTTGTCATCGATAAATCCATTACATCCCGTAAACTTAACTTCAAACCAGAGATTGATGTGCGAGGACAACGTGCTGATGAAGCCCTGTCGACAATACAGCAGTTTTTTGATGAAGCAATAATGGCCAATACAAAGGAAGTTGCTATTCTGCATGGCAAGGGAAATGGTGTTTTACGCCAATTGATCCGGGATTATGCTGCTTCGCTCAACTTTGTTAAGAAATATACAGATGCACACGCAGATAGAGGCGGAGCAGGAATAACCATTGTAACTTTTGATTATTAGGGTTTAAATATGCATTTCATATGCATATATGTTGCGTTGATTCCAATAAAATATTTAAATTGCCATTGACAAATCCTAACTATGCCATTATGATGTTAAAATTGAATTTTCTACAAACTCTTCATAAACATAGTTATACGAAAAATGATAGGTCTTTCCTTCACAATGAGGGATTGAATAATATACGGGATGAGATAATCAATGTTGTTTTTTTAGCATCAGGTATTTTTGGTGTTTTTTCCTTATATGGCTCCATTTTGCGTATTCTTCAGTACGGATTTCACCCTATTATCATTTATCATGTTGTATTGTTTGTGTCAATTTGGGGTGTTGTTATTTTCCGTCAGAAAATCCATCCCCACTGGAAGTCAGGTGTGTTTTTTGTTCTTTTCTTCCTTTCAGGAACTTTCTTAAACCTCGAAAATGGTGTAATAAGTGGTGCCCTGCACTTTATTTTGGTTTCAACAATTATCACCTTGCTGTATGGTTGGAGACTTGGAGCTTTAAGTATTGCTTTAACATTTGTTACACGAACAACCATTGCTGTTTTGTTTGCTAAAGGAGTTTTAGTAAATGAATATGATCTGAATAAATATGCGATTTCTACACCAATTTTGCTTTCGACTATTTTAGGAGCTCTTTTTGCAGCCTCTGTAGTTGTTTTTGCCATTAACATGTTTTACCGCTGGTTGTTGCAGACCCTCGAATCAGTTAAAGATAAGGTGGTTGAGCTGGAATATATTAACAATGAGCTTGAAATTGCCAATGCAAAAGCAGTTGAAAATGATAGGTTGAAGACAGTTTTTCTTACCAATATGAGCCATGAGGTACGTACCCCTATGAACGCAATTGTTGGTTTCTCCAACTTACTGGGCAAGCCGGGACTAATCGATTCAAAAAGGAAGAAGTACTCCACCTTGGTTCAGGAGCGCAGCTATGACTTATTAAGGCTTATCGAGGATATACTGGATATTTCAAAAATTGAAATCGGGCAATTTAAGATTGCTGAATCAGAAGCAAATCTGAACAAAATTCTTACTGAAATATATGATTATTATCAACTTAAGAAGGGTAGGGGTGAGATTGCAGTAGATGTTAATATTGAATTGAAGGTCGATGAATCAGTAAATGGCAAAATAATACTAACCGATATACAGCGTTTGAAGCAAATTCTGACTAACCTAATTGAAAATGCCCTTAAGTTTACAAACGAAGGAATTATTGAAATTGGCTGTAATGTTACTGATAAAATTAATTTTTATATCAAAGACGCGGGGATTGGAATTCCAGAAGACAAACAAACCCTGATATTTGACCGTTTCAGGCAAGCCGATGAATCAATAAGTGCCCGTCAATATGGAGGTACAGGATTGGGACTTTCTATTTGTAAGGGAATTCTAGAGTTGATGGGGGGCAATATTGGTGTTAAATCAGAAGTGGGTAAAGGTTCCACCTTTTATTTTTCGCTCCCGTTAAAAGAATCTGGTAATCAGGAAGTGCCTGACAAATCCCTTGTAGACAAGCAAATGGATTTCAACGGTAAGTCAATTCTTGTTATTGAAGATGATCACGCAAGTGCAGAATTTATCCGTGAACTACTCTCCGGTTCAAATATCAACATAATACATAGTTATACAGCTGCCGAAACATTGCAGGTGTTAGAAAAAAACACTTCAGTTGATTTGTTGCTAATGGATATTCGCCTGCCCGATATGAATGGTATTGACCTTACCAATAAGATCAGGAAAGAATTTTCTAAAATCAAGATTATAGCACAAACAGCCTATGCTTCAACCGAGGATATTCAGGAGTGTCTGAACGCAGGATGCAACGATTATATCTCAAAACCAATTAAGGGTGATGATCTCTTAAGTTTGCTCGAAAAACACATGAACAATTAGGGCGGGTTGATATCATTTACATTAAGGTTTGTGCTGGAATAAAGAACATGTTTATCTTTGAAAAGGATTAGTGTTCTAAAAGTCAAAATTTACACTTTCATGAAGATTTATTCAAGCCAGGTTTCAACCCGATTGGAGTATACACTAAATGTAATATTTAACATCGTCTTAAAGGTAGAATATACCTTAACTGATAATCCTGACGATCTTAATGAAAAGGACACTTTTATCAATTATTCAGAAAGAGAACTTAAAGGAGGATTTCAGGTCTATCCAGATGGAATATTGTTTGAAGAGGATATCATCAAGAAAGAAATTAAATCAGGAGTCTATCAGGATTTACCTGTATTGTTTTTTTATGAACCAGGTGATTTACCCTATGATATCTTTTCTGCTGTTTTCTACATGGTCAGTAGATACGAAGAGTACCTTCCATTTCAGGGAGATAAATATGGACGGTTTATTGCTGAAAACAGCATAGCTTTAAGGGAAGGCTTTCATCATTTGCCAATAGTTGAGTTATGGATAAAACAGTTGTCCAGTCTTTTAAAAATAGAGTATCCTACAGACAAATATAGGCAGTTACTAACTATAGATATCGACAATGCCTGGACATACAAAAACAAACCTTTACTTAAAACATGGGGCGGAATTTTGTTAAAAGGGCTTCAGTTCAATTTTAAAGAGATAAGTAAAAGGTTGAAAGTACTCAATGGTAAACTAAAAGATCCAGGAGATAATTTTAATTACCTGGAAAGTATTCAGGAAAAACTCAAACTGCCAATACAATATTTTATTTTGGTTGGAAGAAATCGAAAATATGATAATGCACTTTCAATCGATAATACAAAATACCGGGCATTACTGAAAAAACTACATGCAAAAAACAGACTAGGTCTGCATCCATCCTTTCAATCCAATAAAAACTTTAAGATCCTACATAAAGAATACTTGAAACTGAGCGCAATTCATAAACAAGAAATTACACGAAGCCGACAACATTATTTAATACTTAATTTCCCTCAAACATATGAGAATTTGATGAGACTAAGTGTTAGGGAAGATTATAGTTTGGGGTGGAGTGACAAAATTGGTTTTAGGGCAGGGATCTCACGCCCACACCCATTTTTCAATCTTAAAGAGAACAAACAAACACACCTCCTGCTTATACCTTTTAATGCTATGGACAGAACACTGAAGGATTATATGGGATTGACACCTGAGGATGCAATAGCCCAACTCAAACAGATGGTTGATGTGGTTAAAGAAGTGGGCGGACAATTTACTATGTTGTGGCACAATGACAGTTTAAGCGACATGGGTGAATGGCTAGGGTGGAAAGATGTTTTTGAACAAGTAATAGAGTATGCAGAATAAAATTAGATACCTCAGAAACAATGAGATTGATAAAACGAAGTGGGACAAGTGTATTGAATTTGCTTATCAGTCCTTAATTTATGGCTACTCCTGGTATTTAGATATTACTGCTCCAGGATGGGGTGCTCTTGTGTTGGGTGATTATGAGGCGGTTATGCCTTTGCCTTTAAAATCGAAAGGTAAAGTTCTATATGCATATCAACCATTTTACACCCAGCAACTGGGTGTATATTCACAAATGGACAGAGTAGATGTTTCACTCTTTGTTGAACATCTCCCACAAAAAATAAAATATTTAAACCTTAACCTAAATGAAACCAATACAGCAGATATAGGTTTGGTGCGAGAAAATATGAATTATATTCTTGATATTTCAAGGGATTATGAGTCTGTGAGTGCTAGCTATAACAGAAATTGCAGAAGGAACCTGAAAAAATCGTATCAGGTAAAAAGAAATGAAGTTAGGGATATTTCACCAAAAGTATTCAGCAGGTTCATTGAGTCAAACCTTGATGATCAAATCGAAAGAATAGGCAAAGTAGAATATGAACTGTTGGAAAGACTTTGTACCATACTTATTAATAAGGGAAAGGGTGAGATAGTTGCACTCAAGGATGAAAAAGATGAGATACATGCTGCTGGATTATATATATTTAGCAATGACAGACTTATTTTCTCAACCTGTGCATCTTCACCACATGGCAAATCAAACCAGGCCATGTACCGTATTGTTGACAGCCAGATTAAAAAGTATGCTGGAAAGTTTAAATGGTACGATTTCTCTGGTTCAAATATCAAAGGAATTGCATACTTTAATTCAACTTTTGGAGCCAGACCGGTAACCTATCCAACAATTAAGATAAACCGGCTGCCCTGGCCCTTTAGACTATTGAAAAAATAAAAGAACACCAAGGAAATGCATTTCAAACTTATTGATAAAATAGCAGCCAATTTCTCATTGAAATCTTTGCGAAAGATTGCTGGGGTCCGTTTTTTGCCCATGGTTTATCATGTGGTGGGACATGAGGATGAAATGCCTTATCTGAAGGGGTTATACCAAGTGCCATCTCCTAAGGATTTTTCCAAGGATATCGATTTCTTGCTTAAACATTATAAGCCTTTGGAACTTCCTGAACTCATGCATTACAATAAGACGGGCGAGTTACCAGGTAAGGGAAACTATTTTCATTTAAGCTTTGATGATGGCTTGAGGCAGTGTAGCGAAATAATTGCCCCAATATTGAAGCACAAGGGAGTACCAGCTACATTTTTTCTGAATACTGGTTTTATAGGAAACAATGCTTTTTTGCACCGCTTTAAAACTGTTCTACTGGACCAGGCCATAAAGGCCGATAGGTCAGATGGATTAAAAAAGAAAGTTGAAGAGTTTTTCAACCTGCAATTTACTTGTCGGTATAAAGCAGCCAAACATGTTTTTGCATTGAGGTATCCACAGCTAGAACAAATAACAGGATTGATTGACTTTTTAGGTTTGGATATTAATGGTGACCTGAAGAAGCACAGGCCATACATGGATAAACAGGATGTCCAAAAATTAATAAGTGAAGGACACACCATTGGGGCACATACAATCCATCATCCTGAGTTTTTCTTAATCTCAGAAGAAGATCAGCTCCAACAGGCTATAGGTTCCTTGAATGATATAACAAGCTGGTTCAATCCTGATTATAAGGTGTTTGCTTTTCCTTTTACCGATGATGGCGTGTCATTGTCTTTTTTTGATAAGCTGAACCAGCAAACTGGTGTTGACCTCACCTTTGCTTGCGCAGGGCTTAAAAAAGATCCAATTAAGAACAATATGCACCGAATAGCGATGGATAATTATGAATTGAGAGCAGAACAACGCCTAAAATCAGAGCTGCTATATTATATCCTAAAAGCCCCATTTGGCAAAAATACAATCAGGCGAAAGTGAACATTCAAATAAAAAATATCAGGCTTGAAGAATTGAATGCCTATATGGATTCAGAGGAATACAAAACCTCTTCTTTTGTGCCCATTGGCAAAATCAGGGCGTTGTCCCATCAAAATAATCCAAGGGCCAATAAAGATGATTATTGCCTGTTTTTAGCTTATGATGATGATAAGTTAATTGGATATTTAGGAGCAATTACAGATAGACTGTTTTATTCGGATTCAAATAACGAAAAGGTGTTTTGGCTAAGCTGTATGTGGGTACTACCTGAATACCGGCGGCACGGTACAGCCTTTGAACTGCTTAGGCATGCATATACTGCTTTTAAGGGTAAGGTATTGATTACAAATTTTATTCCCAGGTCAAAATCAGCCTTTGATAAAACAGGTCAATACAACAGTTTGCCAGATTTGCATGGGATGAGGGGGTATTGTTTGCTGGATTTGACAACTATTCTTGTACGTAGAAGCCCAAAACTTAAACCTTTAAGTTTTTTGTTGAAAGGATTGGATGCATTGGGCAACCTCATTTTAAGCGTAAAGCTTAAAATTCTTAGGGGTAGATTAGATCCAGCTTTGGAGTTTTCAGAAATTGAAAATTGGGACAGTAATCTAGCTGATTTCATATCAAAGCAAATGGAAGAATCCACATTTAGAAGAGATTCAAAAGTCTTTAATTGGATGAAAGAATACCCATGGATTAAAAAAGTGTCCCAAATTTCAGCGGAATCGAAAAGATATTATTTTTCACAGGAGGGACTTGATTTTAAACAATGGTTTATCAAGGGAGAACAGAATGGAATTCCGGTAGCATTTATTATGCTGACCTATTTCAAGAATGAGCTTAAACTGCCATACATACTTGCCGATAAAGAACAATTGGATGAAGTTGCCCGTTTTATAGCCAAACTCATACTTGAGCATAAAGTAAAAACCTTTGTCTCTTATTATCCAGAACTTAATAGAGCTATAAAAAAGCTTAAACTTTTTTTCCATACCCGCGATTCAGCGTATGGTTTTCTGATTGGTAAGGGAATCAGTAATACCGATCCTATAGAAGTCAAGGTTCATCCCGGCGATGGTGACGGGGCTTTTACCTGAGTTATACCTACTACCCTTCATTGTGAGTACAATACTTATCTGAACACTTTCGGAAGCGATTTGAGTCAAATTCTTCACACCTAAACCTCATTTCTTGACACCCGGACCTCTTTTCGAGATACCCGAACATTGACAATGGAGGTTTGCCGTGGGCAAACGCAACCAAACATTCTTTGAGAACATCTTTATTTAAACCATAAACCAAGAATCATGAAAAATTCGATATTTGTAATGCTTGTTGCCGTTTTTATTTCCTGTGAAACAACAGAGCAAACCAAAACCGATGTTGATTGGAATAAGCTTAAAGAAGCAGTTATTAACCAGGACATAGACCTTGCAGATCAGGAATTGTCAAAATTGTTGGTCAATACCAACCCTACTCCAAACAGCAATGATGCTATTGGTCAAAGGTTCAACATTGATGAATTGGTTCAGTCTATTAACGAATCCAATGTTTTGACTTCAGAATTATACTGTTATGCATGCATCAAGACCCTCCCAGCGCAAACAGAAATAGTTGTTGAGGTTGATTCTACAGGAACTTCCATTAAAAGGGTAATCGATATTGTTACTACGGAAGATGGAATCTTGAGGTTTGGCAACATGCATGAGTTTTATTTACAGCTCGAATAAGGTTCTATGAGTAGTTTGATATCAAATGGGCAGTTTATTATTATAGCTGTTTTTTTTTATCTTTCAACAAAGAACTTTTCCTCCATTTTCATTAAATACCAATACATAATGCGAGGTATGTAGGTAATTCCATTGTCTTTTGGCTTTATGCCATTTTGTTTGAGTTCTTGCAAAAAGGGTTGGGTAATTTCATCGTAAAAGACCCAGTCGTTTTTTTTCAATAATTTATGCTTTACCCACAATGGCAACCATGGGCGGATTTTGTTTTTTATATTTTGAAGGCGGATGGTCCTGATGGAAGGTTGAAGCTCTTGTTCCTGTTTTATTCCGAGAGGTTCGAAGTATTTTGTGTTTAAAATATCCTTAAAAAGTTTCTTATAGCAACGATGTTCACCGGGCACCTTTCTCCAAAATTCAAATAATGTATTGTCCCAAAAGGGTAACCTTACCTCTAGCTCAAAGAACGTAAAGGCATGCGATGAGGTGAAAATATATTTGGTTATCCTTTCCTTCATCAGCCAGTCTTCGAGCAACGAATAATCTGTGCTTTCTTTTTTATATTCCCGAAGTTCAGCAAGATGGAGCTTTAATCCATTTAATATCTGTTTTTTTTGTTTGCTGTTCAGAGTGATGTATCTATAATAATGGTTTAGTAGATAGTTTTCCTGGTTTTTAATCGTGTTTTTTAAAGGTATAGCCCGAACAAGGTTGTTGCCTGCTAAAAAGCCGCCTGCATGCCCAGGAATCACTACATAGCTGTCGTCAATAACGCCCTCGTTCAACAATTTCCGTAGAGCAAAATATTCCTGCATGTAAAACATGGAGGAGCCTCGTGATAGATAATGGTAGAACTCATTAAAATCTTCGTTGTTTATAAAACCTTTTATGAGTTCCTGGTTGTATTCTATATTATGCCATTGGTAACCTAATTGTTTTGCAACTTTTTCTGAAATGTTAACTTCCGGGGCATCTTTTCTTCCAAAGGTAAAGCAGATCACATTGTCAATCCCGGAATTTTTCAGCCATGCAGCAATTAACCGGGAATCGAAGCCAGAACTAAGAGGCAATAGTACCTTCTTGTTTTTAAGGCTGTTTGTCAATCTTTTCCGGGCAATTTCAAATGCTTGGTAGCCTAGTTCTATCAGCTCATCATAGTTGTTGCTTAAATATTCATCAGGTTTTGTGGCAACAGAGATGAAATATTCATTTGATACTTCTTTGTCTTTAAAATGGATTGAATCGCCAGGCCTGACTTGATATATATTTTCAAACAGAGTCCGCTTATCGTTGGATATGGCCCAGGAAAGAAACTCTGCTACAGCTTGTTCATTAAATCTTTTTGAATCCTGTAATTCAACAAGGTCGTAATAATCGTCAGATATTATAAACTTGTTGTTTACTTGCGTATAAAATAGGGTAAAAAACCGGGAACGGTCACTGGCAGCATATAGTTGGTCATTATTTTTAACTATTACACTGTATATCCCATCAGCATCAGAAAGCATGGTTTTAAAGTCATCAAACGATTTGCAACCTGAAAAATGTTCGATGGCTTTTTTGCCGGTGATGTATTGGTTGTTGTTATCAAAAAAATAACCAATAAACCATATTCCATTCTTCTGGTACCATTTGAAGGCTTTGTTGTAACCGGTTTTTATGACTATTTCCATGTATACTGATTGAAATTCCTTATTTATTTTTTGAGGACATCATTGTAAACCTGGATGATCTTCGGAACAATAGCTTTTTCACTAAAATTTTCCAGGGCATGTTTCCTTAAAATATCCATGTCATAATCCAAAGGTTCTTTTAGTGCTTGCTTTATTTTTGAAATAAAATCCTGAAGGTCTCCAGTCTTATAAACTAATCCGTTTGAATCATTAACAATATAGTCTGTTACAAGGTCTGGAACAATTACTGGTGTGCCCATGGCAAACGACTCAAGAATTGAAACCGGTTGCCCTTCGGCCAGACTTGAAAGGACCATGTAATCAGTCTTTCTGAATTGTTCAATAAGTTGAGTCCGGTTGCAATATCCGAGAAAACGGATATATTTTGACAATCCCTTTTTATGGACAATTTTTTGATACTTTTTAAATAGGCTTCCATTGCCCGCAAGGTTAATCTCAAAATTACCAAAGCCTTCTTTAACCAATTTCTCAGTAGCAGCAATAAGCAATGCGTGGTTTTTATAAGGCGAAAAGATAGCAATGTTTAAGAAAGTAATGTGACGTTCTATACTTTTCTTCTGCAAAGGAATATCACCAAAATCAGTTTCGAACAGGTTTGGAATTTCAATAAGTTTTGTTTTGTCTAGATTTGGATCAAGACTTTCAAAAAAAGGGAATTGGTTTTTGGATACGCAAATAATTTTTCCGGCGTTTGTTGCTGTCTTTGCTAGATAGGATTTAAACCAAGGCCTTATATCGGGATTTGGCAGCTTGTTTTTTGCACTGAACCTTCCACGACGCTCCGTAATAACATAAGGTATGTCAAATCTTTTTTTTAGGCGGCAACAAAAATATCCACCCCAAAGCGAACTGTGTGTGTGGATTATATTAGGAATGCCTTCAGCCTTAATATATTTCTTCATCAAGAGGAAATAAAAAAACACCCTTAAATGCAGGTTTATTCTTTCAAAAATTGGAATCCTTATACATGCAGTCCTGAAGACATGCAATGGTCCTTCCTGTTTAGGGTTTACTCCAATAAACTTGTTGATGTTCCTTAATGCACTAATGTTTTTTATAGAATACTCCTCCAGATAGATAACATTTACTTTGTTATCTTGTTTCAGGATCTTTTCAGCTTGGATCCGAAAAAAATCTCCTCTTTGCGGAGGATGCCAGGAAGGCAACAATAGTATATGCATGCTTACAATTTAACTGTTTTAATTAGTGCGCCGTCAGAGGACAAAAATAAGTTTTTAAACCAGAAAAGATAGAAACTAAGGAAAAATGCCCCCGCAATGGAATAAGCAGTTATCGAAACAAAATAACTGGACAATGCCACACCAGCAAATAGTGCTGATATTCGGATAAAGGAATAAACTAAATTATATACCAGGTATTTCTTCTGGTTGTTGGTTGAGTTTGGAACAAATGATATAGGTGATGAGACCAAAACCATAAAGGCCCATGGAAGTAATATATGGACTGTGGTAGAAACGTTGCCCCATTCATCACCAAGCAAAAGGTCAAAAAAGCTGGACTTAAGAAACAAAACCACAATGAATAGAGGTAAAGAAACAGCACCTAAAAAAAGCGTTGACTTTTTAAAGAAATTATAGGACTTTATCCCATTTCTCAGATTTTCTGAATGCTTTTGATAAAAAACAGCATTTAATGAGTTAGCAACTACTCTTACTGGTTTTAATAAAATAGCAGTTGATAATGTATAACAGCCGGCTAAATCTTTACCAAAAAAGAAGGAAATGATAAGGTAGGGTACATTGCTTGCCAGTGAGTTGGAAAGTGCGTGAAATGAATTAAAGAGTGGAAATCCTTTGTGCTTGCGTAAATAGAATTTTGCCTTTTTTATTTTAAAACTATTATTGAATAATACTCTGATTTCTTTTTTTATTATCAGCAAAAAAAGAACAATGCAAGTTGTACTTGCAACAATATGGGCTAGAATAAGTCCGTTTAGACCTGTTGCTGTATAACCCAATCCTATCCTTAATATAACAGTGGTTAAGCTCAGGCTTGCATCATAAATTGAAATTGACTTAAAAAGTTTGCGATGAACTGCCAAATACCTGAATGGCAGGTAAAAACTGTAGATAAATAAATTTAGACCTATTATGGGCAACCATAAGTGCATGTCGTCTGTGTCCTTGTAAAAATAATTCCTTATAGCCAATGCCATGAAGAAGAAAATGGCTGAGATCATCATACTGGTAAATACACCTATTTTTATTAAATAGGTCATTTCTTCGTCGTCTTTGGCAAGAGGAATAGCAAGTTCAAGCCTAAGGTGCAGGATAACAGAAACAATAGATAATATGCTTAAATACACACCGAATATACCAAATGCTTCGGGGGTATAGATTCGGGTTAATATGGGGTAAGTCAGTATGGGAATGATCTGGGCAATGCTGTTTCCTGAAAAAAGAAATAAAACGTTATTTCTTATTTCATTGTTTTTTTTGAACAAGGAAGAGAACTGATCTTTTACGATTGATAAAAACCTGTTGTTTTTTGAGCTATGCATTTACCCTGTAATGTAAGGACTCTTGGATGATTATCGGAAAACCTTATAATTAAATCAATTCAGATGTATTTACTTCTTTTACTTCTATGAGTTTGCCATCTTCACATTTTAGGGTCCTTGCAGGAAATTGTTCCATAAGCCCATAATTATGTGTGGCCATGACAACAGCTCTTCCTGAAGATTGTATTTCAAATAAAATTTTCATAATCTGAGCTGAGGTTTCAGGGTCGAGGTTTCCGGTAGGCTCATCGGCTAAGATTATTTCAGGATCGTTCAGCAAAGCCCTGGCAATTACAACACGTTGTTGTTCGCCTCCTGAAATTTGATGGGGCATTTTATAGCCTTTATAGTCCAATCCAACTTTAGTCAATACTTCTTCAATCCGCGACTCTATTTCTTTTTTGTTTTTCCATCCTGTTGCACCAAGCACAAACCTAAGGTTTTCATGAATGGACCTGTCAATCAATAACTGGAAATCCTGGAAAACAATGCCTAGTTTCCTTCTCAACAGAGGTACTTGCTTGTCTTTTAGGCTTTCAAGATTAAAACCGGCAACTGTGGCAGTCCCTTTTTTTAATGGAATTTCCGCATTGATTGTTTTAATCAGACTGGTTTTTCCAGAACCGACTTTTCCGATCAAGTAGAGAAATTCATTTTTTTTGACTTCAAGATTTACATCCGAAAGCACCAAATGATCATCCTGAAAAATAGACGCTGACTCAAATTTTATCACATCACCAAGTTGCATAACCATTGATTTCTTTAATAATGGCCTAAATTAAAGTTTTTTTTGCTGATGCCCTATTTTATTATTGAACAATAAATCTTATTGAAAACCATTAGTAGATATGCAAGGTTTTCCGTCTTTACTAACAACAGAAAAATCCCAACCAATAATTAGAACCAACCAACTTTGTTAATTATTTTCTGTCTTTATAAAATAAACTGCACTCATATTCCGTAATTTTACAGGGCAAAGTTGAAACAAAAATGGAACAAACATAAAATGGAGATTTCGGAGCTTAAACCAAGAGAACTATAAATTTATGGTTTTCTATAAGACAACTACAATAAATTTTAAAACCGTATGAAATTACTAAACATATTATTGATCAGTTTTTTTGCAGTCTATGGGTTAATGGCCCAAAAAACCATAATTCAGGTTGATCAGGATGCAACCTATCGTCAGGCAAAAGAACTATATGACAAACAAAAATATGGCACTGCCCAAAACCTTTTTGAGGAGGTGTATGAGCAGCATCAAAATGACCAATCTCTTCTACGGACAATGTCGCAATATTATATTGCACAATGCGCCATCAATCTGTTTAATGCCGATGCTGAGTACCTGACATATAAATTTATAGGTGAAAACTCAGAAAGCGTTTTAGTGAACGATGCCTATTTTTATTTAGGGGGGTATTTCTATGCAGTGAAAAAATGGAAACAGGCGAATGATACCTATGATAAAGTGATTTGGAGAAACCTCTCCAAGGAGCAGCAGGCGGAATATTTCTTTAAGAAGGGATATGCCTATTTCATGCGAAAAGATTATGATGAGGCTAAGGTCAGTTTTTATGAAATCATTGATAAAAAGACTAAATATACCTCTCCTGCAGTTTATTACTATTCACATATGCACTATAAGGAAGAAAATTACCAGACTGCACTGAATGGTTTCCTGAAAATCACTGATGATAAAACTTTTGGCCCAATAGCGCCCTATTATATCGTCCAGATCTATTATATGCAGGGGAAATATGAGGAAATCACCGGGTTTACACCAGGCATAATTGATCATGTAACTGAGAAAAGGCTGGATGAGGTTGCCCGCATTACTGCAGAAGCATTTTTTCATTTGGAAGATTATGATAGTGCAGTAGTTTATTTCGAGAAATATACACAAGCTGTATCATCTCCAGCACCATCTGCCTTATATCAATATGCATATTCTTGTTACAAGATTAATGAAATAGACCAGGCAATTAGCAGTTTTGAGAAAATATCACATCTGCAAAGCGCCCTGGGGCAAAATGCTAGTTACTATTTAGCAAGCTGTTATTTGAAAAAAGGCGATAAAGAAAATGCCCGGATGGCCTTTGCCTCAGCATCGAGGAGTGATTACGATCCTGCCATTGAGCAAGATGCTATGTTTAACTATGCCTTGCTAACATTTGAAATTGGAGGTGATCCTTTTAATGATGCTGTTACAGCTTTTGAGGATTTTATACAGCAATACCCCGAATCAAAAAGGATAGATGAAGCCAGGCGTTTGTTGATCCAGGCATATCTGGGAGCCAGGAATTATAAGAAAGCACTGGCATCAATTGATCGAATTGAAAACAAAAACGACGAATTAAAGGAGGCTTATCAACGGATTGCCTATAACCGCGGAATTGAGTTGTTCAATAACATGCAATACCGAAATGCTGCAGGCATGTTCAGAAATGCACTAAAATATACAGGCTTTAATGAACTTAGGGAAGCACAGTCCAATTATTGGCTGGGTGAATCGTTGTACCGCGAAAAAGCTTTTGCAGAGGCTATTAGAGCCTACAAGTCGTTTAAGCAGGCACCTGTTGCTCATACTACACCCGAATTTCAAAATATCGAATATAACATTGGCTATTCATACTATAAGCTTGAGCAATATGGCGAAGCAGTCCAGTATTTCAGGCAGTTTGCAAGCAATACCACAAATGCTACTTATAAAGCTGATGCTCTGGTTCGTGTTGCCGATTGCTATTTTATGCAGAGTAGCTATTACCAGGCAATAGATTTTTACCAACGGGCGATTGATGCTGATTTTGAATCGAAGGACTATGCTTTATTGCAAAAAGGGATTTGCCAAGGGCTAGCAAAAAAGAGCCTGGATAAGATAGCTTCCCTCAAACAACTTTGTGCCAGTTTTCCGGGTTCATTGTATGCCGATAATGCATTTCATGAAATTGCACAGGAATATCTAAAACTTCAAGACAGTCAGCAGGCTATCGATGCCTTGTCTGCAATAGATTCGAGATATCCCCAGAGCGAATTGGCAGGCAAAGCCCTTGTGCAGCTAGGATTGCTATACTATAACAGCGACAACAACAGCCAGGCTATGAGATGTTATAAAAAAGCAGTCACAAATTACCCGGGTTCACAAGAATCGAAAGATGCGCTTATAGGCTTAAAAAACATATATATTGATATGGGCAAAGTCGATGAGTATTCTGCATTTTTAGATGGTATTGAAGGGGATGTTCCCCGGTTAAGTGTGAACGAAAAAGACTCTTTAAGCTATATTGCTGGTGAGAAGTTGTACATGTCAGCCAAATGTCCCCAAGCAAAACAGGCATTTGAGAAATACCTGAATAACTACCCCAATGGAGCTTTCAGGATTAATGCAAGTTTCTATTTAGGTGACTGCTATTATCAGGAACGCAACTATGATAAAGCCAAAGAACTGTTTTCATTTGTAACCGAACAGTCAAAAAACATGTTTACAGAGCAGGCCTTGTTGGGCAATGCCAGAATAGCTGTCAGTACCAAAGACTACTCAGCCATCGTTTCAAATTATGGAAAACTTATTGATGTTACATCATCGCCAGGAAACGTGAAAGAAGCACGTATCCAAATTATGGATGCATGGTTTACTCAATACAATTACACCAAAGCCCTGGAATCAGCCAATGCGGTTTTGGGTTTATCCGGTCTTTCAGAAGAAAACAAACGTAAGGCCTTATTTATTAAGGCACGCAGTTTGCAACAAAATGGCAGGGAAGCTTTAGCCTTGGAAACTTACAAGGATATTTCCAAGGAGGTGCTAAGTCCCCAGGGTGCAGAATCTAAATTCAGGGTTGCTGAGATACTCTACAAGCAGAAAAAGTTGGATGAAGCAGAGCAGGTTATCCTGGAATTCAGCGGCAAAAGTACATCGCATGATTATTGGATAGCACGGAGCTTTATTTTATGGGCAGATATTTTTGCGTCACGCGATAACTATTTTCAAGGTATTGAAACCCTACAAAGCATTATTAACTATTACGAAGATGAAAAAGATGGAATAATTGAAATGGCCAAACAAAAAAAGGCTGAGATAGAGAAAATGAATACTCCTGAGCAAAAAGAACAGGAAGATGTAGAAGTTGATATTGAAACCACAAAATAAGTCTTGAAACCATGAACATGAAACAAATAGTAATTCTTATATCCTTTTTGGTGACTTACAGTATAAGTTATGCCCAGAAAGATAATATTTCAAAAGTTGTTGTTGTCGAATCAGAATATCGACCAGAAATCGAAAGCGCTGAGAAGATTTCAACAATACCTCAATTGACAGATACCAGTAAAACAAAACCGAATGTAGAATATACAGTGCTGCCTTCGGGGATACGGCCAGAATATAAGGTCAAGCCAATTAAGCCGGCAAAGCTTGTTGGCTCTAAATTAGATGAATTGTACAACAGCCGTTTGAAATTGGGTTTGGGAAACTACTTCACTCCTTTGGCTGAATTCAGCATCCAAAACCTTAGATCGAAGAAATATACTGTGGGGGCATATGTATACCATAAATCATCACATTCAAAACTAGAGCTTGCCGATGGGAACAATGTGGATGCCGGCTATGGGAAAAACAGGGTTGATGTTTATGGGAAAAGGTTCTACCGAGGAGTTAATGTTGATGGAAATGTTTTTCTCAATACCGATAAATTGAGGTATTATGGATACAATACAGAAGGGTTGCCCGATACAACTTTGGATAAAAAAGAGATCAGGCAATTTTACACCCATTTGGGAGCTAAAGCCGAAGTGTATTCGACCGTTGCTGACTCAAGCGAGCTTGAATACCGAATAGGGTTGCATGGTTCATATTTTGCCGATGATTATAAAAACAGGGAGAACAATATGAAGATCCCCATGAAGTTTGGCTTTATGGTCCAATCATTCAGGGTAGAATTAAATGCAGATTATAACCTTTATGCACGTACCTTAAATTCTATTGATTCCAAGGAACAGGTATTCCATTTCCGTCCGATGGTTTTGAAGGCGAAGGACCAGTGGCAGGTGCAATTTGGCGCCAATATGTATTATGCCAAGGAGAATGAAACTAATTTCCATTTTTATCCTGAAGCAAAGTTCAGGTTTTCTGTAATAGATAAGGTGTTGGAGGCTTTTGTTGGGATTTACGGCAAGCTCGATTTGAATTCCCTACAGGATTTGAGCAAAGAAAACCCTTATATTCTCCCGGGATTACAGGTTGAGAATACAAGCCATAAATTGGTTGGTTTTGGAGGTGTTGAGGGAGTGCTGAGTTCTAATTCAGGCTACAGGGGTGAAGTCAGTTTTAATACCATCGAGAATGCATATTTCTTCATAAATGACACCAATGATGCATTAGGCAATAAATTCATAGCTGTTACAGATAATATCGATGTTGTTAGTTTTAAGGGAGAACTTTGGTATTCACCGTTGAGTTTTCTGGACTTTTACCTTAAAGGAAGATACGATGACTTTAGCATGGCAAGAATTGAGCAGCCATGGCACAAACCTGCTTTTAGCATGAGTTTTAGAACAGCATATAATTTCAAAGAAAAGATATATGCCAATTTTGATATAATTCAATTAGGCAAGAGGTATGCTTTTAACTCATTACAGCCAAATACACCTGTTGAACTTGCTCCTGTTTGGGATTTAAACCTCAGCATTGAATACAAATATTCTGAAGTTTTAAGTGCTTTTATTGAAGGCAACAATTTGTTGGCTAAACAATATTATTTATGGAACCAATATCCATCTCAAAAGATAAATGTTATGGTCGGTTTCAGCTATAAATTTTAGTCAACAACAATAACATTAATTTTAACCCGGATTATGTATTAGAACTTCGTTATGAAGGTTGAAAATGCAAAAATAGAAGGACTTGGTGAGATGAATCATAGCACCGATATGGTGATTTGAAACAAGTAAGTGAAACGACTTATATTGAAGCAATTTCAATATGTAATAACCTGAGTTCGATATAAAATTAATGGCTCAAATCGATTATAAATATTGAGTTTCAAGGAATGTTTGCGAAAGCATAGCGGGCTATGGTAAGCAAATATGACGCAGAAAATCGGTATTTATAAGTGAAATTCATAGCTTTTCATTAAATAATCGATTTACAGCTCTAAATTTTATCACCATAGCTCGCTATGTCTCAAAAAT
>JBNKPU010000018.1:0-15747 GCA_050295515.1 Bacteroidales bacterium | reverse complement strand
CTTGTTTCGAAGCACCATAGCGGTGCTATGGTTCATCTCACCAAGTCCTTCTATTTTTGCATTTTCAACCTTCATAACGAAGTTCTAATACATAATCCGGGTTAAACTATAAAAGGATAATAGTGGGTTTGTTCTATATTTTATGTTTCACAAGCCAAGTCTATTTTCGATGGTTTATCTTCTAATTTACTTTTTTACTCACACCGGCACTTCTACATCTTATATTTCCCGCGAAGTGCGAGCGAACCTAAAATTGCAATGGTGTAAAGAGGTGCATGCTTTGCAAAACCACGCAAGCGGGGTGTTTTAATTTAATATTCTCAATTTAATTTCGGGATTTTTTAATCATTTGATGTTTTAACGATATTTATACTTATTACACCTATATTTGAATAAATTCCAAGATACCAAACATTCTTCCTATCCTTTAGTAAAACAGGTTCATCAATATCACCATTATGAATCAATCCTTTAATCTCTTGAATTGTATTTATTCCTAAATATTTTATCTCATCTAATTCATTTTCTAATAATTCAATCCAAACAACTATAGATTTAATTACTGTATCAGCGTTAACTTGCGAGACATAAGTCCCCCCTCTAAATTCCATCACATAAGTATATAGCATCTCTTATTTTTTTGCATTACTGTAAATGGATTTGTGTATGATTTCGTAAGGGAATTCGGTCTTCAACCGACTGAAAGGAGCTCAGCACAGCTAATCCCTTATGAATTACACACATTGTAGCAGCTAGGCTTTATTCATTTCGTTTAATTACAATTTTGTTTGTCGTAAACTCAAAAAAATCATTTTCATCTATTCCATTCTGATAATATCTTACCAAAAACTCAAAATCCGTAGTCAAATCAGGTTGTTCTTTTAAAATCAAAGTCAATTTACTTGGCACATTTGGATTTGAAGCTAAATAATCCCTTAAGTCATATTTCTCGTGATATATTCCAATGGCATGGTCAAGAACTACAACATCAAACATATCTGATAAATCTTTACCAGCGGGGTAGTTTAATTTAAAATCTGATTCAGATAGAATTACAATGCTGTCTATTTTTTCATCTGTTGTTGGTATCACAGGAGAACATGCATAAGCAGATTGTATCAGACAAATATTCCATTTTGAGGCAATTTGAGCAAAATAAGTTTCTTGTCTTGGAACAATTAAAATCGAGTACTCGCTATATTTAACTGAGTCATTTTCAATGTCACTTAAAAGTAATCTTGTATCTGCAGTATCAGAATAAATCGCTTTAAAATTAACCCAATCTAATCCAACGATTTTGAATTTATTTGGAAATGGCCCACATTTATCCTCACAGGAAAAAAGTCCAAATAGGATTAAAAATACAAATCCACCAAGAAGTATCAATAGCTTACTTCTCATTTCTCGTAATTTTTAAAATCTTAATTATGTAGATGTCTATTGATGTAGTTTGGTTGCTCCAGCCTTGCATACAACACCCCAAATAAACGCAATTGCGTTTATTTCTTATCTATCATTTTCCCGAAATTTATAGATTAATTGACCAACATGCAAAAGGGTAATCGGTATTATGTGATTATAACTATAAAAGGATAATCTAAAATTGCAATGGCTTAAAGAGGTGCAAGCTGTGCCTTAATTCCTATATTGTTTGTGTGCTGTATTTATTTTTCGTCCAAATATTGTTGAGTTGTTATAACTGATGAATAAAAATAGTTTAATGCTGCTAAAAAGCTTTTTTGAACTTCTTCTGCTTTTACGACTTGTCCATGAATTTCTTGGTTTTTGGTTGCACAGGCATCCCCTATCAATACAATATTAAATCCAAAATCTTTTGCTGCTCTAGTCGTTGCATCAACGCACATGTGAGTCATCATACCACATATTACCAAATCTGTTATATTTTCATTCTTTAAATAATCAAGCAATTCCGTTTCTCTAAAACTATTTGGGAAATGCTTAACAATAACTTTTTCCTGTCCCAAGGGTTTTACATTGTCATGTATTTCGACTCCTTTAGTTTCTGGTAAAAAGAATGTTGCCGATGGTCTTGTTGCGATGTGTTGTATATGAACAATCGGCAAATTATCTGTTCTAAACCGTTCAAGTATCAGTTTCGCATTATTACATGCTTTTTCAGAATCAACAAGCGACATGGTTCCATCTTCGAAATAATCATTCTGTATGTCAATAATTATCAATGCGGTTTTCATATTTTGTCCTATTTTATTTTGTTGCGAAAATCCTAAATTCAGAGTCAAATAACAAGTTGTTAAAATTATTATTAATATTTCATGTTTTGCAAAGTTCTTTTCATATAGCATATAACGAGTTGTCAATATGCAAAGACCAGGATTTCGAAGCTCTAACTTGTCAAACCGTTATTATTTTGAGTAAATGTACAAAAGTTAAAATCCCCCACACCCCCCCGGCTTACGTATATTGCATTAGGGGGAGGTGCTATTCATTTGTATTTTTAATTTGTTTCCATTTATCCTTCATATTCTTTTCTCCCTCGAAATAGTTTACTTGCGAGTCTTTATTAAAAATCTCAAAGGATGGAGCTAAAAGAATTTTATCTGAGTCTGGATATTCAGCTATATCATATCCAATATAAGTTCTTATGTCCAAAAAGATACTAATCTCATCGGTGTGATTATATAATTGATGTGCTCCTGTTTCCCCTTTTTCAAAAAAAATCAAATCACCATTATTTACAATTTCTAATCCAATTGGGGTTCTCAATGTTGCAGAGCCAGAAAGTATCATAAAAAGTTCCTCTGCGTATCGATGAAAATGGTATGGAGCTGAGAATTCGTCAGGATTTAATTGTCTTAAATCAAAGTTCAGATTTTCAGGATTTAGTCCTTTTCTAATCCTTGAAACATCTGTAAATATTCTGTAGTTATCAATCTTATTTGGACTTTCCTTAAAATCTCTTTGGTCTCTTTTTATAATTGTTGCCATATCTTAATATTTTTATTAATCAGTAAACAATTAGTCATAGCATTGGTTATCGTCCGCACTTGCCGCAAACAAACAAATAAACGCAATTGCGCTTATTTCTTATCTATCATTTTCCTGAAATTTATGGATTAATTGACCAACATGCAAAAGGGTAATCTTCTATTCCGGGGGAAAACTTACTGCACACATGGTCATTTTTTGAGCATCCAAGCGATAAAGCATTGACTCTTGGTTAAAAATCTGTAGCTCCCGCTTCAACCCGGAATATGCATTAGAAAATCTATTACATATTGAAATTGCTTCAATATAAGTCGTTTCACTTACTAGTTTCGGTTATTCATACTCACTTATTTTTATTGCATTCATGAACACCCTATGGTCGGTTCACCATAGCGGTGCTATGATTCATCTCACCAATTCCTTCTATTTTTGCATTTTCAACCTTCATAACGACGCTCGAATACATAATCCGGGTTTAAGTTAGGGCAGGATTTCTTCCCGTCGATTAAAGTCGCGCCCCGACTTATCATTAATACACAAAAAATTAACCCAACATTGTTGCGATTAACTTCAATTATCGAACTTATTTTGCTTGTTCTGGTATTCTTTGTGGAATTACGAAGTTGAATGTAGTTCCACCTGCTTTTCCTGTCGACGGGTCTTTTTCTTCACTTTTCACCCAAATCTTCCCACTGTGTTTTTCAATAAATTCTTTGCACAGCACTAAGCCAAGTCCAGAGCTGGGTTCATTATCGGTGCCAGATCGGTTTGTCCTGGCATCAATCCTGAATAGGTCATCGACCATCGTTTTATTCATCCCAATACCTGTATCTTTAATTGCTATTTCTATGTTTTGGTGGTCTGATGTTCTAGCTGAAAGGTTTATTTTCCCTTCATGAGGAGTGAATTTTACAGCATTTGAAACCAGGTTTCGGATAACAGATTTTAACATGTTGCTATCTGCCAGGACTTTTAACTGATCTGGTATATCGGTGGTTATTTCAATCTTCTTTTTTTGAGCTGGATCCTTCAGGGTAACTAAACAATCTTCTATTAAGGGGTATAGCTGAAATACCTCTGGTTTGAAAGGCAGTAATCCTCTTTGCATATTTGCCCATTCTAAAAGGTTTTCGAGAAGATAGAAAATATTAACGGCTGAGTCTCTTAATTTTAATGCATACGATTTTATTTTGTCCATTGGTAAATTTGGTAATTCATCAACCAGAAGTTTTGTGAATCCTATATAACTACTAAATGGACCACGCAGATCGTGGGCAATGATGGAAAAGAACCTGTCTTTTTCGGCATTCACTTTTAAAAGTTGTTCGTTTTTAAGGCGAATTTCTTCTTCTGCACGAATACGTTCAGTAATATCCACATTTACGCCTCTATAGCCTAACAGCTTTTCTTCATTTTCAAGTATTGGAACACCGCTGGTAGAAAGAATAACTTCCCGGTCATCTTTATGTACATAGGTGCTAATTATGTCTTTAAAGCTCTTCTTACTGGAAAAAAGTTCGAATAAAAGCTGTTTGATTTTTTCTTTTTCTTCCTGTTTATAAAAATCGTAGAAATGCTTTTTACCAACAACTTCTTCAGGTATATAGTCCAATATTTCTTTAACAACCGGATTTACATAGGTAAACAACCCATTTTCATCCACTTCCCAAATCCATTCACGCGCATTTTCCGACACCTGTTTAAACCGCAACTCGCTGTTTTGTAGTGCTTCAATTGTCCGCTTTCGCTCGGTAATATCGCGACCAACACCGGCCAACCCAATGATTTGGCCACGCTCATCCTTCAATGGAAATTTTGAGGTAAGCAGCCATTTTTCCTGGCCTTTCTCATTGATTGTATACTCCTCTTTGTTGATCATTGGCTGACCGGTTTGTATTACAGACAGGTCATCTGCAAAGAATTTTTTCGCCAATTCTTTGGAGAAAAAGGCAAAGTCATCCTTGCCAAGAACTTCCGATTCAGATTTTACTCCCATATTTTGTACATCTGCAATATTAACCAGTGTTTTGCGGCAAGCGGTGTCTTTGGTGTACATTAAGTCGGGAATATTATCAATTAGTAAGCGAAGCAATTTCTTTTCATATCGGAGAGCTTCTTCGGTATGTTTGCGTTCTGTAATATCACGGATTATTCCGGTAAAGAACTTCCCTTCTGAAGATTCCCATTGCGCTAATGATAATTCCAGAGGAAATTCTTTTCCACTTTTGTGTATTCCTTGTAACTCAACTGTTGTACCGATTACATGGCTTTCGCTTTCTTTTTCCATTCGTTTAATTCCTCTATCATGCTCTTTCTTATAGGCTTGGGGTATTATTACACTTAAATTTTGACCTTTTGCCTCTGTCTCTGTATAGCCAAATATTTTTTCCGCTCCCCTGTTCCAATCTATTATTGTTCCTTTACTATCTGAAGTGATGATTGCCTCATTGGCAGATTGAGTAACTGACCTATAGCGCTCTTCACTTGATTTCAACAATTGTTCGGCATGTACACGTTCGGTAATATCTATGTCAATCCCGCGATAACCGACAAGGTTGTTTTCACTATCCAGCATTGGAACACCCGAGGTGGATAGAATAACTTTTCTACCATCTTTATGAATACAGTCATTAATGAAATTTCTAAAGCTATCTTTCCTGGCAAAGCCTTCAAACGCTACCTTTTTCATCTCTTCTCTATTCTCAGGATCAAACAAGTCATAAAAATGTTTCTTTCCAATTATTTCTTCGGGCCGGTAGCCCAACAGGTCATTTACAAAAGGGTTTGAATAAGTGTATAGCCCGTTTTTGTCCACTTCCCATATCCATTCTTGTGCGTTTTCTGACACCTGCTTAAACCGCAATTCACTATTTTGCAGTGCTTGCTCTGACTGCCTGCGCTCGGTGACATCGCGTATGATGACAATTACTTCATCTGGGCTTACAGGGACCATCCTGGCTTCAAATTCACTAAATCCGTTATTTGGCCAAGGCAGTTGATAATCAAACACCTGCATTTGTCTGGTTTTTAGGGTTTGTTTCATTTTTTTATCAACCAGGTCAGTAAACTCAGGAGGCATAACCTCCCTAATATTTTTACCTATAACTGACTCTTTTATAAAAGCAAGATCCTTTTTGTCAGCCTTATAATCGACATAAACTCCTTGCTTGTTGAGCCTAAATATTGTGTCCGGAATTGCGTCAACAAGTCCACGGGCACGGGCTTCGCTGTCTTTCAGGTCTTTTTCAGCCTGCTTGCGCCTGGTAATATCCCTTGCAATGCCCAATACAACAGCACGTTCTTTTATTTTTATCGGATGAGTACTTATTTCAACAGTAACTGCTGAACTATCTTTTCTAAGTAACACAAATTCATCTGGACCTGTACTTTGTCCCAGCATATTTCTAGTTAATAGTTTTGCTGCTTTCACTTTTTGATTGGGAGATAATAGATGTAATTTGAGAAAACTCTTTCCGAGGAACACATTCTTATCAATTCCCAACAGTTTTTCTGCAGCAATATTGCCATCAATAAAATTGCCTTTAAGGTCATTTAGATAATATGCATCGGGTGCATAGTCAAATAAAATCTTCAACCTTTCTTCTGAATTTCTCAATTTATCCTCCACCTGCTTTCGCCCAGTGATATCGCGGAAGGTGCTAATAATGCATTCTCTGCCGTCAAACTGAGTTTTTGCAGTGTTGATGTCGGCGTAAAAGATGCTTCCGTCTTTCCGCAAGCACGGAATATCGGAGGCAATGGATTTATCTTCGCGGTCCTGGTATTCGAACTCGGCAATGATCCACTTCAAATCCTGCTTGGGGTGAATGCCAGATATATCCATCGCCAGCAATTCCTTCTGTGTATATCCAAGCATTCGGCATAAGGCCGGGTTTACATATTTAAAGGTCATGTATTCAACATCGATAATCACAATGCCATCTGCGCTTGTCTCAAAAAGCAGGCGGTACCGTTCTTCGCTTTTAAGTAGGGCTTCCCTTGCCCGCTTACGTTCTGTGATATCCTCCACAGTACCATCATAGAACAAAGTCTTCCCGTTAGTATCCCTGATCGCACGGGCACTCTCTCGTACATAAACAGGTGAGCGGTCTTGCCGAATCCATGTCGATTCAAAATTTTCTACTTCTCCATCTTTTTCTATCGCTTCATAAAATGCTTTTCGTGACGAGAGTAACTGAAAACCTTTGCGTTCAAATTTCATTTTTGTTAGTTCATCGAAGGATGAAAAGCCAAGCATTGAAAGCAAAGCCCTATTGGCCATAAGAAACGTACCATCAGGAGCTGCTCTGTAAAGACCGATTTTGACATTCTCGTAGAGTGTTCGAAAACGTTCTTCGCTGGCTTGCAGGTTTTCTTCTACCTGTTTCTGTTTTTTTTCAATTGCTCTTTTCTCAGTTCTTTCCGCCGATTCATACAATTCACGTTCAACCGCAGGTAAAAGCCTATGTAAATTATTCTTCATTACATAATCATGGGCACCTGATTTCATAGCTTCAACCGCTACATCTTCACCAATTATGCCTGAAATAATAATAAAAGGAATATCCTTTCCGCTTTCTTTCAAGATCATTAAAGCTTTAAGCCCACTAAAATGGGGCAATGCATAATCTGCAAGAATAATATCCCAGTTTTTCAAATTTATAGCAGCTATAAAAGTTTCGGCAGTTTCCACTCGTTCGTAATAAATATCATATCCACCTTTTTTAATTTGAATTAAATTTAAAAGGGCATCATCTTCCGAATCTTCGACAATCAATATTCGTAAAGTTACTTTCATAGCAATGATTTTTATTTAACACGAAAAATAAAATATAGCCTTCTTGTCTACTTCTCCTCCTGCACAAACCTATCCACCTTGGCTGTGAACAATATGCTGTACGGTAGCTAAACCTATCCCAGTTCCTTGAAACTCTTTTGAAACGTGCAAGCGTTGAAAAGCACCAAATAATTTCTGTGCGTATTTCATATTAAAGCCTGCCCCATTGTCGCAGACAAAAAATACTTGCTTGTTGTCCTGTTGTAATATTTTGAATTCAATGGTAGCCTTAGCTTGTCTTGAAATTAATTTCAAGGCATTGCCAAGGAGATTTGTTAATACAACACGAAAGAGCAGTTCATCTGCACTTGCCCAAATTTCATCTTGAACAGTAAAGTTAACCTTTCTTCCAGAATCAGACCCCTTAAATTTAAGACTGATCTTATGCAAAATTTTGCTCAGGTTCATTCGTCGGATATTTAATTCGCCACGGCTTACTCTCGATAAGAATAGCATGTCATCAATGAGATGGCCAATTCTCTGGCCAGCTGATCTTACACAGTGCAGATATTCTTGACCTTGCTCATCAATCTTGTTCTGGAATTCATCCAGCAATACATGACTAAACCCATCAATACTTCGCAACGGCGCACGACGGTTATGCGAAACCGAATAAAGTGACAGGCCTTCCTCTTTGGTAATATTATTAAACTTGTGCTGATTGCTTATGGAATTGATAGGGCAATCCACTTGTGCAAATACCCTGAAGTTTAATAAAAAAAGCATTGCCCCCAAAAGTATTACCTTACGAACTAAGCAATAGCCTTTATGAACTTGAGATGAATTTCCACTGCCACTGTTAGGAACAATATAAGATTTTTTGACATTCTTTTTATATATGTTGCTTTTAATATCCATTATTGAATTGTAAAATAAAATGTAGCTCCTTTACCAACTTCCCCTTCAGCCCAAACCTTTCCTCCATGCCGTTGAAGAATACGCTGAACGGTGGCCAGTCCAATTCCTGTCCCCGAAAACTCTTTTAAACTGTGCAGACGTTGAAAAGGACCAAATAATTTATGCGCATATTTCATATTAAAGCCTGCCCCATTGTCACGAACAAAAAACACGCGTTTATCGTCCTGTTCAAAAATTCCGAATTCAATGGTTGCTGAGGATTGTTTCGATGTGAACTTCCATGCATTGCCTATTAAATTTTTAAGGACTATTTGCAAAAAGCCTTTATCACCTTTAGCCTTGATGCCTGCCTGTATAGTAAAAACCACCTTTCGATCTGGTTGATTTACCATCAGGTTATTGGCTATTTCCTGTGCAAGTTTGCTAAGGTCTAAAAGTTGAATGGACATTTCTGCACGACTTACCCTCGACAGGCTCAACATATCGTCGATAAGTTGGGACATACGCAGTGTTGCAGTGCTAATTCGCTGTAAATAGTTTTTAGCGGTATCGTCCAGTTTATCCTGATGTTCAATGAGCAGTATCTGGCTAAATCCACTGATACCACGCAAAGGTGTACGCAGGTCGTGCGATACTGAATAGGCAAAGGCTTCGAGTTCTTTGTTTGATGTTTCTAATTGAGCAGTACGCTCTTCAACCAGATGTTCAAACTCAAGACTACGGATCTTGATATTTCTGATTCTTAGCCTAAAACCAACGTATAGAAATGTAAAAAACATAATAATAATCATACTCCTAAACCACCATGTTTGCCACCAGGGGGTAAGGATTTTTATGAGGATGGTCTTCCCTTTTTTATTCCAGATTCCATCTTCGTTTGTTCCTTCCACCTTAAATATATAATCGCCTGCTCTAATATTGGTATAGACTGCCAAACGTTCTTTGCTGCCCACATCGTGCCAGTCGGCATCAAAACCTTCCAGCATATAGCGATACTGGTTCTTGGTAGAGGCCACATAACTCAATGCCGCAAACTCAAAGGACAGGCTATTCAGGTTGTATGGTAATGTCAGCGAATTAGTTTCGTTGATGTTTTTTTTCAGCACAGAACCTTCGCCAACTGGTACCGACTCTCCAAAAAGACGGAAATCGGTAAGGACGATCGGTGGCACAAAATTGTTATCCTTTACCTGGAGGGGATTAAATACATTAAAGCCGTTGATACCACCAAAATACATTTCTCCTGTACGAGAACTCCTGCAGAACGCACTAAAAACATTAAACTCGTTGCTTTGCAGACCGTCTATTACATCATAGTTGCGGAAGATTTTTGTTCGTGGGTTGAAACGGGAAAGTCCGTTGTTGGTGCTTATCCACAGGTTTCCCTCTTCATCTTCCAGAATACCCTCGATAGTATTATTGGACAACCCCTCCTTTTCTGTATACACAGTGCAAGTTCCAGTCGCCCGATCAAAGTTGCACAAGCCCGAGGTCGTGCCGACCCAGAAATGTCCGGACTGGTCTTCGTAAAGCACCCGGACGATATTGTCAGGCAGGCTTTTGGGGTTCTGCGGGTCATTCTGGTACCGGATGAATTTTTCTGTACCCGGATCGTATCGGTTCAGACCACCTCCTTCAGTGGCCACCCATAACGTGTTTGCCCTATCTTCGTATATTTGGGTGATAGAGCCTGCACTCAGGCTGGCCGGATTACCAGGATCATTCTGGTACCGTTGAAATGTTTCTGTGACCCGGTTTAAGCGGCTCAAGCCGTTATTCCATCCGCCCACCCATAAAACACCATTGGAATCACGGCAGAGCGCACGGATTAAGTCATCGCCCAGGCTATGGGGGTCTTTGGGATTGAACTGGTAGGCTTTGAATTTACCAGACTTTGGATCAAACCGGTTCAAACCTCCTAAATAGGTGCCGAACCAAAGGGTACCATCCGGGTCTTCCTGGGTAGCCGTTACTGAACCGTTTGAGATACTGGCAGGGTTGGCAGGGTCATTTCGATAGAACTGCCAAGTGTTAGACCTACGATCCCAGCGGTTGAGGGTACGGTCATTGCCGATCCATACAATACCAGTATGGTCTTCGAAGATGGATAGTATAAAATTGTCTGCTAAGCTATTGGTGTTGTCGGTCTTGTGTTTATAGTGAACAAACTTGGGAGGACGGATGGAAAACACATTTGCCCCACCGCCTAAGGTTCCCAACCACATCGTTCCAGAGGGGTCCACGAGGAAAGAGCTGATAAAATTGTTCCGTAGGCTGTGAAGATCGTTGGGGTCATTTTTATACTGAACTACCTGTTGCCGCTGTCGGTCAAACTTCAGGACTCCGGCGCCATTGGTGCCCAGCCACAGATTGCCTGCTTCATCTTCGAAGAACTGAGAAAATGAATTGAGACTTGCAGCATCCGGATGGATTGATGCAATGATGTAGTGGGTAAACTTTTCGGTCTGACGGTCCAGCGAGGCAAATCCCTTCTCAGTTCCTACCCACAACGTCCCGGTTTGGTCTTCGTACATTCCACGAACATACACATCCGGCAGTGCGGACGGATCGTCCGGATCCGGCAGGTACCGGGTAATCTGTCCTGAGACAGGATCGAGCCTGTTCAACCCCGCATTCGATGTACCAATCCACAGTATCCCTTGCGAATCCTGATAAACACACTCAATATTATTACTACTCAGACTGTTGTGATTATACGGATCGTGTCGGTAGTGGGTAAAGTTCCCCGACGCGGGATCGAGTCGATCCAGCCCGTTATCAATTGTACCGACCCATAATGCGCCTTGCCAGTCCACATACATACCATATCTAGGGATACTGTTTCCGCTCAGACTGTTGGGATTGTCAGGGTCGTGTCGGTAGTGGGTAAAGGTTTCGGTCGCCGGGTCAAAACGGTTGACCCCGCCACCGGTAGTGGCCAGCCACAAGATGCCACCCTGCCCCGGGAGAACAGCTGTCATAGAGTTGTTGCTCAGACTGTTGGGATTCTCGTGTTCAAAGCGGTATGCACGGAACGAATAGCCATCGTAGCGGCTCAGCCCATCAGTGGTGGCGAACCACAAAAAGCCCTGATCGTCTTGTACCATGCCAAATACAATTCCAGAGGACAAGCCCTCTTCTGGGGTAAGTGCGGTGAAACGGATATCATTGCCGGGGACTATGGGCAGGACCCTTGCATCAGGAGCAACCTGATCTTGTGCAGACACTTGCCACCAACCAAGCAGCAACATAACTATAGCTGAAACAGTAATTATTTTAAAAAAAGAATTTTTTCCCATTATCTTAATGTAAAATAAAATGTTGCTCCTTTTTCAACTTCACCTTCGGCCCACATGTCCCCTCCATGCCTGTGGATAATACGTTGCACAGTCGCCAACCCAACACCTGTTCCTGGAAATTCTTTAGAGTCGTGCAAACGTTGAAAAGCGCCAAATAATTTTTGTGTATATTTTGAATCGAAGCCTGCACCATCATCGCGAACAAAGTATACAGACTTATTATCGATTCTTTGTATACCAAACTCTATGCGGGCCTTCTGATGCTTCGAAGTAAATTTCCATGCATTACCGATGAGGTTCTCCAACGCACTCTGGATTAAACTCTTGTCGGCATTTGCTACAACTTCATCCTGGATGACAAATTCAACATTTCTATCCGGATCAGAATTACGCAAGTTTTTTGCAATTTCTTTTACAATGCTGCTAAGATTTACCCTTAGGATAGTTATTTCACCGCGGTTTACTTTTGATAGTTTCAACATATCGTCGATAAGTTGAGCCATATTTTGTACCCCTGATCTCACTCTCTGCAGATAACTCTGCCCTTCTCCATCTAAAATCTTATGAGCATATTCTTCTATCAAAATCTGGCTAAATCCATCAATACTGCGTAATGGTGCACGTAAATCGTGTGAGACAGAATAGGAAAAAGCTTCGAGTTCTTTGTTTGCACTTTCGAGTTTTTTGTACGCTGAATCTAATTGCATGGTGCGTTTGGTTACCTCCCGTTCAAGTTCCTGGTGTTGTTGCTGGATACGTTTATACCTCAGCCTGATGATTGTAAAAACCAACGTTATGAAGGCGACTATAGCAGTGCTTCTAAACCACCAGGTTTGCCACCATGGTGCAAGTATTTCAAGATATATTTCTTTCCCTTTTCTGTTCCAAATTCCGTCATGATTTGTTCCCTGTACATGGAATACATAACTTCCGGCAGGCATGTTTGTATAAACAGCCAACCGTTCTTTACTGCCCACATTGTGCCAGTCGGTATCAAAACCTTCCAGCATGTAACGATATTGGTTCTTTGCAGGAGCTACATAACTCAATGCCGAAAAACCAAAGGAGATGTTGTTCTGAATATATGACAATTTCAGTGAATCCGTCTCATTGATGTTTTTTTCCAACACAGAACCTCTGCCAACTGGAACCGACTTACGAAAAAGGCGAAAATCGGTGAGTACTACAGGTGGTATAAAAGAATTATCTTTTATTTGGCGGGGATTAAATACGTTAAAGCCGTTGATACCACCAAAGTACATTTCTCCTGTGCGAGAACTCTTGCAGAACGCAGTAAAAACATTAAACTCGTTGCTTTGCAGACCGTCGATTACATCATAGTTGCGGAAGATTTTGGTTCCTGGGTTGAAACGAGAAAGTCCGTTATTGGTGCTTATCCACAGGTTTCCCTCCTCATCTTCCAGGATACCTTCGACCGTGTTATTGGGCAATCCCTCCTTTTCCGTATATACCGTGCAGGTCCCCGTCGCCCGGTCAAAGTTGCACAAGCCCGAGGTTGTGCCGACCCAGAACTGTCCGGACTGGTCTTCGCAAAGCACCCGCACGATATCGTCAGGCAGGCTTTTGGGGTTCTGTGGATCATTCTTGTACTGGATGAATTTTCCTGTACTTGGATCAAATCGGTTCAGGCCGCCTCCTTCAGTAGCCACCCATAAGGTTTTCGCCCTATCTTCATAAATATCGGTAACCGAGCCCCCACCTAGACTAACAGGATTGTTAGGATCATTCACGTACCGAAAAAATGTTTCCGAAACCCGGTCAAAGCGGCTCAACCCGTTATTCCACCCTCCTACCCATAGTACGCCTTTGGAGTCGATATAAAGCGACCGGACAATGTCATCACTTAAGCTATGGGGGTCTTTGGGATTGAACCGGTAAGCTTTGAATTTACCAGACTTTGGATCAAACCGGTTCAAACCTCCCAAATAAGTGCCGAACCAAAGCGTACCGTCCGGGTCTTCCTGGGAAGCCGTTACTGAACCGTCTGAGATACTGGCAGGATTGGCTGGGTCATTGCGATAGAACTTCCAAGTGTTAGACCTACGATCCCAGCGGTTGAGGGTGCGGTCATTGCCGATCCACACAATACCAGCATGGTCTTCGAAGATGGATAGTATAAAATTGTCTGCTAAGCTATTGGTGTTGTCGGCCTCGTGTTTATAGTGGACAAACTTAGGAGGACAGGTGGAAAACACATTTGCCCCGCCACCTAAGGTTCCCAACCATATCGTCCCCGAGGGTTCCTCGAGGAAAGAGCTGACAAAGTTGTTCCGTAGGCTGTGAGGATCGTTGGGGTCATTTTTATACTGAACAACCTGTTGCCTCTGCCGGTCGAACTTCAGGGCTCCGGCGCCATTGGTGCCCAGCCACAGGTTACCTGCTTTATCTTCGAAGAACCGAGAAATTGAATTAAGAATTGTAGCATCCGGATGGATTGGTGCAATAATGTAGTGGGTAAACTTTCCGGTCTGTCGGTCCAGTGATGCAACCCCCTTCTGAGTTCCCACCCACAACGTCCCGGTTCGGTCTTCGTAGATTCCATGAACATATACATCTGGCAGTGCATAAGGATCGTCCGTGTTCGGCAGGTACCGGGTAATCTGTCCTGAGACAGGATCGAGCCTGTTCAATCCCGCATTCGATGTACCAATCCACAGCATCCCTTCCGAATCCTGATAAACACACTCAATATTATTGCTACTCAGGCTGTTGTCATTCAGGGTATCTTGGCGGTAATGTGTAAAGCTCCCCGACACGGGATCGAGACGATCCAGCCCGTTATCAATTGTACCGATCCACAACGCGCCCTGCCGGTCCAAACAAAGACCATATTTGGGGATACTGTTTCCGCTCAGACTGTTGGGATTGGCAGGGTCATGTCGGTAGTGGGTAAAGATTTCCGTCGCCGGGTCAAACCTGTCGACCCCGCCACCGGTAGTGGCCAGCCACAAGATGCCACCCTGCCCCAGGAGAATAGCTGACATTGAGTTGTTGCTCAGACTATTGGGGTTCCCGTTTTCAAAGCGGTATACACGGAAGGAATAGCCATCGTAGCGGCTCAGCCCATCAGTGGTGGAGAACCACAAAAAGCCCTGATCATCTTGCGCCATGCCAAACACATTACTGGAGAACAAGCCCTCTTCACCGGTAAAAGCAGTGAACCGGATATCTTTGCCTTCGATTACCGATAGAGTCACCGTGCCAGAAGCCGTCTGAGCCTGCACGTACAATGGTGCCAAATTATGTGCTAGCATAATTATAACTGAAACTACAATTGTTTTCAAAAAAACATACGTTTTCATCCGCACAAAATTGATTTTTAAAGGTTGGATGCAACTCGCATGGTGATTTCGTTCATGCAAGTTTAGTTCGCTACGTTCATCAGAACGCTTATGATTCGTTGTATTTTCTGGAAAACATGCCAGGTTCATAATGCTATCGTAAAATAAAACGTTGCTCCTTTCTCTACTTCTCCCTCAGCCCATACTTCACCTCCATGCCGGTGAATAATACGCTGAACGGTGGCCAGTCCGATCCCTGTCCCCGAAAATTCTTTTAAACTGTGCAGACGTTGAAAAGGACTAAATAATTTTTGTGCATATTTCATATTAAAGCCTGCCCCATTGTCGCGGACAAAAAACACTGGTTTCCCATTTTGTTGCTGCATACCAAACTCAATGCGTGCTGATGGGCGCTTTGATGTATACTTCCATGCATTACCGATGAGGTTTTCCAACACACTTTGGATTAATCTTTCATCGGCAT
>JBNKPU010000017.1:0-19431 GCA_050295515.1 Bacteroidales bacterium | reverse complement strand
CTATGAATTTCACTTATAAATACCGATTTTCTGCGTCATATTTGCTTACCATAGCCCGCTATGCTTTCGCAAACATTCCTTGAAACTCAATATTTATAAGCGATTTGAGCCATTAATTTTATATCGAACTCAGGTTACTAGATTTAAGGGCTCAAAATTGACTTATACTGTTATCGAAGTAGCAGCCCAGTACAAAAAACACACACTATAAACAGACATGAATCTGAGTATAGTATGTGCTTTATAGATTTTGTAGCCTGATTTGTCAGGCATTTATCCAATATATCTTACTTTAATTCTGTTCATTCGAACCTGAAAAATTTACTCATTATACATTTGTATAAGTTGAATCAGTTCTGCTGCATATTTGGGGTGATTACTGTTAAAGTTCCCAGGTTTTATTTTGGATGATAACATGGCTCTTATGCCAGAATATTCACTATTGTTGTTAAATTCATCAAGTACAGCCTCATTATCCGATATAAAATCGGTGAGTTTAATATTGGAAATACTTTTAGGCATTTTACTGTCTTTGAAAATAAGTATCTCATAAACCGATTGGGCCTTTTCTATCTTTTGTTCTTTGGTCATTTCTACAGGATCCATGATTGCTGCGGCTTCCTCACCGGATACAACCTGCAATCCTCCAACCTCTGGAAACTTTTTGTATAAATTTATTTTTCCTTCTACAACCACCTCAAAAATACATACCTGCGGTATTGAGGCTGCTCCAACAGCCGTTAAATCAGCATATTTTACCGCAATAAACTTTTTGTCGTTTGAAAGCCTGATTTCTTTAACTTCTTTAGGTTTAAGTGAGTTTATTTGTTTACCCTTTATTTTTTCTCCTTTTTCTAACAGCTGGTACACTTCAGGTGTGAGATAGTCTATACCTTTTTGTAAAATTCCAGGACTATCTTCATAATATTCAATATATCCCGCAATCGTTTTTCCATCCATCAGGTCGATTTCTCCTTTAATATAATCAGATGCTGACCGATGTCCACCAAAAAGTGCAAATGTAAGTGTAAATGATAGGGCAAATAATAAGCTGGTTCTTTTCATTTTGTTTAGATTTAAAATTAAAATGAAAAATTATACGCCCCTCTTTGCCAACATGTTTCGACTTATCCTTATTTATAATGTATAAAGATAAGGGTCCGAAACTACTATATTTCCCAGAATAACATACCGTATTGGATACGGACTTTACTATTGGACATCCATTATAGGCTAGAAACAACAATACAGTAAAAAAAGCTTCTTGTATGCATTTACACCTAATACTAAGGTATAAACAGGATCTTATCTGTTTGAATTGCTTGCTCAGTTCTTATGGTAACCAGGTACATGCCGGGTTGCAGATTATAATCATTGAAATCAATCAGTCCAGAATTGTACCTATCAAGACTCACAATTACCTCTCCGTTTAGATTCGCGATTGTAATATCTGGAGCTTCCTTTTCATCAAAATCCGTTTGAATATAAACCACATCCCGGGTCGGATTTGGATACAAAATGTAGTTGCCTTCAGGTATTTCTGTAAAAATTGGATCAACACCGACATAGGCATAATCATCAGAGAAGGGTGAGCCATTCAAAATGGAAGATGGCATCCAGTATTGAAATTCATTGGGATCGCCTGTAGGAGATTTTTCCAAAGCCGAAAGTGAATATCCATCACCATCAGCACTCTCGGGCCAAGGATACGTATCGAAGTAAGTGAAAGATAGAATTTCGTTCCCTTTAGGATCGTTTAACAGTACGAACTCCGATGAATTTGAAAAGAAATTTTTGCAATTCCCCGATGGCAAGCGGCCATATCTTTCGAAAAAGTATTTGGGCTTTGTGGCAATTACAAAGAAATTGTTTGGTGGTAAGATGTACCCATCCGGAAATTCGTAATAAACAGCAGAGTCCAAAACTAAGCCAGAAAGGTTAACTGCATATTTACCAATATTCTTAAACTCTATGAATTCATAAGATTTTCCAGAAGTAGTATCTGTCCCCACGATAACATCTTCGGGGTGATAATAAAGTTCCGTTACCTTTAATTTTGAAAAATCATCCACATCAGAAATGAAAGATAGTTGAAGCATGGGGCTCCATTGTCCATTCTTATAAACCCGGGCTTTCAACACTTGCGAAGTTCCAATATCCATGGTAAGATCCCCATCGGCTTGTTTCGCATTATTGTTAATAGATCCACCTACATTTCTTGGGTCTCTGCCGTCGATTGTGTAATACACCACCCCATCGGCATTCGGGTTTTTTATAGTTATTGACCTGGTTCCATTAACAGTATACGTGCCTTCAAAAAGAGGTTTTCCACCTTCGGTTACATTTGGCCTGTGCAACGATGTCCATAACCCTCCTTGCTGTAATTGCCCTAAAACAATGTTTGATCGTTGAGGAAAAAATTTAGCATATATGTTTTCAATTTCTGGCAACCAATGATCATCCTTGGTAATTGCTGCCCCACTTCTTCCGCCCCAACGTGCAGATTCAGCAATAACTGCCATGTCTATCTCTTCTGCCCTTCTGCGGAACCTGGCTTCTGAATTTGCCTCTGTCAAGGCTCCATTTCCGGTCATATGCATAGCCACCCTGTCTGCAAACCTTTGTCTATACTCAGCATTAGCTGTAAGCTTTTCATGCAGCCACTGGGGATGGAATTTCTGGAAGTTGCTTACATTCATTCGCATATCATCTGTTCGGGTGCCTATGTTCACCCTATCTTCCTCCAATCCGACTCCTGGATCATGTCTTTCGTAATGCAGGGAATGTTCTGCATCATGATTCAGAAAAATAAATCCACTTGAATTGTCATCTCTATTAAAAATGGCATAGAAGTTATTGGCCCCTGTGTTGTTGCCATATGATGATGTAGGGGCATCAAAATTACCTGTATAAAAAATTGTGATCATATAATCTATCAGGTTGTCAATATCAACCAGTACTTCACCTCCCGGTTGAGGAAAACCTTGGGCATTCTTACCTTGCAGAAAGAAATAGTTCTCATTTGACTCAAAACCAGTTTTTGTAAGGTTATAAATTTTCCCCCAGGTCGAAAGTTCTCCATCTGTTGCCTCAACATTATACTCCCAGTTCTCAACACTAACTTTAATTACGTCATAATCCTGACTGCTTCCCCCAAAATAATCGGATGCATATCGGGCTTCAGACCTTTCCTGTGACTGAAAAAGCCCCCAATACATACCATTCAAATAAAGGTGGTAATATCTGCTGCGGGTATAGGGTTGCCCCATATCCCTCTGGGTATCTCGTGAAAAAACTTCGCGGACCATGGTATTTGCACCCTGATCGCCATTGGCCCAACTGTAATTCTGCTCGCACCTCAAATCAACCTTGTCAAATTCTGATGCTCCTTCGTCGCCAAACAAAGGAAAACGAAGTTTTGAAGCTCCATACTCCTCCCTGAAAAACAAGCGAAAAGCATGTTTTGGATAATTATTATGGCGGCTCCATCCTCCCCTCATCCTTAAACCGGCATTTATGCTGAAACCTTCTGTCCCATCTGGGTTGATCAATTCAACAGAGCATTCGCGTTCCCATTCTGCTCCATGTCCCCAGGCATTTACATATATACCTTGCGACGCGCCAAAAAGGTTTTCTATATCAGTATTAATACATATGCTTGGTATTTGCTTAAGCGATTCATCCATAGAACCGGCATATCTTGTATCGGTCACAACCCTGGAGTCCATGTTGTAATCCAGTACCTGTCCATTTACATTATAGTTTGGCCAAGGTGCTCCGGGATAAGTTTGCCCTGCAACCTCATTTAAAAAGATATAGGTTCTTGTTGTAGGCTTTGATGGCCCATAGCCCTCTTTAACAATCGATGCCCTGACAATAAATGCCGGAGTTGCTCCACGATTGGACAAATCATTGGGATCCACTAAAATAGCTGTCTGTGTACCAGCGGCTATTGCACTTGAAGAAGTCTGTGGAGAACTTCCATCCAAGGTGTAAATTAAGGTTGCTGAAGTATCTGGCGACTCCAAAGTAAGTGTAAAAGGAGAGTCATAAAAGCCTGCATCGTGACTAAAGCTCACTCCAACAGAATCGACAAGATCAATTGATGATGTGTCAGCAGATATTTGGACCTCAAAATGAAAATCGGAGCTCCCCAATGAAATATTAAATCCTTGAACTGCAAGGGTGTTTTCACCTTCGACTAAACCTAGCGAAGAAGCATCCAACCTTATGGCTTCAGCTATGCCAGATTCATGGTTTTCTGGCGCAAACGAATTATATTGTCTATTTGCTGGGGCATTCCTGCTCAAAACCTCTTGACCGTTAACCCAAAGGACAAATCCATCATCATAATCAACATTGAAAGTCACATCCTGTATGGCATCAACTCTACTTGCAGTAAATTTTGATCTAAAATATACGGTTGAATAGGAATTTTGCATATCTGATAACTGGGTGCCACCAACGCCGTCGCCATACCAAAAAGGAGACATGCCGGTAAGCCAATAAGAATCATTAAAACCACTCCCTGTCCAATTTGATGGCAAAGCTGATGCATCAATTCCTTTTAAATATTTATAATTGCTCGCTGAGCTAAAATCAATCTGACTGTTTGCCTCAAAAATTGGAACATAAAGCCCAAGGATAATTAAAAATATGGGTGTAATATTTTTCAATGTCAATCTCCTCTAAATTTAGGTTGTATAATATCTCCTCAAGTATACGTTAAATATAACTTTTTGTTAGTTAATACAATCCAGTAAATAACATATGTCACACTAATTGATTACTAACGGCACACATTTAAGACATTTGAACATTAAAAAAAGTTTAAAAAGTAAAATGTGCATTAAACCTTAAAGGATTAACTTAGTCTAATCGTTGAATTTTGGTAAACCATATGCCTGTATCTCACTCTGAAAATAGCGAAACGACGATATTGTCTCTCATTAAAAACAACAAGGCTGAACAAGCCTTTGATACTATTGTAGGGCAATACCAGGAGAGGTTATATTGGCATATTCGAAAGATTGTAATCAGCCATGACGATACCGATGATGTACTGCAAAATGCTTTTATAAAGATTTGGAACAATTTAAAAAATTTTCGGGGCGATTCACAATTATTTACCTGGCTTTACCGGATTGCAACCAATGAGGCACTTAGTTTTTTAAAAAAGAAACAGCGCCGGTCAATAATTCCTTTGGTAAGCAGTGATTATGACCTAAGTGAAACATTGGAAAGCGATGCTTATTTTAATGCTAACGAAGCCCAAAAGAAATTGCAGAAAATATTGTTGGAATTGCCGGATAAACAGAGGCTTGTGTTCAACATGAAGTATTTTGAAGAGATGAAGTATGACGATATGGCTGATATATTGGAAACATCGGTGGGAGCTCTAAAAGCTTCGTACCACCATGCAGTAAAAAAGATTGAAAAATACCTTAGTGAAGGTTAAACCTTTTATAATTTTACAAGTCAAACAGTAAAACAGGAATTGTGGAAGACAATAACGACATTTTAAAACAATTTGAAGAGCTCAAGGACAACAAACATTTTGGTGTGCCCGAAGGTTACTTTGAAGAATTTCCCAATAAAATCAGGCAAAGGATTTCCACTGAAAAATCCAAAGAGAAGGTAAGCCTCTATAAGCAATTAAGGCCTCAACTTGCTCTTGCAGCTTCCTTTGCTGCGTTGTTTGTTCTGGCATATGCTGCTTTCTCTATTTTAACCCCGAAAAAAGATTATGTCTACTTGTCTGAAAATGAAATAATCACTTCGTTGGAAAGTGATATATTTGAAATTGATGAAAGTGAACTTATTACTGCCTTAAATACAAATGAGGAGGTTGAACTGATTACTGATTATAATCTTACAGAGGATGAGATAATAGAATACCTTACTGACGAAGGTGAAGATTTCGGAACATTGATTTCTGATTATTAACAATTGAACCCGGTAACATTAAACATTATACCTATGAAACAATGCATACTCTTAGCTTTCATTATATTAGCCCTTAGAGCCTCTGGGCAGGATGGTCCAGGCACTAACAGGGTATATCAGGCTAAAATTAAATTTTTTAACGAGAAACTTGAACTGTCCAAAAGTGAAGCTGATAAATTTTGGCCTATCTATAATGATTACCAGAGCAGAAGAAACAAACTTTCAAAGGAAAAGCAAGTTATTGTCCAATATTTTAATGACAATAAAGAAAACATGTCAGCAGATGAAATCGAAGAAGCATTAAACCGGTTTATCGAAATCGACAAAGAAAAATCGATGCTGCTAGATGAATACAACAAAAAGTTTAAACAGGTACTGCCTGATGAGAAAGTTCTCCAGATTTATATTGTTGAAGTAAAATTCAGGGAATACCTCATTCAGCAATTAAGAAAAACCAAACCAGGTATGAAGCCGCGTATGTAATATGTTAACTGGTTCCTTGGTATATTATGGAATAGACGCAAAATCTTGCGTCTTTTGGTTTTAAAAGAGACGTTAAAAACAATTAGAATAAGAAATACAACAATTCTCTATATTTATCATTAAACTTTATTCATTTTAAATCCTGCGACATCCAAAAATATTTATCTATCTTTGTAGTTCATCAAGAATCCTGATTCCAACGTATAGGAAAAGGATACCAACCGAGTGCGAACGCCACGGTGGTTAATCGATGTGGGTCTTCTGACCAAAAAAGTTCGGACAACTCCTTACTTAGCACATTTAAATCTTGATGTAAAAAGTTTTTAAATATTTATCTATTACTTTTTACAGAATGAAAACATCTACTCGTATTTTAAATGGAACAAGCAATCCAAAAGGTTATAAAGTTCCGAAGACAATCTTGTTGCCAGCTGAACTTGCTGCGAGGATCGAAATTCTTGAAATCAATAATGGAGTTTTAAAAGCCCGGGTTAAATGCATAAATGGGTACCGTGCTCCAAAGCATGTTCTATTAAAGGCAGCTTATGAGATTTTGCAGGAATATAAACCTGAGGACCATAGAATATCACTTACAGTATAACAAAGAACAATATTGGATTTAGTTTCTGATAAACAACGATTTAATGATGTGGGAAACCATTTTAGGGTTTTCTTTTAATCTTCTGGTTGAATATCCAAACCATTGCTCTCCATACGGAACATATACCCTTAGTGGGTGGTTTTTTTGATTTAAGGTTTTACGCAATTCAGGGCTCACTCCATAAAGCATCTGAAATTCATACCTGTCTTTTGACAGACTGTTTTCTTTAATTATCTTTTCAGCTCCTGAAACCAATTCTTTATCGTGAGTTGCTATTGAACAATAAAAGTTATTTTCCACCATATATTTCAAACAACCAATATAATTGTTGTTGACTTCTTCCTTCTTTTGAAAAGCAACATCTTCTTTCTCATTATAAATTCCTTTGCATAGTCTTATATCTATCGGATGATCTTTGCTGTTTACTTTATTAAGTTCTTTTAAATCATCTGGTGTACGGTATAAATAGGCTTGCATTACAAAAGAAACATTTTGGGGATATTGCTGGTATAGATACTTAAATATAGATAATTCTGTATCTGTACAGCTCGAATCTTCCATATCAATACATACTGCGATATCCAATGATTTTGCCTTTTCAATTATTTTAACAATCTGCCCGACACAAAAATCCTTGTCAATTAAGAGCCCAAACATGGTGGGCTTTATAGATATTGTGCCTTGTATATCATTGGCACTTATTGCTTCCAATGTTTCAAGAAAAGCCAGTGTGTTTTGTTTTGCTTCTTCCAGGTCTTTAATATATTCTCCTAGAACATCAATAGTAACACTAATATTCTTTTTATTTAACTGTTTCGAAACCTGTATGGCATCATTTAAAAATTTTCCTGCAATGTACCTTTTCGAAAAAATCCATATTAATCTTTGAGGCATTACAGATACTACCTGTGCTATAAATCGATTCAACATATTCAATCAAACTAGTGTGTAACCTATTTATGGTTGCATATAGGCAAGGTAATTGTTTGTTGAAGCGAAAAACAGGACAATTATCAGATACTGACAAAAATCAAATCGCGTAGGTAGGGGGATTGCCCCTCACCCTCTCACAGCAATGTAGGCACTCCCGCAAACGGCGGTTTCAAATTAATTTTGTAACAGAGGCTATTTAATCGACAAATTAAACAAAGCTAAATCCTCGCACCATTTTAAGTTTATAGCTTGATGAACTTGTGGACATCCTGATTTACGCCACCACCTGTGCCCGAAAGGGCTATAATCCAACTTTGCCAAATTGGAACACCTAACTTATTAAGAAGCGATTAACCCGGATTATATATTAGAACTTCGTTATGAAGGTTGAAAATGCAAAAATAGAAGGACTTGGCGAGATGAATCATAGCATCTAGAAACAAGTAAGTGAAACGACTTATATTGAAGCAATATCAATATATAGTAGATTTTCTAATGCATATTCCGGGTTTAATCTTGACAGCAGGTTACCATACCTGCCGATAAATAAAAACAGCCCTCCTGAAATCAGGAGGGCTGTATATATCCGATTAAAAAGGACTTACATCTTTATTTTACCACGAACTTATTTATGTAATACATTTCAGAATTTCCAATTCTGATTACATAGACTCCTGGATTAAACCCTGAAACATCTATTTCTTTTTTTAGTTGACCTAATCCCTGATGTGTATCACTATAAACTACCCGGTTTGTAACATCAATGATTTCAAAATTGACAGGCTCGGGAGTTTCAATATTCGCTTCAATATTCAGTTTGTCAGAAACTGGGTTAGGAAACAGATCAACATCCATATTCTGCTCCGAGACTTCGAAAATTGAGGTGAGGACTAATAAAATTGATGTTGTAGATGTACATCCATTCGCATCTGAAACAGTTACACTATATATACCAGGAAGTGTTGCTGTAAAGGTACTGTTTGTCGAGTTGTCCTGCCACTGATAACTAGTAAAGTTATCTCCCGGATCAAGTAGATGGGGGAAGCCAACCAGCAAGGTGTCTTCACCAAAATTTACGTTTGGTTCTGACTGTACATTAACAGTGGTCTCATAACTATTGTTGTCGGGATTAAGATCATTAATACCGTTCAAATAAACATTTACGTTGGTAGATCCCTGGTTTTTATAAACAATTCCGTTTGAAAGTTTAACAGTTTCTTTTGTCCCTGGAATCCATAAGTTGTTTATTGTAACATTCTCAATAATTGGATCTTCATCACCTATTTGAACAGCAATAGACAGTGAGGTCTCCAATCTCGAATTACTTCCCTGGTCATACCAAACCTCCACCTCAAATCCTTGCTGAGGCTGTCCTTGACAAGGAGAAGAATATAGGGTGACATTTTCTATCCTATAATCGGCAAAATCGAATGTTAAATTTACTGTATCCTTTTTTGAGCACCCTGTATTAACATTTACTACTTCACAATAGTATTGCCCGGAAAATGCTGCCAGATAAACCGAATCGTTATCTTCACCATCCATCCATGAATAGGTATGGCCTGGTCCGGAACCTGCATTTAACACTTCTTGAACATTTGTAACCACACGATCTTCTCCAAGGTCAAAACTTGGATTTGGATTCGTGCTTACAGACCGGGTAATCGTGTCGTTGAGTGTATTATTGTCGCCTGCACTAGTTGCAGTCAGGTGGAATTCATAGTCACCATAGGAAGCAAGATTTTCAACCTTGTTAAATGCAAACACATAATCTGCTCCAGGAAGAATATCCGTAGATGGTGAAGCTGTTTCTTCAACTTTAGATCCTCCATTTAGAGCGTAGCTAAAGGTTATGCTTTCCGTTGTTTTAATAGTGTCTGTCCCCTTGTTTGAAACCATAAACTGGATAAAGCTTTCCTCATCACGTTCGCAAGAAGTTAGTGGTGAAATTAGGGCAGTTGCACTGATGTCCCGAATCTTGAGCCAGATATCGACTGTGTCAATTCCAGGACAACCATTTGGATCAGATGCATATACCCAATACGTACCCGACTCATTAATTTTAGTGGTTTGGGTTGTATCTCCATTACTCCATAAGTATGTAACAAATCCACTACCAGCATTTAATGTATAAACAGTATCCTGAACAATTAAATCTGGTCCAAGGTCAAGAGGAGTATAACCATATGTTTCCACTACAGCATAGGTACTATCGTTGTATTTGGCTGTATCCCCACTGCCAAAATGCGCCCATGCTTCAATATTATAGGTATTATAAGCAGAGAAGTCAAACGGATCGTTCAGGAAGGTATGATTAAAAGTTCTTCCTGCATATAAAGCTTCTGTTATTGTGATGGTATCTTTAAATATTGTTCCACCATTTACACGATAGTGTGCCTGGATTTTGTCCCCGACAAGTATGCTATCAGTTCCTGTGTTTTTAATCCGTATGGTAACATACTCCTCCGATCCCAATTCACAAGTAGTTTGTGGATAAACAACACTATCAGATCCTGCATCAAAATATAGTAATAAAACATTGATACTATCATAGGTTACACACCCTTGGGTAGGTTCAGTTACTTCAAGGCGGTAAACTAAGGGGCCAAACCCATTTGCAGAAACGTCATATATACTATCTGTTACCGCCCCTGGAGTCCAAAGGTAAGTGTATCCTGGTTCCCAGTCGGGGTATTGTGGCACAATATTTACAGTATCCGGATCCCTGGATCCTATAGTATCTTCAAGAATAACCAATGGATTGGCAAAGATGGTTATAGTTTTGATGGCAGTATCGTTATTGGTCCCATATAAAAATGGGTCATCTTCGATTAATGTATAAGCAGTAATGTTATATGATCCGGCTACATCAAGAACCAGGTCGGTGTTTACCGTCAATAATACAGAATCGCCAGGTTGAAGATCTGAAGCCAATTGTATAGTATCATAAACAGGCTGTTCAGATTCAAAGTCAACACCAACAATAACGGTATCTCCGGCAGGCAATGTATTAAAGCCATAATTCTTCACATAAAAAGTAGTTGTTGCATCGTTCTGCAGTTCACATGCATTGATAGGTGTTGCAATAGAAGACACGCCCACATCTGGGGGAGCAGGATACACTTGAAAATCATTGAATGCAGGACCACGGGCGGCCCCAGAAGCATCGGATGCCCATTTAGCCCTGAATTTCACTTTAGGTTCTGAGGCAAGGGCAGCGGGAAGTATTTCTTTTGCAGTAATCCATCCCCCTGATTCTCCTGACCATCCAATATGCCCTAAAGCAGTTGCTGGATTAGTATACCAGCCCCAGTTTCTGCCATATATACTAGTGTCTATTAGCTGCCAGGTTTCACCATCATCAACACTATATTCAAAAGCTAAGCCATCAGCTCCTAAGTCGGATTGAATCCAGTATTTCAGTTCTACAATATTCCTGTTTGCATTTGTAAGGTCATAACATCCGCTTGTAATATAGGATAAATCGTATACAGGATATTCGCCAAAGTTTGATAAAATCCATGCATGAGGTGATTCAGGTAATACTGGTATACTACCATCAGAAACTACACACATCCAAGAATTTTCTTTAGAAGGAATCCATACACCACCCTTATATTCAAAGTCGGTTAGGACAGGAGGCGCATAACTATCCTGTATGTATAGCGTTTTTTCAAGTTTGTCATTTCTATTATCCTCATCACTAGGTAGCTCAATGCCACAAATAAATTGATCATATACATCTCCCCTGGGGAAATTTGCTAACTCCGAGAAAGTAAATATCAATGAATCATCCTGTGGTATAGATACTTTTACTGTATCCCGGACAACTATGCTGTCCATACCCCATAGTGCATAAAAAACCGGTATTTCCGAAGGTGAAGGTCCTTCAGCATAATTACGGAGGACAATTCGTACAGTATCATTTCCAAAACCTATACAATCATCATAGGGCGAAACAATCTCAGTTATCCCGACATCTGTTTCAAGGTGATTACCTGTAATTTTAAATTGGTCGATATTAAATCCAGCCCTGGGACTAGACAAAGTCTGATCAACACCAAACCTAAGCATGACACTGCTTTGTCGCGACATATATTTATCAGCAGTTGCATCAAAATATTCTTCTTCCCAATTTGGAATAAATGATTGGTTGTCATCTACGCTGTACCAAATAATATTCCAGGTTGCCCCACCATCATTTGATATGCATATTGTTGATGAATCATCATAAAAGAAATCAGTCCATGACCTAAAGGATATTTTAATACGGTCATAATAAGTCAGATCTAACTCTGGTGTTGTTGCATAATAAGAAGTGCTTGGGGTAATCCCATTTAGATAAAGACCATTGTCATCTAAATCTGTACCTAAAACATTAGTTCCTGAATAGGCATATTCAGGGTCTCGGGTTGCTCCCGATGAAAGCCCTAATGGTACACCTATTTGAAAATCGCCACCGGCAGATGAAGTGTCCCATCCTTTAAAGGTGGAAAAATTATCGTAAAAGACAGATTCCTCAATATAACCGCCTTTAACACTATCGATTGCTGCTGCTGGCAATAGAGTATCATTAACTTGAAGTGAATTAGCCGCAACACCAATTGTAAAAGCGCTGTTATGATTTACAGCATCTGCGATATCGGCAGTCAACCATATGTAATTTTCACCAAGCTTCAATTTTTGTCCAAGTCCTGTAAAACTAATAGTCCCTGACGATACAGATACTGATGTGCCAATTTGGGTCGATGTATCAGCAACAGTATTGCTGAATACATTTTTAGCAGTATGGTATAACCTAAAACCATTTGTTTTAAAATAGGAAGCTTCCCCTTCATTTAACACAAATGAAATATTTTCCAAATCACTTGGTCCTTCATTACCAAGAATCTCTATCCTCACCCGGATCAATGGCACCTGTATTTCTGAGGATGCAATTAAACTTTGCTCAACGGCCGAGTAACTATAACTATTTACAAATTTAAAAAGTGTGTCCTTCTCTTCTATTACAACACTATCAACTGCGACCCCATTACCCAATGGCTTGGTAAAGCCCAGGAATGCCAATTGAAAATCTTTGCATAAATACTTGGCATCAATCTGATCTATATTGAAAACCTCATTTTGCCATTCATCAATTGAACTTAACCAACGGTCAATAGTGTCCCAACTTGCACCATTGCCAGCCTTAAACAGCAAATAAAGTTCATCTTGGTTAAAGGAAAAATATTGAGCATGTTGGAAAGCAAGTTGTGGTTTTTTGGCAATTGAGAGATCAATTTTAGGGGAAACCAGTGTGTTTGACAAAATTTCCGAAGCAGTAGAATAGCCATATGTTGCATTTTTTGTTCCACTTGCGGCAAAAAGAGGTGGATTATCTATATAACCACCTACCTGAAACTCCCAAACATTAGGAGGGATATTTGGCTGAGGACTCCAGGCTTCCTGACTTCCATCACCATCCTCAAATTCTGAATAGATATAATATAATGTATCTGATTGTGCATTAACTGCACCAATATATAGGGACAACACCAACATGAATGCAATCCGATGTAAACCAGTAATGTTCATTCTATAATTAGTTTAGCTGATTTTAGTTTACGTACATTATTTTGATTGGTTATACAAATTCGAAAATTTCTTTTGCTAGAAGCTTTAAAATTAATCAGTATCCGAATAAAAAACACAATTTATATTTTGACCTTAATTCAAGTTATATTACCCTGGAGTTTTTATAAAATAAATAGCAAGGCATTTTATCTATCGTGTTCTCAACTATTTAGTTTAAACACAATTGTTTTACAAAAATGTTCATTGTATCTTAATTTTTATAATCTAATAAGTATTAGTATTTTGGCAACTTTTAAAAACCACTATCGTATATATAAAACTAATAACTGCTTGAATGAAGTTTTTTGTTAGAATTGTCATACTATTCATTTCACTTAATTTCTCTGTCTTATTCGGACAAACCGGAAGAGAGTTCTGGTTTGGAATCCCTGATATATCCACTTCTTTGGGAGAAACTCCTGTATTTTTGAGCATTACAGCTCTTTACGAAACAGATGTCACAATCTCTTTACCAGCAGACTCCACATTTTCGCCTATTACTTTCCATCTAGTCGACATGGAGAATAAGCGGATTGATTTAAGCAATTATTTTACCCTCTCGAGCTATTGGGAAACCCAACCAGATGGAATTATTCAGAAAGAAGGGTTTTTAATTACATCACACCCCGGTGAGATTGATGTTAATTATGAACTGGATGTTTCTCCACAAAACAGGGAAATAATTCCACTTAAAGGTGAAAGCGCACTAGGAACAGATTTTACAGTTTCGACACAAAATTGGTTCGACAATTATCGACCAGGCTTAGGTTCGTTTACAATGCCCAGAAATGGATTTGTTATTGTGGCAACTGAGGACAGCACCCATGTGAGAGTTTTCCCTAATGGCAATAGCATTAGTGGTTATTTTCCTGCTCCTCCATTTATTGATATAACCTTAAACAGAGGACAATCGTATGCCTTTAAATTACTTGATGCACTTTCTTTGGGGCCGGACCACCTCAATGGTATAGATGTTTCGTCCGACAATAATATTGCCATTACCATATATGATGATGGAGTTTATAAAGTCCCTGGATATTATGACCTTTTTGCAGACCAACTCATTCCTAAAGCAAATCTAGGTACAGAATATTTCCTGCAAAGAGGAACTTCGGGTGATACCCTGGATGCTTTTATTATAACTGGGACCCAAGATGGAACAAACATATTGATTGATGGAGTTCTTGAAACAACAATCAATAAAAATGAGGTTTACAGGTATTCATTGTCAATAGCCACTGAAGGAGCTGTTTTATCCTCAACACAACCAATCCTGGTAACTCATATGGTAAGTTCCGACAAGAAAATTGGAGCTGCTGTACTGCCATCGTTTGAGTCCTGTGTTGGATCATACGAGGTGGAATATACCAGATCTTTTAATGTAGAAGATGCCATCGCAATTAGACTAATAGGGCACAATATAACTTCAGGGCCCAATAAAAATAAAACTGCCGATAACTTTTACATTGTTGAAGGAAATGCCATTATAGGATTTGATACAACAAAAATACCGTTTGGATATTTTGAGTACAGCTATGATGAATCTTATGTATACCTGCCATTTAATACTGAAACTCGAGGATTTATATCAGGAATAATATCTCATGGCAAACAAGTGAAAATTTATAATACCCTCTCAAAATTTCATTTTGGCGTTATAAACGGAGGACCTGCAACAGGTGCAAAATATGGGTATTTCACAAATTATACAGATGTAGCTCCATCAGCTGGCATTGGAGGATTTTCTGCTAGTCCTGATACTATTTTTTGCTCTCTTGATGATGTCCGCTTTGTAGCAAGTGGTGGAAACCAATATGTATGGACTTCTACTTCTGACCCTCTTCATATCAATATGCTTTCCGATGATTCTATTGCTGCTCCAATCTTTAGTCCAGACAGCAGTGGTGTATATGTGTTTAATGTTAAAATTTCAGGCCCATGCCACCCAGACACAAATGTTACCATTACTATTGCAGCTTTCCAACAACCATCTTCGAATTTTTCTGTAAATACTTATAGCGTTTGTTCTCTGGATACAATTGTCATTTCCAACACAAGCAATACAGCCAATACAGACAAGATGATCTGGACATTCTCCCCTCCAGGAGAATTGGCCAACCAGGATACATTACCCAATACCTTTCCATGGGTATTCCCTGCAAATAATTCCGATACAATTGAACCTTATTCCATTACCTTAACCTCATATTCACCTGGCAATTATTGCTCCGACAGTCGGGAAAAAATTATATTTGTTAAACCGGGTGTAGAAGCATCTTTTACAGCAGACACCACAAGTGGTTGTGCCCCATTAGGCATTAATTTCACAAACAATACTGTTAGTGGCCACGATACTTTGATCTATTTATGGTCATTTGGAGATGAGTCGTACAGCAACCAGGAAAATGTGGTACATGCCTTTTCAAACAACTCGACAAGCAATAAAACATACAAAGTAGAGCTTATAGCAGAGACTCCTTATGGGTGCATTGACAGCAATACAGTTGATATTACTGTGCTTCCCCGTGTAGAATCATTTTTTAGTATTGATACTAACTATGGGTGTTCTCCATTAACCTTTAATGTTGATCCAACAGTATCTATAGGTGCAGATTCCATTGTATGGAATTTTGACCTTTTTTATAACTCCAGCGTAATTGGCACAACAACCATTGCCCCTATCTCCCAAACCCACGAAGATACTACCAGGCTAGATGGACCAGACACCTTAAATGTTTATCTGGTTAGCTTTAATAACGAAGGATGTATAGACACTTCATCAACAAACACAATAATTGTTTACCCAACCATTGAAGCTGTTTTTAATATCGACAAGGATTCAATATGCGATGGGGACAGCATTAAAATCACCAATTTATCTGTTGGTTATGATCCAAAATATGAATGGAATTTTGGTGACAATACTTCCTGGCAAGACTCCTCTACCACAATTTTTAAAAAATATTTTAACCGTACAAATGCGGATACCCTCTACACTATAACACTCAATGCCAGTTCAGGAAGTACCTGCAATAGTACATTAGATACAAACATAATAGTACATCCCTTTATAAAAGCCAACTTTGGGTTTGAATATGAGACAAATTGTTCTCCTCTAGCCGCCCAAATTTCCAATACAAGTATACAGGTTGATTATTTTGATTGGGATTTTGGTGATGGAACCACATCTGACACAAGTGTAGCTGCATTTGAAAAAATATTTATTGACTCCTTACCAAATGACGACACAACTTACACAATCACATTAATTGCTTCAAATAATGAAGGTTGTGCTGATACCTTGCAACGTAATATTACTCTTTTTCCTGAGGTTATCTCAGATTTTACTATTCTGGACACCACTATTTGTTCACCAGATTCAGTTCACTTCCAGAATAACTCAACAGGCAGTAACCTGAGCTTTGCCTGGGATTTTGGCAATGGTTTATCCGGAACTGATTCTCAGAAGGAGTTTGCTAAATACTATACAAATTATACCAATATAGACTCTACTGTAGATGTCACTTTAATTGCCAGCAATGGAAGCTATTGTGCAGATACATCAATACATTCTGTTGAAATTCTGGCGTTTATAGATGCGAATTTTGGTATCCCGAATAACGATAGCTGTGCTCCTTTTACAGTCCGCCTTAATAACTATTCTTCGCCAGGCGCCCATGAGTTTATATGGGACCTTGGTCCGGCAGGTGTTAGCACTGATTTTGTGCCAGCCGTTTTGCCTGAGTACGACAACGATACCAGTTATGATCCTGTTTCAGTATGGATAAAATTGTCTGCTACCAGCGATCCTTCTCATTGGGGAATCTGTGATGATTCTGATAGCATACAGGTAAATATTTACCCAAGACTTCATGCTATTTTTGACTTAGTCGATTCTGTGTCATGTAATCCCTTTCAAACATCTATTACCAACAATTCCTACCCACCCAGTGGCACACTCTATGAATGGTATTTAGACGACCTTCCATATTCAACAAAGGCAGATCCTGGCGACCTTAAAATTGAAAACTTTACTGCCGACAGTCTGGTGCAATCCTTATGGCTTTATGGAAACAGTAAATATGGTTGTCGCGACACAATGTCCAAACAAGTTGTTGTATATCCAAGGGTCAACCCTCAATTTACCATTAACAAAGAAGCTTTATGTACTTATGATAGTATATATATCGATAGGAGTTCATCTGAAGGTGGAATAGTTACCTTTAATTGGGACTTTAATGGGGAAGATTCTTTGCTTAATTATAGTGCTGACCAGTTTTACTATAGTTTATTTGATAATCAAGATTATCCTTTCCCAATAACCAAACATATTACCCTTACTGGATATGATGTCAAAGGATGTTCAAATTTCTGGGAAGACAGTATACTAATTTATCCTGAAATTAAAGCTGGATTTACAATTGACACCCAAAAAATCTGTTATCCGCATACAACAGTTTTCAAGGACACCAGCAAAAATGCAGATTTTTTTCTTTGGGAATTTGGAGATGGGTTAAGCTCAAGAGAAGATAGTCCTGAACATCAATACAGCAATTTTAGTAAGATATTAGACAGTATTTATAATCCTCAACTTATCGTTTGGTCCCAATACGATTGTTATGACACAACAACCGATCAGATTATAATTAATGCAAGGCCAGAGGCTGATTTCTTTTTCCCGGTTACAGCCGACTGCCCCCCATTTAAGGCAAAAATGATCAATGATTCAAAAGGTGACACTGCCACATTGAACTGGTTTTGGGATTTTGGAGGAGGTGATGGAACAAGTATTGAAAAAGATCCTGAGTTTATATTCAGTAACACCAGCAATTCTGTAATTACAAAAGATATCTATCTTAGTGTCACATCTATAAACGGGTGTTCCGACGATCAAACAAAAACGCTTACTGTTTATCCAAATGTCGATACAAGCTTTACCGTTACTGCCAATGCAGGATGCAGCCCTCTGCATGTTGATTTTAGTAGTACTGCTGACGAAACCAATATCCAACAGATTTTATGGTTCTCTAACGATGATGCATTTTCTAACCTGACAAGCCCAAGCTATGATTTTGATAATGCATTGCCAACAAATGATACCATCATTGTTAAATTCAAGGTCTATTCAATATACAATTGTGTAGACTCTGCACAAGTCCCAATTATAGTTTATCCATCCCCAACTGTCAATTTTATTCCTGATCCGGTAACTGTTGGCTACAATACGGCAATGGATCAAACCCCAATTACTTTTAGCAATGAAACACAATATCAGGATGTTTGGGATTACAAGTGGGATTATGGCGATGGAAACTCAGATAATCGCAACGAACAACTTGTAACTTACAATTACGGCGACCAGTTCTGGGGTGATGCAGACAATGAATTTAAAATACCTGTTAAATTAACTGGCTGGAACAAAGATCGTGCTGAATGCAGCGACAGTATTACCTACGAGATAATAATCTCACCTCCTGAACCTGAGATCGATGTTTATAATGATACTTCCGGCTGTCAGCCATTTTTTGTTGCTTTTGATGCCTACACCAAATACAACAACGAAGATGAATACTTTTGGGAATTTGGGATAGACGGGGAAACGTCGACGGAGAAAAGTCCGGAATATACATTTACTGAAGCTGGGTCGTATACGGTTCGTTTGACCATTAAAGGAGATGGCGGAGAAGTGTCTGATTACAAGATTGTTGATGTAATCCCTCAACCAAAAGTAAATTTCTCTTTTAATGATACTATTGTATTTGTAGAAGATGATGAAATCATCTTTTACAACTACACAGAAGGTGGAATTGATTATGCATGGTATTTTAATGCAGATAATATCGAATCCGGACAGT